>JARKUF010000025.1 GCA_029974015.1 Spirochaetota bacterium
ACAAGGTCTTTTCTTACTTCTTCTATAGTTTTTGCTAACATAGATTTTGCCTCAACCGATGATTTTATCTTCTTAATGCCTTTCTCTGCATCTTCAATGGTCGCGTTAACCTGAAGGTATTTTTTAAGCCACGCCAGAAATGTTCTGACGGCGCTGATTTCACTCCCTTCAAGGTGCGACTTTACGGCTTCAATTACCTTAAAAAGCCTTTCCTTATCCTGGTTCTCAAGAAGAAATATAGCGGATGTAAGGTTACCCAGTTTTTTAAGCTGTCTGTCGCTGTACCTATTTTCAATTATACTGAAATATCTGAACTCAGGCACGTACTTTTTTAAGGATTTTAGCTCTTCCGGCAGATTTATTAGCTTTGAAAGAGATTCAGGAGCTGTCCATTTGGCTTCACCGTTGTAAAGCATTAACGGAAACACTACCGGTAGTTCTTTCGTAACCTTGTTTTTTATGAGGTAATCATAGAGCTCAAGGGTATACCTAAGCATCCTCAAAGCCATAAACCTGTCAACGGTCGACTGAAACTCGATAAGAAGGTAAAGATAGATCTCATTGTCGTTGAGTTTCAGTTTATAAATAATGTCTGATTCTCTGTGTTTGAATTCATCAGAGATAAAACTGGTGTTCAGACTTTCGGCCTTTGAGAAATCGATTTTACCGACCCAGTCCATGTCCACAAAAGACTCAAGGAGCTCCTTTACCAGAAGCGGGTTTGAGAAGAGGTACTTATAACCTCTATCATGAGTGTGAAAATTTTCCATGAGCGAATAGGAAAGATAATTGGAGAAACTGTCAAGGAAAACACTAGTGATAGTGACAGGGCCCTACTTTAACCAAAGATTGCCATATAAACTGTGTGGAGAAGGAGAGGTGAGGGGGGAGGTGTGTTAATGATTGAAAAAAAGTCAGGCCCTCTTGAAAGTGGAGGGCCTGACGTATCATATTGAAAAGATATTACAACGGAAGTAAAATGAAATTACCATTTTTCTTCTTCTTCTATACTTACAAAGTTTTTATAATTTTCAATAATTCTAGAATATTATACCTCCGCACGCCGGGGGCGTTAGTCTCGCCTCGCGCGCATCCGTGCGCACCGCTTAACGGCTGTTCGATGGTATCGGTCAGTGCATGAGGCGGCATCCGGCACTTCCCCCCTGACAAGGGGGGAACGAGGGGGGGCGTTCCCCTTATTGACAGGGGAGGAGGCGTCCGCCAACACGTCCACAGCGCCGGGGGAGGGACTCGCCGCACGCGGGCGCTTGCTCGCCGCAGCGTTATGCAAAGCACGGCCGCGATGAAAATTCCGGCGGCGAACAGGGAAGCCGCCGCGGAGTGAATATGCGCATAGGCGACAACGCGCCTGGCGGCGCCGTGTTCTCCATTATAATCTCGTGTTAAAGTTTTTCCGCACGCCCGCCTGGATGTTCAGATACGCGAACCTGCCGTCTTTTTCGAAAAACAGGACCGTGCCGGGCAGAGCGAACAGGGAGACGTCATTGCCGATCCGGCGGGCGATATCGAGATACAGACAGACGTGGGGGTCCAGATACAGGGAATGGGCGTGATCGGTTCTGTTTTTTAAATGATGAGCCAGATATCCGGCTCCCGCCATCGGCGTGAAGGTCAGTTCGGGATGGGGCTTCATGGAATAGCCGGCCAGCAGGCAGAGCTGGATGAAATTGTAGGAATCGATGTCCGCCGCTTGCGGGTGCATGCGATGGAATTCGACGAGGAATCGCATGGAAAGCGTTTCGGGCATATCGGTTTTCGCCCCGGCGGAAAAGGCGAACCCGGCTCCGTAATCGGCGACGCTTCCGTACATCCCCAGCGGGACTATGGCAGACGGTGAAGCCGACAGGAAGTGCTCGATGCCGCGCTTTTGGGGTTTTTCCGGAGTGAGGATGGCAGGGGCGGCGGGCTGGGACTTTTTCGGCCGGTAATGGCGTGCAATCTCCGCCAGTATTTTTCTGATGCTCCGGTTGAGGCCGGTGGGCGTGGTTTTTTCATGGATGCGGACTATTGTGCAGGCATCGTGTACGTCGATGAGTTCGATGGTGATGACGTACTGTTCGTCTTTCAGCGGGCGCAGCAGGTACTGTTCCGCGTTTTCGCGACCGAGCGGGACGAGCGTTCTCTTTTCACGTAGCGAGATAGTTCCCGTTATCACCCTGTCGGCCGAGCGCAGGGCGCCGATTTTGAAGGCGCGATCCGGAAGGCGGTGGTGACGACGCTCCTTCTCTTCGGATCGGTCGGCATACTCTTCGTGGGGCAGGAGGAGGAGATGTGGAGTTGTGCGCAGTCCTTCGGCAAGCGTGTCGTTCACGCGCACGACGATTTCGGGCGCGAGTCCCGAAGCTGTCATGCGAATGAACACGGTGCGGTGCGAGTAGGCGTCTCCGGCGGCCGTGAGCGGGCTCGGGACGGAGGCCAGGAGCATACACAGCACGGCAAGGGCTGTTTTTCCGCTCATAGGGATATCGAATAGGTGGCGCCTGCGGTCAACAGGAGCGAGTTCGTTCGCAGCCTGTCGCCGCCGGCGGTGCAGGCATTTTTGAATGATATCTCCGCGCGGAGCCCCGCCTCGAGAGAGACGACGGTCCATACGCTGTGCGCCAGCCCGGCCCCGAGGAAAACGCCTGCCTCGTTATGCGCTGATTTTTTGTCGATATGTGAGGTTGTAACGGTGCTTCCAAGCTCGCGCCGGTCGGTCCAGGTCCCCGCCTTCAAGGCGTAGAAAAGCCCTGCCTCGCCGTACAGCATTCCCGCACAACGGCGGTATCCGGCCGAGAGCTGGATGAACGAGAGCTCGTGCGTGGTCGTGGAGGGAAGTCCCATGTACGTGCGCTCGATTGCGAGTGTTTTTCGGGCGTATTCGACCCCGCATAGAAGGGTGCTGTTCTCCCATTCCTGGTAAGCTAGCCGGGCGCCGGCCGAATATGCCGTATCGATGCGCCGCTTCTGGTCGCCGGTGCCT
>JARKUF010000027.1 GCA_029974015.1 Spirochaetota bacterium
TTATTAAAAGACCGATAATAATTTAGGGCAACCTCTAATACTCCGGTTTGCCCGCCCGCCTTCGGCGGGCGGGAAAACCTGATTATTAGAAATTGCCTCAAGAAAAATGATTAATTGACCGGCCCAATGAAATTAAATACCGCATACAACAGGATGATAATATCGGTTTTTTTCTTTTTAACAACAGTTATCATCCTCGCAATTAATACACCGTCAGTTCAAGCGGGTACGGATATTATTGTGAACCTCACACCTCCGCTGACCGCTTACAATGAAACCGGGCTCGAATTACAGGTCCAGGACCGCTCGGACCTTAACGGCCCCCTCCTCGCAAACGCATTTGCGCTGGCAAATATTACGGGATACCCTAATGGTTCTGCGTCAATAGGCACGTTCCCACATTTTGAACTCGGCATATCGGCGGGAGTCGGCTGTACAAACATGGAATATTTTGATAAAAACAGCGAGGCTTCCGACAATGGCAGCTTTCCAATGATAATCCCGAATCCGGTCCTTCATTTCGGGTTTGGCCTTATGGGTGGGCTGGATTTCATAGGAAAAATATTTTTATTCGATAGCTTCATGTATACCCCTTCATTCGAAAACAATCTGGCAACTCCGGAGGAATACAGCCTGTATTCAATTGGAGGACGTGTCCGCTATAATATATTGCCTCGGTTCACTATTGTCCCTGCCCTGTTTTCATTTGGAGGCATCACAATAGCCGTTGGCGGCGACGGCATGTTCGGTAAAGTTAAAATACATGGCGAATACGAGACCGTGTTCAATAACATTGAAGTGGGTGATGGCGGTACGACATATGACTTGTCTGACGTATCATTTTCAGGAACATATGATGCCGATATAACCTGGAAAGTCATATCCGGTACCATTACGGCAATTGGACACCTGGAATTCTTTACCATCATTGATGTATACACCGGCTTTGGATTGACTCTTGGGACGGGATTTTTCAAGGCCAGCTTCAACGGCACCGGCCTTTTAACGACCGCCGATGTCGGGTTTGGCACTGATGTGGGGGATTTACTTTTCACTTCCACCAACAAGTATAAAGCTTTCCCCTTCATCCCCGCGTACATCATTGGCGCCGAAGTAAGCATTTTCTTTTTTAAAGCGCATGTGGAAACCATGGTGAACCTCTATAACGGCAAGGACGTTACGGCCCTTTTCGGAGTCCGGTTCGAAATCTAACCGCAGTTTTTTCATTTGAGGGAAGCGTTAGAATTAAGGCAAATCACAATAATTCCGTTTTCCCGCCCACCGAAGGGGGGCGGGAAAACCAGGTTTTTGATATTGCCCTTATGTTTTCAAGCCCGCCAGAGCGGGGGGAAATATAATTATTACCAGTTAACTTGAAATATTCCATTTTCTATGCTACTCTTGTATGCATATATCTGCATTCAGGAGGTCCCATGAAATCAATTTACCGAACCATCTTCGCGGTTGCGATATCCGCCTTCACCGCACTTGTACTGTTTGCCCCTTATACAGAGAGGGGCAATGAGGCCCTGGCCCAGACGAAGAAAACCCTGTATTATTTCTATGGGAAAAACTGCCCCCACTGCGCACAGGCGGAGCCGATTGTGGACCGCCTCGGCAGGCAATACCGCCTCGCAGTAAAAAAATATGAAGTATGGTACGACGTGAACAACCGGAACATGCTCGTGAAAATGGGCAAGGAGCGCGGCAAGAATGTCCAGGGAGTCCCAACGGTCATCATGGGGAGGGACGTATATACCGGTTCCAGCGCGGAGAAGCTTGAACAGTTGGTGAAGAAAAACATGAAATAGAGTCGAATCTTAATCTCCACCCTCCCCCATGCCCGGCCCTGCCCCGACGTTTTTTTGATATTTTGCAGGAGGAATGAAATGTGAAAACAACACAACCAAACCCTAACGCTTCGGACAGACGGCCCACTGAGAAGCTTCGCTACGCAATGCTGTTCGCCGCGGCGGCGGTCATAGCTGCCGCCATAGCAGGCTACTTTCAATACCACCGGCACCACCGGCCGGACCGGGACGCCGCGGCCCGGGCCCAGAACGAAGGCCATGAACACATGAAGGCCCGCAAATTCGAGGAAGCCATCGCCGCTTACGGACGCGCCATCAGAAAGGACCCCGCTGATTCCAGCGCCCGCTACAACCGAGGCACCGCGTATCTTAATTATGGAAAATACAGCGAGGCAATCCGGGACTTCACAGAGGCGATAGAAATGGACCCGGATAATACTTCATACCTGCACAACAGGGGTTATGCCTATTTCCATTCCGGGAATTACGAAAAGGCGGTGGACGATTATTCCAGCATAATCGGCGCTGGCGCGGCTCGCGCAGGCACCTACTACAACCGGGGGCGAGCCTACTATCATTGGGGAAAACGCGCTGAGGCGCTCGAGGATTTCAAGAAGGCGTATTCTATGGGGGAAACTGCCGCAAAGGGCCTTGTCCAAAAGTTGAGTGAGTAAAACCCGGCGCTCAAGTTTTTCCACCTGCCTCCAGCAGTAGGAAAAAACTTGAGCATTAGAGAATGCAAATAATTGAATTATTTAGCAAATCCCGTCCGCCTTCGGCGGGTGGAATTTGCTAATTGCTTAGAAATTTTACTCTAATCATTTTGTAAAGCTTCTTGTTGTCGAGCTTCCTTTGTTCCCCGCGGCATCAATGCAATAGATTTCAACAGTGAAAGATGTTCCAACTGGCTCCCATCCGCTCAACGATCCGAATGTTGCCCCTGACACCGCTGAAGCAAATGATCCAGCATCTATCCGAACCATATTGGTTGTGCCGGTTTCACTCGGAGTAAATGCAATGGTTGTTGTTGCATCAACGACCGCAAATTCCGCCGGAGAATCAATTGTAACCGTCGGCGGCGTATTGTCCACAATAAAGGTAGCGCTGGGGCCTCCTGCATCGGCCGTGTTCCCCGCCTTGTCCACAGCCGTCCCTGCCTTAACGCTGATACCTATGGTACCGTCTCCGGTGACATTGCTTATTGTCACCTCTCTAGAATTTCCGTTTGCGCCGTCCACAGCGATGGAACCGCTTGCCCCTCCAGTGGCATTAAGCGTAATATCGCCCGCTTTAAGGGAACTGCTATTGTCAAAATTAGCATCAGTATAAGTCAGGGTGAATTTAACATCTGTACCGTTCTTCGCATGTGAAACCGAGGGCGGGCCGATAGACACATTAGGCGGCGTATTGTCCACGGTTACCGAAGTATCATTATCGGTGCCGGTATTCGCCGCCGCATCAGTAGCATCCGCCCTTATTGCCCTCAAACCATCTCCCGGAGACGTGGTGTTCCAGTTGACCGAAAAATCCGGCTCAGGCCCCACTGTATCAGTCCCGATTGAATTACCGCCAACAAAGAATTCAACCTGAACTACTCCTACATTATCCGTCGCCACCGCTTGCACGGGAATATTGCCGCGCACGTATGAGCCGCCGCCCGGCGATGTCACATTCACCACAGGGGCCTCAGTATCGACCCCGGTCCCGGTGAGCTCGAAGGTGTACGTCCCCTCATCGGGGTCGTCGCTCACTATTGTAACCGTCGTTGATTGATAGCCCAGTGCCTGGGGATTGAAAACGGCCTTAAACGTCGTCGTTCCGGCGGGGGAAATGCTCCCCGTTGAGGGCTGTTCGGTTATAGTGAAATGTGTTGAATCGGAAAGCACCACATAGTTTGGACCGCCGGAAAGCGCCAGTTCGGCGTCGCCGGTATTGTTTATATTGAAAGTCACCGCGGCGCTGGAAGACCCCTTGTTCCCATTGCCAAAATCATAAACACCTGTCCCGTCAGGGAGAGACGTCACCCCCTGAGTCACAGCTATGTTCGGAACGCATATTTTCCCCTTGACGGTAAACTGGTACACGGGAGTGTCGACATCGTCGGAATAAATTGACACAGTGGCGGTTTTCTCGCCCACCGATGTCGAATTCGAAGGGTTAAATTTGATGCTAAACGGTTCGCTGAGTCCCGGCGCGATGGCTGAATTCGCGGGCTGAGTCACACTAAAATAACCCGCGTCTGCCCCCGATACTATCACATTGGGACTGCTTTTAAGGTGAAGGTCCCCATGCGTCCCTTTATTATGTATGGTAAATTGCCTTTCCGGGGAGAGTGTGTATTTCACATTCCCGAAATCAAAGTTTCCACCTGTGGGCAAGTCCGCCGGCGTGTCGTTCCTCACTATTATATCCGGATTCACCCCGGTCCCGGTGACCGTGAAGGTGTAGGGGTTTTCATCGGCGTCATTATTGTCGATGGAAATAGTCGCATTGGCCGCGCCAGCGCCGGAGGGCGTGTACTTGACCGAAAACACAGCGGACGAGGAGGCCGCTATGGACGATGTCGGCGGCTGTGCAACAACGCTGAAATGTGTTGGATCGGAACTCGAAACTTTCGGGTTTCCGGTGAGGAGCAGTACAGAATTAGCGGATTTATTTTCGATTGTAAAATCGAGCCGGCTCGACGCATTCAGATTGACATTGCCGAAAGAAAAAGTATCGCCCTTAGGGATATCGGTCGAATCCTGTTTTAAATGGATCTCCGGACTGGTTCCCACGGCCCTGACGGTAAACTGGTAGGACGGTTCGTCGGAATCGTTGCTTGCGATGGTCACAGTGGCGCTCTTAGGTGAGATGTCCGTTGCGTTAAACCGCAGCGTAAAGTTTGACGACCCTGTCGGAGGAACAGGGGTTGATGCGTCGGAGAGAAGCGTAAACTCTCCGTCCCCCGAAATGGCGACTCGAGGCGGCCCCGCTGTGAGGTTGAGGTCCGCCGAACCGATGTTCTTCACCGTGAAGGCCACATCGACCGGCGACGCTCCGACTGTCATGCCCCCCATATCAAATTCGGAACTGATCAACACCGGGGAACTGCCCTGCCACAGGTCAATTTTCGGCATCGGGATAAGAGTCGCGACGCCTTTGACATCGAAGATATAAGGGTTTTCGTCTGAATCATTGTTCGCAATAGACACTATCGCCGAGTAGGAGCCAGGAATGAGAGGGCTGAACCTGATAGTAAAGCTGTCGGTCCCTCCACCAGGGATGGTGGATCCGGGAAATGCCGTCACGCTGAATTCGGGATCACCCGTGATCTCCACCCTTTCAGTCGCCGGAAGGGAGAGCGTGCCTGTGCCGATGTTCTTGATTGTAAAAACCGCATCGCTGGCACTTCCGGCTTGGATGCTCCCGAAATTGTGGGAATACACTCCGTTTACGGCAGGGTTCCCTCCCTGAAATACGTCCATCTCCGGCACGGCGACGCCCGTCCCCTGGAGGGTGAAAGTATATGGATTTTCGTCCGGGTCGTCATTGTTGATGGTGATGACAGCCGTACGTAGCCCGGCGCTCTTCGGGGTGAACTCAATGGAGAAGGTTTGCGTTTGGGAAGGTAGAATCATCAGCGGCGTTCCTGGAAACGAAGCGCTGAAATCGGTTGTGTTGCTGTTGTTGAAACCGGAGACGCCGAGGTTGGCGGTCCCCCTGTTGGAGATGGTGAACTGTATTGCGGCGCTCGAAGCTCCCTGGTTTATGGAGCCGAAATTGTAAACTCCTGTTGTGTTCGGCAGATAGGCGGAGGACTGTGTGAGGTGAATGTCCTGGACCGGCGCTGCCGTCCCCGTGCCGGTTACGGCGAAGGTATATGCACCTTCGTCCGCGTCGTCGTTAGTGACAGTAATGGTGGCGGTTTTGCTTCCCGTCGTGGAGGGATTAAAGGTTATGGTGAATGTCGTGTCCTTTCCGGCAATCACAGGGCTTGTTAAAGCCCCGGTGTTGATAATAAAATCTGAAACGTCCATTCCCGCCTTTGACACTCCGCTAACATTGAGGTTCTTCGTACCGGTGTTCTGGATGGTGAAGGTGACCGGCCCCAGGGGCGTTCCCGTCTGAGTGCTCCCAAAATGGTAGCTCCCGGTCCCGGAGGCGATATCCGCAGCCCCCTGTTTGAGGTTAATTTCCGGGGCGATATTCGGGTCCCCTTCTCCGGTCAGGCCTATGGAGAAGGAAGCAACGGATGGGTCCGTGCTCGGTATGGTCAAAGTTGCGGACTTCGCCCCGTCCGAGGCAGGTGTGAAAACGACGGTAAAGTTTCTGAATGAAAAGGGGCCAATGGGGCTTGATGGCTGGACCGTGACGGAAAACATCGCCGCGTCGGCGCCGCTCACCTGGACAGGGGGCGCCCCCTGGAGGAGCAGATAGTCCCTGCCGAGGTTTTCGATGATAAACTGGTTCGACCTGGCCGTCGCTGTGGGGACCTTTCCGAAATCGTACACCCCTCCCGATGAGAGGGTGACAAGGCCGGTCCGGATATTTATCTTGGGAACAATGACAGCGGACTTCTCCGCCTCTTTCACATCGCCAAAGTAACACGATGGGGCAAACATAATCCCGATGGCCCACACCAGAATAATCAACGCCCGGAAAAACAGCGCCGTGAGGGTACGGAAAGAGGATGTATTTCGAACCGCACACATATCAGTAATAATATAACAAATTAAGAAAGATGCAAGAAATTTTAAGGAGAAAGCTCACTTTTCTACAAGCGATGCGCCTGACTGCCCTCCCTCCCTCCACAGCCGGGGGGGATGCCGTCCTGCTGGACTACCGGGCTACGACGACTTTTTCTTTCGCGTCCAGGATAATACGCCCATCCGAGGCGCGTTTCGCCTTGATGTTGAGATAGTAAAGCCCCGGCCCCAGGCGTTTGCCGGAACGGTTGGAGCCTCCCCATCCACCCTCCTTGATGTTCTGCCCCCCCTTACGAAAGGCACCGTCGAGAAGCGTATCCAGCGCCCTCCCTTTGATATCGTAGGCCTTGATGGTTACATAGGCGTCATCGGAAAGATAGAAAGAGGGATATGCCATGGGGTTTCTGTCGGTGATGACATTGTTCAGTACCCGCGTCGGCCAGGGAGTGAAGGTGGGCGATGATGAGATAGAAAATGTCCACTCGTAGTCGTTAGGATTTCCCGGAGCGCTCTCCCCCTCCGAATTGTGGTCCACATACGACTTCACGCCCCCGCGGATGAGTTCCAGAATAAAAGCGGAGTTCGCCCCTTCCTGAATGAGGGGGCTGGAATCGGAAATATATCCGTTCCACTGGTTGGCGCCGACTTTCTGGCTTCCATAACGATAATAATCAACGCCTTCCGTGCCGGTTAATACACCGGCATCAATAATTTTCCCATCCGTCATCGGGTCTGCTACATTGGGAATTCCAATGATGTTTACGACATCCGGCAGATAACCAACCCCCACGATAAACATGGACACCCTGATGGAGGTTTTTCTGAGGGGGCGCGCTGTAGACTTGCGGTCGGAATCGAAGTGCTCGTCGCTGTATTTGGCGATACCATCGGTAATCGATACCAGTACCGTTGATGCTACAGTGCTGGCCGTTCCATTATCCGGAGGAGGCGGTGGACCCTCTCGAAAATAAAGATAATTTGCTGGCAACACCTCATTCCCGAACACATCTACGGCCGTGATATAATAATCATAATTCGTCACCGGTCGTAAATTAGTAATGGAAACCGTCCCGGTATTAATTGTCCCCAGAGCAGAGAATCCCGCGGTTGTGCGGTCGATAATGAGCCACGGGGCTGTGCCCACTTCTCTATAGTACACCCGGTAGGTATAAAAATCTCCGTCAAAATCCGGCCCTCCAGCAGTAAGGGGGGCCCAGTTGAAGGTGAGGGAAAACGCCGTCTGGGAAAGGCCCAGCCATGCAGTGAAAGGACCCGCGGTGCCACCCGGAGGGTCTGCGTTGTCCCAGTATATCTGGGGGCTGGCTGGCTGCGCTATTCGGGTTTCGTCACTCTGTCCGGCCGGAGACGTATCGCCCCCAGAGGCGCCTCCGGTAATAGCCTGGATTCGATACGTATTGAGCACTGTAGTTCCTGCAGGAACCGTTGCAACTGTGGGGTTGGGCACATTCGCCACTCCGGTCATCTGCCCGTTTGCGATGGTAACCGGGAAATCAGTTCCCTCGGTTACATTCCTCACCATAAGCACGGTATTCCCTATGAGGGCCCCTCCCCCATTCTGCATCCGCGCGTTTAAGCGCACCTGTGTGCCGGGATGGTTCACCGACCGGTAATATGCGGGCGCGTCAATCCCTCCTCCATTAAAGAAGGTGATCCCGGTCACCTGGACCCTGTCGCATTTCAGTGTGATATTGTTCGATGCAGCCACCGTAGCGCCCGCAGTTGCCATCGGCACCCGGACGCGGAGTGAGTGGTCACCAAGTATGGGAAGCAATGTATTGCAAAAGCCCGAAGTCACGGTAAAATCAACTCCGTCGGGCGCATTATCGCCATCGGACAACCCTGTTAGGTTGCCATCCACATACAAAAGCTGCTGTGCTCCGGCTATCTCACCCGGGACCACGCTCACGAGTCGGTCTGCAGTCCCCGCTCCAGGAACATCGTACACGATAACCCCGGTCACATGAAAGGCATCGTGCCAGGGATTCACCATGCCGTCGGCGGCGACCCCATCAGCCGCCATATTGAGGACTTTTATGGAAGAACAGACCCCGTACGACATCTGACGCTGATCTGTACGAGTGTTCGTTGTCGTGGCGGTCGCAGTGACGGACCTGCCGGAAGCCCAAACGGAGGCCGGTGTGTCCCAGCGGAATGTCACCTTGAAGCTAACTGTGCAGTTGTTGTAGTTTCCGGAGACATCTGCCACGGCGTTCACTGAGCCCGATGCTACGGTCACGGGGAGATCGCTTCCCGTTCCGGAAGGGTTGATATTAATCACTATATTCGCGGTGTTCGCTATTACAATTCCCACATTGCTGAGCCCAGCCCAACCGGTGATGTCGGGGTCGAGAACTTGCACGGTAAAAGTATATGTTTTCCCCGCGAGATAGTATCCGAGGCCATTGGAAAGGGTCGTGGGGTTTTCCAATGTAAGGGCCACGGAATTGATGGTCCCCCGGATTTCCGACACCGGCAAAAACAGGAGGGCCGTTATGAGGGCCAGGCTGCAATAACGTATCTTCTTCATTTATTTTTGTTGAAAAAAATGTTCGACATCCGTATCTTAAGAGTCAGGACATGCTATACTAAAGAACAGTCACAAAAACTGTTTAGATGTTGTCATGTGAAACGATGTATCAGGATAATCATGGAAAAGCAACAAAAATATGCGCCTTTAACGGCCATAGTTTTCCAGACACCGATTTCTACCGGAGATAGCCAGAAAAGGTGAAACACTTTTTGCACATGGCACTGCTTCTCGCCGTTTTTCTCATCGCGGGGTGCGTGGGGGAATCCCCCACGGTGATACCGGACCCCGCCGCACAGGAGTTCACCGGCACAAATCCGGGGTCTGTGAATCCCCGCCTCACGGGGATGTATCCGGAAAACCTCGACACAAACATACCCGTAGATTCGGACATAGTACTGGTATTTTCAAAAAAAATCGACATAACCTCCATTACGCCGGCCAATGTCAGCATAACCGACGGCGCAACCCCTGTCACGGCCTTCACCGCTTCTTTAGGTTCCAACGAAAGGGCGGTAATAATAGATATAACGGCGCCCGCCGCTTTGAACTATAATTCGGCCTACACCGTCATCGTTGCGAACGCTGTTGTTGATGATCCGGAAGGCAATCCGCTCGCGGAGACAGTCTCCTGGACCTTCACCACGGCACCGAGCACCGCCGCCGTTGAAGCCCCGAGGGTCATACCCGGGACGCGCTATCCTATCGGAACGGACATATCCAGAGATACCGCCTTTGCCGAGGTCACCTTTACCAGGGAAATGAAATGGCCCGATGCGGGCATGTGGACAACCACAAATTTCAGCATTGATCCAAATATGGCATCAGCTATAACGCGGGTGACGAACCGGACCTATCGTCTAAATCTCTCCACGCCGCTGAGCTACGGGACCCCGTACAAGGTTGATCTTACCAGCGACATCGAAGACCCCGAAGGCAATCCTCTCACTCTGGACGGAAACCACACCTGGACTTTCACCACGGAGCCCGACCCCGTCCCGGGAGGCAATCCGACTATAACCAATGTATGGATCGAATCGGTAAGCGCTACCGGGGCGAAAGTATCCTTTATCACGAGTAGGCCTGTCCCGCAAAACGCATGCTACGCCCTCTACTCGACAAGCTCCCCGGTGACAACCGCATCATCGGCCGTTCAGGAGTCCGCCTCGGCGGCCCTCACCACGATGCATACCGTGACCATTCCCGCGGCAACTCTGCAGCCTTCAAAGATATATTACTTCCGGGGAGGAGTCGATACGGGAGGGGGGCTTCCCGTGGAAGTCCTTTCGACTGCGGAAGTCTCCACTTACACGAAAACCGACAACACTAAAAACCACGCTGTGTCCACCGCGGCAGGGAACCAGGACGGTCTTGCCCTGGTTCAAAACGATAATGGCAGCAGTTACGCCTTCTGGGTGGACGGGGGCTCGAATATCTACGGCAAGTACTTCGAAGCCAAATTGCCTCCCGCGGGCAAGTGGGGAGTCAATGGCACTCAAATTAACACTGCGGCAAACATGACCGGGGTCATCGCCATAAACGACGGCTTCACCGACGCCGTTGCGGTGTACCAGCGAAATACCAAGTCCCTCTACGCCCTCGCAGTGTACGACAATTCAGGGTCCCTGGGAAAGAGCTGGGCAGAGGCGGACCTCGGCTTAACCTTGAAGGCCGGATCGAAATTTTCGGCATGCCTGGTCCATGAGCGTCCCACTGTCATTGCCACAGGGACGGCCAACATGCCAGACAACGGCGCCGGGGCAAATCTTCTCTTTGACCGGGACATTGATTTCTCCAGCATAGCTTTTCTCGATGTGAACGATGTCTTAGCCGTTTCTAACGCTGGAACGGCATGGACCTACGGCGCAATCGAGAACCAGGGCGGGTCCCCCTGCGATATTTTCAAGTACGTCATTAAGAGTACCGCTGCCAATCCGAACCTCACGGCGCTCGCGGATTATTACATCCTCGACGCGGACACCGTAATTACAGGGACCGCGGATTCAGGATCCACTGCCACACAGATCCGCTCGTCTACGGTTAACCTGAACCCGGTAAGTGCGGGCGATATTATCCATACCAGCAATGACGAATGGGGCTTTGCAGCAGATGACGGCGCCTGGGACATCGCGGGTTACTGGTATGTCAACGTTGACAGGGCGCTGACGCCCCTTGTCGACTCGGTCGATACATTCACCATTTACACCACTTACGCCGGGCCGTACACATCCGAGGCGGTAAGCAATCCCTTCTGGGACAACAATCCAACAACCCCCTTCAATCCCGGCGTCACTGTTCTTGCAGGAGATTATGTAATCAACACTTCCTCGGGCCCGGCGAAGGCTTCGACGGTTTCCGCAATCGACCCCGCGAAGGATTCCGATTATGCCCTTCGCTTGGATGCGGCAAACATAATGTTAAATACCCAGAACTACACCATCGCCAGGAAGCCGCCTTCATCTATATATAAGTCCGTCGGATACAGCACCTCGGTTTCGGCGCATACTCTTAACGACACGAACGCGAACTTCACGGCCGCCAATATCGGCGACACAGTGTGGAACCTCACGGCAGGTGCGTCGGCCATGATAACCGAATGTTCAGGCTCGAGCACGGTATCGCTCTCCGCCGACATCTTCACTGCCGCGGGCCAGCGTTACATGGTCTACACAAAGCGCGGTTTCCTTGTGGCCTGCATTGACAACAATGACTATGTACTTGCGCGAAGCTTCAGCATGGCGGACGGTTTACCCCTGGGGGCGGCCTTCGCGGTGCAGACATCGGGGGTGAACGGCAATCCCGTGGCGGTATCGGACGGCGCGGGGAACGCGATTGTCCTCTACGAGCGAGGCGGCGACATATTCGGAAGAAAGGTAAGCGCCGCGGGGGACATGCTCTGGGCCGGGGAGCAAACGGCCATCAATATGGCGAACCCTTGCAGTATCATCCAGGCCCTCCCCGACAGGGCCACCGGCGGCCCGGGAGGCACCTATGTACTGGCCGCCGACGGGAACGGAAACATCCGCGTCGTGAGGATTAACGGGTCCAACGGAAGCGTCACCTGGTCGCAAAATTTTACCGGTTACAATCCCCACATGGTGTCCGACACCGCGGTACCGGGCCCAAACCGGGTTATCATTGCTTACCGAAACACGCACACAGCGGGGGGCGGGACCTATTTCCATATTGAGGCGCGGGCCTACACAGGCGCTGGCGCTTTATCGTGGACGCTGAACAATGTATCCAACAACACCGCCCAATACCATTGCGAACAGCCCCGCGTCGCCCTCGCCGATACAGGCACAGGGGCCAGCGGATTCTACCTGTCCTGGTTCGACGGGCTATACATGCCATACATCGGGTATTCGCTTTACCTTCAGCGGTTCGACTCCGGAGGGACCGCTCAGTGGCCGAACGCGGTCTTCGTGTCGTCACCCACGTCCTATGGCTATACGAACACGCTATTTCTGGGGCTTCTCACCTGGGACGATAATATCGCGGCCCCGCCTTTGGGGGCCATCCCCATCTGGCTCGACTACAGGGGGGCGGACACTGATATTTATTACGACAATGTGGGAAGCGACGGCACGTTTTAAAACCAGGTTATCTCCACATCTCCCAGAACCACTAAGTCCTCAGCCAGCCTCCGGGACGCCCAGACCTTCATGTCCGCGTCAATAAGAATCGCCGACAGGCCGCTACGACGGGCCAGAAGTTCCCGGGCCTTCTCCATCCCCATGACGAAAATCGCGGTGGCAAAGGCATCGGCCTCCACGGGGTCCCTGCCTATCACCGAGACCGAAGCGAAATGGCGGGCAGGTTCCCCGGTCGAGGGGTCGATGATGTGGTGGTAGCGGACGCCGCGGTACATGGCGTACCTCTCATAATCTCCGCTGGTGGCCACCGCCTCGCCGTCGCGCATCTTGATGCCGATAATTATTCGCTTTGTCCTGGGGTGGATGAGCCCGGCCATCCAGACCTCGCCGTTTTTTGAGCCGATGACCTGCAAATCGCCGCCGGCGTCCACCATCGCGTTTTCAATTCCGTAACGCCGTAATACTTCCATTGCCCTCCGGATAGCATACCCCTTTGCGATGGCGCCGAGGCCTGTCTTCATGCCCGGCTTCTTTAGGCTGACCGTTTTCTTTTTCCCGTCAAGCTCCACATTGGCCATGTTCACAAGGTGTTTCATGGAGTTCAGCAGGGCCGGGCCGGGCGGCACGAATGGGACGCGTGAAAAATTCCAGAGGCCTGACATGGAAGCGAAGGTGATGTCGAAGGCGCCTCCGGTTTCCCTCCATATTTCTTTCGATTGGGAAATCAGGGCAAATGTTTCAGGCGAAATTATTACAGAGGCCCCTGAGGCACTTTTATTGATGCGGGCTATATCGCTTCCCCCAATAACGGGGCTCATGAGCGCTTCGATGCGGGCAATCTCGGAAAAAGCGGCCTCGGAAGCTATGATGGCCTTTTCATGAGATTCAGCCAACACAGTGAGGGTAACCAGCGTACCGATGAGGGGGCGCCCGACGCTATGGACCGCGGGCCTTTTACAGGCTATAATACCTGAAACCAGCAGGACGATAACCAGGGCGATAGCGCGCAGGGAGCCACTGCGATTACCTCTGCGGCTTTTGGATGTCTGTCGTTTGGGTGTGCACATCATCGGTAAAACGGCAACCTCTAAATAATTAGGTTTTCCGCCCGCCTTCGGCGGGAGGAAAATCCTAAGTCTTGAGTAAGTCAGCAGCTTCAATACACCAGGCACCGGCAAAACCGAAACGCGCGCAAGCGCTCAGATTAAACCGGCTAAAAATGCCGATGGAGCAAGGGAAAGTCAAGCTTTAAAACTTTTATAAGCTAAAAGCCTCTTAGAAGCACATATCGACAAGCTTTCAGCCAGGGGCCTTACCACCGAAGATTTTATAAAGCCAGGGGACATGCGAAACAGCTTCGCCGGTTCACAGAATGGGGAAGGCATAAAAAGACTTGGCAAAGATATCATGACCGAGAAATATGCCCGGAGTGCGAACCAATAGCCCCTCCGGACATATCTACAGGCATACTCAAATGGATACCGTCATAATCGCCCTCATAATGGCCTTCATCATCATCGATTTCCTGCTGGAAAACCTTCTGTCATGGCTGAACGCCCGAAACTGGAAGGAAGAAGTGCACCCCCGCGTCCGTGCCGCCTATCCGAAAGACGAATACGCGCACGCCCGCGCCTATGCCCTTGAAAAAAGCAGGCTCTCCCTTATATCATCCTCTTTAAGTCTTGTCCTTGTTCTCACCATGCTCCTTGCGGGGGGATTTTCCTATCTGGACACAGCAATCTTGAAGGTCATTTCCGACCCCATCCCCCGGGGTATCCTGTTTTTCATGCTCCTCGCTTTCGCGTCCGACCTCCTGGGCCTGCCCTTCCAATGGTATTCGGTATTCCGCATTGAGGAGAAATACGGTTTTAACCGCACCACCGGGGCGACATTCTGGGGGGACAAGTTTAAAACCTGGGCCCTTTCCGCCTTAATTGGAGGCGGCCTCCTCTGGATAGTAATGTCCATCTATTATGAAATCCCGGATTACTTCTGGTTGGCCGCCTGGGGCGCCGTCATGGCCTTTATGCTGTTCATGGTCCTTTTTTATTCGAACCTGATTGTGCCGCTGTTTAATAAGCAAGAGCCCCTTGAGAAAGGCCCGCTCCGCGACGCGATAGAAAAATTTGCATCGGAAAACGGATTTGCCTTAGACAATATCTTTGTGATAGATGGGAGCAGGCGCACGTCCAGGGCCAACGCGTATTTCACGGGGATGGGGCCCAAAAAGCGCATCGTGCTGTACGATACTTTGATCTCCCGGCACAGCATCGGCGAATTGGTCGCCGTGCTGGCCCACGAGATAGGCCATTACAGAAAAAAACACACGCTCACAGGTTTTCTTATTTCCTCCGCGCAAATGCTTTTAATTCTCTTCCTCTTCCACTTAATTTCCCGGGAAGAGGCCGTGCCGGAGGCCCTGGGAATGGCGCCGAGTTTTCACGCTTCCCTTCTGGTTTTCGCAATGCTGTTTAGCCCGCTCAACCATGTTCTCGGAATCGTCGGCAACCTGATTTCCCGGGCGCATGAATATGCCGCCGACAGGTACGCAATCGGGAAGACCCAAAATGATGACCTGGCAAACGCCCTTATACAAATGTCCGTTGATAACCTCACCAGCCTCACTCCGCACCCCCTCTATGTGTTCCTGCACTACAGCCATCCTCCTCTAATTGAGCGGCTCGCCCGCATTGATGAGGCTTCGCGACAAAACCGCGGATAGTTCCGGGGCCCGCGGGGCCGCCGTTTTTTCTTGTAAGAAATCCGGAAATATGAGAATATGCCGCGGTGCAGATGATCATATAAAAAAGGACAGAACGATGCAGGACCTTAAAAATTCAGTCAGGAACGACCCGTACCTGAAGTTCCTCGGCATCTCCCTTGACGAGCTGGAAAAGGGGCGCGCAGTGTGCTCCCTCACTGTTACGGAGGACATGATGAACTTCCTGAACTTCACCCACGGAGGCCTGGTCTTCAGCCTGGCCGATGCCGCCTTTTCGGCGGCTTCCAACAGCGACCACAGCCCATCCTGCGCCCTTGATGTGAGCGGCTCCTTCCTGAAAAGCGCGAAACCCGGGGACCGCCTCACCGCCGAGGCGAGGCTAATTCACACAACAAAGCGGACCGGGGTTTACCGGATGGACGTGTTCAATAACGGGGAGCTCATGGCGACATTCAACGGGACAGTATTTCGTCGGGTCTGAGGCGGCGGGGCCGCTTTAAAAAAACGAAAGCGGCGGGTTTCACCGCCGCTTTCGTTCGCCAGGTTTAAAGCGCGCTTTTAGATGCCGATGTTTATCATCGCGCCTATGTGAACTGAATGGGTGTTGATAGTAACATCATTGTCCCTGTCGGACATTGTGTACATGTACTCAAGAAAAAGGCTGGTCATGGGAAACACTTTGTATCCCGCGCCGAGGGCGAAGAAGTACGCCTTAAACTTTTTGTCCTCCGCCTTTGAGCCGGGCAGTTTAAGCTCGTAAGACTCATTGATCGCGATGCCCGCGCGGGCAAAGGGGTTTACCGGCAAAAGGGGCAATTCGAGGGTGAACATGGCGTCGATACCGTACATGTTCCTCGACACGTCGATGTCCTTCTTATTGACTTCCAGGGTTGAGCTGTTCGCCTGGTAGAAACCGCCGATGCCAACAGTAAAAAGCATCGGAAGGCCGGTGTTCAAATGCGCAAAAGCGCCGTATTCCCATCCCCGAATATCATCCTGCTTAGCGCCGGTATCTATGTTCGCGAATGAATATCCGCCATACGCGCCAAAATCGACGATAGCATAGCTTGAAACGGGGACCAGCAGGAGCAAGGCGAGTGCTGCGATCAGTATCCTGATTGATTTCATAGGGTATTTGCACCTCCAATTTTTTTTCGGGAGAGGGCGCATAGCGCACGCCGCCGCCCGTAAATCATTCAATAAAAATTTGCAAAAATCGCAAAAACTGAATCTATTGCGGCAATCTTAAAAAAATCGGCTTATACGCCCGCCTTCGGCGAGCTAAAAAAGCTAACTTAGTATAAGGTCGCCATGTTTTGAATCCCATGTAATATACGCCCAGGGAAAGGATACGTCAATACTTTATTGCGTCAAAAAAAAGAAATTTTCCGCCCTTCTCTGCCTCTTCTCCCCGCCTCCAGGCCCCATGACGCTTCCCCGGCAAATGCGCCCGCGAAGCGTCAGCCCATCGCCCGCACCGCGCCGCTATTCCGCTTCACCGCCTCCGGGGATATCTCCGCGACGGCGCCGCAGCCCGTGAGTATCATGGCCTGCTCTAACTCGCGCCGCAGGCCTTCGAGATAGTGCGCCACCCCCCTGGCCCCCATTCCAACTGCGGCTATAGCCACGGGCCTGCCGATGAGGACCCCATCGGCCCCCAGGGCAAGGGCTTTAAGAACGTCCACGCCGGTGCGAAAACCGCCGTCGATATAAATCCTGATGCGCCCCTTCACTTCGGCTACGATCTCATCAAGGACGTCCATCGAACCCGCCATCTCGTCGAGGACCCTGCCGCCGTGGTTTGAGACGATAATAGCGTGGGCGCCCGCCTCGACGGCAAGGGCGGCGTCGCCAGCGTTCATGATACCCTTGAGCACAAAGGGAATTTCGGTGAAAGATATTATCTCCCGCAATTCCTCCAGGCCCCTGGGCCCAACTGACTGGTTCTTCATCGCCATGGTCTTGAAAACCAGGGCATCGATGTCCATTCCCACGGCGACGGCACGGGCCTTTTCGGCGGCGCGGATGCGGGTGATGACTTCCCCATTGTCGCTGCGGGGTTTGAAAATCGGGACGCCCATACCTTCATGCTCCTCCAGTGCCTGGATCCCGATGCGGTATTTCTCCGGCGATGCCCCGTCCCCCACAAAGGCGATGGTCCCCGCGTCGAGGCAGCCGCGCACCACCGCGCGATTGTACTCAAGCTCGTCGATGGCCCCTCCCATGTTGGTCACGGAACCGGTGATGGGGGCCGCCATGACCGGAAACGAAAGCTTCTGGCCGAAAAACGAGGTCGAAGTGTCCGGCGAAGTAACATTGTGTATGATACGTGTGGCTATTTTGTATTTCTTCAGAGCTTCGATATTGCTGCGAAACGACGACCCCGTGCCGATGCCTCCCATGCCGGGAACGCCGCTAGGGCAGTCCTTCCCGTCGCAGTTTTTACAGACATAACAATATTTCCGCAGCTTCTCACGGGCCGAGAGGTGAATCGCTTCCATGCTGATTTCGTTGCCGCCATGGACCTCGATGGAAATGAGGTCCCGGCACTTCTTCACCGCCGCTTCCGCTTCTTCCAGAGTATCTGCCACGGCAATTATGTGGCCCGCCTTCTCCACATTGGAACGGGGGCGCATCATCCTGTCCCCGGGCTTAACGTTCATAAAAATTTCTTCTATGCCCGGCACCTTCAGCGCCTCCTCGAGGCCATTGATTCTCCTGACTATGCCGGGTTCGGCGATGATGGCGCGCTCTATGCTCACTTTCTGAAAAAGAGGCTCCAGGTTTCCGGGCTCCTGCCCCAGGGCCACCTCTATTGCCGCCCGCAACAGGTTAACACCCGTGGAAAGCGGAAATGTGTAGGCCGACATGAACCCCCCGGAAAGCCTTGCGGCAATCTCGCCCACCATGGCGCCTTTCTCGGTAATTTTGATATCGCCCTTGGCGCACCCGGGATTTATGCCAAGGGCGCGGATCCCTTTTTTAAATATCTCGCATGCAGCGTCCTGCATCTCTTTCGGCAGGTGCGACGGCATGGTGTGACCGGTCTCCACGAAGTACGGAGGATACTCGATGATTCGGTCCGCGACGCCGGTTATGGTTATTTCCCCATTGTGGACCACCGCGTCGAGGGAAAGCTCGGGCCCCTCCATGAACTCTTCGATGATGAGCTCGCCGCTGGGAGAGGCGCTCTTGGCGAACTTGAAAGCATCAGCCACCTGGGAACGGGAATCAATGCGCATCACCCCCCGGGCGCCCATATTGTCCGCGGGCTTCATGACCACAGGGAACTTCAGTATGCCGCAGGCCTTCTTCGCGTCGGACAGCGACCATACGGGAAGAAATTTGGGGCATGGAACCTGGCGCTCCGTCAGGCGCATCCGCATCTTGATCTTATTGGTGGCGGCCTCCGCGTCTTCGAATTTAATCCCAGGAAGGTCCAGGGCGTTGGCCACGGCGGCGACGGTCATCGACGCATCGGTCCCAGCCGTGAGGACGGCGCTTATGGGGGTGATCTCGTTCTGGGAGCGCGCCACCCGGACGGAGCCTTCAATGTCACGGGTGCTCATGACGATGGGAATGTCGGCGTGCTTCATGCCGATGGCGTTCGGATTGTAATCAGTAACTATCACCCTGAGCCCCATCTTCTGGGCCGTCTGTATCACCGGGACCTGCAAAATGCCTCCCCCTATCACCATGATGGTCTGTTTCATCGCCATGCCCCTGTACGAGAGATTGAACCGCCGACGAAAATGGAACCACGCCGGGCCCTCACTTCATTATCGGCAGTTTTTTCCGTTTTTATGTCTCATTTTCGACGATTTACCGGTTCCGTCAATTTTTTTTCGGGGTAAAGCCAACAAATGGCTTTGCCCTCAACCAGCAATGATTGCTACCCGTCCCGCCAAACAGGGCCTTGCATGGCTTCGCCCCAAACCAATGAAAAAGGTACGCTAAAAAAAGGGTAATTGTTACCCTCGCCCATAATTGAACCACCTGCGTAACGCATGCTGCAAAGCAAAAAATCCAATGTAGGAATCTTACTGTCGGGGGTGAGCGCCCCCCCTTAGACGCTCTCTTTTACTTTCTTTCAGCGGCGAAAGAAAGTAACAAAGAAAGCCGCCCTCAGGCGCCGGGAGGCTTGGCTGGTATTCACCCTCCAGTCTATGCAAGCGCGGTCCGGATGGGCCTCCTGCCCGTCCTCCCGCGCAGCCATCACGCTCGGCCTCCTGCCTCGCTTGCTGGTGCTTGCGCTGCATATTGCCTGTTTAAGCAAATGAACCATTTACGCATGTCAGCAACACAAGACACATGCCGCAAAGCAAGTATTCAGAAAAAAAGTAAACGCGACTGCAAAAAACCCTTCTGGCAAATCCACCCGCAACTACGGACACGGATGTCCGGTAATCCCGGTGGGCACAGGATGTGCCTTCACCGTAAAACTCCGACATGCGAAGAGGGGTTGCTCCAGGCGCGCCTGACGGGGAAATACGGTTTGTGTTGTAAAATGCATTGACATCAGCCATCATCGTTGTATGCTTGAGACACCAGGGTGAGAGTGGGCCGAACACAAGACATCGCAGTAACATCAGTTGAATCATGGAAATTAAAGGAATAATCGACTATTGGATCAACCTTGCTGAGGACGACCTCGATTCGGCAGAGATAATGCTGAAAAATAAAAAATATCTGCAATCCGGTTTTTACTGCCATCAGACTATAGAGAAGATATTAAAGGCGTATTACTGGTACACCAGAGAACAGGAGCCTCCATATACCCACAATCTAATGAAACTGGCGGAGGCTGACGGACTTAGAGAGCTGTTGTCGTAGGACCAGAAATATGTTATGGATGTGCTGATGCCTTTGAATATTGAAGCGCGATATCCGGATAACAAGTTGGCGTTGCTTAAAACCCTCACTCAATCGAGAATGAGGGAAATTTGCAAACAAACAAAAGAGATGTTTTCATGGATGAGATTGTTTATAGAAAAGTGAGGAAATACGCCGATCTGGTCAGGCGCGATATGCCCGTAAGCGCGATCGTTCTATACGGCAGCCATGCGCGGGGTGAAGGTCGCAAAGACAGTGATATAGATGTAGCCGTCGTGGTCGATGAACTGCGCGGGGATTTTCTCGATTTAAACGCGCGCCTTTTCTCACTGTCTCGCGAGGTCGACGTCGCGATAGAACCGAAACTAATCGTGAAAAAGAACAACATGAGCGGATTTCTCGAAAGCATCTTGAAGTATGGCAAAGTAATCGATTACGAATAATCAACCGGCCCAAAAAGAAACACTGTACAACTTCTTAGAGTTTACAGGTCTTGCTGATGATATGAAGCAATCCTTGCGATGTGCCGTTAAACTTAATGCAAAATTTTTTAGGCCTCTGTCAAGTGGCTTTTTGCCGAAGTTGGATCAATTATCACGAATAGCAACTTCCGAGAATGATGCCTTATGTCGGGAAAAGACGTGTTTCAGGAGAGGATATTTTCCTTGGTCAAGTCTTAATCTTAAGATAAGGAAAATCGCGAGAATAAGACTTGAAATTTTTCAAGGATGCCTACATTATATCTGAAGGCAACCTCTAATACTCAGGTTTTCCCGCCTGCCTTCGTAGGGTGGAAAAACCTGATTCCTGAGTATGCCGGTGATTACAATTTATGTGAACCTCAAAATTTAATTTTTAGAGGTTCTCTGTATATTATTTTTAATGGAAACTACTATGCAACATGGAAAAACAACCAAAAAAATGGCTTCCTTCTGCAAAGACTCATGTCCTGTTTGCACAAGAGCCAGGGAAAAAGGCGAGGGATTTCTTTACCAGTTTGTAAAACTCGAAGAACAGCTTTGCCCGGCCTGCCGCTCTTATAAAAAAGTTTACGGCGTGCCTGCCCACGAGAAAATCAAAGACCAGGCTTGAACAGAGTGTGACGGAATTTCCCGGAATGATATCGCCAGTATTTTTTACTGAAAATTTCCCAGGGCCTTCATTGATGTGGCTTTCCGCTGCATCAATGGGGGAAGCTTTAAAAATCTTCAAGAATCGTAGTCCCGGGAATAGTGTCTTTGTCTTTTCCGTAAAGCCCCCCATTTTTTTGCTCTCCGCTTATGTGCCATATTCGAAGAAAGAGAACAACCATTAAAATGGGTTAAATTTTAAGGGTCTCTCCCAGGAGACTGCGCATCAGTGTGCCTATTGCAATTTCAGAGTGTTTACCCGTATTTTGATTCATGCCTCAATAGACCCAATACGGTATAAAAAATAGTCATTGACTTAAGGCAACCTCTATTAATTAAATTTTCCCATCCTCCCGGGACAGGCGGGAGATACAAATGCTGAATTGTTATAGGTTTCCAAATCCATTGTTATCATCAAATATAAGCAAAAATGAGAAATCACAATACATTACTTTTAAGAATAATGCTGCCAGTACTAATATGCACCGTAATAAATCCCCTTTTGGGATCCGGAGACAAAGAGGATAATAAATTGGGAATTTCCAGCGGTTTTGTCTGCAACTCAATCGATTTTGCGCTTTTTCACAAAGGCATCCCTGATGTCAATCTAAAAGGTTTATCCGGCGCCATACACAGGGGAAAGAGATATTTCTTGCTTCTTTATACGATAAGCTATCCTCCCAGAGGAGTGGCAACTTTCCCGGATGGAGGCAGGTATCGCCAAGAGCTTGGAAGAATTTATCTTTTACGAGAGGAAACAGGAAACGATACATCAAAAATATATACAAACCTGGGCGAAATCAAATATCCCGATGTAAGCTTAAGAAATGTAGAACTATACGCCAAGATTGTTTGCAGGGAAAATGCCGTTTACGTGTCCGCCGCCTTCGAAAAGAAGGATGATAAAATCAAGAAATGGAAAAGTATTTTAAAATATGACCTGGATAATAATACTCTTTCCGAATTCATACGCGACGCATGGCAGCCCACACTGTCTCCCGATGGGAACAGGATGCTTTTTCGCAGGGACTCCGGAGTTATGATGTATGATTTTGCCACCGGCAAAATTGAGTCCCTGGTTAAAGATGCCGCAAGCATGAAGTGGAAGGACGATGAGAACCTTTATCTGAACGTTCTCGATAAAGACCGCATTATTGCCTTTAATATAAAAAGCAAAAAATTGACAAAGACCAATATAATCAAAAAAAAGATCAGCCCCGTGGATTTTTTTGCTAATGGAAATGACATCAGAAAGCGCGACATAAAAGAGGTTTTTTCCGATTTCGCATTCTTCGAAGAGAACGGTTTGCCCGATCCTCTGCCCTTTATAAGAGGCTCCCAAAGAGACGACCGCCTTGTCGATATCGCCGCCGAAACGTATAGCAGGTATCTGCGCCTCGCCATAACCGCAAAATTTCTACGTGAAAAAAAGCACCGCCAGATCGACAATATGCTGACGGCAATGGATAAGCACTGCGAGGAAACCATCAAGAAAGGGCAGAAGCGCGTTCTTGCGAACATGATAAGAAGCGACCTTGAAAAGGAAAAGGCCATCGTGAGAAAAGTAGTTGAGAGCTACGGCAAGCTGCCTGATAGATAGGGGATACCGATTGCTTATTGAGACTTATAAACAGGCTGCCAGGCAAATACGATGACTAATCTGGCGAGTAAGCCATTTAATAAAACATTACATAAATAGAGATAATAATGGCAAATACTATTTCTGCTTTTTGTGATGATGTTATTAAACATTACGACACAACGGACTTGATACGCCTGATTCGTTCAGGTGAACTATGCTTAGCCGAAGTGACTGATGCCATCTTTTCTCGCATTGAACGGGTTAACCCTGGGTTGCATGCGTTAGTTTATGCCGACTATGAAGCGGCACGAAAACGGGCGCTTTTTACCGACTATAGCACTTTGCCCTATGCAGGTCTGCCAATACCCATTAAAGATAATATTCATGTGGCCGGGATGCCGTCTGCGCAGGGCATGTTAGGCTTAAAAGCCCGACCTCAGAAAAAAGATAGTGCTGTCACCAGGCAGTTTAAATCGCTTGGCTTTAATGTATTTGGCAAAACGCAGATATCCGAGTTAGGACTTAGTCCTAATGCGGTTTTTAAAGATGGATCAGCAGTGCACAACCCATGGAATACAGACCATACCAGTGGTGCGTCATCGGCCGGTGCCGCCGCCCTGGTAGGAAGCGGCGCTTTGTCTATCGCACATGGCAATGACGGTGGCGGCTCTATTCGTATTCCTGCTGCCTGTTGTGGTTTAGTCGGTTTGAAGCCATCTCGTGCCCGATTGGCGCCATCTGAGGCGAGCCGCTTATTACCCGTTGATGTGATTTGTGAAGGAGTGTTAACACGATCGGTCCGTGATATCGCATATTTTTATTCCGAAGCAGAAAAAGTATGGAGGAGTTCAAAATTTCCCGCGCTGGGCATGATTGAAGGAGCGCAATCCAGGCGCATGCGAATTGGCTATTTTCTCGACTCTATCACCCCCGAACCCACTGATCAGGAAACACGGCAGACAGTGTTGCATACAGCCAGGCTATTAGAAACAGCGGGACATCATGTGGAAGAAGCACCATTACCTGATGTGGGCGGATTTAAGGACGCGTTTATCCTGTATTACATGTTTTTATTTTTTATGCAGACGCGCGCGGGTAAATGGTTGATTGATACAAACTTTGATCGCAAACAGGTGGATGCTTTAACCGAGGGATTTGCTCAACAGTTTATCAGGAGCTGGTATCGCCTCCCTCAAGCTATCTGGTCAATAAAGAAAGAAACAAAGCGCTTTCGACAAATGTTCAAACAGTATGATGTATTGCTATCGCCGGTTGTTACCCGAACCACTCCTAAAATTGACTACTTATCACCCAACCAGCCTTATGACCGCCTATTAGAAAAGCTTGTTAATTACACAGGGTTTACGCCAATTAATAATGCATCGGGACTGCCAGGTATTTCGTTACCTATGGGCAAAACGTCAGAAGGGCTTCCAATCGGCATTCATTTGACGGCTGATTTAGGGCAAGAATCAATGCTAATTAGCCTGGCTTATGAGTTAGAAGCCATTCAGCCCTGGCCATTGCTTGGTTGACAGGTTTTTTAAATTTTGAAATGCGGAGGATGATCATGGCGGTCCCGAAAGCGCTGCAGAAGATCGAGCGATATGTCAGCATCAGCGGGCTGGTCTTCGACCTCATCGTGGCATTCCTCGCAGGGCTCATCTTCAGCCTCATAGTTCCCCGGGGTGGCGACATCAGGTCGCTCTTTCCACAGGATATCTCCCCTTACGCGACCGTGACCATCGAGTTCTCCATCGCCTACATCCTGGGAAGGCTCGCCTCGAGCTATCTCAGCGAAGACATCTTCTCGCGAGGGACCGCGAAGATAGCGCTGGCCGCGGTATACACCCTCTCGGCCCTCTTCATCCTCTTCGCGCTCTACATCACCCTACCCCCGATATTAGGCGCCGAAGGGTGGGTCTCCTACCTGTTTGGGATTTTTATCATCATTTTCGGCGCTTTCAGCGGCCTTTCGGGATGGATGGACGAGGACGATTCCGCGAAAAAACCGAACGAACCGCGGAGCTTGAAGAAACCCGACGGCGACGGGGAGAGCGCCTCGCGTATCGGCCGTTCCTTCGACTGGGCCTACAAAGAATCCGAGAGGATCTCTTACGGAAAGCACCCCATCCTCATCATTATCCCCATGATATCGTTCCTCGGCACAATCATCGGCATCATAATGGTGTTCGAGAAGACTACGGGATTTCTCGCCATTCTGCTCTTCGCGGGGGCCATCGTCGCGGGGCTCATCGCTCTCTGGATTACGGGGATGGTCTGCATGCTGACCATCCTCGGGCTTGAAATTCTGAAACGGAAGCTCCCATCCCTGGATTTCCTGATTCGCATGGTGCTCTATCCCGGCGCCTCCGCGATGGTCCTCATGCTCTGGAACCAGATCTATCTCGAGGCGGCGCTGCGAGCGGGAAAAGAGGGAGGGACCGCGCTCCGTGATGAGCGTTCTTTCCTATGTATTAAGGTAACGGCAGAATCATGATGCGGGAAAAACTTGAAAAACTCGGGTGGCGCGCCGATTTCGAACGGCGTCTCGAAGGGCATGATGCCGGGAGCGCGTTCCCGGTACGGGTGATATCGATATCGCGCGACACCTGTGCGCTTGCCGGGGAAGCGGGAGAGCTGAAGGGTGTTCTCTCCGGGAAATTCTACCAGGACGATAAGTCCCTTCCCGTAGTCGGCGACTGGGTGCTGGTCCGCGCGACCGGAGACGACGGCCTGTCCCTGGTGACGGAACTCCTGCCGAGGAGGAACTTTCTGTCGCGGAAAACTCCCGGTAAGCGGGCCGCGGAGCAGGTCATGGCTGCGAACATCGATGTCATGTTCATCGTCCAGGACGTCCTGCGCCTGAATGTTCCCCTCGCCGAGCGCTATCTCGCCCTTGCGGGAGGTTCCGGTATCAGCCCCGTTATCGTCCTTAACAAGTGCGATCTCGATTCAAACGCCGCGGACACGGTCCGGGATCTCGCGGGAAGAATCCCCGGCCGCGACATTGTGGCATTGAGCGCCCTCACGGGCGAAGGGCTTGACGCGATAGCCTGCCGCGTTCCCGCCGGCGCAACCGCCTGCCTCCTGGGCCCTTCGGGCGCCGGGAAATCGAGCATCGTGAACCGGCTCCTGGGCAACGAGCGGCAGAGGGTGGCGCGAGTCAGGGACGACGATCTGAAGGGACGGCACGCCACGACGTCGCGCGAGCTTTTCTTCCTCCCCGGCGGGGGTATGATAATCGACACTCCCGGTATGAGGGAGCTCATGCCATGGGACGCCGCGGGACTGGATGAATCGTTCGGAGACATCGACGCGCTCGCAGCGGAGTGCCGCTATACCGACTGCCGTCACGACTCCGAGCCGAAATGCGCCGTCCGGAAGGCCGCGGAGAACGGGATGCTTTCCCCCGGGAGGCTGGAGAACTATCTCAGGCTCAAGCGGGAGATGGCGTTCCTTGAAAGCCGGGTGGACGAGAAGGCGCGTATGGAGAAAAAGCGGAAGGACAAGGAGCTGGCCCGCCTCATCCGGGACTACAACCGGCGACGGGACGATATAAAATAGGCCGGGGGCCCACTCCTGGATGAGAACTCTTGGATATTTGCCGATATTTCAAAATATCCCGCACTCCTCCCCGGCCCGGCGTCCGCGGCAAATTCCGCTTGACACCGGCATGCCAGACACAAACATAAAGCAATTTTTTATTTTTATGTTCACTTCTACCGGGATGACAGGGGGATGCCCATGAACGTGCTGGTATACCTTTTTGTTGCCGTAATAGCCTACCTGCTTGCGAGCCGTTTCTATGCGAGGTTCATCGCGAAAACGCTGGGTGAGGATACCGACAATCCCACGCCGGCCTGCACCATGAACGACGGACGCGACTACGTTCCGACGAAACGCTACGTCCTTTTCGCTCACCACTTCTCGGCCATAGCCGGGGCGGGCCCCATACTCGGCCCCACGGTCGCGATTCTCTACGGTTTCGTGCCGGCCTGGCTCTGGGTGGTCCTCGGCGGCATCTTCATGGGAGCCGTCCACGACTTCACGGCGCTGTTCGTCTGCATGCGCGAGGGCGGTAAATCGATGGCCGAAGTGGCCCGCAAGACCATGGGAAATGCCGGCTTCAATCTCTTCATCCTGTTCACGATCCTGATGATCATATTGGTGACTTCCTCGTTCCTGAGCGCCACGTCCATCTCCCTCACGTCGCTCTGGCCGCTGGCGAAAATCGGCGTGCAGGAGGGGGAAACCTTCCTCAAATCGGTCACCGTCGACGGCGTGGTGATGGGCAGGATAGGCGGCATCGCTTCGATGTCGGTGATTGTTATCACGCTGTCGTCGCCCGTGCTTGGCTGGCTTATCTACAAGAAGGGCATCAACACCATCGCGGCCTATGTGCTGGCCGCCATTGTCTGCGTCGCCTCTGTGCTTCTGGGGATCGAGTACCCGGTGTCGCTGACCCCGACGGTCTGGATGATCATCATCTCCATTTACGTGCTTATCGCTGCCGGGGTGCCTGTCTGGGTGATACTCCAGCCCCGCGACTTCATCAACGTTCAGATACTTTACGGCGGCATCATCCTGATGGTGCTGTCGATATTTTCCATCGGTTTCAGCGGCGTCACGGTGACAATGCCGAGCTTCAACCTGGACGAGGGCGTGCGGAGCCTCGGTTTCATCTGGCCGATGATGTTCATCACCATCGCCTGCGGCGCGATATCCGGCTTCCACTCACTGGTGGCGGGCGGCACCACGGGCAAGCAGCTTGCCAACGAATGCGACGCGCGTAAAATCGGATTCAACGGCATGCTCCTGGAATCGGCGCTCGCGGTCTGTGTGCTCCTGGCGCTCGGCGCGGCGATGAACTTCGTGGACTACAAATCGATCGTGTGGCCCACCGATCCGGGGGTGAAATCGAACCCGATACTCGGCTTTTCGCTCGCCGCGGGGCACCTCTTCAACAGGGGGCTCGGCATCCCCGTCGCGCTGGGGACCGTCTTCGGCATCCTTCTCGTCGAGGGCTTCGTGGTCACGACGCTGGACGCGGCCGTGCGCCTCAATCGGTACCTCTTCGAGGAGCTCTGGTCCATCGTCTTCAAGAACCCGCCGAAGATCTTCAAACACTACTGGTTCAACGCGGCGCTCTCGGTGGCCTTCATGTGGGTGCTCGCCTACTCCAACGCGTTCAGCACCCTCTGGCCGATATTCGGCACGGCGAACCAGCTCCTGGCGGCGCTCGGCCTCTTCGCGATATCGAGCTGGCTTCTCATAAAGGGAAAGAAATACTTTTTCGCGCTGCTGCCGGGCATCTTCATGATGATCACCACCATGGCGTCGCTCGTCATCCTGGGCCTGAAGTACGTGAAGGACGCGAACTACATCCTGCTGGCCACCGACGTGCTGCTCATGGTGCTGTCGATCGGCGTGGTGGTCCTGGTGGGGAAGAAATTCATGGGGAAAGGCGCAGAACCGAAAGCCGCGTAAGAAACGTGTTCTTTTCGCATCGCGGGGAGAGGGCCCGGGTTATGCTTTTTCCCCGAGCGCTTCGATGTCGGCGAGGTCCTTGTGTCTGCCTACTGCGCGCTTATTAACGATCAGCTCATTTTTTCCAAGGTAACGGACGAAAACGTCGCCATACGAGCCCTGGACCGAATGCGAGGACGCATCCTCCCATGATACGCCGCTGATTGACGTTATGATGTCTATCCGCACCGGGGGATTGCCGAGCTGCACTACTTTTCCCGGTTTTGAAAAATCTTCGATTGAAAATCCCATGAATTCAAAACCGAAATCTTCGAGCGCCTTGAGTACTTTTGCGGCGTTATTATCGTCGGGCTTCACATACACGCCGAGGTCTCCTGTGTACCGCGGGGCGCCGTGAAACGCAAGTGCGTATCCCCCTACAATCACGAACTCAACGTTACGGGCGTTCAATAACTCGAGCAACTCTTTGAAGTCTTTCTGTGTTTCCATGGAGCTGCCTGCGCAGGAATTCAACCGCATCAATCCGTTCTTCCGGAGGCCGCGAAAGCCACCAGGCGAGATCGTCGGATGGATTAGTGTCGCGCATTTCCTTTTTTTGGATTACTTTTTTCATTGCCGTGTATACGCTAATAATATCATTCGAGCGAATATACAGTATCAACGGGGTAAAGCCGTGTCAACGATTTTATCGCGCCATGCGGACCGGGCCGAAAATGTCCTGAACAGATACGGGCCCACTCACTCATTATGCATCAACCCGATCATCTATTCAGAAGTCTCCATCGGTTTTAAAAGGTTTGAAGACCTGGAAAAGGCGATCGCGGGTGCGGATTTTCCGTCGTGGAGATTCCGAAGGAAGCGCTTTTCCTTGCCGGGAAAGCGTTTGTTAGGTACAGGAAGATGAAGGGAACCAAAACATCAACGTTTCCTGATTTTTTCATCGGGGCTCACGCGGCGGTCACCGCGATGGACCTTATAACACGCGACGTTTTCCACTATCAAACCTATTTCCCACCGTTAAGCTCATTTCTCCGGGGAAATGAGAAAGCTTGCTACATCCTTGTTTTGAAATTCTCAGAGCATCAAGCACTCCCCATAAAAAATGAGTAAGTTTATGGAAACGATTGTAAATATTCATTATCAGAATCTTCAATTGCATTTCTGATTTCCGAAGGGAGTTTTGCATTATTCTCCAGGTACCATACAATAATATTTGTATCTATCAGATAATTCATTACATATATTCTTTAAAGTCCTCTATCGGTTCATTGAAGTCATCGGTCATTTTGATTTTACCTTCATACTTCCCTAACAAATCTTTGCGGCTTTTTCATTTGCCGGTTTTTTCATCGGCCGGTAAAATTATTACTTCAAACTGATTGACATGTGCAAATCCATCAGGCAAATTGATTATAGGTTTTTTGTCTACAGGTTTGACTATTTTTCTTAAAGCGTTCATATATCCTCCAGGCCGGATTTTTAGATTACCACTTGTTGCGTTAAAAAATCAAGCATAAATTATAACCATGGAGCCCGAACGTGCCGCGATTTTGGCTGGCCCATGCTTCGGCAAACTCAGCACAAGTGCTTCGGCAGGCCGGGGCATGTGTATCAAGGATCCCCATCAAGGCGATGTACCGAGCACGCCAAAGCGGGCTTTCTTGCGAGGAGTGGTTTCATGATCTCGGAAGCGCTGCTGATAATTGTCTGCATATCGGGAGAACTTAGGGCTGAAAGCGTAAAGCAAGCGGCTTACAAAGACAAAGGAGCATACTTTAAGAATGTAAATTTTTTGTGTTGACATTTCAATTTTTTGAATTCAAAAACGCTTCCATTAAGCATTTTTTGGATGCAATTCTTCTGGAAATAATGCCATCATGGGTAAAACGCTTGTAGAAAAAATTTTCGAAAGCCATCTGGTGGACAGCCCTGCTGAGGGTATTTTTGTCCTGAGGCTTGACGCGGTATTCTGCCACGAAATTACCACCCCCATTGCCATAAATGACCTGGTTTCCCGCGGGCTTGACCGCGTCTTCGATCCATCAAAGATCAAAGCGGTGATAGACCATGTGACCCCGGCAAAGGACAGCAAAACCGCGGAACAGGGGAAAATCCTACGCGAATGGGCCCGGCGGCACGGCATCAGGGACTTTTTCGATATTGGACGCAATGGGGTATGCCACGCCATCTTTCCCGAGAAGGGTTTTGTTCGGCCCGGTTATGTGATTATAATGGGGGATTCACACACCTGTACCCACGGCGCTTTCGGCGCCTTTGCGGCGGGCGTAGGGACCACTGACCTCGAGGTGGGCATCCTGAAGGGCGTCTGCGCTTTCAGGACGCCAAAAACGATGAAAATAAAAATAACCGGCCCTCTAAAAAACGGGGTGTTCGCCAAAGATGTGATTCTGTCGATCATCGGTCGCATCGGCGTCAACGGGGCCACCGACAGGGTGATTGAGTTCACCGGAGATGTGGTAAAGGGGATGTCGATGGAGTCGCGTATGACCCTGTCGAACATGGCCGTTGAGGCAGGCGCCACCTCGGGGGTCATCGCGCCCGATATGGCGACCGTTGAGTATTTATGGCCCTTCATCAAAAGCGAATACCCTTCCATGGAGGCGGCGCTGGGCGATTATTCAAAATGGGCCTCCGATCCCGATGCCAATTACGACGAGGTCCTTGAACACGATGTGGGCGGCCTGGAACCCCTGTCTACCTTCGGGTTCAAACCCGACCAGATCAAAACGGTGCGTGAAATGGACGGCACAAAAGTGGACCAGGTGTATATCGGTTCCTGCACAAATGGGCGTATCGAGGATTTGCGCATAGCCGCGGAAGTTCTCAAAGGAAAGATTATAAGCGACTCGGTGCGAGGAATCGTATCACCCGCGACCCCCGAAATATTCAAGAAAGCCGTCGAAGAGGGCATCATCCAGGTGTTTATGGACGCGGGCTTCTGCGTGACTAATCCCACCTGCGGGGCCTGTCTTGGCATGTCAAACGGCGTCCTCGCCCCCGGCGAGGTCTGCGTATCGACCACCAACCGGAATTTCAACGGCCGCATGGGAAAGGGAGGAATGGTGCATCTGGTAAGCCCTGCAACGGCCGCTGCCTCGGCCATCGCCGGACACATTACCAATTCCGAGCTTTTCAAAGGATAAGAAGAAATTTTTTACTGTTGGGATATTTAAAAATTGTTTTGAAAAATTCATACCATTAGCACGAGAAGAGAACTACATGAAAAGCTTTAAAGGAAAAGTCTTGTTCCTCGACAGGTCCGACATCAATACGGACGAGATAATACCCGCAAAATACCTGACAGAGATAACAAAAGAAGCCCTGAAACCCTATCTGCTTGAGGACCTCAAACTGGATGGTTTTGATCCGAAACGAGACATCCCGGGCAAAGCCGTAATTGTAACCAGGTCCAACTTCGGCTGCGGGTCTTCAAGGGAACACGCCCCATGGGCGTTAGAAGTAAACGGCATCAACCTCGTTATTGCCTCCGGGTTTGCGCGGATATTCAGGCAAAACATGTTCAATTGCGGAATGATCGCGGCCGAAGTGTCGGGGGACGTCATCGATCACATCTTCAAAGAATACTCGGGCCGTGAAACGGAAATTGAAGCCGATATACAGCGTGAAACAATAATTGTGCGGGCCGACGGAAAAGAGGGGACCTTCCCATTCACAATCGGTGAGTTCGACAAAGCCCTGGTTGAATCAGGGGGCTGGGTCGGTTTCGCCGATGCCCGCTATTGATGAATGTTCCGGCAAATTGCGCCTTTCTTCTTCCGGGCGGCCCAGGAGGGCCCCCCAGTCCCCCTGTAAAGTCGGTGCCTTCATAGAGTCCCCGAGGAGGCGCAGGTATTCAGCGCGGGGAATTTCGCGGGCGCCCATGCTCTCCAGATGCGGAGTGTACACCTGGGAATCTATGAGGGGAAACCCCCTTCCCGAGAGGGTGCGGACAAGGGTTATGAGGGCCGCCTTGGAGGCATTGCTTTCCCTGGCGAACATCGACTCCCCAAAAAAACAATTTCCCAGCGAGACTCCATAAAGGCCTCCCGCTAATTTTCCGTCCCGCCATGCCTCGACGGAATGCGCCAACCCGAGGCGGTGGAGCTCCGTGTAGGCTTCGCGCATCTCCCCGGTTATCCAGGTGCCTCTCTGGCCCCGCCGCTTAGCCGTACTGCAATTTCGTATAACGGTTTGGAAGTCGCGGTCAAATGTGATCTCAAACACCCGGCGTTCGAGTATCTGGCGCATGCTACGGGAAACCTTGAGTTCATCGGGAAAAAGGACAAAGCGGGGGTCCGGGGACCACCAGACGATGGGTTCGTTGTCGGAATACCAGGGAAATATGCCGCTTTTATAAGCCAGAATGAGCCGCCCGGGAGAAAGATCGCCCCCCACAGCAAGAATACCCCCTTCGATGGCCAGTTCCACCGGGGGGAAAATATGGCGTTCATCGAGCATGAAAACCGGCATCGCCCCTTATTCAAACCCCATGGTGATATCGTCCCCATCGACGTCAACCCTGGCGGTCCCGCCGTCCTTAAGCTTACCGAAGAGCACCTCATCCACGAACTGCTTCTTTACCCTGTCCTGGATGAGCCGCGCGATTTCCCTGGCGCCAAACTCCGGGGAGTAACCCCTGTCAGCAAGCCATTGCATCGCGGCGTCCGTAACCGTGAGTTCAACATTCTTTTCCTTAAGCTGGGCGGCAAATTCTCCAATGCCCTTTTTCACAATCGACAGGACGTTCTCCTTTGTAAGGCCGTTGAACCGGACTACTGAGTCGAGGCGGTTGCGAAACTCCGGGGAGAAGATGCGCGAAACGGCTTCGGTGAGCGCCGCTTCGTTTTGTGTGCGCTCCCCGCCGAAGCCCACGCGCTGCTTCCCTATCTCCCGCGCCCCGGCGTTGGAAGTCATAATAATGACGGCATTGCGGAAATCCGCTTTCTTCCCGGCATTGTCCGTAAGAGTGGCGTAGTCCATCACCTGCAGGAGGGTGTTAAATATGTCCTGGTGCGCCTTCTCGATCTCATCGAGGAGGAGCACGCAGTGGGGGTTTTTCCGGATCGCTTCGGTCAAAAGGCCTCCTTCCTCATAGCCCACATACCCGGGAGGCGCACCGATGAGCCGGGCCACGGTGTGCTTCTCCTGGTACTCTCCCATATCAAAGCGGACGAGGGGGACCCCCATCAAGAGGGCCAGTTGACGGGAAAGTTCCGTCTTCCCCACACCCGTGGGACCCACGAAAAGAAAAGAGGCCACAGGCTTTGAGGGATCGTTGAAACCCGCACGTGAGCGCTTTATAGCCGAAGTCACCATGGCCACCGCTTCGTCCTGGCCGAAGATATGCTCCCTCAGCTCCGCGTCGAGGTCGCGAAGGCGGTCCGCCTCAGTCGCGGTGACGCTCTTCTCGGGGACGCGTGAAATTTTCGACACCACGCGCTCTATGTCGTAAACGGTGATGGTAACATCCCCGGTTTCGCCCTCAGTGCGGTTCATTCTCGCATAGGCCCCGGCTTCGTCCAGGACATCTATCGCCTTGTCGGGAAGATGCCGGTCGTTTATATATTTTTCCGAGAGTTCCGCGGCAGCGCGGACAGCATCGTCGGCGTAGGTCACCTCGTGGTATCCCTCGTAGCGGTCCTTCAGGCCCAGAAGAATCTGGTGCGTGTCGTCCACGGTCGGTTCAGGTATTTCTATCTTTTGAAAGCGCCGCGACAGGGCATTGTCGCGCTCGAAATACTTCCTGTATTCATCGTAGGTAGTGGAACCGATGCACCGCATCTTTCCCGAGGAAAGGGCGGGCTTAAGGATGTTCGATGCGTCCATGGACCCCCCTGAGACGGCGCCGGCACCCACAACGGTGTGGATCTCGTCAATGAAGAGGATCGCGTTGTTGATGTTCCTGAGCTCTTTGAGGACCCGCTTGAGGCGCTCCTCGAAGTCGCCGCGGTATTTAGTCCCGGCCAAAAGGGCCCCCATATCCAGGGCAAATATTCTGGAATCCCTGATTGGCTTCGGCACCTCCCCCTTCGCGATGAGCTGCGCGAGGCCCTCGGTGATGGCGGTCTTCCCCACGCCGGGGTCCCCCACGTGGACGGGGTTGTTCTTCAAACGCCTGCAGAGCACCTGCATTGTCCGCTCAAGGATGTCCTCGCGCCCAATAAGGGGGTCCAGCTCACCGGCCTTCGCCTTCGCCACAAGCTCTGTGGTGAACATCTCCAGGAATTTCTCTTTTTTTGCCGGTGCTTCTTCATCGGGCACATCAATGAATTCATCTTCCCCTTCCGTCGATACGATGTCCCCTTCATCAGGGATCAAGGAGGTCCCATGAGAGATATAGTTCAGTATGTCCAGGCGCGATATCCCCTCGCGCTGGAGAAAAAACGACGCGTACGAATCCTTCTCATCGAACATGGAAACATAGACATCGCCTATATCGAGCTCGTCTTTCTGCGCAGAGGTGGTGTGCCAGATCGCCTTTTCCAGGACGTTTTGGAACTGCATCGACTGTAGCGGTTCCTTCCCCTCCGCCACGGGGACCCGGGTGTTTAGAAAATCGTCCAGGGCCGATTTCAGGCGGTCGATATCGCCTCCGCAGTGGCGGATGATATCGGCCCCGGAAGCGGAAAAGAGTGACGCGTAGAGCAGGTGCTCCGGAGTGAGGTATTCGCTCTTCCTGTTCTGCGCCTCATTATAGGCCGACATCATGATGTCGTTTAGATTTTCATTTATTTCCATCGCCGCGTGCAAAACCTCTAAGTATGATATTTTTACCGGACCCCGGCGTCTCGGAGATATAAAAGACCCGAACCAAAAGCTGTGGCCCCTCCTTCATTATATCTCCTCGTAGGTACATTTCAGGGGAAATCCATACTGTCTCGCCAGGGTATGGACCTGGGACACCTTCGTCATGGCTATATCGAAGGTAAAGACCCCGCAGACGCCCCTCCCCTTTTTATGGACGTCCATCATAAGGAGGGTGGCTTCTGCCGCGGGCTTGTTGAAAATATCCATGAGGACCTGGACGACAAAATCCATGGTCGTGTAGTGATCATTTAAAATAAAGACCCGGTACAGTTTCGGCTCCTCAAGCTTCGGTTTCTGTTTGAGCCGTACATCACCCTCGGTCATGTCGTCGAACACTTGTTTCGGGGGCATCGCAAAACCTCTGAATCTCTCCTGTTCGTCCTTTTTTACGCCTGGCGCCGCAAAACGGGTTTTCCAGCATACTGTACAATAGTAGTTTATAAAAAGACGGAAAATACAACAACTTTTCTTTACTTTTTTTACCGCCCTCCGGCGTCATTTTCCAATTTTTTAAATATCTCCGCCATGGCGAGGGTGTCCCTGGCGCAGTATTTTCGCAGGTCCCGGACCAGGGCCGCTTCTTCTTCAGGAGGCACGCCGGCAGAGATACGTTCCCAGGCAATCATTGCGGAAAAACCGTCGCCGATGGCCAGGTCTCGATAATCCATATCCGGCACGATGGCCGGGAGCGTCTCTTTCAGGGACAGCTTCCCCCTCATTGCGGGCTCGTATCGGTGCATTTTTAAGAATGGCCCCATGAGGTCTACTATCCTCGAACGCAGGCGGCCTATGGCGGCGGCCCTTTCCGGAAAAGCATGCGCCAATTCGCGAAGCACCCGGTCTTCCAGGGCCCTGCCGTACACGAAGACCGACCCTTCCCCCGCCGTATCCTCCAGGAGCCGATCTATGAACTCACCCCTCGGGTCGTCGTTCCTCCGGGCAATATAATCGCGGTGCACGGCGTCATCTCCCCGCTTCCCGATGATGTGGAGCGAATATAAAAACGGCACAGGCTGATAAGGTCCCGTTCCTTCGTAGCGCGGCACCGGAGGCATGGCCGCCTCGAAGTCCATGAAAAACAGCGGGTATTCCGCCCGGGAAACAAACTCGCACAAACTTCTACGGTCCGTGTAACCCCGACGCGTTCGCGCACAATCAATCTGGCGGCGCTGATAAGAAGAGAGGGGATAGTCATCTGGCACATCCTCCATGTATCTGATACCGCTTCGGTGCAACTCGACGGCGCGGCCCTTATCAATTCCCCGGATTTCGAATACCGAACCCGGAGGCACATTTTTCCAGCAGTGACCGAAAAAATCGCAGATATACGGGGAGAAGCAATGTCCGCCGATTTCAACATCCGGGACGGCCTCCCCTTCCAGGGCCGTTTTTTGGCGGGCGATATCTTCATCAATTTTTTCGCCTGAGCCGACGGCATTTTTTTTCACAGACCGTATGGTAAAAAGCGATTGCAAGTCAAGGCCACCTCGGAGCCTGTAGGCACCGTCCAGGAAAACGACGGATATATCGTCCAGCGCAAGTCCGGACCGGGTGATGACATGGTGCTGAAGGGCCGCATCGAGGACCATCCATTCCGAGAGGCGCGTGGCGCTTTTCGCCTCAAAGGCCCGCCATGACCCGTCGACGCATGCGAGGATGTCCGTGTAACAGAGAACGCCATTGTGAAGAAAGGAGGCCTCGTATATAGCCGGGACCTTTCGGGATATGAGGTCCTCAGTGAACCGAAGCGATTCCCTCACGTATGCGGCATCGCCGGGGGAGGAGGCGCCTTCTTCCGGCAGGGCCAGGACCCCTCCGGGGAAAAGTTCCCGGGCCATGCGGCCCACTTCGGCGCCCACGGCAAAGACGTGGCTCCGCCGGGCGTCGGGAGGATCGCAAAGGTCCGGATAGCGCCTTTGGAGGTAAAGCGATTTTAGGCACCTCGTTCCCCGCATGAAGGCGGTTTTGCTCAGGACGTGTAAACGCTCATCCGCCACAGACTTCCTCCGGTATTACCCGTGAAATAGTGAAATATGCTTGATAAATCGCGCCGCCCCTGCCCAATATCAGTGAGATTGGGCAGGGGCGCACCCTCATGGCCGGGAAGATACGAATAAACGACCACATTTCCCTTGCTCCCGGGGAATTGCGTTACTACGCCACCCGAGCCTCCGGCCCGGGTGGGCAGAAAGTGAACAAGACAGCCACGCGAATCACCCTAAGGTTCAGCCTGGCGGAATCGTCCTCCTTTGGCCCGGAAGATAAACGGGCCATAAAAGAAAAGCTCGGCAAGCTCGTATCCGAAAGCGGCGACATCGTCATCCATGAAGAAAGGGGCCGCACCCAGGGCATTAATCGGAAACTCGCACTCGAAAAATTCCGCAAGCTCATCGCCGGGGCCCTCCTCCGTCCGCGCAGAAGAATTCCCACGTCGGCAAGCCCGGCGGAGCGTGAAAAGCGCCTGCGTGAAAAGAAGCACACGGGAGAGAAGAAGCGGGAAAGGAAACGCACAGGACCTTCTGATACGGACTTCTGAGATGCGGACCTCCTCAATTGGCCTTTTTCAGGTACCGCATCTCGAATTCGGTCTTCGATATAACGTTGAAGAACTTGTTCAGCTTTGCCGACTCAAAGATATTGAAGACTGTCCTGTTAAGCCCGTAAATAACCAGTTCAATTTTCCTGTTCATTGCAGTGTTGAAGAATTTCACCAGTGATCCGATGGAAGTCGAGTCGATGTAATTCACCTCCTGGAAGTTGAAGGCTATCACCTGGGGCTTTTTCTCAAGTTGCTCTTTCCACACCTGGTCGATTTGCTCAAGGTTTTCAATGCGGAAATCGCCGCTGATTTTAATGATTATGACGCCATTGTCTTTTTCGTCCACTGAATAATTAACCATGGATCTAATTCCTCTTTAAAAAGTATCCGGCAGTCAACGATTGCCGGCAAAGGCCCCGTACACCCAGTATCCTTTTTTTACCGTCCCTTCACGACCGGTGAGGACCCCCTTCCCGTGCGGTTTGTCCTCTTCGAAAGTCCCGTCAAAGCGGTCGCCGTTCGAGTAGCTGTAGGAACCCTCTCCCTTCTTAACATTGTCCACCCACTGGCCCACATATCGGTCACCGCTCGCATAATAGTATATGCCGTAACCGTGCCTGCGGTCATTTTTCCATTCTCCCACGTAGCGGTCCCCTGTATGATAATGATAGGTCCCGTACTTTTCTTTTTTGAAGTTTTCACCGTACCCTTCGTACCGGTCACCATTGGTGAAGAGGTATACCCCCTCCCCCCGGGGAGCGCCGGACCTGAACTGCCCGGTATAGATACCTGATCTGTACACATACCTTCCCACGCCATTGATGCAGTCACCCTCACTACATCCCATCTTTCCTTCCACCCTTTCCTCCTTTGAACAGGAAAGCAAACAGGAAATCCCCAAAAAAATACAGAACAGCGGCATGGGAAGATAAAATTTCATCATTCTTTTTAACAGAGGTGCTTTTGCGGAAAATACGGCCTCATTGCATAGAAAATTTGCGTTTGGAAAACCCAAGGTAACTTCCAATAATCATGTTTCCCCGTCCGTCTTCGGCGGGCGGGGAAACCAAAATATTGTGACTAACCTTAATTTTTCAGGGTTGCCAAAAGATAATCATATCCCTCTCCCCTTGCAAATTGGCAAGTAATAATTGAATGGAACCTGGATTTTCGCCACATCACGGTCCGGCGCCATACCACTCTCCACTGACCCAGTTGTACAGCTCGTAGGGCCGGAAGCGCGCCTTATACACCATCCTCGGGCACTGGGCGATATAGTATCCCAGATAATAATAAGAGAGTCCCATGGAGGCGGCATACTCGATTTCTCTGAGGGCGCTGTAGGTCCCAAGGCTGTATCGTGAAAACCTTGTATCGAATAAAAAGTACACACTGCTTAACCCGTTGTCTGCGGCGTCTAAGAACCCCACCCCGGCAAGCTCACCGTCGATATAGTATTCCGATTGAAGGGAGGGGCACGAGGGATTGTAGAAGTTGAACATGAAATCTTCCCGGGAGGAGAGTGCGCCGAAACGTTCCCGGGAGTGGTTTTCGTAGATCTCATAAATCCGGTCGGAATACCGCAGAGGACCCATCTCCATCCTAACTTTCCTATTTCTTTTTAAAAGGTCTTTCTGGTTTCTTGACGGACGGAATTCCCCGACCTTCACTCTGAGAGGAATACATTCGGAGCATCCGTCACACTGGGGCTTGAAATAATAGCTCCCAAACTTCCGCCATCCCGTGGCGAGGAACTCCCCAAGCTCCTGGCCGTTGAGTTCCAGGGCAAGGAAATAGCGGAATTTCCATGCGCGATGGGGGAGATAATCGCAGGCACGCGCTTCCGTAATTGACGGTTTATGTACGATATACATGTCCCGGATTATCCTCCAGTCCGGGGCCCTCACAGGAAATCCCGGGATGATAAAATTGTGCGTCCGGGGGCCGATTGTACCGAAAATAACAAGAGGTAACCCATAATAATTTGGTTTTTCCGACCGCCTTCAGCGGGCGGAAAAACCAAATTATAGGATGCCAGGAATCCGGTCCGCATGTTCATTACCGCATGACGGAGAGTTCCATCAACAATATTTTTATTGATTATTTCATCTATCACCACCATCCTGCGTGGAAAGGAATGGGACATTTCGGCAAAGATGCAATGACAGCACATCGGCATTTAGCAAAAATTACGGCTTTCTGGTCCTTCTTCGCAGGACCGCTCCTCTTCGCTATGCCCCTCCCGGCGGACCCCGCCCTGCGTATTGAGGAAATCGACGCCCGGTCGGCACGGCCCTCGGTCAATGTTCGGGTATCGGTCCATCTCCCCATTGGAAGCCCTGCCAATTCCCTCACGGAGGGGCATTTCCAGGTCCTGGAAGACGGATACGAAGTACCTCAAATCACCGTGTCCCCGCAAAAGAGGGACCGGGACATACTTCACCTGATAGTTTCCTTCGATTCGAGCAGGAGCATCACCCCTGCCCTTCACGGTCGGATGAAGCATGTGGTGCGGGAAATCCTCTCACGGACCGGCCCTGAAGACCGGGTGGCGCTCTACAGGTTCAACGACCGGGTAACCCTTTTAAGCGATTTCTCCTCCCCCCGGGGGGAATTTTTGAAAAACCTCGAACTTATACGCCGCCATGGGACAAAAACCCTGCTTTACAACGCAATCTACGACTCCCTTGAGCGGCTCGGAAGGGATGATGGGGTACGCCGGGCCGTCGTCGTTTTTACCGACGGCAGGGACGAGGGAAGCAGCGTCACCGCCGACGACGTGATACGTCTTTCCCGTTCCTCGCGGATACCGGTGCATATTGTCTGCCCGGCTCCGGTATGCAAAACCGACGTGATGGAGCGGATCGCCCGAATGTCGGGGGGCTCCCTGGTGAGCTCCACTGCAAGGGGCTGTGTCGCCGGAATAACCGGATCTCTTTCGAAACCCTCGACGGGAGAATATCTCATTACATATCCTACGACTCTTCTTCCCGACGGTCAATCACATCGCCTCGAGGTGCGCTTCCGAAATGGCACGGTATCGGACCGTGACACGGGGTCCTTTCTCATGGAACGCGGCGTCCCCGAAATCAAAACATCGAACCTCATGGAAATTATGCTCATCTCCCTCATCCTGGTCCTCATCATCCTCCTCGCCGTGGTCATCGCCGTCATCATCCGCAACGGCACAAAGTTTTTCGTACCGGCCCCCGCGGCTGCCCAGGCGGAACGCCCACGGTGGATAAAATCCGCAGGAACGGAACACCGGGACACTCCTGTTGCGTCCCCAACCATCACCCCCTCCGACCCCGAATACGCCTATGCCAGGGCCTGGCTCCTCATGAAAGACGGCCCCGATACGGGCAAAAAATTCCCCATCTTCTGGGACGAATTCACCATGGGCCGTGACGAGGGGAACACAGTGGTGATACGGGACCAGGCCGTGTCCCTCAGCCACGCGAAGATCAAGCGCATTAAAGACACCTACATGCTCTTCGACCTTGTTTCAGAGAACGGCACCCTCCTCAACGGCAGAAAGCTCCTCCGGCCAAAGGCCCTCTGCGACTGGGACGAAATTAGAATCGGCCGCACGGTCCTCGTCTTCCGCGGCAGTAAAATCAAGGATTAAAAAACTGGTTTACAGTACCGTTTCGATGGTGGTATGATGTCGAAAAATACCGACACGGGGTGACGACATGCCAGTATCCTCCTATATAGCCGAATCGATGGACAAGGCCTCTTTCATCAGAAAAATGTTCGAACAGGGGTCCCAGCTCAGGGCAAAGTTCGGCGCCGAAAACGTATTCGATTTCAGCATCGGCAATCCAGACCTCGATCCCCCGGCGGAGTTCTTTACCGCCGCCCGGGAACTCATTGCCGAGGCCGGGAAGGGCATGCACGGCTACATGCCCAACGCGGGGTTTCCCGACGTACGGGAAGCAGTGGCGCTAAGCGTCTCTGCCCAGCAGGCCGTGGAAGTGAACGGGACCCACACCGTCATGACCTGCGGCGCCGCCGGTGGCATGAACATAATTTTCAAAACCATCCTCAATCCCGGCGATCAGGTTATCGTGCCGAAGCCCTGCTTTGTCGAGTACGGTTTCTATATAAAAAACCACGGCGGCGAGATGGTCATGGTGGATACGCGGGAAGATTTTTCCCTCGACATTAGCAACATCCGGAAGGCGATGAACGAAAGGACAAGGGCGGTCCTCATCACCTCGCCGAATAATCCCACGGGACGCGTCTATCCGGAGGAGCAAATCCAGGAGTTAGGGAAGCTCCTCCTTGAGGCGGGAAAAAAACGCACGGTGTACCTCGTATCCGACGAGCCGTACCGTGAACTGGTGTACGACGGCGTCACCGTGCCAAGCATTTTCAAGCACTGCCCCGCCTCCATAATCACCACGTCATACTCCAAAACGCTCTCCATACCGGGCGAGCGCATCGGCTACGTCGCCGTGAACCCCTCCACTCCTGGAGCTGAGAAGCTCTTGGGGGGCCTCATCCTCTCGAACCGGATATTAGGCTTTGTAAACGCACCGGCCCTGATGCAGCGCATCGTTGCGCGGCTCACGGGGGCCACCGTGGACATCGAGGCATATAGACGGCGGCGCGACCTTTTCTTAGACGGCCTTACGAGCGCCGGGTACAACGTGCCGAAACCCGAAGGGGCCTTTTACATCTTCGGAAAATCGCCAATCCCGGACGATCTGGCCTTCGTGAACCATCTGCTGAAGTACAATGTCCTCGTGGTACCCGGCTCCGGCTTCGCCGGCCCGGGATATTTCCGGATCGCCTACTGCGTTTCCGAAAACACAATCATCAGATCAATCCCGGCCTTCAAAAAAGCCCTGGAAACGCTTTAGGATGGACCGCGCCTTTTTTCTTGACAGCCCAACAGAGCTGTGGTTGTATCGGTCAGCGCCTCGATGGGGCGCTACAATCAAGTTTGAAGAGGTACCACATGGCAGATGAAAACAAAGGGCCCCAGGGCGAAGGCGCGGCTTCCCAGAAAACGAAAAAAATCAACAGGATGACCGCGGACGAGATTAAAAAGAAAATCGGGGACCTGGAAAGCGCCAACCAGACAAAATCCGTGTATTTCAAGCACCTTCTCCAGAGGAAAAACGAGATGGAGAAACCCGCCGCATCCTGAACCCGACGGTACATGGGAAGACACCGGCCATCAACTTCCCATGTACCGCAAGTCCTCGCTCCACTCCGGCGCTTTAAAGCCCCCTTGAAAGTGCAATATACTCGTACTTGTACACATCGCCAATAAACTGGCGTATTATCTCGTGTTCGTCCTTCGTCGATACGCCGGAGGTGAGGATGAAGCGTATTTCGGACGTGAAATCCACATGGAGGAAGTCGGAGAAGCTGCCCCGGCGGACATCGTACCCGAAATGCCGGGCCACCTTCTCCAAGTGGGAAAAGCGCACGGTATATTCCGTATGTCCCATGAGCCGTATTGCCTCCGGATTCCCCGTGGGCCTAATATCCAGAAAAGCTGCGAATTCCTCCGGCGGAGAAGATTCGCAGCTATGCTCGCTCATGTAAATATATTTCACCCCTGCCCGGCAGAGCCGCTCCAGCGCCCTCACTGCGCCTATATTATAATTGAATTCCCGGCCCCTGGGCGCGTCGAAACCGTACCGCTCGAAATCGCGTCTAACTTCAGCGGCGAGCCCATCCCCGGGGGCGTTAAAATCGGCGGGAATTCCGCAGGCCGTCGGGAAGTCGCCGCAGTTCTCGTTTAAAACCGCAAGGTCAAAGCCGCTGAAAAAACCTTCGTCCATCTCAAAAAGGTCGCCCTCGATGAACCGGGCCTTCGTTCCTTCCAGGGTACGGCGCTGGACGCCCAGCAGGAAGGGGGAGATGTCTAACATCACAGGCCGAAAGCGGGGATTGAGGCGCGTGAATTCCGCCATAAGGCCGCCGTATCCTCCTCCTATCTCCAGAACTGACACAACAGAATCAAAGTTAAACTGGGCCTCCAGGCGCCGGTAAAGGGCCTCGCCGAAGGAGGAAGGGGTTTTCAGTACGCCACGACAGGGGCCCAGGGGATCTTCCAGGGAATTGCAGACCGTAAGCTCCCATTCGAGGCCGTCGAGGGCGCCGCGATGGTACTCCTCGGTCCTGTTGAGGCTGGAGCTCATACGGCGCCGTCGGAGATGGCGCAGGGTCCAGGCGCGCAGACCAGGTAGCACAGCAGAAACAACGCTCCCAGGAAAAGTAAAACTCCGGCGGCAAGTTTAATCTGCTCCCGAGTCGGAAGAAGGAAAAAGTTCTGGAAGCGATACGCCAGATCGTACCCTCTTCGTACTCCCCGGTCCACGAGGGTGCGCAGTGTCTTTCCCGGAGGCATGTTATTGGAGCGTTTTTTTTTCGGCCCCGGAGAGGCCAGGTCGAACCTGGCGCCTTCGTAGAGCGCCGTATCGTCGGGGTCCGCGAGAAATGAATTCCCGCAGGCGCAGGTCACGCGGATGGCCCCCCTGTCGATAGGAAAGCGCACCATCCTTGCGCAGGCGGGGCATTTCTTCACAAGATACATAGGGCCCGATGATTCAGGAGAGGCCCTGGACGTGCTTTAGCACCTCCGGAACATCGGAATAGAGCTGGTTCAGCTCTTCGTCTGTGACTCCCAGAAGCGTGATGGCTCGCTCGCTTAGTTCGTGATATAGACCGTCGCTTCCTATGCCTATTCCGGCCATGAGGCAGATGGAGTTGGCCACATGGACGTACGATACGATCTTCCTCGCTTCCTTTGGGGCCTGTTCCGGCTCATGGTGGTACCTCACAATGTATTTCAGCACCTCGGGGAACTTCCACTTCGCCAGAATCCGCTCCCCAACTTCCTGGTGGTCATACCCCATGATCTCCCGTTCAGCCTGTTGGAACGAGACCCCGCCGGATTCCACCCTCGCAAGGATGTCCTTGAAAACGTTCTGGACGAATATGGCCAGCACCGTTTTCCCCACATCGTGGATGATGCCTCCGGTGAAGGCAATATCGGCATTGGCCCTGTCTTTCTTCATCATGGCGATGTTCTTAGCCAGCACCGCCACGGCAAGGTCATGCTCCCAGAGCATTCCTTTCGCCAGATCGTACCCGAGGATGGCCCGGTTCAGCACCGCCTTCGTGGCGACCACCATGATTGCGTCCTTCACTTCCTTGATGCCGAGGGTCACGATGGCCCTGTCAAGGGAGGTTATTTCCTTTCCCTTGCTGAAGTAAGCGGAGTTGCACAGTTTTAGAAGGTTTGTCGTAATTGCCTGGTCTCGGCTGATCTCCTGGGCCACCGACTTGAAATCCACATTGGGATCGTTGACCATGTTTATCACTTTGCCCACCACATCGGGGATGGAAGGGAGCTGGTCCAGATTGCTTATTATTGAATCCAGTCGTTCCTTGATCGATATATGCATTGTCGTTCTCCGGGATCGCTATACTTTGTAATAAAGTTTTTCTTCGCCGGCGGCTTTCACTTTCATCCTTCCGTCCTCAAGAAAAAAATCTATAACCCGCCCCACATTGCCTCCCACATCTTCGGCCACGATGGGTATTCCTTTTTCCTGAAGCGCCTGCCGGGACATCTCGACATTGCGTTGGCCAATCTGCCCAAGGGCCATGTTCGACTGAAATTTGAACATGGACGCCCCTCCGGCAATCTTCGCCGACATAAACTCCCGGGTGCACCCCATTTTTAGAAGCTGGGCGATGAGGAGGGGTACGGCCGTGTCGGCATATTTTTCCTTTACACCGTCCTTGACCCAGTTCGGCAGGAGGATGTGGGCGAGTCCTCCGATTTTTTTTATCCTGTCGTAGATGCAGATACCCACGCAACTGCCAAGGATGGTCCGAAGCACCGCCGGATTACTGCCAACCTCCAGCCGCGCCACTCCGACATTAATAAGAGTGTTCATGATTGATTTAAAGCCCCGTTTTTCTCGTCATTGCGGTATTTTCATTTTCCGCCCAATTATGCCACAGACCGCACTTTAAGCGCAACAACTTTATCAATGTGCAGCGCAATCGAATTGGTTTTGGGAGGGTTTTTTACTTCAAAAAAAATTCCACCGCACCGATATAATTAAAAGGGGTGTTCCCCTTCTTTGAAGTTAAAACCAATTATGTCTCATGAGTCATCGGTGAAAATCGTTAACTTTCTTCCATTTCGGGGATTGCCTCTCATCGCGATAGCGTCCATCCTCTTCTGGACGCCCGTTGTCGGCCCCCCCGACAACCTGTGGGCCCGGGAAATATCCGTCCTCGGGAGCACGGCCCTCTCGGATCCCGTGATCAAGGAGATACGCGAAGACGTGAGAAGGACGATATATGTGGTACAGAGCTGGAAGGACCCCTCCCTCTTGCCGGAACTGAAATTTTACGCCTACCGCATCGGAAAGGACGATACTTTCTGGAAGATTATGGCCAACACATCCTCGAACATCGACACACTTATGACGGTGAACGGCCTCGGCACCTCCGCCGATATCGTACCCGGGAGGACCATCTATGTGCCGAATATGCGCGGCATCATATTCCATAACAAGTCAGGCGCGCAGGTGGAACATCTGGCCCGGGCTTTTAAAGTCGGCGCCCACTACATACTGCAAGCAAACGGCAATTCGATCAGGGGAAAGGAGTACATTTTCATACCAGGGGCCGGCATATCGACCATTGAGCGCTCTCTCTTCCTTGGTACGGGATTTATCACTCCACTGGTGAACGCCCGCAAAACCTCGGGTTTCGGCCTCCGACGGGACCCCTTCACCCGTGAAATCCGTTTCCACGGCGGCGTCGACCTTGCCTGCCGCCCCGGCACTAAAATCTATGCCGCCCGGTCCGGCGTGGTATGCGCCACAGGCTACAAGGGGGGATACGGACTCACCGTCGAGGTGGCCCACTCCCATGGATATAAAAGCATCTACGGCCATCTGAGCCGCATCCATGTCCGACCCGACCAGCGCGTCACCACGACCACGCTTCTGGGCCTCTCCGGCAACACCGGAAGATCTACAGGGCCCCATCTCCACTTTGAAGTAAGGCGCAATTCACGCCCCGTAAATCCCTTCGTGCTTTCCCGGCAGTAAATTAAGGGAACCTCTAAAAATTAAATTTTTGAAGTTTCCATAAATTGTAACTACTGACATACTCAGTACTTAGGTTTTTCCGCCCGCCGAGGGCGGGCGGAAAAACCTAAGTATTAGAGATTGCCTTATGATTTCCCGCCCGCCGAAGGCGGGCGGGAAATCATAATTATTAGAGGTTGCTTTAAGGGTTCTTCAGAATCCTTCTTACAAGGGAAAAAAGTAGAAACGAAGCCCGGGCAACGCGGAAGCACCCGGCGAAGAAAGGGGTTTCAGTCTATCACATCGAGGAGAGCATGGAGGTCTTCTCCGTCCTCGGGGTATTCCGCCGTTAGGAACGTGACCAGAAGCTGCATCTCTTTCTTTTTGAAATGCTGGATAATCTCGTTACGAACCGTGTTCGCAAGCGGGACCGCGAATTTTTTGTTCTTTCCCGGAAGGACGATGAGGACCTTGTTCCTGTCAAAGCGCACTGAGAAATCGGGGTCCGAGAGCCTGCTTCGGATGATCGACTCGAGGGTATCGACGATCTTCTTCGCCTCCCCCCGGCCGTACAGCGCGTAATACCTTTTGAAATTTTTTATGGAAAAGAGGACCACCGTCAGGGGAATTTTGAGGTTCTTAGCGTTATGGAGCTCACCGTCTATTCTCTTCAGCACCGGCTCAATGTGATCGACGTAACGGTTTTCATGGACATCCAGGGCTTTTAGATTCATTATGTAGGAAAACAGCACCGTTGAAAGCTTCATGAGCTTCCCGTGTATCTCCTTCTCCCGCTCAGCATCGTTGATGTCCGTAACCAGGAGGAACCCGGCAAGCTTGCTGCCGAATTTGAACGGATAGAGCCAGAAAAGCGGCATCCGTTTCAATCGGAATTCATGAAAAACGTCCGTCACCATCTTCAATCTCTTGTGGTCATCGACTTTGGTGCACTCACGAAGTTCGGAAATATACTCCGCCAGGGAGCTTCCGTAGGAGATGCTGAACCGGTCGCTCCGGAGGGCCAGTGTGTCGGTTTTATCGATGAAGATGGGTTCGTACCTATCATTTTTCTCGTCGTCGATGAATACGGCGTAATTGAGTATGCCCATGCTTTCAAATTCCGACGATATCATCTCATCGAGGCGGCGGATGCTCACGCTGCTAACGATCCGTGATTTGAGGCTTTCTACATGGCCAATGTAGTCAAGCTCGGTTTTGAACTGTCCGTTCTCCTCCTGGAGCTTTTCGATAATATTGATTTTATGCAAGGCTATGGCGGAGATTTCAGAAACGGAGGCGATAAAGTCCTTCTCCTCTTCGGAATAATCGCCAATGGTGAGTTTCTCACCCAGGACTATTGCGCCGATAATATTCCCGCCGTAGATGAGGGGCGAAAGGAGCCGTGCGTCAACGGAAACAAATTTGTAATACTCCTCGCTGTACTCGGTGCTGCCCTTGAATTCGTCGAGGTCAATGATGGCCCGCCTCGATATGACCTGCCCCAGGATGCCCTCTGAAATATCAAAATACAATTTCTTATTTCGGATCGTGACCCCCCTGGAGTCGCCGATAATCCATCGCTGAGGATTCTGGGGGTCCACCGCCATGATGGAGGACGAGGATGCTCCGATCTGCCCCATTATGGAAAAAAGCACCACATCGTACAGCTCCTTGCGGTTTTCAGAACGCAGTATCTCTTTCCCGATTTCATAAAGGACCAGAAAGTCCTGGAACTTCTTGTCCGGGCGTTCCTGACGCTCTCTGGAGGACGGTTGTGCATCCTCCGCGTCCTGCGGATAATTTTCCATGTCCTCCGTGGTAGGGCCTGCAATATCCGAAAACATGGAACCCTCGCGTTGCACGGAATCATCAAGCTCTTCCTTCATTTCAAGAACCGGGGTTTCCTTTTTTTTCGCCCCCAGGACAGGGGCATCATCGATCCCGAAGGGGTCCTCGGGTGAAAGCCTGTAACCGTCGGCCTCTCCAAGACCGTCATCTCGAGTTTCCAGTTTCGCGAATTCCTGGCTTTTCACTTTCCTTTCCGACGTCCCCTTCTGGCGGCGTAAAATCTCCGAAGGATTCGCCTCGTCCTCCCCGGGGAGGCTGAAAATATCGTCCCCCTCCGCCAAATCAGCCGCGGGCATGTCGTCGTCAAGGATGATCGGCTCCGCATCCGGCTTCTCACTCCCCTCTTCTTCGTCAAGTTCATGAAGGAGTGATTCGTCGATATAGGTGATTTCTTCTTCGCCGTTTCCCGCGGACGTCTGTTCTATGGAAGTCAGCCGCAGCGGGGGCGGCCCCTGGGTGTGGCCATTTTTCACGCCCTCGTCCACAAAATCGGTATCGGCCGGGCCCTGGATCCTGTCTATAAGGGTGTCGACGCCCCTGCGGTTGATCTCCGACTTATATTTCATCGCTTTCTCAAGAAGTCCCATGTCAGCGTTCCAGTTCGTTCAGTACTTGGACGTAGAGATTAAAATATTCCGATTCAGCGAATTTCCGTATCACATCTTCGGGAAGTTTCTCAAAGAGCCCGTCAAGATACTTCAAGAGCGCCTGGATATTTTTCCTCTTCTCAACTGCCATTGTGCCGGCAAAACGCTCCACATCCGCGCCGTCGTCAAGCAGAATGATATCGTCGCTGATATCCACCATGCTGGCGGGAGTTTTTCGGGATTTTCGATAATTCGCCAGCAATCGCCGTATATCGTCGGCGTTTTCCTCGAAAATAACGGCAAAACCGGAGGCCAGGTCTTCTTCGACGCTCCGCTTCTCGGACCTGTTCATCCTTTCCGCCGAGCCGCCCAGGTAACGGAAATCGCCTAACGGCCCGAAATCTCCGGGGGCCTGGTCTAAGCCCATCCCTGCGTCTTCCGCCGCCTTCGCAAGGTCGATCCCCGCGTATTCCTTCGTGAACACACCAAGTTCTATGTCCGAGATTTCCCCGTCGGTAAGGCCGAAGAGTTCGAGGGACCTTGTCACCTTCCCTTTTTTCCGTAGCGTTTCCTCCACGCCATCCATGTGCTCGTGATACGCTTCAGGGATGAAGGAACTGTCGATAAAGCCCGTCTCCTCGTCAAGGAACTTGTATTCTTCCTCAAAGTCGATCAGAAGGTCCTCAAAGGCCATGGCGGTGCCGCCCATGATGGCGGCCATCTGTTCATGGTCTTCCTCGGCGCTGGCTTCCCTCAGAAACTTCGATTCGCCCTCGACGACCTCCACCATGCTCGCCGTTATTTTCTCAAGGTCGTTTTCTTCAAAAATTGTCGGGCTTTTCTCGAATTCCTTTTCCACTCCGATGTCGTCAATTACAAACACCCTGGACTCCCCGGAAGCAACCTGGAGTTCCTCCGGAATGCTCTCACGCAACAGGGGGTGCGCCTTTACTTCTGGCGGTCCAGGTTCTTTCGTGTATAGCGGTGTTTCTTCTGTTTCTGCACTCGTCCCCGGTCCGGGCGAAACATCGCGTTTGGGAAGGGGTTCATCAGTCTGAAGTTTATTCGCGCCCTCTTCCAGAGTGGAAGTCCACTGGCGTTCCCCGGAACCGGCGGACTCCGCTCCAGTTTCTGTCCCCTCATCGGACAGAACGATTGTCCCGGCCGTTTCTTCTGGATTTACATCTTCAAGAATAATCGGCTCCGCCATTTCTTCTTCTATGGTCCGCGATTTATGCGGGCCCTCTTCCTGAATGGCTCCTTCCAGGACATCCTCGAATTGGACAGATTGCCGGTCCACAATCTCAGCTTTTGAAACTGGCAGCTCCTCGGGCAGGACTGCTTCTTCTTCATTCGGATATTCAAGGATGATAGATTCCGTCGCTCCCTCCCGTGCGGTCTCTACTGGCGGCAAGTTCACAATTTCCTCATCTACTATCCCACGGGATACATCCGTGCGATGTACCTGGGCCTCTTCATCTACGACAGCGACCTCTTCCGCCGCGACGCCGAGAAAATCGTCCTCCCGGAAAAGTTCGCTTTCTTCAACCGCGGTGGGTGCCGCTGGTGCAAGCTCGGCCAATTCCGTGACTTCCCGGGAAATCGTTTCTTCTTCATCTAATTTAATTTCAACGGCCTCAAATGAATCGCTTTCCCCTCCCACAGGCTCCTCGTCGATGTATACCAAATCCATCGAGTCAAGTTCCTCGACGAGGTCCTCTTCTTTCAGGAGGAGTATGTCTTCGTCAGCTATTTTTTCCGCTTCGATAAGGTCTATGGGGCGAAGGTCGCTTATTCTGAAGTTCAGGTTCTTTTTTACCCCATCCGGGATCTGAATGGTCAGATCGCCGGTTTTCTGTACCGGGGCCATTTCGTAAGCGGCATCCAGCCGACCCGGACCCGGGTGCAATTCCCCGTTTAAAGCAGGAACGATTTCCTTCTCCTCGATGACTAATTCACGTTTTTCTTCCGGGCCCTCGTGGCTGTCCGGGGCCGCTCCAGCGGATTTCGCTGAAAGCGGGGTTTCCGCTTCTCCGTACTCCTCTTCCAGGATGATGAATTCATCGTCAATGAGATCGTAGGGCACATCTCCAATTGGGGCTTCGCTTTTCTCCTCCGTTTTTTCCTCGTTTTTTCCCTTCTCCGTTTCCGGCCCGGGGGTTATTTTCGACCTTGCCTCCTCCCAAACGAGATCGTCAAGATTAAGCTCCTGCACGTCATCAATGCCTATATTATCCAGGGAGAGTGAATCATCGTTTTGAAACGGCGGCAGCGGGTCATCGCCCCGGTTGCCGGGAACCTCATGTAGCACCCGGTCCAGACTGTCGACCTCTGCCGTCAGGGCATTCAAATCCACGAAAGGGTCCTCTTGCTCATTTTCGGAAACTGTGAACTTCAGCGGCTTTTCATCAAGGATTTCGACTACATCAAGAGGAATGACTTCGGGTTCACTACGTTCTTCAACGGCCTCAAAAGTTGGGGTTGTTTCAGGCCCGTCCCCGATATCCTCTATTACGATATCATCTAAGATGATATCGTCATTCACGTTCTTTTCACCTGTGGTGTTTTGAGGTTCCATTGATGTAAGATATGATGTCCGTTTAAATATACACTTACAACGGTGTCGGTTTCAAGCCCCGGCATCCCGGTGATAATATACTGATATTTCATCCTTTCCCGAATACATTTTTCACAAAAATGGTCGGAAAATGGAAGACCATACTATTTTAGTATCGTCATTCCCTGGTCCGTGACTTCACAAGTTATTCATCTCCAGATGAATCGTACAAGAATTTTTCACCTCTTCATTTGTTATATTTTTGGGGGACCGCTAAAAATGGATTTTTTAAAAATTCTCATAATTTGTAATTACTGTCAAACACTGGACTTGGATTTTTCAGCCAGCCAAAGAGGGTCGGAAAAACCTAAAAATTTAAGGTTTGTATAATAAAAAAGGGCGTTCCCGGAGGAACGCCCTTTATCGCCTTCTTAATTTAGTTTTGTTATTTCTGTACCGACGCCACTTTTAACCTGCTTTTTAGCTTATCAATTTCCACCTGCATGAGGAAACGTCCCCTCGGATCGGCGGGTTTCTCAGCGGAAGTGAGGTCCGTCAGGGTCTTTTTGATATCATCCAGGGAAAGTTCTTCCTTTTTAAGGGCATTTTCAGCCAGGACGATAAGTTCGTTGTTTCTGATCTCCACGAGGCCCCCCTCAACCTGGAGATATTCAACTTTGTCGCCGGTATACAATCTCACCATGCCGTAGCCTAACTCCGACATCAGGGGAATATGATTGTACAGGAACCCCCGCTCGCCGTCGTATGCCTGGACCACAGCGAAATCCACGTCGCCTTCGTAGAGGACCCTGTCCGGCGTGAGGACCGTGCAGTTGATTTTGAGGGCCATCGCTAGTTACCCGCCTGGAGTTTTTTCGCCTTTTCAACGGCTTCTTCGATGCCTCCCACCATGTAGAACGCCTGCTCGGGCAGATCATCGTACTTGCCGCCAATAAGGCCCTGGAAGCTCCGTATAGTCTCATCGAGCTTCACATACTTGCCCTGAAATCCTGTAAACTGTTCTGCCACAAAGAAGGGCTGGGATAGAAAGCGCTCAATTTTGCGGGCCCTCTGTACCAAGAGTTTATCTTCCTCTGACAGCTCTTCCATGCCGAGGATAGCGATGATATCCTGGAGGTCTTTGTACCTCTGGAGAATCCTCTTGACTTCCATAGCCACATCGTAATGATCCTGTCCCACAAGTTCAGGGGCCAGAAGACGCGATGAAGACTCCAGGGGATCGACCGCCGGGTAGATACCTTTTTCGGCTATTTGCCTTGAAAGTACGGTGTTAGCATCGAGGTGGATGAAAGCCGTTGCCGGCGCCGGGTCGGTAAGGTCGTCGGCAGGGACGTAGATGGCCTGGACAGAAGTAATGGACCCGTTTTTCGTAGAGGTGATCCGCTCCTGGAGCTGGCCCATCTCCGTTGCCAGAGTCGGCTGATATCCCACAGCGGACGGCATGCGGCCTAAAAGCGCCGACAATTCGGAACCGGCCTGGGAAAAGCGGAAAATATTGTCGATGAAAAGGAGAACGTCCCTTCCGGAAAGGTCGCGGAAGTACTCACACATAGTGAGGGCGCTCAGGGCCACCCTAAGGCGCGCTCCAGGAGGCTCGTTCATTTGCCCATACACAAGGCAGGCTTTGTTGATAACTCCGGACTCGCGCATCTCAAGCCAGAGGTCATTGCCCTCCCTGGTCCTCTCCCCCACACCAGCGAATACGGAGTATCCGCCGTGCTGCTGGGCCACGTTGTTTATAAGCTCCATGATGACGACGGTCTTGCCGACGCCAGCTCCGCCGAAAAGGCCCGTTTTACCTCCCTTGATGTACGGCGCAAGGAGGTCGATAACTTTTATACCAGTTTCAAAAATCTCAGCTTTGGGTTCGAGCTGGTCGAATTTCGGAGGGTCCTGATGGATGGGGCGCGATTCTTTGGCGGTAACCGGACCCATCTTATCGACTGGCTGGCCCAAGAGGTTGAAGATACGTCCCAGTGTCTCCTCTCCCACAGGAACCGAAATAGGGGCCCCCGTGTCGATAATGTCGGTGCCGCGGCGAATGCCGTCGGTGGATGCGAGGGCAACGGCACGAACCCGATTCCCGCCAAGGTGCTGCTGGACCTCGCAGACGATTTTAATGGTCTCGCCCATTACTTCCGTATCCAGGTTCAGGGCGTTATAAATCTCGGGAAGATGGCCTTCCGGAAACTCGGCATCAAGCGTTGAACCGATGACCTGCACTACTTTTCCAATATTCTGACTCATAATATTCCCCTTACAAACTTTGAGATAATCTGTGACATCCTCAAGACGCCGAACTACACCAACGCCGCCGCGCCGCCGACAATTTCAGCGATCTCATTGGTAATCTTGGCCTGACGGGCCCTGTTGTACCGTATAGTGAGTTCGCGAACCATGTCCGTCGCGGCGTCCGTCGCGTTCTTCATGGCAACGCGCCGGGCGAACTGCTCTGAAAACCCTGACTCAAGAATACATGTATACAGCTTGACCTTCACATAGAGCGGCAGTATCGACGACAGGACCTGGTAGGGGTTCGGCTCGAAGATGTAATCGAGCTTAAACTCCCCCGCCTTATCGATAATGTCGGAATCTTCCGTGGTAATAGGCAGAAGGCGGATGATTGCCGGCTTCTGGGAAGAAGACGATACTATCCTCGTATAGGCAAGATGAACTTCATCCACCTCTCCGGAAACGAACATATTAATGAGCTCGTCCCCCAGTTTCATAGCGTCCGGAAAAGTTATTTTATCTTCCGGATTGGGAAGGGACTTGTACACCGTTTCTTTGATAAACTTGAAATAGCCAATTCCCTTTTTCCCAAAAACATACAGGAGCACTTCCTTCCCTTCTTCTATGGAAAGCTTCCTCTTCAGTTGTGTGGTAGCGTCAAGAATGTTAGTGTTGTACCCGCCGCAGAGCCCCCTGTTTCCGGTGATCGACATGAGGACGATCCTGCTGGGATTGGGCCTTTCTATAAGAAGAGGATCATAGACGTCCTCGACTGCCGTGTCGCGGATATGCGAGATCATCCGGTCTATCTTGGCGGAATATGGCTGTGTTTTTAAAAGCCTGTCCTGCATCTTCTTCATTTTAGAAGTCGACACCATCTCCATAGTCTTGGTGATCTTCTTCGTGCTGGAGACCGATACTATCCTCTTTTTTATTTCCCTTTGTGTTGCCACGTTGATTACCTGTTATCGAGTTGTATTCGCCTCTAATTTCCGGTTTGATCTTTACTGGATTTTCGCCCTATAGCTCTCCGCAAAATCCGCGCAAACTTTCTGGGCCTTTTCAATATTGGTAAGTTGGCCCGACTTGGCAATATCATCGAGGAGGTCGGAGTGCTGGTCGTTCAGGTGCCTGAGGAATTTTTCCTCGTAATCCTTCACCTTCTCAACGGGAATCTTGTCTATATACCCCTGGGTGCCGGCAAAGATGACCAAAACCTGCTCTGATACCGACATCGGAACGTACTGCCCCTGCTTTAAAATTTCCACAAGGCGCTTTCCGCGCTCCAACTGCGCCTGGGTGGCCGCGTCAAGCTCCGTACCGAGTTGGGCAAAAGCCTCAAGCTCGCGGAACTGTGCGAGGTCGAGACGGAGCGAACCCGCATATTTTTTCATCGCCTTGATCTGGGCGTTTCCTCCAACGCGGGAAACCGAGATCCCCACATCGACTGCAGGCCTTATGCCGGAAGCGAAAAGACCGGGCTGGAGGTATATCTGGCCGTCTGTAATCGAAATAACATTAGTGGGAATGTATGCAGAAACCTCGCCTTCCTGGGTCTCGATGACGGGAAGCGCAGTAAGCGAACCTCCGCCGAGCTCGTCGGAGAGCTTCGCGGACCTTTCGAGAAGGCGGGAATGGCAATAGAAAATGTCGCCGGGATACGCTTCCCGTCCAGGGGGCCTCCTGAGGAGCAGCGAAAGCTGCCGGTAGGCATTCGCCTGTTTGGAAAGGTCATCGTACACACAGAGGGTGTGGCGCTTTTTATCGTACATGAAGTACTCGGCCATTGCCGTTCCGGCATACGGGGCTATATACTGCAGGGGGGCCGGGTCGGATGCGTTTGCCGTCACCACGATTGAGTATTCCATCGCACCGTACTGTTCAAGCTTCTCAACGACCGCGGCGACCGTGGACGCTTTCTGCCCGATAGCGACATATACGCAGATGACGTCTTTCCCTTTCTGGTTGATAATCGTGTCGATGGCGATGGCGGTTTTACCGGTCTTCCGGTCGCCGATGATGAGCTCGCGCTGTCCCCTGCCGATGGGCGTCATGGAGTCGATGGCCTTGATGCCGGTCTGGAGGGGCTCCTTCACCGGCTGACGATCGGCAATACCGGGGGCGGTGAATTCCACAGGACGCATCATGGAGCTATTGATAGGGCCCTTGTTGTCCAGCGGCATCCCCAGAGGGTTCACCACGCGGCCAAGCACCTCTTCCCCAACGGGGACCGCGAGAACGCGGTTGAGACGCTTCACTGAGAACCCTTCTTCAATGGCGAGGTAATCCCCGAGTACAACCGCGCCGATGGAATCCTCTTCCAGGTTAAAAACCAGGCCCTGGACGCCATTCTGGAATTCAAGCATTTCGCCGGCCATGGCGTTTTCTAGGCCGTAGATCCGCGCAATACCGTCACCGACCTGGATGACGGTACCGACCTCACTGACGTCAAGCGCGGCCTTGTAGCCGGTGATTTCCTTCTTGATGATAGATTTTATTTCTTCAGTTTTAATCTTCATAAGCCGCTTCACTCCTGACTTTACTTGATAGTAAATTTCTCCGTATATTATTCAGGTCTTTCACCAAAGATCCGTCTATGATCATATCGCCGATCCGTATTATGATGCCGCCGAGAATCGACTTGTCGATTTTTTCTTCAATGATGATTTCTTTTTTGAATTTTGACGCAAGGGAAGACTGCAATTTTGCCGTCAAGGCTACATCCATTTTATCGCTTCCAACAACCATGACCCTGAGCCTGCCGTTTTCCACGTCCAGGAGCCCCAGGAATGCTTCATATATCGATCGTATTTCCGTGAGGCGGCCGTTATCCACGAGAACTTTAAGAAAATTCACAATGGTATCGGAAAGCGAACCCTGAAAGACCCTTTCGAAGAAAGCCTTCTTCGAATCGGCGGAAATCCCAGGCGTCTCGCAATAAAGACGAAAGTCGACATCTTCCTCGACGAGCTGGTTTAGAAGTCCAATTTCCTCTTCTATCTGCTGCAATAAATTCTTCTCTTTGCCGAGTTCCAGCAAAGCGCCCGCGTAGATCCGTGCCACCTCGTTAACCGCCACAGCGCTATCCCCACTCTATTAGTAATAATTTTCTGCTCGAAGAAAAAAACAGGGACAGTTCAGGTTCACTGAACTGTCCCTATTTTTGATATCGCTTCCTCTACCAACTTCTTCTGATCGTCCGGATTTAAGTTTTTCGCAATAATTTTGGCCGCTATTTCAGTTGAAAGGTTTACCACTTCAGCGGTTATCTCTGAAAGTGCCTTGTCTTTTGCAAGCTCGATTTCTTTCTTCACCTTTTCACTCAGCTCTTTCGCTTCTGCACCGGCCTTTTCTATGATGCCGCTGCGCACACGCTCCGCGTCGGCTTTGCCTTCGGCGATAATGCTAGCCACTTCGGCACTGGCCTTGTCCATCATCTCTTTGTGCTGAGCAAGCTGCTTCTCCGCCTCTATTCGCATCATTTCAGCGTTTTCAATGTCGGACCTGACTTTCTCGGCCCGGGCATCGAGGGCGTCGACAATTGGCTTCCAGGCTGCTTTCCAGAGAATCAGAAACAGCACCGCGAACGTTATGATCGTCCACAGAAGCAAACCGGGATCAACTTTCAGCAAACCTTCTTTTAGAACATCCATTTGAGTTACCTATCTATAGTAAGTTGTTATCGCCAAAACCGGAAAAACAATCACCACAGCCCCACAGGCCCTACTTATTGGGCCGCGGGGGGTGCCGCTTGCTGCTGCGCCGCAGGCTGCTGCGCCGGAGCCAAAGGCTGCATGGGCGTCTTCGTGGCGAGCATGAAGGTCACGACAAGCGCGAAAAACGTGAAACCTTCGATAAGAGCGGCGGCGATGATCATGGCCGTCCTAAGGTCACCACTTAGTTCAGGCTGGCGGGCCATACCTTCGAGAGCACCGGTCGCAAGCCTTCCGATTCCGAGAGCCGCACCGAAAACTATGAGACCCGCTCCGAAACCTGCGCCCAGGAATGACAAACCTAAAGCGTTTTCCATCTGGATTCCTCCTGACAATTTATTGTTTGGTATGCACTATTTAACTATTTAAGTTAAAATTCAAAATCATGTAAAGTAAAAAAATACCCAACGATCTACGCCCGTATCGTCAGTGGGCGTGCATCGAAGAGCCGATGAACATTGCCGAAAGGGCCGCAAAAATATACGCCTGGATGAAAGCCACCAGGAGTTCAAGCAAGTTTATCAGCAGGGCGCCGGCAACGGAGCCTATGCCTACAAAATAACTCTTAAACATCATAACAAGATATATAAAAATGATGATAACAATATGTCCTGCCGTCATATTGGCGAAAAGACGAACGGTAAGAGCGAAGGGTTTGATGAGAAGGCCAAGCACCTCAATTACCCACATGAGAGGAAATATCACAATTGGAATGCCGCTGGGGACCACCCCGGTAAAAATCCACAGAGGCCCCTGTTTTACCATGCCGACGGCGATCATTCCCAGCAATGTGAAAATTGCCAGGCCTCCGGTGACGGCCAGGTTGCCCGTAGCGGTGGACATGCCGGGGATGAGCCCCATGAGATTGCAAAACAGAATGAAGAAAAATACCGTAGAAAACCAGGGCATCGCCTTCTTCACATAGTGATGGTCGAAATTTGGCTCGACGATCTCGTCATGCACAAAGCTTACGAGGACCTCCCAGAGGTTTACCCACTTTGAGCTGGAACCCATTTTCGCTTTTTTTATTTTTCGTGCTATTGGAAGAAAAATGACAAGACAGAGAAGCGCCGCAATCCACATCATTACGACCCAGCGGGTGATGCGCATGTCGAAAACGCCGAAAAATTTCTGACTGAAAATCGTCGTGTTTAATTCGTGAATAAACCGAGTGAAGAAACCCGAACCATCAGTAGCCACAATAGGGTGGTCGGTGAGATGGTGCATGACAATGTCGCTGACGGACTCTTCTTCGCCATGGCCGCCTGATGAAATAAAACTTGAGACATTATGAAGTAAGTGTATCATCACCCATACAACTCCACAATTAGTATTGACAAAAGCCGATTATAACCACTTGCGCCTTTCTTCTTTCGGCGCTTCCTCTTTTTTCAAATACCTGTCTATTTCCTTCAGAGCCTTCAGCAAATTGTACATTCCCGCGCCAAGCCCGAGGGCGGCGCCGAGGAGCACGAACAACGGGCGCGTTCCCAGTTTCACATCAAGCCTGTGACCGCCGTATGTAAAAAGAACGAGGAAAAGCGCCAATTGCATACCGACGGTGGAGTATGCAAAAATTACGTTTTTACTTTTTTTCCCTATCAAAAGTACGTTGATTGATCGTCATCCAGATTGAAACCATACAATCAAGGGGGCCCTTTTTGTCAACAAATAAGTTCGCCTCATAAAAAATTTTGTTTCTACAGTGAAAAAAACCTTTTTAATAAAAGGGAGCCCCTAAAAAAAATTTAATTTTTGAAGTCCCACGAATTGTAACTACTGGCATACTCAGGACTGAGGTTTTTCCGCCCGCCAAAGGCGGGAGGGAAAAGATAATTTTTGAGTCTGCCTCTGAAAAATCCGCGCCGACCATATCAAGGGACCAGAGAGCTGTGACGATAATAACAGTGATCGCGCGGAAGGGATTCATCCCGGCACGCCTCGGCATCTCCGCTGGAAGGCACGCAGAGCGCGGCGTCGGAGCACAGGGGGCGCCACGCTCCCCTTCTCCGCCATCAAACACGCCGGGGGAAGGACCTTGAAGATCAACATTAAAATCGTAAAAACGGAAAATGAATTCATCGCCAACTGCCCCGAGCTTGATGTCAACTGCTACGGCCCATCTCGAAACGACGCCGTACGCCGCATCGTGAGCGTGCTCCAGTTTTACGTCGAAGCCGCACAGGAAATGGGACTGGACGTGGAGCGCCTGGATTCCGTCATGATAGACGGCGATAAGGGCCTCTCCCCCTGTCCCCGGGAAATAATCCACCCGGGTACCGGCTCCATCCACTGAAAACGACCGAAAGCCAGATGGCGAACCCAAACGGTGAAAGATGAACACCATCAACAGCGGATACGGCGACCGCGTCGCCGAATGCTATAGCAGATACGGCGACACTCTTCTGCGGGTCATCGGAGGCCTGGTTGAGAACCGCCACCACGCTGAGGAAATCCTCCATGATCTCTTCCTCAAACTGTACGAGAAGCGCGTCAACCTCGACCCCCTGGCTTCCACCACAAGAAGCTACCTGATTACCGCGGCAAGAAACCAGGTTTTCGATCATCTGCGCAAGCACCGGTACGAAATCAGGAACGTGATGCACGCCGATATGGATTCTCTGGAAATTGAGGACAACGGCGCAGACATCGAAGAATCGTATATCGAGGGAGAGGTGATAATGACCCTTCGGGACGTTCTTGATATGCTGCCCGATCGGGAACGCACCGTGTTCATCCGCCGAAAAATAATGGGCCATACGGTTTCCTCCATTGCGGCCGATATGGGGCTTTCGATCTACCGCGTTAACGGAATCGTCCGCAGGACGGAACATGACATGAAAAAGACGTTTCTTGAACGTTTTCCCGTTTAACGGGCGCTTAAAAAACGTCCCATAAATGTCTTGAAATGGAACCCCCCTGCCCTTAGTATCGGCGCATGAGAAAAAACGGCGCCCCTCTCATCATGCCCTCAGAAGCGGCGGACCTCATCCTTGACCGGACGGCCCCCCTCCCCTCTGAAACCATAGCCCTTCTGGAAGCTCCGGGAAGATTTCTGGCGGAGGATATCGTATCCGCCACGGACATACCCCCTTTCGACAACTCGGCCATGGACGGATACGCCCTCCAGTCCTCATTGCTCCACGGCGCGGCCCCGTCATCTCCCATTACGCTTCCGATATCCGGAGAAGCGAAAGCCGGTGACGGCCCGGACGGCGAAGTGCCTGCCGGCACGGCATGGCGCATCATGACCGGCGCCCCGATGCCCCGAGGGTGCGATACCGTAGTACCCGTGGAGGACACGATGGAAAGCGGAGGCAATGTGTCCTTTATAACGGAAGCAAAACCCGGGGACCACATTCGCCGCGCCGGAGAGGACATCTCCCGGGGCATGACGGTCCTTCGCCGGGGAGACAGAGTGACTCCGGCTGTCCTGGGCCTTTTAGCTTCACTTAACATGACCGAGGTGCGGGTGCCCAGGAAACCCGTCGTGGCCGTTATATCGACGGGGGACGAAATCGCCGATCCGGGCGCGCCGGCCCGCCCCTGGCAAATACGGAACAGCAACGCATTCTCCCTTTACGGCGAAATTTTCCGATGCGGCGCCGTACCGCGATACCTTGGTATCGCCCGGGACACCATGGAAGAAACGAGGCGCCTCTTCGCCGAGGCGATACAGTGCGATGTCATTATCACCACCGGAGGCGTTTCCATGGGGTCTTACGATTTCGTCCCCGACGTCCTTCGGGAGATGGGGTCCTCCATCGTTTTTGAAACCATCAGGATGAAGCCGGGAAAGCCCTGCGTATTCGCCACGATAGGCAAAACGCTCTTCTTCGGCCTGCCGGGCAATCCCGTGTCGACCATGGTATCATTCATCCAGTTCGTACGCCCCGCCCTCCTCTCACTGGTCGGGGCCTCGCGTCTGCGGCTCCCGGAAGTAAAAGCGGTGCTCCAGGAGCCCATAACCAAGAAAAAAGGACGCGTCCATTATATCCGCGGGCGCTTCACAGTTGAGGAAGGCTCCTTCGCCGTGTCCACCACGGGTTCCCAGGGCTCGGGAATTCTCCGTTCCATGCATGAGGCGAACTGCCTCATAATTCTCCCTGTCGAATCGCCGGGGGCCGAGGCGGGGGACATCGTAACCATACAGCTCTTCGGCCATGAGGAGATACGGTGAACAGAAGAGGGATTCTCCTGTATTCCGGGGGCCTCGACAGCATCTTAGCGGGGAAGCTCCTTCTGGAACAGGGGCTGGACATGGTGGGATATCACTTCATCCTGCCCTTCACGCCCCCGGACGCCGACCCGGAAACCATGAAACCGGCGGTCCTCGCGCGGCAGATTGGACTTCCCCTTAAACATATCCGTTGCGGCCGGGACTACATGGAAATGGTAAAGGCCCCGCCCCACGGTCACGGGAAGAACATCAACCCCTGCATTGACTGCAAAATCCACTTTCTGCGCACCGCCGCGGCGGCCATGGACTCCGAAGGCGCCTCCTTCATCGCCACTGGTGAAGTGACGGGCCAGCGCCCCATGTCCCAGACACGGCATATGATGAACCACATTGAGAAAGTAAGCGGCCTCAGGGGAAAACTTCTGCGGCCCCTCTGCGCAAAGCGCCTTCCCCCCACGGAAGCGGAGCTCACCGGGACCGTGGACAGGGAAAAGCTTCTTTCCATGAGCGGACGGGGCCGGAAGCCCCAATTTGAGCTCGCGGCGCGGTACGGCATCACCGAGTACGCCTCACCGGCGGGGGGATGTCTTTTCACCGATCCAAAGATCGCGGAAAGGGTGAGGGACCTCCTGGACCATCATCGTGATTACACCATGACCGACGTGTACCTCCTCACCAGGGGGCGGCATTTCCGCTTCAATGGTGAAGTAAAATTCATCATCTCCCGAAACGAGAGGGAAAACGGGGAACTCGTTGCATATCATAAGGGGGCCGACCTTTTCTTAGAGCCCGAGTTCAAAGGGCCCGCCGCATATGTCCTCGGCAGGGATGCCCCGACGGCCGCCTTCACGGTCGCCGCGGCGATTTCCCGCTACGGACGGCCCGGCGACGGAGGCAGGCTGATACGCCTGTATTCCCGCGGCGTCTCCCTCCCTCCAATGGAGGCCCCGCTTCCTGCCGACGACACAGACCTTGAAAAAATGCGAATATGAGGGACCGCCCCGGGTTTCTCCCATGAAAATGCGTTCCGGGAGATGAAATTTTGTTGCATTCCCGGATATGACGTGCAGCCTTAGCAGCCTGCGTCCTCATCGTTTCCAAACATATCACGAAAGGGAAAACAGCGCATGGACACCGCGCCGGGCATTCTTATTGTGGAAGATGAAGTCCTCGTCGCCGAAAACCTCAAGGTGACCATCGAAGACGCCGGGTACCGCGTCACCGGCACGGCGCGAAACCGCAACGAGGCGATGGACACGCTTCGGGCATCCGATACGGACCTGGTCCTTATGGACATTCTCCTTGAGGACGGCAAATGCGGAGGCATAGACCTCGAAAAGACGATCCATGAGGAATTCCGGACCCCCGTGATTTTCCTCACCGCCCTCTCGGACAGGGAGACTCTCGACAGGGCGAAAGAATCGCACTCCTACGGCTATCTCCTAAAGCCCATACATGAAAAAGAGCTTTTAATCGCAATCGAGACGGCCCTTAAGCGCCACAATCTTGAGAAGGCCTTGCGCCTCAGCGAGGAAAAATTCCGTTCAATCTACGAAGCGTCCCCCATCGGCATAGAACTCTACGGCCCCGACGGGCGCCTCACTCAGGCCAACAACGCCTGCCTCAGGATGTTCGGCGCGGAAGACCTCGACGATGTCCAAGTATTCAACCTCTTCGACGATCCCAACCTTCCCGTGGAAGTCAGGGAGCTTTTGCTGAAAGGAGAGACCGTGCGCTACGAGTCGACCTTCGATTTCTCCACCGTCAGGGACCAGAAGCGGAACAGGACCGCAAAACGGGGGACCCTCACTCTGGACGTCCTCATCACTCCCCTGACAGGGCGGAGCAAACGGAAAGAGGGGTACCTTGTCCACATACAGGACATCACCTCGCGGAAAATCTTCGAGAACACCCTGCGGGAACTCTCCCTGACGGACCAACTCACCGGGCTTTACAACCGCCGGGGCTTTCTCAAATTAGCATCCCAGCACGCCGCCATAGCATCACGGACCGGCGAACCCCTCACGGTGTATTTTCTTGACCTGAACGGCATGAAGCGTATCAACGATCTGTTCGGCCATGGCGAAGGGGACAGGGCCCTCATCCTCACGGCCGGCGTTCTCCGAAAAACCTTCAGAAATACCGATGTCCTGGCCCGATGGGGCGGGGACGAATTCGCCGTTCTCATGGTGGACGCAAAGAAAGGATGGGAGGAAAGCGTGGGAAACCGTCTGTCCGAAGCGGTGGAAGAAGTAAACGCCGAGGGGCGGCTTAAACACCCCCTGGGGCTTTCATGGGGCTTTTCGAGCTACGACCCCGGGGAGGGGGAATCCATAGAGGACGTGGTTTCCCGGGCGGACCAGGCGATGTATCGCCATAAGCGCGGTGATAGCTAAGCGACGCCTCACACATCGCGCATCAGCTTTACGCGATTAAGCTCCGTGATTTTCCCGATGAGGATCTTGTCCGTTTCGGCGAGGCGCCTGGCTAAAATCTGAACCATCTTCGCGGCGAAGGCGGGATTGCGCATGAGAAACGCCTTTAGCTCCTCCACCTTGTCAATGTACGCAAGCTGAACATCGCCCACGGCGACGACATTGGCGCTTCTGGGAGTGTTGGTAAAAAGCGATATTTCGCCGAAAAAATCCCCCTTTTTCAGCTCCGCCACCTCGAACACATTGTCCCCGTCCGTCAGGGTGATGGACACTTTCCCCTCGAGGATGATGAACATGCGCTGTTCGATGGTGCCCGCCTTGATGATCCTCTCATTGTCGCCGTAGCGCAGAATGCGTTTCGCCATGGTTGTCCCCTATCTTTGAATCTGAGAGCGTCGTCAACGCCCGGACCTTTGGACTGCGGAAGCGAAGGGCGCCGGAGAGGTACGCCACTACCCTCTCTTTTATAGAATCGGTATTTTTTCGCAAAAGATTAGCGACGGCCCTTCACTTCGCAAAACTTGTTTGCAAAACGAGTTATACGGGCACCAGGTTGGCGGACCGCTCGATGGACCCCCACTGGGAAGGGTTAAGCATGGAGTCGAATTTCAGGGCGAGATAAAATTTAAGGGTGTGGCTTTCGTTATTCACCCGGACGATATTTCCACTGATAGCGAGGTTGTTGAAACCTCTATTCCCCAGACGCTTCAGGATGATGTTCATGGGGCGCGCGACGAGGGCCCCAGTGAGATTGCAGCTGCATTCTATGAATGCCCCGTTGGGGCTGATGTTGACGATTCTGCCATCCACGCCGATGAGGGAGGAATCGCTCATGAGGTCCACGGCGTTGTCATTGAGGATGGAGTACCGGACAACACTCCGTTTGTCCCCCGCCACGGCGCCGGCGGCGCGTTCGCTTTCAAGATAATCGTATATCATGTTCTTTCCAAGAAACTTCGACTTGTACAGGGCCCTGTCGGCGCATTCAACGAGAGATTCGTAATCCTCGGCATCGTAGGGATATGTGGCGATGCCAGCGGAGAAGCGCACCGCGATCTTCTGCCGGGAATACTCCTTTGCTTTGAAATATTCCATCAGGCGGTGCTTGATCCGCTCGGCCATGGATCGGGCCCCTATCCTCCCGGTCTGGGGAAGCAGGACGATGAATTCATCGCCGCCGTATCTGCCTAAGATGTCCTCGCTGCGCAGGTTCGACTGCACGACCCCTACGAACTTTTCAAGGATTTTATCGCCGAAGAGATGTCCATGCCGGTCATTGATGCCCTTGAAATCGTCCAGGTCCAGGAGAAGTATTGACAAGTTCTGATTGTACCGCTCCGCCCGCCTGATCTCGTTTCGAGTGACCCCGGCGAAATAGTTCATATTGTAGCATCCGAGCTTCGTGTCCTCCTTGCTCAGGGCGAGTATCTTTTCGAAGAAATCGATTTCCACAAATTTGGGGTTGTTCAGGAGCCTGTTGCAGTTGAAAAAATAATCGAGGGCGGCCACGCGGAAACCGATGTCGCGCTGTAGTTTTTCCGAGAGGATGAACTTGTGCTCCAAAATATTGAAATAGTGAAAGCGCGACTCCTCCTCGGAAATGTCAAGGCCGGTGAGAAAATTGATGACAGTCCCGAAGAGCCAGTGGGGACAGCCATCGGAATTGGTGACGTCGGCAATCCGTTCGAGGGACTCCGAATCGCGAAGTAAAAGCTCCCGGAATTCTTTTTTGTCGTTCAGAACGGATTGTATGGCTGGACCCATAAACCGACCCTCCATTTCTTTTTTTATGGGACACCATACCAGGGGGAATATTATGTCAAATTATTTTTTTAAAAAATTATTAAAAATTGATTTTTGAGCATGAAATTAACACGGACGGGCTTTTCGGGGCATTATTTTGCTTCACGGAAATTAATGTTTGCCACAAATGGAAAGCGGCTTCCCCATTGCATCATATGTGGGAAATTATATTATGTATCCCGCACGCCGAAGGCTGGTGAAAAACCAATTTGTTATTTTTGCCAGTTGACACCCTATGGGAGTCCTGGCCTGAGGCATGAAAATTTGAAAAATTTTCTCCGGGTCGCCGACGGACCTATGAAAAAACATAAGCGTGACATCCTCGCCCTTGCGGCGAAATACCGTGACACCGAGAGCACACCCCCCTGTACCCACTTCGGGGAGTGCGGCGGATGCCTCTTTCAGGACATCCCCTATGAGAACCAACTTAAACTGAAACTCGAATACCTGAACTCTCTTCTGGAGGGCATTGTTGGGACCGGCGAAATTGCCCCCTCGCCGCCCCTGGGCTACCGAAACCGCATGGACTACGTAACCGCCTTCGGCCGCATGGGGCTTCGCCGCGCCGGGCGATACCGACATGTAGTTGACATCATCTCCTGCCCCATCCTACAGGAAAAATCCAACCGGCTTCTGGGGGAACTCAGGCCCCTTCTCGCTGAAGTTGAGGACTACGATTACCTGCGCCACAGCGGATATCTTCGCTATGCCGTCTTCCGCCAGGGATACTTCACCGGTGAGTGCATGGTGAACTTCGTCACCGCGGCCCGGGAAAACCGCCTCCCGGCTTCACTGGAAGATTTCATAACGCGCCTGGATTCCTCTTCTCTGGTGCTGAGCGACTCCCTCGCGGACCTGAGCCATGGCGAAGTGTACGCCGTCCTACAGGGAGGCTCTATCAATGAAAATTTCGACGGTTTGACCTTTCGCATAACCCCCAATTCTTTTTTCCAATCGAATTCCCCCGTGGCGCGGGAACTGTACCGGGACATTAGAAGGCTCATTGACGGAGAGCGGGTCCTGGACCTTTACTCCGGCGTGGGCAGCATCTCCCTCTATATCGCCCGCGGGGCGGAGCATGTAACCGGCGTCGAGATTGTCCCGGAGGCCGTGGATGCCGCAAAGGAGAACGCCCGCATCAACGGAATTGCCAACGTCGATTTTGTCTGCGACGACGCCGGGGAGTATCTCCGGGAATTTTCCGCGGGGGCCTCCACTGTGGTCTTGGACCCGCCCAGAGCGGGGGCGCACCCCAGGCTGATTACGCGGCTAAACGAAGTTCGCCCCAAAAAGATCATCTACGTTTCCTGCAACCCCGTGGCCCTGAGACAGGACCTGAGCGCCCTGGAAGGATACCGCATCGACCCGGTCCGTGCCTACGACATGTTCCCCCAGACGCCCCATGTGGAAACCCTGGCCGTCCTGACCCTGCCATGACCGGAGAAACCCCCCATAGCGCCGTCGCCAAAAGGGTCCGCCGTCATGTGACGGGGCGCGAACATCTCTTCTTCGCCGTGGTCCAGCCCGGTTTCGAAGCAACATGCCTGGAGGAATTCAACTTCCTCTGCATCGGGTCCAATCGCCGGGCCCTTCACGGGGGCGTCGAGTTTACAGGGCGTCTGGACCAATGTTACCGGGCCAATATAGAATGCAGGACCGCAACGCGCATCCTCATGAGAGTGGCGGAGTTCCGGGCCAGGCGCTTTTCGAAGCTCCGGGATCTTGCCGGTCGGCTTCCATGGGAACTCTACCTCTCCCCGGGGACACCTGTGTCGTTCAACGTCTCCTCGCGGGGTTCCCGCCTCTACCACACGGGGCGCATAGAAACGGAATTCAGGAGGGCGATATCGGCGCGCCCCGGCATGCCGGGCCCCGGGCCCGCCTTCGACGAAAGCCCCGATAAGAGGGGGAACCACGGGGTATTTGTCCGCTTCGACGACGACCTTTGCACGGTAAGCATCGACTCCACCGGCGAGGCCCTGTATAGGCGGGGGAGCAAAATTAGGACCGTCGAGGCGCCCCTGCGGGAAACTACGGCGGCGGGAATCCTCCTTGAAGCGGGAATCAGGGAATGCCGCACCTTCGCGGACCCCATGTGCGGCTCAGGGACCTTCTCTTTGGAAGCCGGGCTCATCGCCCTCAACATACCTCCCGGGTTGTTTCGGTCCTTCGCATTCGAAGCATGGCCCTCATACGGCGCTCAGTCCCGCGCCCATCTGGTGAAGTCGCTCTCCGGGAAGATTAAACCTCCGCAAGAAGCCGGGATGCTCTTCCATTGCTCCGACAGGGACGAAAACGCCGCGGCGATGGCCCGGGCGAACCTCGAAGAGGCGGGCCTTAACGGCGTTATTGTACCGCGCCGCGCGGATTTTTTCACGGAGCTCCTTCCCCTCGCGCCGGAAACACCGGCCCTCCTGGCCCTCAATCCTCCCTTTGGAAAACGCCTGAGTACCGGCAGGGAAGCCCTCGCCATGTACCGCAAGCTTGGCGAGGCCCTCCGGGGCCCCTTTAATTCATGGGGATTCGCCGTCATCGCTCCGGGCGGGGAATACGAAACCGCCCTTGGGCTTCCGTACGAGAAGAAGATCATGTTCTCCCACGGCGGTATCTCCGCGGCCGTTCTGATACGCCGGGCCGTGAGGCATGGGAAGAATTCTGCTTGACTCCGCGGCCCTCGGCGCAATCATATCTCATCATCCTGAAACCGGGGGGCATTGTTCCGATGAAAAAAGCCGTCTCGCTTGCCATTTCTTCACTCTTTCTCGTTCCCGTCATCATTTTCGCCGCCGGTGTGGTCACGGTAAAGAAAACCGAGAACACCGCACAGAAACGAGTCGTTTTTGACCACAAGATTCATCAGTCCAAGGGCGTAAGCCAGTGCAAGCTCTGCCATCACAAGGGGCGGATAGGCCAATCCTGCGCCGACAGCGGATGTCACCAGGGGCCAGCAGGGACCAAGTCTATCCATGACCGCTGTATCGGGTGCCACCGGACCAAGGGGGGCAAGGCCCCCACGCAGTGCGCCCGCTGTCACGTTAAATAGGAAAACCGGGTATGCCGTCGCCCCCCGGGGCGGCGGCCCTTCTCCCATGCCGGGCATAATCACCCACAGCATTGCGTTCAACGAGTCGCTGGAGCATCTCCATGGGAAAAAATACAGAAGCCATTTTCGACGCTCCCTGGACGCCCTCTTCCGCTCCGACGAGCACCGACGGGCCGCCCTGTTCGGAGCCCTGGGCCCCAATATATTCGATTACTGGCCTTTCAGGAAAAGCTCCATACCGGGATCGCGCCTTTCCTTCTTTCTCCACGACGGCGGGGCGGTGAAGCTCGCCTCGAGGATGCTGGACCGCGTCATAGCCGCCGCCGATTTCAACAACGAGTGGTACTCGGTCCAGAGGGCATACTTCTACGGCTTCGTGTCTCACATAATTTGCGACAGCGTATTCCATCCCTTCGTCCTTTATTTTTCCGGCTTTCCCTCCACCCGGTCCAAGAAGGAGACCATCCATTTCAGGGAACAGAACCTGATGTTCCAGTACAATATGGACGCCTACTTCGAATACTACTTCAGGGACCGCCGTTTCCACCTCGCCCTGGAGGAGATGTTTCCCGTCACAGGTACAGGCCTCCAGGAACGCCTCTACCCCTCCCTCAAGGAGTTTATTCTCGGCGCCATCGAAGAGTCGTACCCCGGCGGCGCGAAGGGCCTGCTCTGGAAGCGCGGAAAGGGGGAGGATACACGGCTCTCCCGAAGCTTCGGATATCTGGACGTCTGTCCACGCCTGATACGGGCCGCCTACTTCCTGAAGCGTGATCTCAAGGGGCGCTTTGCCCGCCTACTCCGGGAGCTCCGCAGGAAAAACGTCTTTTATTCGGATTTCCTCGTACCCTACCCCGAAGCGAGGAAGATCAACAAGCACCTGATGAACCTACACCGCGAGAGGTGGCAGCATCCCGCTGGAATGCCGGGCATGCGGTACGAGTCCGCCGAAGACCTGCTTCGAAGGACATGCGACATCACCACGGAAGTCTGGGAAAAAACCGAGGGCATACTTTTCGGGCAGAAAAAAAATTACGGCGCCATAGTGCAAAAGCTCTCGACTAACGCCCTGACGGGACACCCCGGCGCGGCGTACCGGGACCTCAAGGTCAAGGACCCCGTTATAATACGAATCTGACCGCGGCGATTCGCCGTCCCGCCTCACCGCAGGTTTTTCACCACCGTGTCGAACCTGAGCCTGGAAAGGCGCATGATATCGTCCACTGGAAGGTACTTTATCATTGAGGGGTTTTCCACCAGGTTTAGTTTTTTTGTTTCCCTCGCTATGTGCCGTATAACGTTCAACGCCGCATTGCGGTGGGGGTTTGTGACGCTGTAGTCGAGATAGCTGAAAAGCACGGAGAGCCCCAGGTAGGGATTGGAATAAATGGTGGTAAGCAGCGCCAGCTCCTCCCCCGTCACCTGGTCGAAATAATTGTAGTGGTTGTTGAGGATCTTGTGGGTGAGCTCATGGAGCTCGAACATCCGCCATATTTCGCTCTTTATCGCGTAGACGTTTCGGAAAGCACGCATGAGGCAGTACTTGATGTCTTCAGTGACCCGGGAGCCTACGAAAAACATCGATTCGACGCTCTTCCCCTGTATCACGTTTTTCGCAATCACGTAATCGTTCTCCACCTCTTCGGGGTTGATATAGATCATGTCGAAGTAGAACGTAGAATTGCTGGTGGAAAACTCGTCGTAATAGATGAAGGGCTGTATGTTGTAAATCTTCTCCCTGATGTTGAAGAGGGGGTGGGCGATATTCACCAGTTTCTTCTGTCCGTAGATGCAGTAATCGAGGTTGATCCGCGGCGGCGTCGCCCCGGAGTCCCGGGAAAATCGGAGGATGACGTTATTGCGTTCCAGTTGGTCCTCGATGGCCTTCAGTCTCGAGTCGCTGAATTTTTCCGGATAAAGATAGACGTCGAAGACTTTCTGGGCGAGGCCCTTCACGTCGCCGTCGATGATGGTGTTTAGATAATTCCGGTATTCCACGACATGGAACCCCTCCTTCTGCATCGTCTGAAGAGGGATGCTGTTCTCCTGGATGAGGTTCACAAAATGGGGGTTTTCGTTAAAGAGGAGCACAACAAAGGCGTAGAACTTGCCCTTCGTGTTCCTGATGTTGATTATGTTGATCCTGTAATCGTGCAAATGATATCCCTCCCCGGCGGGAATGTCCGCCGGGAGGGCCGGGGCCAGGACAAGCATTAGTGCGGCAGTTGTAACGGCTTTTTTTATCATGTTCCCTGCGCCGGATTACCCGGAATTACCTCATCAACCGAGGAATAATATAAAAAAACAAGCAAAATATTCGCGCGGTATCCCTTTTTCCCTTTCGTTTTTTTAAAATCCTCCGGATTTAATTCTTGCAATTATGTCCCTTTTTTTTACAGGCTTTCCCTGTCCCGCTCATGCGGACCGGGACCTTTCCGGGAGCCCTGTCGCTCTCCGAATCCCCGGATTCGATTATCTATCATGAAATTCGTCCACCTTCACAACCATTCCGATTACTCGATCCTCGACGGATCGATTACCATAGACGGGCTTATCGAAAAAACCATAGCCCTGGAGATGCCCGGCGTGGCCCTGACGGACCACGGCAACATGTTCGGCGCCATCGAGTTCTACGAGAAGGCCCGGGCCAGGGGAATCATCCCCATCCTGGGACAGGAATTCTACGTGGCCCCCACCTCGCGTTTCGCCCGTGAATCGAAGGCCCACGGCAAGGACTCCTCGTACCACCTTCTCCTGCTTGCGAAAAACGCCGAGGGCTATAAGAACCTCATCAGGCTCTCATCCATCGGCTATACCGAGGGATTTTACTACAAGCCGAGAATCGACATGGAAGTCCTGGAAAAGCACGCCGGCGGCGTTATTGCCCTCTCGGCCTGCCTGGGGGGGGAGATACCGACCCTCATTTTGCAAAACAGTATGAAAGAAGCGGCGGCCCTCGCGGGTAAATTCCAGGAACTCTTCGGCCGTGACCACTTCTATCTCGAGCTTCAGGACCACGGGATCCCCGAGCAGAAGACCGTAAACCGGGAGCTCCTTGGCCTCTCCGAGGCGCTCAACATCCCCCTGGTCGCCACAAACGACTGCCATTACACCGAAAAAGAGGACCACCTGTCCCACGATGTGCTTTTATGCATCCAGACCGGGAAGTTCCTCGACGAAGAATCCCGGATGCGCTTCCCCACCGACAAGTTCTATTTCCGTTCCACCCAGGAGATGGTGTCCCTTTTCGCCGAGCTTCCCGACGCGATCTACAACACCATGAACATTCTCGAAATGACGGACCTCAGGCTGAGCCTCGGGGAGGCAATCCTTCCACACTTTGAGGTCCCGGGAGGGTTCACCCTGGACTCCTACCTCAAACACCTGGTCATTGAGGGGGCGAAAAAACTTTTCGGTGAGGTCCGGGGCGAGGTCCTCACGCGCATAGACTACGAGCTTTCCGTCATCACCCGCATGCAGTTCTCAGGCTACTTCCTCATCGTCTGGGACTTCATCAACTACGCGAAACGGAACGGCATTCCAGTGGGTCCGGGCCGCGGCTCCGCCGCCGGCTCCATGGTCTCGTACTGCCTTGGAATCACGAACCTGGACCCGATGAAGTACAACCTCCTCTTCGAGCGCTTCCTAAACCCGGACCGCAACGAGATGCCCGACATGGACATCGACTTCTGCGCCGAACGCCGGGAAGAGGTGATCAACTACGTGAAGAAGAAATACGGCGAAGACCAAGTGAGCCAGATCATCACCTTCAACAGGCTGAAGGCGAAGGCGGTGATCAAGGACGTGGCCCGGGTCCTCCGTATTCCCTTCACCGAAGCAAACCTCATCAGCAAACACATCATGAGCGATTCCCTCTCCGAGGAGCTTAAAACTTCCGGGGAGCTGAAAAAAATTTACACCGGCACCGACAAGGGGAAAACCCTCATCGACATCTCCCTCTCCCTTGAGGGCCATGTGCGCTCGGCCGGGAAACACGCCGCCGGCGTGGTGATATCCCGGGGACCCATGATGGAGTACGCGCCCCTGTACCGCGACTCCAGGGACGGGAGCATCTCCACGCAGTACGAAAAGAACACCCTGGAGAAAGCGGGCCTGGTGAAGATGGACTTCCTGGGCCTGAAGAACCTCACCATTATCGACAAATGCCTGAAACACATAGAACGCAACCACGGCATGAAGCTCGACCCGGGGGCCTTTCCGATGGATGACGAGGAAACCTACCAGCTCCTCCAGCGCGGCGACACCAACGGCGTGTTCCAGCTTGAAAGCGCTGGAATGCAGAATGTCCTCCGAAAGTTAGGCCCCACCTGCTTCGAGGACATCATCGCCGTCAACGCCCTCTACCGCCCGGGGCCGCTTAACTCGGGCATGGTGGACGACTTCATCAAGCGGAAGCGGAACCCCAAATCGATTGAATACCCCCATGCGGTCCTGGAGCCGATACTCCGTGACACTCTGGGCGTCATCGTCTACCAGGAACAGGTGATGCTCATCTCCCAGATGATGGGCGGATTTTCCCTCTCCGAGGCGGACATGCTCCGCAAGGCCATGGGGAAAAAGAAGATGGAAATCATCGACCAGATGGAGGAAAAATTCTTGGGCGGGGCGAAATCGAAAGGCATCCCAAAGAACATCGCCATGAACATCTACAACGCCATCAGGAAATTCGGGGAATACGGCTTCAACAAGTCCCACTCCGCCGCCTACGCCCTTATTTCGTACTACACGGCGTATCTAAAAACCCATTATACCGTTGAGTACATGTGCTCCCTCCTCTCGGCAGTGACGGACAACCAGGAAGACGTTATACGATATGTGAACGACTGCCGATATCTCGGGATCCAGATACTCCCCCCGGACGTCAACAAGAGCCTTTTCGATTTCACCAATGAGGGGGAAACCATACGCTTCGGCCTTTCCGCCATCAAGGGAATAGGAGAGAAGGCCATCGAGTCGGTCCTTTCGGCCAGGAAAAAATCGGGGGGCTTTGGAAGCCTTAGGGAATTCCTGGAACTCATCGACCTTTTCGCGGTAAACAAAGGGGCCCTGGAGTCGCTCATCAAGGCCGGCGCCCTCGATTCCATCCATCCGAACAGGGCCCAGCTCCTTATGAACGTGGAGCTCCTCATCGAAAAGGCGAAAGGGCTCCAGCGGGACAGGGAATCCGGCCAGGGGAGCCTCTTCGGCGAAGGCGGCGGCTTTGGGGACCCAGGCGCCTCCATCGACATGCCTTTCTTCCGCGAATGGCACGACAACGAGAAACTCCTCCACGAGAAGGAAGTGCTGGGGCTCTACCTTTCGGGGCACCCCCTGGCGAAATACGAGTCTGAAATCCGTTCCTTCGCCTGCACCTCCATAAAGGACCTTAGCGAGCGCAACCAAGGGGAGTCGGTAACCATCGTGGGGGTCATCTACAACCTGAAGGTGCGCACTTCGAAGATGGGAAAAAAATTCGCAGTGGGAATGGTAGAAGACATGGAAGGCACCATCGAGGCGGTTTTCGTGCCCAACACATACAGTACATACGAAAGCCTCATCACCATGGACGAGCCCATAATGCTGAAGGGGAAGGCGGAGTTTGAGGACGAAACGGTGAAGAGTATCATCATCAATGAGGTGAGGTCCCTCCGGGACATACGCCGGGATTCCATTTCCGCCGTCCATATTAGGCTCGATCTCCTGGGAATGGACGAAGGCTCTCTCAGTGCGATCAAGTCGATAATTGAAAAGAACAGCGGAGACTGCCCCGTCCTTTTCCACGTAAAAGCCCCGGCAAGCGCCGAAAAGACCGTCCGGGCCCACAGCACGTACAATGTAACTCCCACAGATGCCCTGATCCGCGAGCTCTCTCGGATTGTGGGCCCCGATGCCATCCGCTACAGCCTGAAGGGATGCCGGTGAAACCGGGCCCCAGGGAAATTCTCGAGTCGCCGGACTGCGTTCTTTGCGGCGTGTCACGGAAACGGCCCCTCTTCTCAAAACCCTCGGGGCGCGGTGAGCACTTCACCCTGGTGAAGTGCGCCGGATGCGGCCTCAAGTACCTTTCCCCGCGCCCAACGGAAGAGGCATTGCGAAGCTACTACCAGTCATCCTACTTCACGAAGCGCACGGACCGCGGGTACGACAACTACTTCTCTTCGGAAATCCGCGCCGAGGTGACCCGGGTCCTGGAGCTAAACCTTCAAGACCTGGGTTTTTTTAAATACGAGGCCTCCCTTGCGGCTTCCCGGCGATACCTCGACATCGGCTGTGCCACGGGATATTCGGTCTTGTACATGAAGGAACGGGGATGGGAATCCATTGGGATCGACATAGCAGGGCCCTGCATCCGATACGGCCGTGACAACCTGGGCCTGGACCTCATCGACGGCGATTATCTCACCCAAAATTTCGACGCCCCTTTCCAGCTTATATCCCTCTGGGCCACTCTGGAACACCTCCACCGCCCGGACCAGGTGGTGCGTAAAATCCACCGGGACCTGGCGCCGGGGGGGCGGGTGTATCTCTCCACATGCCGTGCCGGAGGCTGGATGCGCCTCTTTGGGAAGAATTGGCGGTACTACAATTTCCCGGAACATCTCTACTACTTCAACTGGCGCCAACTCGCACGCCTCATGGAAGAATGCGGCTTCACTGTGGAGCGCCGCGCCTTCTACGGCAGCGGAGTCGGCAAGCCGGGGGGCCCCTTGCGAAAGCTCGCAGACCGGTCCGCGAAGGCGCTCAACCTGGGCGACATGGTGATACTTTCGGGGATAAAATAATCGGCGTGACGATTATCCCAGCCCCGCATCATCTCAGAATATGTTGACTTTTAATATGCCCGATGGATTGTCTGTTCTTGAGAAAGGTTTGTTACACCGTGAAATTCCTTCCGCTTTCATTATCTGTCCGACTGAGGCTTCCTTAACATTTTCCGCTTTCAAGATAATTTGTTCTTGCGTTTCCGGTTGATTGCCAGAATTCTTTTCTTCGCTTTAAATATTACGCTGGAAACACCAGTAGAGGACCTCCAAAAAATTTAATTTTGAGGTTCCCATGAATTGCAACTGCTGTCATGTCCAGGACTCAGGTTTTTGCGACTGCCCTTGATATATGCTGAAAAAAGTAAAGTTAAACTCATTCGTAAAAAACATCCTGAAAATTTTTACAGGATCCTTGATCGTCAAGCTAATCGGCTTCGCGTCCCTGGCCGTCCTTGCGCGTCTTTACTCTCCGGAAGATTTCGGCTTTTTGGAACTTGCGCTTTCTATTGCGGGTATCGCCCTCGCCTTCTCCTCATTAAGATATGAACAGGCTATAGTGATACCTGAAAACGACGAGGATGCCGTCAATATTTGCGCATTCACTATTTTTCTGCTTTTTGCCGTATGCGGAGTAATGTCCGCCGGAATATATTTTTGTTTTAATTACCTCGACATGCCTACCTTCAAAAGCATGGGCGCCATAGCTTATGCCATACCCGCATTGCTGTTATTCAGGGGAATCAAGGACCATACAAGCTACTGGTTCTTTCGAAAAAAGAGGTTTGCCCGTTCATCACTTTCCGATGTGGCGGCCCGCCTGGTTGAAGTAACATTAAAAATCGCGCTCCCCGGCCTTCTCGCATGGGGCCTGATGATCGGTAACATCGGAGGTTTTTTAGCGGGCGGACTGGTATTGTATTTTTTCGTATTTCGAATGGATGTACAATTTTTTCATCAAATTAAATTTGCCAGGATCAAGGAGAATTTAAAAAAGTACAAAAATTTCCCCTTATATCAATTCCCTTCACAGCTTTTCAAAATTCTCACTGAAAAAATTCCAGCTCTTTTGTTAGCTCCGTTTTTCGGATTTACTGTCGTCGGTTTTTATTCCCTTGGTTTTAAGCTCATCAATGAACCATTAAGCATATTAGGGCAATCTATCGGAAATGTATATTATCAGGAAGTGTCTTCCAGGCATGCGAAAAACACAGCAATACAGAAGCTGGTGGAAGAGGTTTTTGAGAAGCTCCTCGTGGTATCGCTCGTCCCAATTTTGTTTCTTTCTTTCAAGGGGAAAAGCCTGTTTGCCCTTTTTCTTGGAGAAAAGTGGAGAATGGCCGGGTACTATACAGAGCTTCTGGCGCCGATGCTGCTTTTCCGGTTCATTGCCATCCCGCTCAGTTTTACATTATACGTGTTAAACGAACAGAAAACAGACATGATATTCAATTTTTCCCTATTACTGTCCAGCCTGGCATCGTTTTTGCTCGGCGCTTATTTCAACAGTGTAACTATCGCCCTCCTGTCATTTTCCCTGGCGAATTCAATAATTTACATGATAATGATCGCCACAATTTTATTCATAAGCGGAATATCCCCAGTCGGAGTGTTTTTAAGAACCAAAGTTTTCATCGCCGCCGCGATTCCGATTATCACCGGCTTCGTATTGTTGAGGATAATTCCTGTTAACGATATTATTTCTCTGGCAATTGGAACAATTTTGTGCGGCCTGTACTACCTATTTGTTTTAATATATTTTATCAAGACCGGCAGGGTATCGTCAATGATAAGCATTCAGAGGGACCCCATAAATTAAGTGACTCATGTCCCTTTCTCGAAAATCAACAATGAGACGTTTAAAAATTTCCTTCATAAAGGATAAAAACATCAAGGGGACCTCTAAAAATTTAATTTTTGAGGTCAACATAAATTGTAACTACTGACATACTCAAGAATTATGTTTTCCCGCCCGCCTTCGGCGGGCGGGAAAACATAATTATTAGAGATTGCCTCAAGTGGAAAATATCAAAAAAATGATTTTTTCGCCCCCCCTTCGGCTGGCGGTGAACCTGAGGTCTGAATTCGCCAGCCATGCACTCCCTACCCCGGAAGATACAATCCCATGAGGCGCTTTCCCACCTGGGCCAGGACCGCCTGAAAGGCGAGGCATGCCAGTGAAAGCGTAAAAAGCAGCCACCGCACCGGTTCCACCGTATAGTAGATAAAGGCCGTGTAAGAAAGCCCAAAAGCCGTCCCCAGCGATACGGCGCCGAGGATTATTTTTGCCCGTAAAAACGTCGTGTTCAATTTTCTAAACCGCGTGTGCCCGTCGATAAGGCCGGACAGATAGGCGCCGAGGATGGCGGGAAACACGAGGACCGACAGGACCCTGACGGCCTGGTTCACCTCAATGCCCCTGGCGAGAGGAGAAAAATGATCAGCCAAAATCAGGACGGGGACAAGGGCGGAAAAGGCCTGGGGAAAATGGAGGGCTATGGGGTGGAGGTCCAGGTTGAGGACGGCCCTCCTGCGCGGCGACACCGGGTCGTTCCACGACACGAAGGCTTTTCGCGGCACGCCGCAGGCCGGACAGGTTTCGCTCTTCGAGTCCTCGCGCATAATGTAACCGCAGGCCTTGCATTGAATCATTTTTTTCATGGGATCCACCGGATAAAGGTTTTTACAGCGCGCCTCGCAGACTTTTACATGGCGCAACCGCAAGGACATTCATGCCCGGATTTCCCTCAGGGTCAAGTTATATTCCCCCGCTTGTATCCTTCTATCAATAATGCTTGCAATCCACCCGCATCGGTGCATCATGTGATAGACCTTTTAGAACAGGAGCGCCGCAATGAGGATCGTTAACAACATCGCCGAAGCTAAAGAGGAAATCGGGTTTGCCCGCGCCGCCGGAAAAAGGATCGGTTTCGTACCCACCATGGGATATCTGCACGACGGACACCTGAGCCTCGTGGAAACATCGAGGCGCCACAGCGATTACCAGGCGCTGAGCATCTTCGTAAATAAAATCCAATTCAACGATACAAAGGACTACGAGGGCTACCCGAGGGAGTTCGAGCGTGATTTCGATCTTGCCCTCAGGGCAGGTGTGGACCTGGTGTTTATTCCATCTGACGATGAGATTTACCGCAACCAGCTCACCTTCGTTGACGTGGAGCATCTTACAGAGCATCTCTGCGGCGCAACCCGGCCAGGCCACTTCCGCGGCGTCTGCACCGTAGTAACGAAGCTATTCAACATCATCCGGCCCGATGTTTCGGTATTCGGACAGAAGGACATACAGCAGGCCCTTATAATCATAAAGATGGCGATGGACTTAAACTTCCCGATAAAGATCATCATCTCCCGCATCATCCGCGAGGAAGGAGGGCTCGCCATGAGCTCCCGTAACAAACACCTGACACCTGATATGAAAACCCGGGCCCGGTCGATTTACCGGGGCCTTGCCGCTGCGGAGAGGGCAATCGCCGAAGGGGAAAGACAGGCCGCCGCCATCACCGCTGCGGTGAAAAAGGAGCTCGATGCCGGAAAACCGGATAAGATAGACTACATTTCCCTGGTGTCATATTATACTCTTCAGCCCGTGAAACAAATCGAGGGGACGTCCGTACTCGCCGTGGCCGCCTTCTTCGGCTCCACGCGCCTCATCGACAACATGATAATAGAGAAAAAGGAGGGCGTGTTTTCATGCGTATACTGACGATTTTCGGACTAATGGCGATAGCGCTCATGGCATCGTGCGCACCGAGAGGAGCGCTTTCACCCGAGGAAGCCTACTATATGTTCAGGAAGGCCGTCCGGGACGGCGACGCCGCCGCCGTGGAATCAGTTCTCTCGAAGGACGCCCTGGCCAGGGTTTCCTCCCTGGCAAAGGCCCTCGCCGCCATGGATGGGAGCCGGCGCACCGCCGTAGCAAAGGAGCTCCGGATGAGCGAAAGCGCATTCGCCTCCCTCACCGTCCGGGACTTCATCGCCCTTCAACTGAAGCTTGACGCCGCCGATGAGGGCGGAATTGCCTCCTCTGTGTCCTCAGGGATAGGCGGTGTCACCGTCAACGGAGGGAAGGCCCGCCTTGTCACGGCCCACGGCGCGGAGCTCCTCTTCGTAAAGGAAGACCTTTACTGGAAGCTGGACTCGGGCCCCCTGTAATAAAAAGCAGGATGCGCTTCCCGGCGGGAGAACCACCTTGATTTCTCAAGCCGGAGTTCATCCATGTTCAAATACCCGCTTCCTCTGATGGCGTCAATATGAGGTCATAAAAGCATTCAATGCTTTACCCCAAGGAGGAGCTTCTCCGCTTTCTTATATTCCCCCTTGAAAATATAGAGCATACTCAACTGGGTGTATTCACGGATGGAGGCCCCATCTCCCATAAGCTTCCGCTCCATCTCCAGGATTCTGCCGTCGATATCGCCCAACTCTTTGAGCTTGTTCTCGTATGTAAGGCCCCTGAGGTATTTTTTGAATTTTTCATATCCCGCGTTCTCTTCCAGGGCCGTGGTGAGATACTTCACCGCCTCGTTGTACCTCCCCAGATGGTAACAGCAAAAGCCATAATATTTGTTGAAAAAAGCCCTGTCGGCGGCGACGTCGCGGATAGTTTCAAGGCACTCGATGGCCCGGGCGTACTCTTTCCATTCATAGTAAATATAAGACAGCAGATAACCCGCTTTTTCGTGCTTTTTCTCAAGCCCGACCACCTTTCGAAAGTGGACCTCGGCGTTTTTAAGGTCTTTGAGGTTGAAATACGCCATTGCCGTGTAGAAATTTCCTTCGAGGAACTCCCGGTCCTGGGCCAGAGAGTCGAGGAAATAACGGAGGGAACTACCGTATTCCCGACGGTTGTAGTATTCCACGCCCAGATTGAGGAGGACCCTGTTGTTTTTGTTGATTTTCAGTGCCTTCATGTAGGTCGATATGGCGAGCTCGCTTTTACCGAGGCGCGAATATATCTCGCCGATATTGTTGTAAGCCTGAATGAACGATGGATACATGGTAATGGCGCGCTCGTACTCGTTCAGGGCCTGGGTGTAATCGCCCCTGGTGGAGAGCATGAGGGCATTGTTGTAGATTGAAACTACTTCACTGGGAACAGCCTGGGACATCATGGCAAACCTCGTTTTATTGATACCCGCAATCGGGCCGGCATTGGACCACCGATGGCGCCCTTACCAGGATTATCGGTTTTTCATCCAGAATCATTTAGTACACATGTCAAGCGCATCCACAACCATGGTATCCGGATTCCGCGCGGTTTGCCCGTAAATAATCATTGACGTTGCCGTCCAATTTCGCTACCGGTAGAAGCTGCCGGAGCGGAAAAAACGCGGCGTTCCCCGCGTCGGCCCCCCATCGGGAAGTGAGGTACTGCCATGTGCGGACGATTCGCCTTCTTCTTGTCCAAAGAGGAACTTGTGGAGCTTGCGCCGGGCACCGCCATACTCTACTGGCCCGGAGTCCGCTACAACGTTTCGCCGGGCCAGGAGGTCCTCGCGATCATCGACAACGGTCCGCTCGTGACCATCGCCTTGCGATGGGGGCTCGTTCCCTCCTGGGCAAAGGACCCCGCCATCGGTCACAGGATGATAAACGCACGCAGGGAAACCGCTGCGGAGAAGCCTTCGTACAGGAAAGCGTTCCGACGACAGCGCTGTATCATTCCCGCAAGCGGCTTCTATGAGTGGAAACGCGAAGATTCGGCGAAAACCCCATTTTTTTTCAAGTTAGCCTCGGGAAAGCCGATGGCCTTCGCCGGACTCTACGACCGATGGCGCGACTCTGAAGGAAAGGAGCTTCTCACGGGCGCCATCGTCACTGCGCCGGCCCGGGGGGCCGCGGCGGCGGTCCATGACCGCATGCCCGTCATCTTGAGTGGAAAAAACATACTCCGATGGCTCGACAGGTCGGAGGAAGACCCGCACAATCTCGAAAAAACTCTTGACGCAAACGAGACCGATAACTTCGAGGCATATCGCGTCTCCAGGACGGTCAACAGCCCTTTCCACGATCAGCCTTCGTGCATTGAGCCCGTGAAATAATTAAAAAAGTCGATTTTATTTGTGGACAAAAAAAATCTCGTGAAATAGCTTGTTTTTATCCTGATTTTGTTCCCATTATCTTCCGGCCTTTTCACACTAACTATAAAGGAATCCTGAATGAAGACAGTATTCATCAACCCGCAGACATTCAGAGAAGCTGAAATAGCGGAGCACCTGATCGATGAAGAATTTATTAAACTGATGAGTGAATATAAAATTCTTGAATCCCATATTGTGTATTTTTCAGCGGGAGAATCAAAAATTAAGGAAATCCTCGTAAAAAAAGAACCCTCCTACGCGGCGAACTCCGAGTGACTCCCCGCTCCGCCCACCCTCCTGAAAGTGTCGATTCTTTTTTTGAATTCACGGAAAATTTTTCTTGAACTTATAACGAAATTCGCTATAATAAAATAAAAATAGATAAAGTCTTCCATCGGTGTACTCCGCTTTGAGGGAACCCGGGACTGTCTAGATGTGTGAGGGGATGAGTGTAATACGGCATCGCACGCGGTCCCGAGGGGGGGGCGGATCTTTTGATGCCGAACGAACCACAAAGCGGGGCATAGATGGATATTTCGGAATTATATATCCTTTCAATTCTCGGTTCTGGTAAAAGCGCCGCGATCCGGTCCATATTCGACTCGATTCCACATGGCATCTTCATCACGGACCGGGAACGGAAAATTGTTTTCGCCAACAGGGTCTTCAGGGAATGGCACCCTCATTTAGAGGAAAAGGCCCCCCTCCCCTGCTATCGAGTCATCCAGTCCGGGTCCGGCGACGCGCCCTGCGCCGACTGCCCCCTCGACAATAGGGGCCCTTCCCCCACCGCCATTGAAAGAGAATTCCGCTCAACCCGAAACGGGGCCGAAACCTACTACCGCATCTCCTCCACGCCCATTTCATCGAAAGATGGCGAAACCCTCTTCGTGGTGGAGACGATGGAGGACATAACGGCCAGAAGGAACGCAGAATCGGCGATCGAGAGATACAGCTTCCAGCTTGAAGAGCGGGTTAACAGCAGGACCCATGATCTGCGTGAAAAGGAGAAGACCCTCTCCGTCCTGGTCAATACGGTCCACGAAATCAGGGGGGCCTCGAATATCGCAGAAAGCGCCGAAAAGATACTCCAGGGCTACGCAAACCTCGACGCCCAGTGCGCAATCTTCGCCCTCATCGACAAGGACAGCATGTACATCGCCGATATCTATCCCAGGGACAGGCTTGAAGATTTCAAAAATCTGTTCGGATACGACCTAATCGGCATCAAGATCCATCCTAAGAGATATGCGGACAATCCCTTTTCGAAGACCGCCAGCACCGGGAAGCCCCTTTTTTACCGGGGCGTCGAAGGCATCGCCGATTTCTTTGCGGAATGCAGGCTCACGCGGGCGCCGGAGAAAAACCACATGGCCGCGGAAGTATTCCAGGGATCGTCCCTCATCATCCTCCCCCTGAAAACGAGTAAAACGGTGAACGGCGCGATTGCCGTCTTTGCCAAGACATCATTGCTGGAAAGCAACTACGAATATTACGATTTCCTTGCCAACTCCGCCGCCGTGGAGCTCGGCCGCCAGAAAAACTCGGAAAGCCTTATTAAATCAAAGGTGCGCTACCGCGCCCTGGTGGAAAACTCCCGCGACATGATCATCCTCTGCGACCGGGACGGGAATATCGGCTACTCCAACCCCACCTTCAGCGTGAAAACCGGCTATTCCCCGCACCGTGCCTCCAGCATGAAAATTTACACGCTTTTCCAGCGCTCCGACAGAAAGAAACTCATGGACGCGGTAGAAAACCTTTTGTGCGGGGGAGCCTTCCCGGACCTCATAGAAGCCAAGATGAAGGTCTCCGGGCCAGGCGAGCTCTGGGCCGAGATGTCGGTGTCCCTTCAGCCCGACGGGTCATCATTTCAGATTGTGGCGCGGGATATCACCGCAAGAAAACGGATGGAATCCCTCATCGGGGACCTGACGGAATTCCAGGAAAAGATCATCCAGAACGAGTACATCGGAATTATTACCATGGACCTTTCCCGTAAGATCACCAGCATCAACAGGGGGGGCTCGAACATCACCGGCCATACCATGGCAGATATGCTGCACCGTCCCCTGTCTGAAATTATCGGCCCCGGGGAGATGAAGAGTCCACCGGTATTCCTCGACATCACCGGCGAAGCCATCGGCACCAGCCACCAGGTATCGCTGGAAATCCCCTTCCGGCGACGGGACGGGACCACTGCGACGGTGATGTACCGGGAATCCGTCCTTCGGGACGAAAGGAACAGGCCGTCGGCCCTAATCGGGTTTTTCTTCGACATCACCGAGAAGGCGCGCCTTGAGAAAAGCTCCAAGGATCTTCAACGGCGCCTCAACCAGGCCCAGCTCATCACCATCCTCTCCCTTGCGAAGCTAACAGAATACCGGGACATTGAAACCGGCGCCCACCTGGACAAGATCATGAAATACACGGAAATCCTCGCAAGGGAAATGTCTTCCTTCGGCGATTACAGGGAATACATCACCGAGGAGTACATAACCGACCTGGTCAACTCGTGCCCTCTCCACGACATCGGGAAGGTGGCAATTCCCGACTCCATTTTGCAAAAACGCGGGCGCCTCACCCCGGAAGAATTCGAGGTCATGAAAAAACACTCGGTAATCGGGGGAAGCACAATTGAAGAAGCTGAAAGCAGGGTCAGGGGCCGTTCCTACCTCAACATTGGCAAGGAGATCGCCTATTATCATCATGAGAGATGGGACGGCTCCGGGTATCCCGAGGGGCGAAAGGGCATTGAAATCCCTCTCTCGGCCCGCATCGTTGCCGTGGCCGACGTGTACGACGCCCTTACAAGCAAGCGCCCCTACAAGGAGGCCTATCCCCACGATAGGGCCTGCCGGATAATCGCCGACGGGGCGGGAAGCCAGTTTGACGCCCAGGTGGTACGGGCCTTCATCAACAGGGCCGACAGCTTCCGGGACACGAAGCGCTCCTTCACGCCGGACCTCTTCCAGGAGGACCCCGAAATGTAGAAATTACCCTTCTCGAAGGCCCGGAAACTGCCGATACATATTCATGGTGGTACTGTCCGACGGGAATGATAATTTCATGAAAATATGGAAGATAGCATGCGTGGTCCTAACCCTGGCCTTCGCCTTCCCCGGCGCGGCCGAGGATTACCAGTACCAGCATTTCAGCGAAAAGAAGAAATACACTCCCTTCTCAGACTACATTCCCAGGGTGCGCCTCCATTACTACACGGTCCCCCACTATGTCGAGGACTACTATCTGCTTTACGGGCTGAAACAGTACTACAACGAGAACACACTGCGCCGCAACATTGACAGGCTGAAAACAGCCCTGACCCTGAAATTCCGGCACCCCTCCCAGGCCTTCACTAAAATCGAGACCGAGGAAGAATACCTCAAGTACCGCAACCTGATGTTCATGCACATCAACATGCTTCTGCTCCGGGACCATCTCAAAATCGCCGCCCGGTACGACAAACGCACCATCCCCTTTTACAGCGCCGATTTCGCGAAGGACATTCGGGAGAGCCTCGACATCGCCGAACGGTGCTACCGGGAGGCCCTCCCCTTCTGGCGCGATGCCGAGAAATATGCCCGGCGCGCCAGCGAGATAAAAATCACCACTGACCTGGGGACCCTGGAAACGGAGCGGTACCGCATTATCAAGGGAGACATCAATTTCGACAGGATAATCGGCACTTACATCTCCGGCGTGAAAAAAAAGCAGGCCATGCTGGATACCATGATCGCCCGAAGCGGGGCGAAACAATAACCCGGATTGCGCCGGACAAAAGGAGCGTTAGATGGCTTACAGGGTCCTGGTGGTCGACGCCACGGGATACGGGGACACGATGGAGGAAGTTCTTTCGGGGGCCGGATACTCCGTGGCCCTGGCCGACTCGGCGTACGACGCAATTTCCAAGCTGAGGGCCTATGATTTCGACCTCGTAGTCTCGGAGGTGGAGCTTCCCGGGGACAACGCCTTCGACCTCCACGACTACATCAAAAAATATTATCCTTACATCCCCGCCATCATGACCACGGGAAAAAATATTGACACCTTCTTCGACAGGATTTTCGCCGAAGGCATCGGCAATGTCCTGCACAAGCCGCTGAATGCCGAGCAGCTCCTGCGGCTCTCGGATAAACTCATAACAAAAAAGAACATTTTCGGCCTGGAAAATTACATCGGAAACATCCGGGAGATGAAAAAGATCCGCGTCACCGGGTCGCTCCAGATCCAGAAAGCCATCGAGATGATACTCTCCCAGATCGACGGATGGGGCTTCAGGATAGAGAACCGGATGATGCTGAACCTTGTCCTCAACGAAATGGCCATCAACGCGGTATATCATTCCCACGGCCTCACTTCAGAAAAGGAAAGGCGCATCCCCGTTAAACTGCGACAGGGACAGCACGTCGAGATGTTCTTCGCGGCCGGGGAAACGGCGTATGGCATATCCATCAACGATTACAATGGAAAACTTTCCAGGGAACGGATATTGAAGAGCATCAACGGCGTCATCGTCCAGGACCAGCTCCTGGCCCACGCTGCGGCGACCGGAGAGAACATCACAGAGCACATATCGGAAACGGGACGCGGGATAGACCTCGTGAGAAAACTCTGCGGGGAATACTACTTCGTCATCAAAAAGGGCGTGCGGACCGAAATCATCGTCATCTTCGAGGACGACTTCGTCGCCCGGGACGACGCCTACACCTCCCTGAAAATCATCGAAGATTTCAGCGAATAGCGCCGCCCCCCAGGAGGCGGTTTGCCGCCGCTCCAGCCGCGAAGGATACGGCAAATCCCAGGGCGACGAACCAGAGCCAGAAAAGCTGGGTGAACACCGCGATCAGGGCAGTCACGACAATGCCCGTCCCCATCCCCGCCAGGGCGGCACGGTCGTCCAACCCGGGAAAGAGCCTGCCCATCACGAAAATCCCCATCATCCCTCCATAAGTCACCGAGGCGATGGATAGCCCCGTTTCCACAAGGGCCCCCGTGGTGTAGTTGAACACGACCGCCACGGCCGCCAGGACGGCGGTCCAAGCCAGGGACGCTGAACGTGAGACGAAAAGCTTTTTCCGTTCCGTCATACCCGCCCGGCGATCGATCTCCGCGAGGTCCATACAGGTTGAAGACGAAAGGGAGTTTATGGTGGAACTGAGGCTCGACATCGCCGCTGCGAAAATACCCGCCAGAAGGACGCCCCTGAGCCCCGGAGGAAGCACGCGGACAATGAAGTACGGTATCACTTCGTCGCTCCTGGCCCATTCAACGCCTTTCATATACTCGCGAATTATGAGCCCGAGGAACAGGAACAGGGCGAACTGAAAAATGACCACCACTCCGCTTGTGACCATCGCCCGGCGCGCCGAAGGGAGGTCCCTGCAAGCGAGGACCCGCTGGACAATCAGGTGGTCCGTTCCGTGGGACGCGAAAGAGAGGAAGGCGCCCCCTAAAAGCCCGGAAACAATATTGTACGAACGGAAAATGCCGTCGGAACCCAATTCTGTACCGGTGTGGAAAACCTTCAACAACGCCGGGGGTATTCCGCGGACGATATCGAAGGCCGGCGCGTCCATGGTGTGGAAGAGGTACCAGAGGGCCGCGGCGGTCCCGCCAAGATAAAGAAAGAGCTGTACCGCATCGGTGATGATGACGGACCGGATCCCGCCGTAAAAGGTATAGGCAAGCGTTGCGGCGGCGATGATGGCGATGGACACCCGGTAGTCCCATCCCGTCATCACCGTCAGGGGAAGGGCCGTGGCGAAGAGGCGCACGCCGTCCGCCAGGACCCGTGTCACATGGAAGAGGGCCGATACGGCTTTTTTTGAGGAAGCTCCCAAGCTCCGTTCCAGAAACTGGTATACCGTCTCCAATCTCCCCTGAAAATAGCGCGGAAGAAGAAGATACGATACAAATATCCGACCGGCCAGGTAGCCGAAGGCCACCTGAAGGAATCCCATCCCGGACATATAGGCAATTCCCGGCACCGAAATGACCGTCAAGGCGCTCGTTTCCGTGGCCACGATGGATAGGGACGCCAGGGCCCAATGGACGTTCCGGCCGCCCAGGAAGTAATCCCCTACATTTTTTACCCCGGAATACCAGAGTCCCAGGGCAATGGTAACCGCCAGATACGCTGCAATTATCGCTACATCAATCCCCATGCAGACTTCCGCCCCTTCCATAGATGTGGCCCTTTCAAGGCCCCCCATCGTGGATCCATTTCCCGATTACAGAAATTGATTGACAACATCATTGTTATCATCTATTCTCAACACAAGTACTAATTAGGCACTGGTTCCATTTCCGCGAATACATCAAGGAGGTTTCACTGGATGAAACGTTTATTCCTATCGCTTATAATTATCGGCGCATTCTCCCTGCCGGCCTTCCCCCAGGACAAACAGGAAAAAAAGGAAAGCACCCCAACTCGGGTATACACAAAAATTATCCTGGAGGATTTCGAGACCACCCAGTTCCCGGAATCCAGCATCTCGTACAAGTCTACGGGACACCAGAAGGGAGGCATAGCCGTTCGCGACCAGTTTCCCTCTCCCGCCAAGGACTCCAAAAAATATCTCGGAGTGAAAATCCTCGGCAAGTCCGGCGACGTAATCCAGATAACCCCGCCCAAAAAGCTTACGATCGACAAATACTGCCAGTCAATTTCGATGTGGGTCTACGGCAAGGACCTCTCCGGTGAATTGTCCCTTATGATCAAGGACTCGGAAGGCGCAAGCCACCGGATAATCATGGGAAGGCTGAACTACCAGGGGTGGCGGGAACTCACGGTCAACATACCCAAGGACGTGGCGCAGATGGACAAGTACCTCAGCCAGAAGACCCAGATTGAAATAACCAAAATCATGTATAACCCCGGCAACACCGGGAGGCTTCCGATGTGGAACTACCTGTACATCGACGACATATCCGCCACGGTCCGCGAAAAATTTTACGATAAGCAAAGCGACGAGTGGTAGACTTCCACGCTGGCGTGGAAGTCCTTCCGCGCCGGCGCAGCCTCGCCGGGGTTTATTTCAACCTGACGTACTCAAGCTCCGCGGAGGAGCTCTCCCCTTTTTTAGACACCAGACAGTACATGCCGGGAGCGGCGAAGGCGGCATCTCGCCCGGGTGGAATTTTGTTTAAAAGGAGTTCTCCTTCCACGGACACGGAGGCGAAGCGGCCGTCATCGCTTGCGATGGTGTAATCGCGCCATTCCCCGGTATTCATCGGTACTTTTCTCCCGCAAACATCCAGCTCCCCCTGTCCCAGCCTCACTCCATAATATCCGCTCCCCGTTGAAAAAGCGACGAGGACCACCGGGTCGCCGGATACGAAGCGCCCCCGGGCCTTGAGGACAAACCCTCCTGACCCTGGCGTCCTCCGGTAGAGTCCCGCAAGGCCGCCGGCGGCGGAAGATAGTTTCGCAAGGCGCCTTCCGGCTTTTTCATAGAAAAGGACCGAGAATGTATCACTCCCGGGAAGGTGGAGCCAGTTTTTCGGAGTGTTGGAATCGCTCCATTCCCCGAAATTTTCTTCGAAGGTCCAGGATTCCGCAACATCGGCCCCGCCGTATTTTGACAGGTCGAAGGGGGCCATGAATTTCCCGAAAATCCACCCCTGGAGCCCCCGGAGGGACATGACGCGGTACCAGTAATCCCTTGTATCTCCCACCTGTGCCGTGTCCATGGACTTTTCGATCTGAATGAGCATCTCGTCCTTCCCCGCCTTTCCCACGACTTTACCCTGGATCCCCGGCGCGCTCCTTAAGTTTACCTCGTCCCCCCTGCAGGTGAAAATCCTATGGATCTCCGAGCTTGTGGGATACCGGCGGGCGTAATCGACGATCATGCCTGTCAGCATGTCGGCCCTCGTGGAAAGATCGACGCCGCTCTTCTCCAAGTTTGCGAAAAGCATCCGGACCACCTGGGAAAGATACAGGGTCCTGGGATACTTCGCGTAAAAATTGCTCAGGGCGCCTAAAAAGCGGCCCCCATCGCTCCTTTCAATTTTCTCTATTTCCTCGAAATCGAGGTCCTCTATATAACGGCTTCCCTTGAAGCGCGAGATAAATTCATCATAAAAGCGGCCGCCGGGTACGATCCTTCCTGCGCCTCCCGATACGGCCACGCGGAGGTCCCCCTGCACCTTTCCATTGATTATACCAAGCTCTTCCTCAAGCTCCCGAAGCTCCCTTTCTCGCCGGTCTTTAGGAGTTCCCGGGGCAGCGATTAGCGTCAGTTCGTCCCTGTAGCGGCGCTCCGTCCTTTCCGCGAGCCGGTTCAGCGCCTTACAGCGGTAGTAGTACACTGCCTCCCCTTTTTCATACTGCACCTGGGGGGCCAGTGAGTTTAAGATTATCAGAGCTTCAACGTAGTCTCCGTCATCGTACTCCGCGATGGCCTCCTCAAGCCCGGTTTTCGCGGTGAGCTTCACCGCAAGGACCGCCGCGGCGACGACAGCGGCTACCGCCGCACCAAGGATTATTTTTACAGCCAGGCTTTTTTTCCCAAAATACTTGCTTCCCGATTGGGGGCCATCAAAGTTTTTTATTCTAGACCTGTAAATATCCATATCCCACCGTAAAAACACAGATGTGAACTTCAAAAGGCAATTCCAAACAATTAGGTTTTTCCGACCGCCTTCGGCGGTCGGAAAAACCCAAGCCAACCTCTAAATAATTAAATTTTCCCCTAAGCTGTTGAGGTTACCATATGTATATCATGGCCTAACATAATGCCAATCAGATCGTACCCCCTTTCGACCAGAAGCCCCGTGGAAGCCGCGGAGCTTTCGTTGAATCCCGTGACCCTCCCCTTATCCATGTAAAACCCCGCATTCCCCCTCCCCTTCCTCTCGATGGCAAAAGGGACAGGTTCACTGCTGTGCGTTCTAAGGGCGACCGGCGTGGGGTGATCGGGAAGCACCAGGAGAGAGTAGTCGTCGAAGCGGGACAGCGCCTCCATGACGGTCCCTACCACTTTTTGGTCGAAGTCTTCTATGGCCTTGATCTTGTGCTCAAGGTTTCCTTCATGGCCCGACTCGTCAGGGGATTCGACATGGAGGAGAACAAAGTTTGCGCTTTCCAGAGCTTCCACCAGGGCCTTCGCTTTCCCGCTATAATTCGTATCGAGATATCCAGTCGCCCCGTCCACGAAAAGGGGGGTCAAACCGGCGGCGCGCCCAATACCGTGGATCAGGTCCACCGCCGAGATCGTATGGCCGTGGAGGCCAAAGCGCTCCGAAAGAGTCGCGATGCCCGGTTTCCAACCTCCACCCCAGAGCCAGATCGACGTGGGATCGCCCCGAAATTTTTTTCTCAGGGACGGCATTCTCTCCGACGAGGAGATGATCTCCGTGGAGCGTTTCATGATGTCCAAAAGCCTCTCTGCCCCCTCGCCGCTGGGAAGATAAGGAGCGACCTCATTGTCCTGGATGTCATGTGGCGGCGTGGTTTCCGGAATTCCGACATAAGGATAGCCGCGCCAAACGAGGATGTTTCGGTACGACACTCCGGCGTAAAGCTCAATTCCGCCGCCCTCAATCTGCTCCGCGATCTCGGCGATAACTTCCCGGGAAAAACCGGTTTCGATATGACGGGCGCTGAAATCCCGCATGATGCCGTCGCGGACCGTCACCAGGTTACACCGGAAAGCAACATCATCAGCGCCGAGGTCAATCCCCATATTAAGGGCCTCCAGGGGGGCCCTTCCCGTGTAGAATTCCGCCGGATTGTAGCCGAAAATTGACAGGTTGGCCGTATCGCTCCCCGGCGCCATGCCGTCCGGGACATTTTTCACGAGGCCGAATATCCCTTTTTTCGCCAGGCTGTCCATGTTCGGCGTTCTGGCCGCTTCCAGAGGCGTACGGCCTCCCAGGGATTCGATGGGATAATCGGCCATGCCGTCCCCCACGAGTATTATGATTTTCCTCTCATCCATGCCGCATCACAATAGAGTCGTCGATATGTATTCCGTAACGTTCAGCCAGAGATGCGCGTTGCAACGCAATCTCAATGAGGCCCGAGCTTCCGGATATGACGCCCGCCTCGCCCTTCCTGAGGTCGGAGAAAGTGCAAACGGGCCTCGCTGAAAAAACGCCCCAGGCGCCACGGACCAGGAACCCATTCCCCCCGGAAAGGAGATCATTGGGAAAAGACGTTATAACATTGCCGAACTTGTCCACGTGCACGACACTCCCTTTAAAAGCGCCTTCAGCGGCGCCATCAGCGCCATCGGCCGGGCCGTACATGGGGAAAGGTTTTCGCACCCGCCCCTCCGCGGAGTCGCCGAAGCTTTGGGGATCGGCCCCCATGGCTAACATGGCGGATGCAGGGGCAAAAACGTCCCGTCCGTGGAATGTGGCGGAAATGTCCCCAAACTGGCCTTCCCGGAGCGTGAAAACCTCCGCCGATGCCGTAAGGACGGCGTCAAGTATGCCATTGTCCGGGGCGACGAATATGTAACCCCGATCGCGGGCCACTATGGCCCGCCTCCTGGACCCCACTCCGGGGTCCACTATTACGAAAAAAACCGTGCCCCGGGGAAAATACCGGTACGAGGAATAAAGGCAGTACTGCCCATTTGTCACGGAGTACGAGGCGACGCCATGGCTTATGTCGACTATTCGGGCCCGTGAATTCACTCCGTATATGACGCCCTTCACGACGCCGACGTACATATCGTCGTTGCCGAAGTCCGTTATGAGGCCGATTATATTTTCTCCCGACATGGCAGTGCGACGATTTGTATGTCCGTTGAATTTATTTTCAAAAATCAGGTTTCTCCTGCAGCCTTCGGCGGCAGGAAAAACCTGATTTTTGTGAATACCCTCAAGTTTTACATCGTAGCCGTACGCCCCGCATATTACAAGAATATAATTCAATCGGAGGGGAAATTTACTTTTAAAGCCCCATCAAACAACCGCTTTTTTCTTTTCTCGCGGAGGTGTAACCTCAACAGCATAGAGAGCATATAAAGAAACGGAAGAATACAAGGACGGGGAAGGGCCCCCTGGCGTCAATGCGACACATGGTGAGACGAAAAGGATTTACGGGCACGCTGCGGACATTCCAAAGAGGGCCGAGGGCTTTCAACTCCTCTCAGACACCCAGACCTCGCCGTCGGCAAAAAATTCTTTTTTCCAGATAGGAACGGTTTTTTTCACAGTGTCGATGATGTATCTCACCGCCTGAAAAGCGGCGTCTCGATGGGGTGAAGAAACGGCGATCAGGATGCTCGGTTCCCCTATGCCGACTGTGCCGTATCTGTGAATGACGATGCAATGCGTTACTTTCCACCGGGCCACGGCTTCCCCGACAATTTTTTCCAGCTCCTTTTTCGCCATGGGTTCGTACACTTCGTATTCCAGGCGAAGGACTTCCCTCCCCTGCGAAAAGTTACGTGCCCTGCCGATAAAAGCAAGGATGGCGCCATCGGCGTCCGTCCCTGCCCCGGCGAGCGCTGCCTGGGTGTTGATCGCTTCCTTCTGCAGGGTAACCTTCACCATGGGCGGCTCAACCTCCGCTGACCGGCGGAAACACCGCCACAACATCGCCGTCGGCAAGCCGACGGCCTGTCTCCGAGTATTCCTCGTTCACCGCGATAAGCAGATCGGTCCTCATGGGCAGAAGCCCCGGATATGAGGCCGCGAGGAGGTCCACAAGGTCCCCCACGGTATCCCCTTCGGGAACATCAAATTCCCTGTCCCTAAAACCGCAGGCCTCCGCCGCGGCGGCGAATGCTTTCAGTGTAATGGTCATATTCTACATGAAAGGAAAGAAACGGTAACGGGGAGTCACCTTCCGCTCCTGCGTTTCACCATAAAGACAAAGTGCTTCACGTAGGGCTGTAAGCTTTCATGAAACTGGCCAAGATCCGCCTCTTTCCAGTTTTTGAGCAAGGACTGCAGGCTGGTTTTCGTTATATCTTCCTCGGCGGCGTCAATAAGGATCCTGAACCGCTTAGTCACTTCCTTATCGACGGCATCGAGGGTGACCTTGTTCATTTCCGAGCAAAGCCGCATGAGATTGGTTTTCTTCTTGGTGCGCCTTGCCTTCGATTTAGTGACAGGCGAATTTTTTTCTTCCATTTTTTTCGCCGCCGTTTTTTTCAGCGAAGATTTTTCAGAAGGTGGTGAAGAAGTTTTTTTCGTCGCAACTTTCTTCGTAGGCGCCTTCTTCTCGGCTTTCTTCACTTTCGATGCCGAATTTTTACTGCCCGCGCTCTTTTTTTTCTCCGCCATTCGACAGCAACCCCTATAGTGATTTCCAACGCGGCGATACTAAAATGGCACGGTTGTGCTGTAAAGAAATTTTTTGGCCCGTCAAAATGCCAATTCAAACGAACAAAAAGCCGTTCCCGGAGGAATCCGTGCGCCCGGCCCCTCAACGCGTCTCGCATCGTACGCTCCATGCCCCATCAGCGGCCGTTAACATGGTTGTGAAGTTCTTTGCTTCTTACACGGAGAAGGTCTTCTTTATAGCACCACCCATAAGCCGGTATGTCACGCACTGCTCCTTCGATTCCACACGGTACCCCGTCTCGCGGAAGAATATCGACACGCCGGGATAGGCCGCCTCAAGGACTGCGACGCTCATATCCTCGTTCAATCCAAGCTCCGCAAGGATTTCCTCCTTGCGCCTGCGCGCCTCATCAATTACGGCCTGGAGCTTTTTCGAAACCTCGGCGAGCTTCGCCAGCAGTTCCTTCTTGTCATTCGGAAGCTCCCGCTTGATGATTTTTATCCGCTTCAAGACATCGAAGCCCTTCCTCACTTTCTTCGTGTTTTCAAGGGCCTGGCGCTCCCGGTCGCCCAGCTCCTTCAGCTTGGCCAGGACCTCGCCGCTGTACCCCACTGTGATTTTCGTAGCCACTCCCTGGTCGTTCCCCAGGACCTTCGCCGTCACCGATGACGCAGCGGTTATCTCGCCGCCCAGTATGAGGCCCTGTTTTTCCGACGCTTTTACGGCGTTTCCCGCCCGGACGGTGCAGTTCAGGAGGTATTCCCCCGCCACCACATCGCGGCGGGCCGAGATTCTCTGGCGTTCTGCGAAGCGAACGAAGACGGAGCCGCCCGCCTCGAGACTCCCCTTCCCTGTACCCACGCACCCGGACATGACGGTGAGGTCCTCTCCGGCGCCGACGTCGGCGTCCTCCACGGTCCCCAGGACCACGAGGCTCCCGTCGCTACGCACGGAGAACCCGGGTTTCACGTCCCCCTTTATTGTAAGGGCCCCCCTGAAATCTATGTTCCCCGTGGCGTAATCGACGTCCCCCGGCAGTTCCATCACCGGGTCTACCCGGATCGTTTCGTCTCGCACCGCAACGGCCCCATCGGCCGCGGCCACAATCAAGTTTGGATTAGCTTCGTCGGCGCGGGCGCCGGGTCCGGCCATAAGCGACGCCTCCAACGGCTCAGGAGGCGGGACATCTTTCCCCGTCACCGACCTCCCCGGGATGCCCGGCGCCGGGGGATGCAGGACCGCAAGCCTGTCACCGGCCTTCACATTGATAATGAGGTTTAAGTTTCTGTGATCGGCGCGTCCCGCCTCGTCGAGGCGTGGCTTCCCCATCGATTCGTAATCGAAGAAATACTCCACCCGTCCGTCAACGCCCGGCGCGGGGGCGGTACCGCGGGCAACTGCAACCTTGACGTTCGCCGCCCCCGAAGTAACGAGACGGTCTATCTCCCCTTCTATAATGCAGTCCGGGACAACACCCGATTTGGAGAGGTCCTCCCTCACTTCCTTCGCGGTCACCGGGGCAAGCTTCGGGACCGCCCCGAGGGTGATAAAGGCCTCCATACCGTCCGGGGAAATTTCCACTGAGACCCGCCTAACTTTTTTCGCCTGGTCCTCCCTTCCATGGTCAGGCATTGCCGCCTCCGGGGGTCCCCTTTTCTACGATGAATTTCAGCAGGTCCATGGAGGTGACGATCCCCGCCACTTTTCCGCCATCGATGATGACGATGCGGTGTATGTTGTTTTTTTGCATAAGTCCCGCAATCTCCGTCAGGGAGGTGTCGCATGAGGCCGTAACAACTGACCTTTTCATGATATTCTCAACCCTGGCGCCTTCCTGGTCCGACCCGGCGAGGCCGGGCCCCGTCGACACGGCAGCGGTCATATCCATGGAGCCGAAGATCGCCTTTAAATCCACCTCATACATTCTGTCAAACTGGGCTTCGTACTCATGGGCGATAAGGTCGGTCTTCGAAACGATCCCCACGAGCTTTCCATCTCCGTCCACCACGGGAAGCCCGCTTATCCCCCGGTCACAGATGAGGCGCACCGCTTCGGCGACGCTTTCCGAGGGAGCGATGGTCACCACATTGGTCGTCATGATATCACCTGCCTTAGTTGAATAGGGCATGGGGCGCCTCCTTTTTTGTCAGCAACTATTGATTTCCGCCCGCCTTGGGCGGGCGGAAAAACCCGGGTCCCGGGTATGCCAGTAGTTACAAGCCAGGGGAACTTAAAAATTTAATTTTTAGAGGTCCCCTTCAATTACCCAATGAGGCTATCAGGATAAATGAATTATTGCAAGATGATTTTTCAGCGCGGCGGCTGAAAGCGCCGTTACTAAAACCACGCTCACTTCTTCGGCTCCAGGACCAGCACGTCGATGTACTGTTTTGCGATGTTCTCCGATCTGAATGGCATCGGGTGGTTCTTCCCTTCCAGGAAGAGCGGTATCATATCGGCGTAGTGGGGGCTCGACGGGTTCCCCGACTGGCCGGGGACCGAAACGAAGGCCGCTGGTTCGGCAAGCCCGAAGTCCACCACCATTCGCATGGCGGGGATACACCATGTGTCGAAGTCCTGGCCCCAGGCGAATGTCGTTACATTGAGCGTGTGGACATCACCGCTCGCCGGATAAGGCCCACGGTTGAAGTAGCCGTGGAAGAAGCGCGTCTTCTTCGTGAAATCGTGCTTCCAGTGGTAGGTGTGGAGGCTTCCCCATTTCCACTTCTTTGAGTCGCTCCCCATCCTGTCGGCGCATAAAACGATAGCACTGTCCAGGGCACGGGCGATCATGTCCACACGGGTTTCCCGTTCAGGGGTTTTCACATCGTCGAAGAAAGGAGAGTCCTTTCTCACAAAAAGATGGTCCTCCGGAGCGGGATACGACATCATGTTCACGTCGATAAAGGCCTCCCAGAGAAGGCCCCCCTCGGGGCCCAGCTCGTCAAGGAAGGTGGCCCTGGTGAACTCGTGCATAAAAGCCCCGGCCACCGCGGCCCCGGCGGAATCTTTGTCCATCACGCAGTTGAATGCGGAAGGCGAAATGAGCTCCAGGGCCCGTGCTACCCTCTCTTTTCGGGCCCGGGTCCATTTCTTAGTAGCGGCATCAATCTCCCCCTGCATGCCTGGTTCAAATAGGAGCTTTTGGATTTTTTGCGCCATTGGGGAAAAGTGATCATGCTGCATTTTCATCATGTCCTCCATGGTGGCGCCTTTTTTCTTTCCCAGGATATGGGCCATGCGCTCCGCACGGTCAGGATGATACCAACTGGAGGTCATGTGGAGCGGATAACCCTTCGGGACCGTGCGGTTGTTAGCCGTGCCGAAGAAACCCTCCGGGGGATTGATGCGGTAGGGGTTCCGGTCCGTAGGAGCAAACCCGGTCCAGTCATATTCCCCACTCCATCCCGGTGAGGGGAAAAATCCCCTCCCCTTCTTCCGGAGAGGGAAAGCCCCGGTGACCTGCCAGGCGATGTTGTCCCGATCACCGTAGACGATATTGAGATAGATGCCCTCCACCATCTGCAGCGCCCTGCGGGCCTGGGCCATGCCGGAAACGCTCCCCATTCGGTAGAACCCTTCGAAGGTACGGGCCCCGCCCTCGACAGCATAGGCGATGGCGATGCCGTACTTTGAACTCATCGGCAGGGGTTGGATGGGGAGCTCAGGAGGAAAGGGCATCGCTCGCAGGGAGGCATTGAAGAGGGGGCCATGTACTGTTTCTTCTATCAGCCTCGTCACTGTTTTTCCGCCCTTCATCCTGAACTCTTCCTTTCTTTCCTTCACGGGGACCCATTCCCCCCTGTAGAGGTACCGGGTTTTGCCGTCAACGGTGTCGAGTTTTTCGATGAACACATCCTGGCTGTCCGCCATCACCATGGTGGCGCCCCAGGCTATCTTCCCGTTAAATCCAAGTGCAACAACGGGAATTCCCGGGACGGTGACCCCGGCGGCATCATAGGTGGGGCATTTTAAATGCATTAGCATCCAGGAGTTGGGAATCATGAGGGCCAGGTGCGTGTCATTGCAGACGATGGACTTTCCGCTCCCTGTGCGGCTTCCGGCAAGCGCCCAGTTGTTCGAAGCCGGTGTCCCCAGGGGCGTCACTCCTTTCAGGCGACGCCGAAGGTCCAAAAGGGCCGTCCTGACATTACCGTCCAAAAGCTCACGATGGGGAATTTCCGCCAGGGCCCTGGCGTCCTCCAGGGGGAGGTCTTCATCGGGATAGACCGGAAACAGCATGGCGGCCTTATCGTATCCCAGCTCGCCTGCCAGAATAAGGTAATCCAGCTCTTCGATAAAGTTGAAAGAGACGTTCATGTTGAGCATGGCGAACACATAGAGAGTGTCCGCCGGACGCCACGGCCCGGGGCGGTATCCGGTAAGAACAAACTCGGCGGGAAGTTCCGGATTGTGTTCCATGTAGGCATTTACTCCCTTCGCATAGCTTTCGAGGACCGAAAGGAGCTTTCTGTCGAGCTTCGAAAGCTCGCCCTCCAGCTTCTCCTTCGCGCCGATGGACCGCATAAAGACGTCTATCCCAAGCATCTCCTCGCCGGCGACCTCAGCAAGACGCCCCTGCATGATCATCGTCATTGCGTACATCTGCCAGAGACGGTCCGCGGCGGAGGCATATCCCGAGCCGAAGAAGAGGTCTTCCTCGTTTTCCGCCTCCACCACGGGAATCCCCAGTGAATCGCGTCGTATTGTCACAGGGCCTCTTATGCCCTTCAGGGTCACCGTGCCCTTGGTCCCCGGGATGGAGCGGGCAAATTTATTCTGGAAGTAAGAACAGCCTCCGGTAAAGGCAAGAAAAAGGAGGGCGATACATGTCGCTTTCTTCATGATGTGACCTCTTCGATTGTCAGCAGGGGACCTTGAAAAAATTAAAGGGCAAATTCAGAAGTCAGGTTTTTTCCCCCGCCGAATGCGGGCGGGAAAACCTGGTTTTTGTGACTGCCCTCAATTTTTTAGGACTTCCCTCAGTTTTCTCCGCCTCATACTTCACAGTGTATGCCATGGGCCCTGGAACGGCGGACACAACACACCGGCGCCGCATTCCCGCAATCAACGCAGGAACGTCCCCCCTTCGAGGAACGCTATCACATTGTCGACGACCTTCTGTTGCATCAGGAGCATGGAGTGCTGGCCCTTCACCTGGATGAAGTCTTTCATCCCCTCAAGCTTTGTCTCGTCCACTGTAATGGTGCCGTCATCATCCCCCTTAAGAAGGGGATTGATACCGAACCAGGTGCCGGACCCCCCGGCGATGACGCCAAATTCGCAGGGAGGAGGCGCCATGATCTTCGGGATGGTCTTCTCCACGTCCTGGACCTTTTCTCCGGCAATCCCCATAGCCCAGCGGTAAAGGGGCAGTTTCCCAAGGATGCGGGCCCACTCGGACCCCTTGTTGGGCGGAGCTATCATCACGAAGCGTCCTATCTTTTTCACCCTGTGATGCGCGAGATAATAGCGCACCACGATGGTGCCAAAGCTGTGTGTGACGAAACTGACCGATTCCACGTCGCGCCCCATCACCTTTCCTATCTCACGATGGAGCCTCTTCGTCACGGCCTTCATCGGCTCGTGGCGGCTGTCGTAATTGAAGTTATGAGTAAAAAAGCCCCTTTCCCGAAGGGCTGCCTCTATCTTACCCATGGAGGAGGCGCTTCTAAGGACCCCGTGCACCAGAAAGACCCACCGCTCCTTTCCCCCTCCCGCCTTGCGTGTCGGGATTTTTTTTGATGGCGCCATGGAGAAGATGATCGCCGCGATGGCGGCGCATGTCAATACAATTAAAGCGCCGCGCAGCATGTCATCCCAGAAGATGGCCGAGTGAATTGGCGTAATACTGGAGGTAGGGCATTTTTGCGGGGTTCACAATGACGACGTCCCCCCGAACTTTGACGATGCGCCTCCTTCCCAGGATGTCCAGGGCCATATCGGCCATTTTCTTCGCCTCGTTCACGTCGAGGAACTCCTCTTCAAAGGACACGAGCTCCTTCTGGCGGTCGGCCTTTTCTACATCGAGGCGCAGGAAGGCCTCCGTGGTGCCCTGGAAGGCCCTGCCGATTACGATGCGGCGGCGGTCCGCCTTAAGGCGGGCCTTCAGGCGGGCCATATCCCGGACAAGTTCGCTTTTCGCGAAATTCCATTTCCCCATCCCCACAATGGCGTAAGCGGCAAGGCAGACCGGCGTCACCGGGATGACATCGCCGATGCGGTCCATGAGATGGTCCGCAAACTTCTTCACGATGGACAGGCGGTCGCGCCGGTCCATGTTAAAAAAACTTTTCTTTTGCTTTTTTAGAAATTCGGAAACCGACACCGGATCGCCAAAGCTCACACTTGCGTAACCATGCTGTTTTAACCGGCCCGTGAGCCACCGCGCCGTATTGGCCAAAAGCATGTACGGCGCCTTGACGAAGATGCGGAACATAGAGGCGATATTGTCCCGAAAGCCGCTCTTTTCCCGGTTTTTTTTCCATTCGTCTATAAGGGAGCGGTCCTCAAGGACCCAGTCGTAATTGATCCCCACCGGGACGAAAATGACGTCCCCCCTGAATTCCGGGTTTTTTTTAATCTTCATGATATAGTCGATAACGCCTATCTTCGTGTCCCGGAACCGCCCGTCCCGGGTGAGGCCCCCTTCGATGAAAATCCCCTGGGTGACCCCCTGGAGGCTGATAAGCTGGATATACCTTTCCAGGACCGTGTGGTACAGGTCCTCCCGGTAACGACGGCGGAGAAAATAGGCGCCGAAGGACTTGAAGATGTACTCAAGCGGCCACACCCGGGCCCACTCCCCCACGGCGTAGCTGATGGAGATGTTCTTCGCCAGCATGTACGCCACCAGGACATAGTCCACATTGCTCCTGTGGTTCATCACAAAAACAACGGCGTGGTGCTCTGGTATGTTTTTCAGCTTCTCGGCATTTTCGCGGTCAATCACCACTTCGTAGATGAAATTTAGCATGGTGTTGGCTATCCACCAGCCGATCTTGTAATACGACAGGAGATTGAAAAAAGGGACTATCTCCTCAATATACTCATCCACCCGGTCCTCGGCGTCCTCGATCCTCGTGTTCCGCTCCCGGGCGTACTCCAGCATCGCCTTATGTATTTCCACATCGTTCATCAGTTCTTTTTTCACGATGAACTTGTTCATGAACTTGAAGCGGTCGAGCTTGATCCTGTTTTCCCGGATATACCGGATTGCGGAACGGGAAACGCGCCGCACGATTTTCTCCTTCACGACGGCGCGTAGGGCCTCGTAGAGGAGGACGGCCCCCAGGGCCATGAGGAGGTATTTCAGGACCAACAATGCCATGTCTCAGTATGCCATATCATCCGAAGTATGGGGATCCCTGGTCATACGCCATCTTCCGCGAAAAGTCAAGTAAAAGAGCGGAAAGAGAGGCGAATCCAATCAGTTGAAAAATTCATTGACAGAGGACCTCAAAGGGCATAAAATCGTCATTTGCACGAGAACCGCCCATGGCAAAAATTTCAGATATATTCCTCGGGCGCGGCCTGGCGGGCCTTCCAGGGGAGGCAGTGAAGGCCCGACGACTTTACTTCGTCAACTGGATGCTCATCGCCGTCTATATTCTTCTCTGGGCCACGAACCTCCTTTCCGGAGCACTGTACATGGCGGTCCTTCCAACCGTCTGCGCGGCCCTTACGGCGCTTTCACAATTTCTAATCATCAGGGGCAGTCACAGAACGGCCGCATGGATTTCCCTGGGCGCCTTCGGCACGGCCATGGGCATCGGCCTTTTCCTGGGCCGGGAGGCCACGGATGCCGCCATGCTTTTCCGTGGAGCCCTCTCCTTCTTTTTCCTCATTGCGGCTGCGCCCCTTGTTTCAACTGAGAGGCTTATTTCCCTTAAAATGGCGGCCATCACCATGGCGCTCCTCGGCGCCGCCTATGCAGTACGCATCCTTCCCGCCCGAGGCCCCCTTATGGAAACCGGGAGAGCGGAAACAACCGATATCGTCCTCGCCCTGTCCGTGGCCTCACTGATAGCCATGCTGGCCCTTCTTTCCCGAAAGCAAAACCCGGGCGATGTTGAGCTTCTCACCAACACCCGGCGTAAAGGACCCGATGAAACCCTGCTCCGCCGGCATGATATTGCCGTCGCCCTCGTCGCCACGGCGGACTATCAGGAGGCAATGGACATCATAATGAATGCCGCCATGGAAGTCGACGGTGTTGACAGCGGCGGAATTTATATCAGAAATGCGGTGACGGGCATCATGACTCTGAGGGCTCACAGGGGATTGAGCTCACGCTTCGTCGAATCCGCCTCTGTGATGCCCCCCGACTCATCTCCGATGAACGTGATCGGCGAAAAAAAACCGGCCTTCACCAACTCCCGTAACATCCTTGAATTCCTGGACGAGCCCATATCCGGCGCATTGTCCGCCGAAGAGCTTGAAGCCCTGGCGGCAATACCCATCTTCCATGAAGGCGAAATAGTGGGAGCGTTGAACTGCGCCTCCCATGTGCTGAAAGAATTTTCAGAGGATACTCGCCTCGCTCTCAGCACCCTTGCAGCCATGGCAGGCCCCGTGATGTACCAGCTCAGGGCCGCTGAGGCCCTTCGAGAGAGCGAAAAAAAGTATCGGGAACTGGTTGAAAAAGGCAATAATCTCATTTTTACCACGGACGGACAGGGCTATTTCACATATATCAGCCCTTTCATCCTCGGCCTCGCGGGATACGAGCCGGAAGAAGTCATTGGAAAACCATTCTCGGATTTCGTGTACAGCGAAGACCTGGCGCGCATTACTGCGAAATATCAAGAGCTCTTTAAGGGTGTATACAGCCCCGACGAATACAGGGTCGTCACCAAAAGCGGAGGGGTCAGATGGATCCTTTCCAACAGCCAGGCCATCATGGAAGACGGAAAGTTAACGGGGATCGTAGGCATGTTTACGGATATTACGGAACGCCGGAACGCCGAGGAGGAACGCCTGGAGATGGAACGCCGCCTTCTCCACGCCCAGAAGCTGGAAAGCCTCGGGGTCCTCACCGGCGGCATTGCCCACGACTTCAACAATCTCCTCATGGCGATGATGGGAAACCTTGAACTCGCCTCTTTCCACATAGACCCGAAATCAGAAGGGAAGCCCTTCATGGACGAAGCGGTGCTGGCGTCGCGCCGCGCGGCGGACCTCATTAAACAAATGCTGGCCTATTCAGGACGGGTGGCGGGCGAATTCAAACTGATACGCCTCAACGATGTCGTGGAGGAAATCACTACCCTCATTCGTTCTTCCGTGACTCGAAAGGCCGTTCTAAAAATGCGCCTGGAAAAAGACCCCGTCTCGGTCAAGGCGGACCCAACGCAAATCCAGCAGATTGTCATGAACCTGATCGTTAACGCTTCCGAAGCTCTGGACGAGGAAACCGGGTCTGTCACCATTGCCGTGGGGGACCTGGAGTGTGACGCCGAGTATCTTGCCGGAAGCTACCTCAAAGAAAAACCTTCACCGGGCCGATATGCATATGTGGAAGTGGCGGACACGGGACATGGCATGGACAAAGACACCCTCAGCCGCCTCTTTGATCCTTTCTTTACCACAAAATTCGCCGGACGCGGGCTCGGCATGGCGGCGGTCCTCGGCATAGTGAAAGGCCATGGAGGGGCCTTCATGGTTGACAGCACCCCTGGGGCCGGGACGACGGTACGGGTCCTCTTCCCCGCTGCCGCGGAAGATATGGAATCGCCTGTCGATTCCGTAATGGAGGAGAGGAACGAAGCCGCTTCATCCCAGGCTACCGTCCTTCTCGTGGACGACGACCCGATGGTCCTCACAACGACCAATGCCATGCTGAGGCGCATGGGATTCGAGACCATCGTCGCAGCCAGAGGCCGTGATGCTCTGAACATGCTCCGCTCAGGGCCGCCGGTGGACTGCGCAATCATAGACCTCACCATGCCGGACATCGACGGATGTGAAACGGCCTCAGAGATAAAAAAAATACTGCCTTCGATTCCAATAATCCTTTCCAGCGGCTATCCAAGGGAAGAGGTCCTTATGCAAGATGGGAAATGCGGCTCCGACGGCTTCATCCAAAAGCCATACCGTCTCGAAGCATTGAAAAAGGAAATTGCCCGCGTGCTTAAAAGAAACCAATAAGCGGACCCATTCCATATCTCCTGATCAGGAGCAAAACTGAATTAACTAAAGCCCGGTTAGACCCTTATCCGAAAAAAATTCCGGCCAGCATTTCCTCACATCGATAGATACAAAATGAATCTTTTGCTTGACGGTAACCCCTCTCTTTTTTAACAGTGTCACCCGGGGCCTGAAGCGCATGGTACAAGCTTAAAATGGCCCTCCCGAACCCACAGCAGGAGAAGGGTGATGACCAAACACGCAAAGCTGCACGCATGGGTCGAAGAGATCGCCGCCATGACGACCCCCGACACCGTCCACTGGTGCGACGGATCAAAGGAAGAATACGACCGCCTTGTGCGTATTATGGTCGATGAGGGGCTGGCCACACCGCTGAGCGGCAATAAGCTCCCGGGCTGCATCCTTTTCCGGTCCGACCCCTCCGATGTCGCCAGGGTGGAAAACCGCACCTACATTGCCTCCAGAACGAAAGACGAAGCGGGCCCAACCAACAATTGGATCGACCCCATTGAACTGAAAAACACCATGCGGGGCCTCTACAGGGGGTGCATGAAGGGGCGCACCCTCTATGTGATCCCCTTCAGCATGGGCCCCGTGGGGTCCCCCATATCGAAGATAGGCATCGAAATTACCGACTCCCCCTATGTGGTGGTAAACATGCACATCATGACAAGGGTGGGGGCCGAAGTCCTGGAGGTATTAGGAGAAAACGGGGAATTCATCCAGTGCCTCCACTCTGTGGGTAAACCCCTGGGAGACGGCGAAAGCGACAATGGCTACTGGCCCTGCGCCCCCCTGGAAAAAAAATATATCTCCCATTTCCCGGAAGAGCGCACCATCTGGTCCTTCGGCTCCGGATACGGCGGGAACGCCCTCCTGGGGAAGAAATGCCTGTCCCTCCGAATCGCCTCCGTGATCGCCCGCGACGAGGGATGGCTCGCCGAACACATGTTGATTCTCGGAGTCACCAATCCAGAAGGTGAAAAAAAATACATAGCAGGGGCCTTCCCCTCGGCCTGCGGAAAAACCAACCTGGCCATGCTCATCCCTCCCATCCCCGGATGGAAGGTGGAGAGTGTGGGGGACGATATAGCATGGATGAAGTTCGGGAAGGACGGGCGTCTTTACGCCATCAACCCGGAAGCGGGGTTTTTCGGAGTTGCCCCCGGCACTTCCATGGAATCGAACCCCAATGCCATGAAAACGATAGACCGCAACACTGTCTACACCAATGTGGCCCTCACGGAGGACGGAGACGTGTGGTGGGAGGGAATAGGATATGACGCCCCGGGAAAACTCATCGACTGGACAGGCAAGGAGTGGGAGGCCGGACGGTCCGAAGGGCCGGCGGCGCATCCCAATTCCCGCTTCACCGCCCCGGCGAAGCAATGCCCGGCCATCGACCCCTTCTGGGAGGACCCGTCGGGAGTGCCCATCTCGGCCATCCTATTCGGCGGACGCAGGCCCACCACGGTGCCCCTGGTGCACCAGGCCTTCGACTGGAACCACGGTGTTTTCCTGGCCTCCAACATTGGTTCCGAGGTGACCGCGGCGGCGCTGGACCTCACGGCCGGCACAGTACGCCGGGACCCCATGGCAATGCTTCCCTTTTGCGGCTACCACATGGGAGACTACCTTAAACACTGGATATCGATGGGCGGGAAAACGGCGGCCGAAAAGCTCCCGAAAATTTTTTACGTCAACTGGTTCCGCAAAGCCGCCGACGGCAAATGGCTCTGGCCCGGATACGGGGAGAACAGCCGCGTTCTCAAGTGGGTCTTCGAACGCTGCGCCGGCACCGGGAAGGCCGTGGAAACGGAACTCGGATACATGCCCACGGTCGACGCGATCGACCGGACGGGCCTTCCCGGACTTTCCGATGCCGATATGAAAGAGCTCCTGAGGGTGGACCGTGAGGCCTGGCTCAGAGAAGCGGAACTTATCCGCGAGAACTACGCCCTGTTCGGCGATCGTTTGCCGAAGGAACTGCTAGAACAGCTTGAGGCCCTGGAAAAGCGCCTGGGGAAATAACCCCCTCTCTCGCTCGGAGCGCTCTGGAAACGGACGGCATTAACCGCCCCGCTTTGCCCCGCGGGTATTACAGGACAATTTCCATCCCCTCGTAGGCGATCTCCACCTCGAGTTCCGAGCGGCGCTTCTTGTCCATATTCATGTAGGTCTTGGCGTTGGAAAGCACCGTGTCCATCTTCTTGTCGCTGTGTTCCGGATCGTGATGCCACAGGATGAGCTTTTTCACGTTGAAACGCGTCGATATGTCGATGGCGATGGAAGCGGAGGAGTGCCCCCAGTCCACCTTGTTTATGACGGAGTCCTCGAAAGTGTACTGGGCGTCGAAGACCGCCACGTCCGCCCCCCCGAAGAAATCCGCATAGGTGTCGATATTGTCGATCTCGTCGATATTGAATTCGCAGTCGCTGGTGAAAACGAAGGACTTCCCGTTTTCTTCGAAACGGTACCCGAAACACCCGCCGGGATGGCGCATTCTCTTGTTAACGATTTTAATATTATTCAGGATGAACTCCGACTCCTTTTCCAGTACAAAAAACTCCTTGGTTGCGAACATGTAATCGAGGTTAACCGGAAAATGGCTGAAGACCTGCTGGTATTCTATCCGTTCTTTGATGTCGTCAAAAGGGGAATAGATGTGGAAGCGGTTCCCTTTAATGTAAAAAGGCGTAAAGAACGGTATCCCCTGGATATGGTCCCAGTGGGTGTGGGTGAAGAGCATGGTGGCCATTCCATTCCCCTTTCCGAAATCTTCCCCCATAATCTTGGCCCCCAGGTACTTAAGCCCCGTACCGCCGTCAATGATGATAAGGTCGTTTTCCGCCGTCCTCACCTCGATGCATGTGGTGTTGCCGCCATAGGTGGCGCGCAGGGAAAAGGGCAGAGAATCGAGGTAGCGCTCAACCGCTTCACCGGAGGCGATGTCCTTGGGAGTCGCGAGGCTCAAGACTTTTCGCATCTTTTCGCGCATTCCCAGGGGAGTAAATGGTGTTGGAATGGAGCCGCGAACTCCCCAGAGTGTGATTTTCATGCCCTTGTACCTTTTTTTTGTTCTCTTATGCCCGCATCAAAGCGGCGTTGTCCCGTAGATAAAACCATAAGGGAATTTTTTTCAACAAATAATTCAAAAAAACTTGACACTCGCCCGCCTGCTTTTAACTTCTCATGGGTCGAAGGAACCGGCCCGCCTCGCAACGGCGGCCGCCCTATCCCCCCATTCTCCAGCTTTTTTACATTTACCCTGTTCCAACTGCTCCGGTCCCGCTTTTCGGGAACGCCCTTTCCGCGCAATGACGGCAGTGGAAAAGGATTTCGCGGCGAAAAAAAGGACTCCGGCCCTTTAAAAAACAGCGCATGAAAGAGGAACGCCCATGCGATTTTCAGACAGGATCATGAAAGTAAAGCCTTCCCCCACCCTGGCCATCACGGCCATGGCCAATGCCATGAAAGCGAAGGGGATTGATGTGATAGGCTTCGGTACGGGAGAGCCCGATTTCGATACGCCCCGTTTCATCAAGGAGGCGGGAATACGGGCCATCGAATCCGGAAAAACCAAGTACACCCCCGCCGGAGGAATTCCCGAACTGAAAAAGGCCATCGTAGAAAAATTCCGGCGTGACAATGTCCTGGAGTACAGCGTTTCGGAAGTGACGGTCAACTGCGGCGGAAAGCATTCCTTTTATAATCTGGCCCAGGTCCTCTGGCAGGAGGGCGATGAAGTCATCGTGCCGGCGCCCTACTGGGTGTCCTATCCCCCCATGATACAACTCGCCGGCGGCGCCCCCGTTATCGTCAACTCCAGCGAAGAAACGGGATACAAGATCACCGCCGCCGATCTTGCAAAGGCCGTGACGCCCAGGACACGGGCCGTCATCATCAACTCTCCCTCGAACCCCAGCGGGGCAACCTACACGAGGACGGAGCTTGAGTCTCTTTCGGAAGTTGTGTTGGGACACGACCTCATGGTCCTTTCCGACGACATCTACGAATCGATCCTCTACGACGGGGCGGCCTTCTGCAACTTCGCCAACCTTTCGGAGGAATTGAAAAAACGCACCATCGTCCTCAACGGCGTATCGAAGGCCTACTCCATGACGGGATGGCGCATCGGCTACATCGCCGGCGACGAGGAAATAATAAAAAAGGTGGAAATTCTCCAGAGCCAATCCACCTCAAATCCCACGTCAATCGCCCAGTGGGCCTCCGTGGAGGCCCTCACGGGGGACCAGACGGTGATATCCGACATGGTGGCCTCCTTTGACCGGCGCCGAAAGCTCATCGTCGACGGCCTCAACTCCGTACCCGGAATACGCTGTCTGATTCCTCCCGGGGCCTTTTACGCCTTTCCCGCCACGAAGGGCGTCTACGCCCTTCCCGGGTGGAAGAAGGTTGAAGAGAAATACCAGGCCCCCCACAGGTCTTCAATCCTCACCTCGTATCTCCTCCAGGAGGCAAAAGTGGCCGTGGTACCCGGAGTGGAATTTGGCGCGGACGGAAACATACGCCTCTCCTTCGCCACCTCCGACGAAAATATCGCCGAGGGCGTGGAGAGAATCCGTGAAGCTGTGGGACGCCTCGCCTAATTGTCCGAGTATTTCCAGGCCTTGAGATAGTAGGTGTACAGCACGGGCCTGTTGAAGGTGTTCAATCGCGGCGGCGCCGCGACGCTGTCGGCGGGAAAATGGCGCGCCTGTGCGTATGTGTCCGCCGAGAAGTGGCGAAACCTCACACCCGGAAGTGAAGCGGGCCCCCGGGAGGGGGCCGGCGCCATAACAAACCCCCAGTCTCCGAAGGAAGGCACGTAGACATGATACGGAACGGAGGAGCCGAAGGCTTCTCCGACAGTTTTTTCAATGCACCAGAAGGCCTCCCGGGCCGAAAGAGGTGAAGTAGCCTGGGTTACGAAGACCCCCCCGGGGGCAAGGGCCTTCTTCACCATTGCGTAAAACTCCGCCGAATAGAGCTTCGATATCGACTCATCGTGGGGGTCCGGAAAATCGGCGATGATTACATCCTGTTTCGCCGGGCTTCGCGCAATCCAGGCAAAGGCGTCGCCTGTCACGACGGACACGCGGCCGTCCCGCAGGGAACCATTATTAATTCTCCGAAACGACGAGTTCTCCTTTGCAAGGCCCGTCATCACCGGGTCCAGCTCCACCAGGGTCACCTGCTTAACCGACCTGTCTTTTAAAATCTCCCGCACCGCAAGTCCATCTCCCCCTCCAAGGACCAGGACTTTCTTTTCCCGCGCGGCGCAGGAAAGGAGGGCGGGAAACACCAGCATCTCATGGTACCGGTATTCGTCGAAGGTTGAAAACTGGAGGGACCCGTCAAGGTAGAGCCTGAAATCGTCGCCATTGCGGGTCAGGACAATCTCCTGAAAGGCGGTGCGCCTGGTGAAGACCACATCATCGAAATACAGCCTTTTATTCATTAGCCCCGTCATAGCATTGGAGGAGAAGGCCATGGCGGCGATGAGGAGAAGCGCCCCGACAGGGTAAATATAATCGATGCGCCGCCTCCCGGGATACCGCACCACGGCAATGAGGGCTATGGATATTGCCACATTCATGGCGCCCACGGCAAGGCTCGTGAGGTATCTCCCGGCATAGGGAAAGAGCACCAGGGGAAAGAGGAGTGAACCCGCCAGCCCTCCGATGTAGTCGAGTGAAAAAACGCTGGAGAGGACCTCCCGGAGGTCGCCATAGTTTTTCATCACGCGGGTGATGAGGGGAATTTCAAGTCCCACGAGGACACCCACAGCGGCGATGAAAAACACGTGAAGAAGATAGTACGACGATTCAAAGGAGAAAAGCAACGTAAGGACGGTCACGGAGACGCCCCCCACGAGGCCCAGGGTCGCTTCGATATAGATGAAGGTGCGGAGAAGGTCTTTCCCGATAAACCGGGAAAGCCAGGAGCCGACCCCCATGGAAAAAAGGAAAAACCCGATGGTGATGGAGTACTGCTGGACGGGGTTCCCCAGAAGATACGTAGCCAGGGAACCCAGGACAAGCTCGTAGACAATGCCGCAGAGGGACAGGATGAAAACCGAGAAGAGGAGGAGCCGCTGCTCGGTGACGCGAAGGCCCCTTTTCACTATTTCTGGGATTCAGTCTGCGTTCCCGAGGACGGGCCTATCTGGCGCTGGAGGCTCGAGGGCGATATTATCACCGCCGCCACAATAATGGAAATCCCCAGGATGATTGAGCCGATGATGACGGCCAGGGAAGTGTTCTGGTCTTCCTCAATTTCCTTTTTAATGGAAAAGGGCGTGAAAGCCTTGATGATTAAAAATCCCAATCCCATGAGAATGATGCCCACGATAGAGTAGACCGCGGTTTCGCAGATGCCGTACATCAGATTCGTTAAATAAGCCATTCTTGTTTTCCCCCTCTTGAAAAGATATTCACCCCTTCATGTGCCGGGGCGTTTTGCTTTCTCGCCTTCGGTCCCGGGAAAGGCGGCCCCATCATATTAACAGTAACGCCCGGCCGCTTCACTTCCCGAAGCGCGGCCCCCGGGAGCTGTAAGGCCCGCCGTGATAATACACGCCGCGCTGGCTTCCCACGCGCAGGGACTTGCGCTGTTCCCTGTGCCTGGTCACATAGGCCCGGCCTCCCCTTTCGTATCCCACCATGGACCAGGAGAGCCCTCCGGAAAGAGAAATGAGCACCAGGCTCGTGACAATCGTCCGTATCATGGTTTTCTCCCGTCAGTCCTTCGCCACATCGAAGGGAAGTTCGTTGTACGTCCTGGCCCTGACCTGGTTGGTCCCCCAGAGTATCATAAAAATTACAAGGGCAATCACAAAGTAGCGGTAGCTCCGCACACCCTCGAAGATGGTGATTGTAAACGCATCGGGATTGCGCCTGTTCTGGCTGTACACCTCAAGATACAGATGGTATCTGCCGGGCTCGTCAAGAAGAAAGGCTTTTGTGGCGCCCGTCTCCGATTCGTGCCAATATCCCTCGTCGTCGTATCCGTCCTCGTCCCAAAAATCCCCGGCCACGGAGAGCGATTCCAGCGGCTCGGTGAATGTGTCCACCTCGTCCAGGACGCTCCCCAGAGGGCTCCCGGCCCCTTCTCCCGGAGTAGAGGACATGGCATCGGGAGAGGATGCGTCCCGGGGCGGCGCCTTCATTGTGAGCTCGCGGTACTTATCTTCCTTTATTAGCATAAGCCGGTACGAAACCCACTCCCTGGAGATGGGCTGGAGAGAAGTATCGGCCTGGACCCGCACCTCATAGAGCGCATCGGTGCGGGAAAGCTCCACTGCCTTCGTGTACAGGACCTGGCTGAAGAAGAAGCTCCCTCCTTCTTCATTCTTGCTCTGGTTGTCGGTGAGTATTATTCTCGCCGAGCGGTCCACGGCGCCGGGGATTTCCCTTCCGGAAAAGCAGCCCCACACCGCGCCAGCGAAGGAGAGGGCGCACATGATAAGATAGACATAGGCCTTCTTCCGATACAGGTCCCGCTTGCGCATGGTGTTCTCGTAGGAGTCAAGATACTCGTCCTTCCTGAAGGCCATAATGACCTTCTTGACGGAAACCCGCCTCCCCCGTGTAACCGAAACCTCATCATCCGATTGTTCGATGGTGAACTGGTAGTGGTTTTTGGTAAAATCATAACATCTCACGGGCTCGCCTATCTCCGGCTGCCAGGTGAGTTCACCTTCGGCGTAGACGATGCGCGCAACAAAACCTGTGTTTTTTTTCGAAAAGCGCCGCCCCTCGAACTCGAACTGCGAAGGTGAAGCTTCCAGGTCCATCGACTGCGGGACATACTCCGTGTAGGCGTGGATTTCCCCATCTTCCTCGACAAACCAGTGAAATACGCCATCCGAGTCGACAGCGAGCCACTCGTCCCAGGTTTCGAGCTCCCATTCTTCCTCGTCCTGGTACCGTATGCGGCCTATGATTTCGTACTCCACGCCGTCTATCTCGCCCTTTGCGCCGAGCTTCAGGGCGGAGTTTTCCAGGCCAAACCTGAAAAGATCGGAGAAGACATTATAATACTCGCTCGTTTTTTGGTCGTACTCTCTGCCGCAAGAAAGGCATTTGGCGATGGGGACCGATTCGGCGTCTTCTCCGCTTCCTTCGATGCGGGTGCTCTGGCCAAGGTCCCTGCCGCAGGTCCCGCACTTGATGGAGCGAATGTCCTCATTTTTTTCAGGCATCGTCTATTCCCGCACCTCGATGTCGCGCCTCAGGAGGACCCGGCCTATGAAAAGTTCAAGCTCGTCTTCGGACAGCTCAATGGAAGTTTTTTTCCCTTCCCAGATGCCGTCGATGTATTTCACCGGGGTACCCGGCTCCGTATAGTGCATTAACTCGCCCTCGCCGCCCTCAATGACGGCGGAGCCCTTTTCCTTTATCATCACCTTCCGGTCGCCTAACATTATGTTCTGCCCGGCCTTCAGGGCGTCGATGTTTTCCGGGACTTCCACGGCTTCGATGAGTTCCGTGAAAAGGGTGTAGGTCCCCTCGTCCTCGGCAAACCACGCCGGCGCGCCGTCGTAGTCAAGGAACCACTCGTCGAAAAAGCCCCCGGAATACTTGTAGCGCAGCCTCCCGTGGGCGGTGAAGGATTTTCCCAGGATGGTGCCGGTGCTTCCCACTTTAAAAATGGACGGAAACTCGGCAAGTTTAGGGTGCTTTCCCGAGGGGTCCAGACCGTCGACCTTCACCCGGAGATGGGTGTCGCAGTAGGCGCAGACGACTACCTTGCTGAAGCGGTTCTTCACTTCAACCGGCGCGCCGCATGAAGAACATGTGAAGGATGACATGTTTTTCCTTTAGCCTATCTTCTCGCCGCACTCAGGGCAAAATTTCGCTCCCGCGGCGACCGCGGCGTTGCACTTGGGGCAAGTCCCACCCTGCATGTTCTGCCCGCATTCGGGGCAGAACTTGGCGCCCATGGGGACCATGGCATTACATTTGGGGCACGGCGTTCCGGCCACCATCTCCTTCCCGCATGAAGAGCAGAACTTCGCCGCCGCCTGGTTGGGGGCATTGCAATGGGGGCATGCCTTCATCCCCTGCTGGGCGCCTCCCTGCTGCTGGCCCATGACGCCACCCATCATGCCTGCCATCTGCTGGCCCATCCCGACGCCCATGCCGGCCCCCATCATTCCTCCGGCCATGCCGTTGGAACCGGCGGCCTTCTCCATGGTGTCGAAGGTGCGCTTCATCTTGTAATCGTCGCCGCCCAGGATATTGATCTCCGCCTTGTCGGCCAGGGCCTTTTTGAGGCGCTTAACCGATTCGTCCTCCTCGGGGAAGTTCACCGATTCGATGGCGAAGCGCACGAGCTCGAGGCCGAAGCTGGCGAACTCGTCCGCCATCTTCGCCTTTCCGGCCACCCCTATTTCCTCATAGAAAGCGGCCACCTTGAGGATGCTGATGTTCTGCTTCATCATGGTTTCCGCAAGCAGGTCCTGTAGCTTCGGCAGGATCACCATGTCGCGAAGCGCGGAACCGATGTCCTCGGTGTTGAAGGCATGCCAGGTGCCGATGGCCATGATGAGGAGGCCCTTTGCGTCCTGTACGCGGATTGAATAAGCCCCGAAAGCCCTCAGGGGGATTGCGATATTATATGTAGGATCGAGGAATTGGATGGGCTGTTTGGTTCCCCATTTGAGGTTAGGAATCTCGGCCTTGTTGATATAGTAGACTTCGGCCGGGAAGGGTGATTTGCCGCCGAAGGGAAGGTTGATGAGCTTCTCGAGAATGGGTATGTTCCCGGTCTTCAGAGTATGTCGGCCGGGGCCGAAGCTGTCGAGGGCCTTCCCCTCACGGAAGAAGACCGCCTCCTGGCCTTCCTTTACGATGAGCTGTCCCCCCATCGAAATGGCGCCTTCGGGAAATTTATGGATGATATCGCCTCTCTGGTTGTCCCATTGTACGACGTCAAGCAATGCCATTTATATTACCTCCAGTATTACATTTTTTCTCTGGTCGAAAGACTTTTCGAATTCTTCTATGAGCTTCCTTATTCTTGTTATTTCAGCGTCGAGGGCGTCCCCCTCGGCCCCGTCGAGCTTAGCGATCTCCGGCTCCAGCTCGTCCGCCCTGCCTATCATGCGCCAGTCGAACTCGAGGATTTTATTGGAGTCGTCCTGGGACACCGTCACGCGGGACACTGCGCCGGACTTGCCGTAGTCGGCATGGGCGCATTTTTTGTGGACTTTCTCAAGGAGGGTGTTGATCGCTTCCAGGTCCGTGAGACGGGACAGTTCGCCCTTTCGCGTCTGGTCCTTGATGGCCCCCTCAACGGTCTTCTTGTACGACAGGAGCTTCTCGGCGATGAAATCCCGGACCACTCGGTCCGCCTCGTACATCTCCCCCTTCTCCACATAGCCGGAGTATCCGGGCAGTTTGCCGATGAGTCTGTCCACCAGGTCTTTTGACTCGCCGATTCTTTTTTTTAAGTTCTCAAGATCAGGCTGCATTGAATTCCCCCCTGTTTCGAAATTGCCCATCGGTTCCGGCAAGCGGAACCGCGTAAGGAACGTAAACGGTTTCCACAAACTGTAACTGCCGCCAAACTCAGCACTTGGCATGCCCCGCCCGCCGAAGGCGGGAGGGGAAACATTGTTTTGTGACTGCCCTTATGTTTTTCCGCCCGCCTTCGGCGGGCGGAAAAACAAATTAATTGGAATGTACCATATGGTATTGTATATAATGATAATGCCGCGCGAAGTCAAGCAAAAATACTCGCCCGTGAATTCTTTCATTTAAAAAGACCCCGGCCCCGATCACGATATGGCATCTTATAAGAAGGGCGGCATCTTCCCGGATGCGCCTTCCGGCGGGCCATGTCAATCCGGAAGGAAGGGCGTATCGCCGCCAAAACCCTTGCCCCTTGAAATTTACAATTGACCCCGGGGGAGACGGAAACTATGGTGCTTTTGGGGAAAACAGCCCGGGGAAACGCTCCTTCCGGCGCGACGAGTAGAAAATTCGACAATCGGCATCAATTACCTCCCCGGCGGCCGCGCCGCATAAGGCGGCCCCGCCCCGAAGATGAACAGACCGGGGCTGCACAATTCTCCACAGGAAGCGGCAATGTCATCTGAGTTGCTTAGAAACGTCACCATTGCAAAAGCGGTGTTGGGCGGATACGGCCTCGCATTCGTCGAAGGAAAGGCGGTCTTCGCCGCCGACACAATCCCCGGCGAAACGGCCGACCTTCGCGTTGTGCGCAGCAATTCTTCCCACATCTTCGCGGCTGTTGAAACAATCCTGGCGCCATCACCGCACCGCATAACCCCGAACTGCCCTCGTTTCGACGTCTGCGGAGGCTGCGATTATCTTCATATGGATTATGAAACGGAGCTTTCAATAAAGACGGATATCATCCGCGAAACCCTGATGCGGATAGGAAAGCTTCCTCTCGAAAAGCTTCCCCCAATCGAAACCCGACACTCTGAACGCTTCGGATACAGAGCAATTGCCGAAGTGAAGCTCGAAAGCGGACGAACGGGCCTGTACCGCAGGGAGAGCAATGAATTGGTCCCCTTTCCGGCCGGAGGCTGCCCGGTCCTCTGTACACAACTCGCCGCCGGAATCGCCGGAGCGGAGGGCGCCCATGGAAAAGGTTTCCGGATCGCCGTGGGAAGCGACGGCGTCCCGCACTCCACACTGGAGGGAAGCCCCGTCATCACGGAAATGGAGGACGATGCGGTCCTGGAGCGGGAGGTCCGCGGCTTCTATCAGGCGAACCGCCTCCTGCGCGGCGCGATGCGGGAGACGGTGAGGCGATACGCGGACCTCGGAGGCGGGGGCTCGTTTATCGACATCGCCTGCGGTGTGGGGTTTTTCAGCCTGGACCTCGCCCGCCGCGGCGCCTCCGGGGCCGGTTACGATATCGACCGCGAGAGCATCCGCTGGGCGCGCCATAATGCCCGGCGAAACGGCGCCGGTTCCGTCCGCTTTGAGGTAAAAGACATGGCCAGGCTCGAACCTGTCTCCGGGCCTTTGGACGCGATTATTGTGGACCCGCCCCGGGCGGGACTTCCGAAAAAGGCGCGGCGGGGCATCGCCTTCCTGGAACCCGGAAGCATCGTCTATGTCTCCTGTAATCCCGCCACCTTCGCGCGGGACGCCAGAGATTTCACAGCGGCGAAATACCTTCTTAGCGAACTCACCTTCATCGACATGTTTCCCGGCACCGGGCATATTGAGCTCATCGGGCAGTTTAAAAAAGCGTGACGGAAGAGCCTCAATTAAAACCCTGCAAAAAGGCGGCGGCGTCCATGCGCCCATTCCCCTGCCCTGGTTGGTCCGCCGCGTTTTTTATCGAGTCATTCTCCGGCTTTTCCTTCCCTTCGGCAGCACTCTTTCCGGGAAGCCCGATAAAAAGTACTTGCCTTCCCCGAATTTCCCATCGATCATATCATCCTGAAAAGGCGTTGTAACATTGTGCTTCGAAAAGGTACCGCCCCATGCTTACAAAAACCCAGCTTGAAAAATACGCCGATGTCCTGATCTGGGGACTCGAGACCTCCCGCACCAGGCCATATCGTCCCCATGACCTCATACACCTGCGTTTCGACACGGCCGCCCTGCCCCTGGCAGAGATACTTTATACGAAGCTCACCATGAAAAAACGAAACGTGGTGCCCCGGTCCCTCCTCACCCCCGTCATGGAGAGGGCTTTTTACCAGCATTCCGACAAAAAGCTCCGCTCCTTCGTGGGAAGCTGGGAGAAGCATTTTTTCGGCGAGATCCACGGAAACATTTTTCTTTCGGCGCCCACATCGCTGACAAACCTTAAAGATATCGACCCCAAAAAGCTCAACGAGGTGGCCCTGGCCCGTCGGCCATTGAGAAAAATCATGGAGAAACGGGAGGAACAGGGCCTTTTCGGCTGGACCCTCTGCACGGTCCCCACGTCGGAGCTCGCGAAGCGGGCGCGCATTTCCCTGAAGGAGTACACCGCTCAGATAGTCAAGGCCTGTTTCCTCAACGAAAAAGACCCGGTGCAAAAATGGAAGGATATCCACCTCAATGCCGGGGAAATTAAAAAATGGCTCTCCTCTCTGAAAATCCAAAACATCCACATGGAGTCCGAAAACTGCGACCTTTTCCTCACCATGGGGGAAAGGCGCCGTTTCCTCGGAATATCGGGCCACAACATACCCTCTTTTGAACTGTTCACATCCCCCGACTGGCGCGGTACCAGGGGAAGGTATTACGCCAACCTTCCCTCGTACCGCAGCGGCAATTACGTTAGCGGCGTGACCCTCGATTTCCGGGCGGGAAACGTGGTGAAGTGCCGCGCCCATAGGGGAGGGGAGTTCCTTCGCCAGATGGTCGCCATGGACGAAGGGTCGAAGAGGATCGGGGAATTTTCCCTCACGGACCGCCGCTTTTCCAGAATAGACCGCTTTATGGCGGACACCCTCTTCGATGAAAATTACGGCGGCGCCCACGGCAACAGCCATATCGCCATCGGGACATCCTACTCCGACACCTTCGATGGGAATCCCGCCTCCCTCACGCCGGCCATGAAGAAAAAGCTCGGCTTCAATGACTCGGCCCTCCACTGGGACCTGGTGAACACCGAAGACAAGCGCGTCACCGCCGTACTCAAGGGCGGGAAAAAGGTGACGATCTACGAGAAGGGAATGTTCACCCTTTAATCGCCGGGCGGCCCCGGCTTTGCACCGCTTTATAAGCCCGGGGCGATGTCAATTTTCTTATTGACACCATGGATGCCTCCTGCCATGTACGTGGGAACGCCACGAGGAGGGCCGGAGCAAACCAATGGAAGACAACATCAAGTTCATCGGTGAAAGCCTTTACCGATTTCAGTCCGCCATAAACGAGAGCGGAATTTCCCTGGAAGACTACATCCGGGAAAACTACGTGAAGAAATGGCTTTCCGACGAGCTCTATCACGCCTCCGCCATCCGGACCACCTTTGTAAATTCGATAAACGATTTCCTGGCCGGGGAAAACCTTCTGAACCTCGAGAAGGTGATGCTAAGCATCATCACGGACCCCCTGGCCTATGACATCGAACGGACCCCGGCCATCCAGTACAAAGGCCACACCTATCTTACGACCCACAGCATGATTTACAGCAAATTCCTCGCGTGCTCAAACCCCAGGCTTCGGGGCATTTACGTGGATTCACCCAACATTCGCCTGGAAATAGAAAGCCCCACAAACGTCCAGCGGGGCCGTTATCTGGCGGACTTCTCCCAGATCGATATTGAACTTAAGAGACGCCGCAATGTGGACTTCAGCCGCTACATGAACGACAGGGACGGCGTCCTGGAGATTCTGCGCGAAGACATGGACATCATCAAAAACTTTATCGAGAGGATGATAGTCCACGCCTGCCGGGAAATCAACCGGAAAAATGCCGACGATCTGGTCAGGCTCGGCGTGGTACTGGAGGTCCCGACCGTCCCCTTCCCGACATTCACGAAAGACCGGCTGACCGAAAAGTACGGGGCAAGGAACTACGAGGAAGCCGCCGGAGAGGACACCCCCTCCCAGTTTTTCTGGATCACGGGGCTCCTGCGCGAAAACTACGACCTGGTGTATCCTTATCTCACTCCGGGCGGCGGAAAGATAGACATGAAGGGGATCCCATCCGAAAGCATCTTTAATTTCGACATCTGCGCAAAGAGCATAGACCTGAAAACCGGGAAACAGACGCCCGCCAAGGAGGTCCTCTCCGGGGCCATCCGGGAATGGCTCTTCGAGCCCATCATCGAACGAATCATCGACAACAAGGTGCTCCCGGTGCGGCCCATAATAAGGAACGGAAACATAGAAAATATCAACGAGCTGGGAGGATACGGCCCCTTCCTGTATTTCGCCTCCATGAAGGACGCCGACGGAAAACCCATCTTCCCCGACACCATGGGGGGAGGCATTGGCGTGGAGCGCACCCTCTACGCGCTCCTTCGCGGGGATAAGATAACCAAGATCGACGATGTCACCTTCTTCGGGAAGAACCCCGATTCCCACCCCATATACCTGTACTGAGGAGCCCCGGACCATGGAAAAATCGGTCAAGGAAATAATGGCCCTGCCCGGCGACGGAAGAAAAATAACCGTCGAGGGATGGGTTCGCACCAAGCGGGAGTCGAAGAGCGTCTGTTTTCTGGAAATTAGCGACGGGTCCACCGTCCACAACCTCCAGGTCGTAGCGTCCCGGGAGGACCCCCGTTATTCCGCCCTCATACCCAGGACCGCCACCGGGGCAAGCCTGCGGGTCACCGGAAGCCTCGTGGCCTCCCAGGGCTCCGGCCAGAGCGTTGAATTGGCCGCGGAGGAAATCCATCTCTATGGCGAGGCCCCGGCCGACACCTATCCCCTGCAGAAGAAGCGCCACTCCTTCGAATTTCTTCGGGAAATCGCGCATCTTCGGCCCCGGACAAACACCTTCGGAGCCGTTGCCAGGGTCCGAAGCGCCATGAGTTTCGCCATCCACAAATTTTTCAACGAGCGGGGCTTCGTGTATGTCCATACACCAATCATCACAGGAAACGACTGCGAAGGGGCGGGCAATATGTTCCAGGTGACGACCCTCCCCCTGGAAGGGCCTCCCCTGCATGAAGGAAAGGTCGACTACTCACAGGATTTCTTCGGCAAGAAGGCCTCCCTCACCGTAAGCGGCCAACTCGAGGGCGAAGCCTATGCCACGGCCCTTACGAAAATCTACACCTTCGGGCCCACATTCCGCGCAGAGAACTCCAACACATCGAGGCACCTGGCGGAGTTCTGGATGATCGAACCCGAGATGGCCTTCTGCGACATCAACGGGAACATGGACATCGCCGAGGAGTTTATAAAATATATCTTCTCCCATGTCCTGGAGCATTGCCCCGATGATATGGATTTTTTCAACAGCCGAATTGATAAGGAAATCATCGCCACCATCGGAAATATAATAGAAAGCCGCTTTGAACGGATCAACTACACCAGCGCCGTGGAGCTGCTTGAAAAATCGGGGGAGAGCTTCGAGTTTCCCGTGAAATGGGGAATAGACCTCCAGTCGGAGCACGAGCGCTTCATCACCGAGAAGGTCTACAAAAAGCCGGTAATCATCACAGACTATCCGAAAGGCATCAAGGCCTTCTACATGAAACAGAACGACGACGGAAAGACCGTCCGGGCCATGGACATTCTGGTGCCGCGCTTAGGGGAGATCATAGGAGGGAGCGAAAGGGAGGCCGATTACGAAAAACTCCGCGCGCGCATGGCGGAGATGGGCCTCGATCCGAAAGAATACTGGTGGTATCTTGACCTGCGTCGCTTCGGAACGGTCCCCCATTCTGGATTCGGCCTCGGTTTCGAACGGCTCATCCAGTTTGCCACCGGAATGCAGAACATCCGCGACGTGATACCGTTTCCCAGGTGCGTCAATACCCTCGATTTTTGACGGCGGGGTGCGGCCCGCGACCGGGTATTTCGCCACAGGACGGCGACTATGAAAAGGGCCGCGCTTCCGGACGCCAAAAAGGCTTGAATTTACCGCACCGAAGTTGTACAGTCCTCCCGACGGCAAAAAACGTACGGGACAGCTCCCGCAAAAATCCTAAAAAAAATTTCACCGGGAAACCGCCATGAAACATTCCGACACTGAAGTCCACCGCATCGGCGCCTGCCAATACGACTCACCTCTGGAAATACCCCACTTTATCGATGATGAGGCCCGCGTGATCATCGATGTGGAGTACAACAAAATAGAGGCGTCCTTCCGGCAGAGCGGATCGGCTCTGTCTTTCGAGAACGCCGGGCCCCGCCGTAAGATATTCTTCGACCCGGTGAAGACAACCGCCGCCATCGTCACCTGCGGGGGCCTCTGCCCGGGGCTCAACAATGTCATCAAGGGCCTTGTGGATACCCTCTTTTACCAATACGGGGTCAAGCGGATATTGGGAATCCCCTATGGCTACGAGGGGCTCAATCCCGCCTATGGCCATGGCATGTTGCCCCTCACCCCGGAAAGCGTGGAGGACATCCACGAAAAGGGCGGGTCCATTCTCGGCTCTTCCAGGGGAATGCAGGACATAGGGACCATGGTGGACACCCTCATACGGGAAAACATCTCCATCCTCTTTACCATCGGGGGAGACGGCACCTTCCATGGGGCCCGGGACATTTATGAAGAGACGAGGCGCCGGGGACTTTCCATTTCAATTGCGGGCATTCCAAAGACCATCGACAATGACATCAACTTTGTGGACCGGACCTTCGGCTTCTCCACGGCGGTTTCAATCGCCACCATGGCCCTCACGGGGGCCCATGCCGAGGCCAAAGGCGCGCGAAACGGAATCGGCCTGGTCAAGGTGATGGGCCGCGACTCCGGCTTCATAGCGACCTACACCGCCCTGGCCTCCAATGTGGCGAACTACGTCCTCATACGCGAGGTCCCATTTCTCATCGACGGCCCGGGCGGCCTCCTGGAGCATTTGCAGCGCCGCCTGGAGGAGCGCCGACACGCAGTCATCCTCGTCGCCGAGGGGGCAGGGCAGGAACATTTTCAAGACAAAAGGGGAACGGACGCCTCGGGGAATATTCGTTACGGCGATATCGGCGTATATCTTAAAGACCGCATTACCGAACATTTCAAGAAAACCAATTTTCACTGCAACCTGAAGTACATCGACCCAAGCTACATCATCCGAAGCATGCCAGCGGCCGCCGATGACGCGGTCTTCTGTATCATGCTGGCCCAGAACGCCGTCCACGGCGCCATGGCGGGAAAGAGCGGTTTTATGGTGGGGCGCTGGAACAACTACTTTACCTTCATGCCCCTGTCCCTGGCCATCGAGAAGAGGAAGGTAGTCGATCCCAACGGCTACCTCTGGTCCATAGTTCGGGAAGCCACGGGACAGCCCAATTTCGGCCCTCAATGATATGAAGGGGCTGATGGCCTTCGACAATCTATAAAAGCCCGCCGTCGGCGACGGAAATCGCCTCCCGCCTCCCAGAGCGATATTTCAGGGTGATGCGGTCCCGGAAAAAAGAGTACTCCTGGAGGTCTTCCTCCACCGTCCGGTGCCAGGACTTGCTCCCGTCCTGTGGGTCTACTTTAATGAGAAAGTACACGCCTTCGCCGTCGACGAACACCAGAAAAAGCTGTCCTTTGAAAAGCACATGAAGGAGGGAGCGTCCGGGAATATACCACTCCGTGGAACCGCTTTCCTTCCCCAGAGCAAGGAAGATGCCGTCCCTTGCGCTGTAATCGCATGCTACATAGTATCTGAGGGGGTCCTCCAAAACGGCCGTGATAACATGCCCTTCGGGGATTTTTTTCGCCCAGATTTTTTTCTCCCCCTCCCCACGGGCTTTGCAAAGGAGGATCGATTTACCTTCCTCGAAGACGAGCGCAGTCTCGCTCATTTCGAAACGGCAGACCGGTCCGTTCATGCGGGTTACCGGATGCTATATTAGCTTTCGAGCCGCCATACCGCCGGCAATAATCTCGGCGGCTTCCCGGGCGTCGTACCGGGCGTTGTTGATGACGATATCGAAGTTGACCGGGTCGGCCGTGTCGAATTTCAGATATTCCCTGTAAAAACCGTCCCTTTCCCCGCTTTTCTCGGCGATGGTCCTCTCGGCCTCTTTCGTTTTTACGCCAAGAAGCCGGGAGATCCTCTCCACCCTCCATTCAAGTGGGGCCACGAGCCTCACATGAAACCCCCGGGGAAGGTCCCTCATGACGAAGGCCCCTCCGCGCCCAACGATAACTACAAATCCGTTGACGGCAAGGGTGCGGATCATTTCCGCCACCTTTCGGTGTACCGTTACCTGGGGAGGATAATTAGCGAAGAGGCCCTGAAAGTAAGTAGTCATCTGGCCCTGGGCGGCCGTAGTGAGGGTCTCCGCGATTTTGCGGGACAGTCCCATGTCCTTCATGATGCCGTCGATGACCAGCCTGTCGTACGCCGCCCAGGTTTTTCCGCCGACGCTCAGCTTCCCGGCAAGGGCGACGGCCGTCTCATAGCCGCCGCATCCGTATTCCCGGGATATCGTGACGAAGGGATGGTATCCCTTCTTCTCCTCTTTTTTGGAGAGCTTCTCCGCCTTCTCTTTCTCCCAGAGTTCGATCTGGTCGATGATGGATTCCCGTACTTTCTTCCTGTAGTCTTCAGACATGGGGGGCCTCGCTCAACCGTATGTATCTGGCGGTGACATCAACGCGCCAGAACGCCTATTCTTTCACCCATCCGCAACTTGCTTCCAAGGGAAAGCTCATCGAAACGGACCATTCCTTTTTCAAACACCAGCACCACAGTGGAGCCGAGGTTGAAAACGCCGAGTTCGCCGCCTTTCCTTACGGTTTTTTGTTCATCTTCAACATAGAGTCTTTCTTTCATTGAACGAAAGGTTTTATTGGTCACAGGAGTATCGTAGCTAAGGGTTATCCTCCCTACATTGGCGGCCCCCACCATGCAGACCCCCGCCAGGCCGGAGGGAGCGCGCAGGTAGGTTGTTATGCGCTCGTTCACGGAAAAAAGATCGGGCATTGCCTTCACCATGAAATCCTGGACGGTGTAAAGCCTACCCGGAACATGCTGATATCCTAAAATAGTGCCATCAAGGGGGGCATGGATGCGGTGGTAATCTCCCGGAGAGAGATATAGGGTGATGAAATCGCCGTCGAGAAAATGGCGGTGCATCTCCGAAGGGACCAGGTCCCCAACGGAATAGGCGATTCCCTTGGCCTGAATGAGCATCGTGCCGTCAATGCGGCCATACTGGTCCACCCTGGCATCCACCGGGGACACCACAGCATTGACAGCAGAATCGACGGGCCGCGCGCTGTCCTTAAGCCTCCTCGTGAAAAACTCATTGAATGTCCGAAATCCCGCAGCCGGTTCAACGTATTCCCCGGTATTGACGCCAAACTTCGCCGAGTACCAGGCAATGGCGCGCCTGAGGGCCCACCGCGGGAGAGGCAGTCTGGTTAAGACGCCAAAAATCCGCGAAATGAAACAGAGGGGCAAAATTTTATAAAAAACAACCGACTTTGTCATTCTACCGCCACCGGAGCCTGTCAAAAGTGGGATAACTAATTGGGAAAGTAGAGAACTTCTACCATTTCCCGCACACATAACCTGTGGGAACCAAAAAAATATTTTTTTAAGATCCCATAAATTGCCTACCGCAAGTTTGGCACTCAGATTGTCCTCTCCGCCGAGGGCGTGCAGGAAAACCTGATTCTTAGAGTTTGCCATAAGTTTTCCGCCGCTTACAGCGGAGGGAAAACACAAAATTGAGGCCGCCGGATATTTATCATAAGCCGGAACAGTCGATGAAGTCAAGAAATAAAATCGTCCTTCGCTTTGTAGAGTAACCGGCCGCGAAGGGGGCATGGAACATCAGGGGCTTCCTTTGAAACTCAGGCAAGGAGGACCCGATGGAGCACCCTGCCCAGCTCATCTATCCTGTACGGCTTGGCGATCACATCGCGGAATCCGTGTTCGTTGTAGCGTATCACCGTCGGATCATTGATATAGCCGCTGGAGAGGACGGCGCGCACATCGGGGTCCCGGTCCAGTATGGCCGCAAGGGCGTCCTTCCCGCCCATACCGCCGGGCACCGTGAGGTCGAGTATTACGGCGGAGAAGGGGGAGCCGGCGTCCCGTGCCGCAAAGTATTTTTCCACGGCCTCGCCGCCGTCCCGGGCCGTCTGCATTTCGTATCCCAGGTACCTGAGGAACTTTTCCACGATCACCAGTATCCCCTCGTCATCGTCCATAACCAGGACTCTGCCGCCCTCCACGGCCCTGCCGGAGGGCCCCCGCACCTCTCCGGGTACCGCTTCTTTCGACGCAGGAATATAGACGTTGAATGTGGTACCAACACCGGGGCTGGAGGAGGCTTCGATGAAGCCCCCATGCCTGTGTATAATGGAGTAGCCTATTGCCAGCCCCAGGCCGCTCGCCATCTCCCTGGTGGTGAAGTAGGGATCGAATATCCTTGCCATGTCCTCCTCGGGAATGCCATGGCCAGTGTCGGTAAACGATATCTTCACATACTCTCCCCCTGCCTGCGGGAAGGAATCGCCGGGGTGGAGTGTCTCGTTAGAAGCCCGGATGTCCAGGGAGCCTCCTTCCGGCATCGCCTGGATCGCATTGATCACCAGGCCCTGGAACACCTGGGTAATCTTGGCTTCATCGATTTCTACGGGGCTGATGTCTTCGGAGATGTGGAAATTCGGCCTGATGGAGGAACCGCTCACGGAAAACGTCACGGCGTTTCTCAGCATGTCTCCAATTAGCATGGTCCTCTTCACGGGGGCGTCGGTCCTCGAGAAGGAGAGAAACTGCCTTGTGAGGTCCTTCGCCCTGCCCACGGCCTCCTCCGCCGCTTTCAGGTTGTTCATCACCAGGGACTTGTCCTCGGGATTCAGCATGCTGAGTGTAATGTTGCCCATCACCACGGTGAGGATATTGTTGAAGTCGTGGGCGATGCCTCCCGCCAGGACAGCCAGGGATTCCAGCCGCTGGGCCTTCCTCTTGTTTTCCTCGAAAAGCTTGCGGTCCGTGATGTCCGTCACGACGCCGAGAATGGCGTCTTCCCCGCTGTATTTGATGAGCTTCGTCGAATTGATGACATCTATCTTTCTCCCCCCTTTCCTAAGAAGGATATATTCGTAGGGGGAAACCTCCTCGCCGCGCAGGTGTTTCATGTAATATCCTTTCACCGCATCCGCCGATTCCGGGGCAATCAGAGACATGGGGTTGAAGGTGTCGGCGGTGAGTTCTTCCCGAGTGTAGCCTGTGACCCGCTCGCATTCCGCGTTCGCATAAACCACCTTTCCCTTCCGGTTTATGTAGATCATGCTGGGGGAGTTCTCAGCGAGGTTTCGGAACATCTCTTCGGATTCACGAAGCGACATCTCCACGGCCCTCCTCTTCGTAACGTCCCTGGAGACTATCTGGAATCCCACATCGCCGCTTCCTTCACAAAAAACCGGAGTGAATGAATTTTCAGTATACCTGATCTCGCCGTCGGGGAGCCGCCATGCCCATTCGTTGGAATCCTCTGGAAAGAGGCCTGAATCCCGGTAACGCCTCCATATTTGATCGAATTGTTTTAGATAATCCGGGTGAATGCGGCTCCGCACGAAATCATCAAAATCAGGGTATGGTGCGGAAGGCGTTTCCCGATCTATGAGAAACATTTCAAGAGACGCCGGATTAGCGTAGGTAATGACGCCATCGCGGCCTACCTGGATGATGGCGTCGCGCGACTGTTGAATAATCGACCGGTACCGCTCCTCGCTTCTTCGAAGAACGGTTTCTTCGTTTTTTTTTCGCGTGGTAATATCTCTGATAATACCGATGGTCCCTGTGAAGACGGGGACCTCGTTGATGAGGCTGTAATTTCCGCAGGCGTTCACTTCTGCATTCGTAAAGACACTGCCATGCACTTCCTCCCCTTCTCCAGGGGTGCTTTTCGGCATCAGGCGTATGTCCATCCCCCTGGTAATCCTCCCACTTCGACGTCTTTCATCGAAAAGTCCCGGGGCCCCATCGTCCCCCGTCACCGTGCCTCTGCGTTGCGGCAGGACAAAGCTCCTGCTGACGCCGTGCACATCGTCCGGATGGATGATGACGCTAAAATGGCGTCCCAAAAGCTCATTCGGCCGGTATCCCAGGACGCGTATGTAATCGCTTACGTAGGTGAAGCGCCCTTCCCTGTCGATCACGTAGACGATGTCGGGAAGGCACTCGATGAGGGCCGCGAAATCAATATTCTTTTTCTTCTCTTCCATAACGGTCCCGGTTCAGATATCAATATACTCCCTGTCCCGCCGGTTTATAAACTTTATGTAGGCGTATTTGTTCTTGAGCTTTCCCTGGTCTAAAATTCTGTAACCCTCTTCACGGCATCCGTCACAGGCCCCCAGAGGCACCTCGATCCCCAGGGAAAGCGGATTCACCGATGAAAGGGTCTCTATTTTGAGTATCCCCGGGCAATCGTCGCAAATCATCACCGCCTCCACCTGGTTTTCCCTGATGCCGTCGGTATCGTAAAAAATATTTTTCTTCCGCACCTCATAGTTGCCGGCCATTCCCCGCGACGGGCCGCGCTTTCGGGGATTGCGGTAATTTTCAACTACGTCATCGCAAATCTTTTCGATGTAGCGGGTCACCGCCCTTTCCTGGCGGATGAAGTTTTCGTCAAAATCGGGTTCCACCACACGGGAATAATCGACCCCCGCCATGGCCAGGGCAATTCCCAAATTCACATAGGGCAAAGCTCCCTGGATGGAGTAGCCGCCCTCGAGGACGGCTATGTGAGGATTGAGTTTCTCGTTCAGCAGGGCGTACCCCTGCGCGGTGAAGTTCATGTTGGTGATCGGGTCGGTGTAGTGGTTGTCCTGGCCTGCCGAGTTTATGATGAGGTCCGGTTTGAACATTTCGAGGATCGGCAGGACCGCGTGGTCTATAACATGGAGAAACCCTTCGGCGGAAGTCATGGGAGGCAGGGGGATGTTGATGGTCTTCCCAAGTGCGTTGGGCCCTCCAAGCTCCTCCATAAAGCCTGAACCGGGATAGAGGGTCCTCCCGTCCTGGTGGATGGAAATGTAAAGTGTATTGGGGTCGTGCCAGTATATGTCCTGTGTACCGTCGCCGTGGTGACAGTCGGTATCGACAACGGCCACGCGCTTTTGGCCATAATGCTCCCTGATGAACTCTATCATCACCGCTTCGATGTTTATATTGCAGAATCCCCGGTTACCGTGGACCACCTTCATGGCGTGGTGCCCCGGGGGCCGCACGAGGGCGAAGGCCCTGTCCGCATCGCCGTCCATCACCAGGCGCGCCGCCTTCACTGCTCCTCCCGCTGAGATCAGGTGCGACTGCGTCACAACGGAATCGACGTCGGGGATGCAGAAGTGGGTGCGCTTAACGTCGATCTCCGAGGCGATATCGGGCTTGTACTCGTGAATTCCCTCTATGTCGAAAACCCCCTCCTCCCGAAGCTGGTCCTGGGTATAGAGGAGGCGCTCCTCCCGCTCGGGGTGGGTTGGGCTGATGGCCCAATCGAAGGCGGGAAAAAAAATGATGCCGAGCCTGTTCTTCGCCTTTATCATGATTTCCCTCCTCCATTGAGCTTAAAAAGGACACCCGGCTTGATCTGGCATTTTACCCGGATGTTTTTCCCCGTGGTGTAGAACCCCCCCACCATGTTGAAGGACGAGGCCTCGACAATTTCCGCCTCCCCTTCCCTGCTGTCGACGCCGAGGGTTTTGAAGTGGTCCATGAGATAGGCCACCGCGTCCTGGCGCGCCTGGACAAGGGAGTACTCCCGCTCGCAGGAGGTATTCACGTCGATGCCGGGAATTACGAGCTTCCTGCGTTCCGTGTCGGCGAAAAGTTCAATCTCGATGGTGGTCCGCGCCAGGGCCGCACCGATGGCGTTTGCAACGGCATAGTTGTCCGGCACCGCCACGGGAAGGGAAAAGGCCTCCGATAACATATCCGCGAAGGCCCCGGCGGGCCCCCCCATAACATAGAGCGCCCTGGGTGTGACGGTCTTTCCTTCAAGCATCTCGTGGACCGTGTACACCGGCTTTTCGTTGATTTCTTCAATCAAAAGGCCAATTTCTTTTTGTATGGTGTCAATGGCGCACCTGAGCGCCGCGGCGGCGAATTCCGCCGTCCCCATCCCGGCCTTCCCCGCCAGGGAAGCGATTCCACGTTCCGAGGCCGCCCTGTCCCGGTACTCGGTTTTTCCAGCCACGTTGAAGGCGTCCAGAAGGGCGGGTTCGCTTCCGCCATCGGCCATTGGCGGGCCCTTGCGTTCGGGGCCCACGGTCACCGCGCCGCCCTTCACCCCGAGGAGGGAATCGCCCCCCAGCCCTATCGATTTCGTCTTCAGCGCCCGCACCAGGGTGGGCCGCCCTTCAAGGCTTATTCCCTCCGGTTCGATGAGGGGCGCCCCATCGGCAAAGACGGCTATATCGGTGGTGGTTCCGCCGATGTCGAGGATGACGGAATCCTCCCGTATGTCGCATAACGCCACAATGCCCATGACGCTCGCCGCGGGCCCCGAGAGGATAGACTCCACCGGGACTTGCTTCGCCATGGCAAGGGGCATGGTGCCCCCGTCCGCCTTCAGGATGTTGACCTGCGCCGTTTTTCCGAAGCTCCCGAGGCCCTTCTCCACGGCGTCGGCGAAACCGTTGAAGATGCGCCATACCGCCGAATTAAAATACGCAGTGGTGATGCGCCGGGGAAAATTCAACTGCCCCGAAAGCCGATGGCCCGGGGTTACGAAATCCGCGTTTTGGCCAAGCAAGTCTTTTAAAAGGTTTTCATGTGAGGGGTTCCTGGTTGAAAACTTTGCCGCCACGGCGAAGACCTTAATTCCGCTTTTGCGGCAATCTTCAATGGCCTTCTCAACCTGCCGCCGGTCCGGCCCCTTTATTTCCGTGCCCCGGTGGTCCACAGAACCGTCGATGATATGGAAATTCCGGCCAATCTCAAAGCGCGCGGCATCGATGCCGGGTCCGGCCGAGACGAGGGTCCCCACCTCCTCGGTTTTACCTTCTATTATGGCATTGGTGGAAAGGGTGGTGCTCAGGTTGATGCGGGTGATTTCCACGGCCCCGGCCCTGGCCAGCAATTCCTCGATGGCGGCATTGACGGAATTTAGAAGATTGTCGCGGTCAGTCACCACTTTGACGGAGGCCGCCACCCCCTTTTCATTCACCAGCACCGCATCAGTATGGGTGCCGCCCACGTCCAGTCCAAGATACATATAGAGTGACCTCCCCTGGTTCGCCGACGGAAGGCCTGAAGGGGCCCGCCGCCAAAAATTTTCATCCAGTGTCGAAACGATGTCAAGAAAGATATTGGCGGATGTGTGAGATTATGGCGTTGTCAACTATCAAGAAATTATTTCTTGTCCCTCTTCGGGCCCTTTCCGAGGAACTCTGAAAGGTCTTTCAGCATCTCCGGTTTAAACTCGGGGCTCACGGCGGCGATATTCTCGCGCTGTATCTCTTCATAGATCTCTTTTCGATGCACCGTTACTTTCTTCGGCGCCTTTATTCCCAGCTTCACCTGGTCGCCCTTAATATCGATGACGACAAGCTCGATGTCGTCCCCTATCATGATGCTCTCGTTTATTTTTCTCGCCAGTACCAGCATCGCCCTACCCCTTCACGTCCGATGCTTTTTCCAGCTCGTCGAGGATCCTGTGCTTCACCCGGTATTTCTCCGAAAGCGAAATCGCCTGCTTCCCCACTCTCTTCCTGGGATTGATGATGACGGGGCCCTGGAGGTTAGCCGTCATGTCCCGATAGTCCGACGGAATGGTCACGATGGCAAAAACGAGGAGCTCCCCGGCGTCGACGGCGCCCACGGCCTCTACATCTCCCTGGGAGACCACAAGCTCGTATTCCCCCATAAAGTCCGCAGGCCGAATTATCACGAAGGCAAGGTCCGGCTCGTCCACGGCCTGGAGCCACTTGAAGGGTGATTTTTCCCGTGAATCAAGGACCGCATACTTCTTGATATGGTCGAATCCCGGGATCCCCTCGGGGAAATCGACCATCTGCCGCTCATCCACTTCAATCTCGCCGAAGGGTTTCGTTTTCAGTCTCAGGGCCAAAGGGGGTTCTCCTTCCCGGTATTATCGCAGAAAATCCATGAGCGTTGGCCGTATCGTCTTGGCGCCCACGGCCAGGGCGTACTGGTGCACGCTCTCTATCCAGCGGAAGTTCATTATCGTCTCGGCATAATCGATGCCTTCATTGCTCGCAAGGAGGCCCTGAACATTGGTCCGCTCGTACTCGGAACGTCGGGCCAGCTCCTCGGTGCGGTTTTGCTTCGCCCCTACGGAGGAGATGTGCTTTAAAATATTGTCAAGGGCCATGTCGAGGAGGCCCAGGTCTCGTCCACCCACCACTTCCTGGTCCCCGCGGACCAGATCGTCCCGGAGCTGAATGACCATCTCGAAGATCGACATGCCGTCCACGGTCACCGTGGGGTCGAAATTGTTCGGGGCGTGGGGATACTGCTTGTTCACGAGGCCCAGGTCGGTAAGCACCGTGCCTCCCTCGACGTCCTCAAGCCAGATCTGGTGGGGCGTCGTCGTTTCCAGGACCAGGTTTTCCCGTATGCCCTTCGAGGCCCGTACGCTCACCCCCGCATTGTTGATCTTGATGATGATGTCGTCAAGGGTGTCCCCGGCGTTGATGTTGATCTCCACACCGTCGATGCGTATTTTCTGGTTGGTTTCGGAACGGTATTCCGATGCGTCCTTGTTGGAAGTGAGGACCTGGTTCGTGGCCCAGAAGGCCCAGTTCCCCGGCACGTTCACGTCTAAATATTCCCCCGTGGCCACTTCACGGGACACCCTGCCGATATTCCCCCTGTATTCCACGCCGGTCATGGCGTCCCCCTGGTTTCCCGCCGTCAGGGTCTGATAGATCGCCACAAAGGGGTCCGGCACGTCTTCGGTGCCGGTCTCGTACCCGCCGAAAATCGGGCGCCCCGTTGCGCTCCGGGTGTTCGCAATCGAAACTAACTCCTCTAAAAGCTCGTTTATCTCGGCGGCTGCGGCCTCCTTTCTCTCGAAGGCGGAGTAAATGCCATGGGCCCCCTGGACCGCAAGGACCCGGAGGCGCTGGAAAATACGCAGGGCCGACTGCATAGCCGTGTCCATCTCATCGAGGCGCGAACGGCTCTCTTCGATATTGCTTGAGTACTGCTCCACCTCCGTAAGCCTCGTGCGGTAGAGCATCTGGTTCGTCGCGGCGATGGGGTTGTCCCTGGGTAGCTGGACGTTCCTTCCCGTCGCGAGGGACCCCTGGATGCGGTCCATCTCGTTCTGGTGCCGCATCAGGTTGAACATCATGGTATTGTTAAGCATGTGATTGGTCACGCGCTGCATATCTTACACCCCCAGGCGTATTATCGTTTCAAGCATCTTGTCGAACATGGAGACCACCCTGGCGGATGCGTTGTAGCCGTGCTGGAACATCACCATGTTGGACATCTCCTCGTCAAGATTGATGCCGGAGACGGACTCGCGAAGGTTTTTTAAATTGGTGAGGAGCGTTTCCTGGTTCCTCACCCGGTCCTGGGCCTGCTGGCCCTGGGTCCCTATCCTCGCGATAAGGCCGTTGTAAAATTCATTGAACGTTGCGTTGGAATCCACCATGGCGTTTTTCTGGCGGATCCTGGCGATTCTAAGGGCGTTGGTGCCGTCCCCCACGCCATTTGAGGTATTAAAGTCCCCCGTTCCCCCCACGTCGCGGCCCTGGGCCGCGGCGATCCTGTCCACATCGGCCTGGATGGCGTCGTCCACCGCCATGCTTCCTGCCGGATCGTACTGGGGCGTGATGGTGATGTGTTCGCGGTCCGGGAGAAATTTCATAATATCGTTGACCCGGCGGTAGTCGAAGGACCCTGCGGCGCCGCTCTCCCGGAGGACCCCCGTGAGGCCCACAAGGAACTGCCCCGAATCCTCCAGATATCGTATCATGAAATTGCGCCGATCGTCGTCCCTCGCCACGGTCGCCTTGATGCTAAAGTGCCCGTTGTGGTCGAGATAGGCCACCACGCCGGTGCGGGCGTCGTTTATCTTCCTGATGACGCTTAGGACCGAGTCGTTGGCATTGTAGGTGATCTGTACCGGCATCTCCCTCCCGTCGTTTCCCATGAGGGTGATGGTGCCGGTTATGCCGATGGGGGCCGATGCGTCCACCCGATTGTTGCCCGCCACTTTGAAGATGGCGGTCACATCGGCCACGCCGTCGTTGTTCAGGTCATGGTTTCCGTCCACATTGTCGCCGCTTATGGGAATATGGCGGAAGAAGTCGTGGTTCGTTTCGCCGCGCCTCCCGAAGCCGTCGCGGTGCACTTCGTTGGTGAGGTCCGTGAGGTTAAGGGCGAAGGCGTTGATGTCGTTGATATTCTCGCGCATGATGACGTCCCGCACCTCGATAAGCCCTTTTAACACGCCTCCCTCGATGGTTATGTCCGTGCCGGTCTCCTGCCACACCACGCGGTAAAAGCCGTGGTTGTCGGCGTCGGGCCTCGCTTCCAGTGGACGGAAAATCTCGCCCTGGATGAAGTTCTCGCCGCCAATGTACACGATGGTCTCGTCTATGTCGCTTCGTCCCACGGAGATGTTCACGAGGTTCGACAATTGCTCAATAAGGGCGTCCCTCCGGTCCCGGAGGTCGTTGGGCTGGTCTCCCAGGGCCTCGGATTTCAGGATGCGGACATTGAGGTCGCGGATGTTGCGCCCGATGGAGTTTACCTCGTTTACCCGGCTCACCACCTGGTTGTTCACATTGTTCCGAAGATCGTAGAGCTGGCGGAAGATATTTCGCACCTCGCTCGCAAGGTTGATCGCCTTCTCCTTCACCACCTCCCTGGTCGCCCGCTGTTCCGGGTAACGTGAAAGCTCCTCCCAGGCCCTCCACAGCTCGTCCAATCGGGAGCGAAGGGAGTCCGCCGATGGTTCGTTGTAAACCTGCTCAACCTGGCGGATGAGATCGTTCCGGGTGCTCCAGTATCCCGTCACGTCGGTCTCGGCGACTATACGGTCATCAATGAATGCGTTGCGGATGCGCTCCACTATGGCCACCTCGGAACCCTGCCCAATCGTGCCGGGCCGCTCGGCGCGGTTTAAGGCAGGCACGTAGAGGGGGTCGGCCGAGGTGATCACCACGCGCTGGCGCGAATACTCCCGGTTCTCGGCATTGGATATGTTGTGCCCCGTGGTATGGAGAGCCTGCTGGTGGGACACTAAACCGCGCTTTCCTATTTCTATGCCCATGAACGTGGAATTCATACGATTACCTCGCTACGCTCTCCTGTTAAACAGCAGAGGATTTTCGATTGTGCGCTTTTCAACCGCTTCGCGGTTGTATCCGGTCTTCAATGACACCCTGCCTTTCACTTCCGACAGCAGAATGTTGAAAAATTCAATATTATCGAGGGCCAGCTTTTCGTTGGTTTCCGCCAGGGCCTGGATTTTGACCAGGAGGTTCTTCAATTCGACGCCAACATCCCTGGTCCTTTCGGCGGCCTCCCCTTCCAGGGAGCCGAGAATGTCGCGGAGGGCCAAGCCTTCCGCCAATCCGTCCAGGCCCTGCTCCCGGGCAAAGCTTTCAATGAAAGCGAGGCGCGCCTCCTCGAGTGCGTGTATTCCCGTAAGTGCGCTTTCCTGTTCGAGGGACAGGGACTCTAATAACTTCCCGTCCCTGGCGATAATGGCGGCGCCTTTCCTTTCCTCAAGGTCGCATATCTCGGCGTACAGCGTGAGCTCCTGTCTGAGCACCTTTTCTATGTGGAGTATGGATTTCATGCGGGCGCCCCTCCCTGGGAAACGGCATATCCTGATTTTGTCTCATTTACCTGTATCGGAATATTTCTAAAAGGAGATAAGGACTTTTTGGAGTAAAATCCTCTGGCCTCACCCACTCTTGAGATACAGGGACTTCCCTGAAGTGCCCCGGGCCATCCATTACGGCATCGAAGAAAACTGCAAAATCCGGCTCAAACCTGCCACTGATTCCGGCGTAAACCTGCCACCCGTTCCGGAAGAAGGCTGCCACCCATTCCGGAACAAACCTGCCACTTTTTGATAGCTTTCCAGGGGCGCATACCATATCACCCATGCAT
>JARKUF010000028.1 GCA_029974015.1 Spirochaetota bacterium
AGCCAAATGAGCTTCAACTCTCGTTGTTTTGACGTTCCCTGTGAAGGGAAATCTACGGGACGGCCGTATGCGGGAAAACTGCTTGTACGGACGTAACGGGGGCTTGGCCATGGCGACATGGCCATTCCACCCAAAAAAAAACAACTACTTGCTCAGAAGGTGTTACGCCGACTTTTAATGGTAAAAATCCTGTAATGGTCGCTGCAGGAAAGAAAGCTGCATTAACAAGAGCCATGGGCTCTTATACGTTTGATGAACATTTAGGCAGGGTTGACGGAAAATTAAAAGAAATTGTGCTTATGTTGCAAAGCTTTGTCATGGGGATAGATGACTCAATTGAAGAAACCCCAAAAAAATATTACATTGCGTATAAATTAACACAAAACTTTGTTTGCATCGAAGTTCAAAAGTCAAAAATTATTCTGTATTTGAAAATAAATCCTGAAGAAATTGGCGACATTCCAATAAATGCAAGAGATGTTAGAAATATCGGCCATTATGGAACAGGAGATTTGGAGTATGTTATAAAAAAAGAAGAAGAACTGGAAAAAGCAAAAGAATTAATACTCATAGCTTACAATAATATAGGAGGGTGATTTCGAATCCGCAAATTGGATATGGGGATCTTTAATGTAGGAGAAATATTATAAGGTAACCTAAAATAATTCAATTTATTAAGGTTTCAATAAATAGCAACTTCTGACATATTCAGGAATTAAGATTCCTGTCCGCCTTCGACGGGCGGGAAATCCTAAGTATTTAGAGATTGTCAGAAATCCCTTCTGAACTCTTGTCATTGGAATAAGTTGACAAATCGAGTTTTCAGGGAAATATTGACTTTCAGCAGGAATGGTGCTATATTACTTTAGCGCCATAATTTGCGTTTTTCAATTGTAAAATTTTTGGGAGATGATGGTGAATACGCGCAATGAGACAATAGCTTATCAGCTCAGCTACTATGGGAGCGAGGTGCTCCGCAGGGTGGCCGATGAGGTGACAGAAATAGACCAGGAAGTGGCGGACCTGGTGGAGAACATGTTCCATGTGATGAAGAGGGAACGGGGTATCGGGCTCGCGGCGCCCCAGGTGGGGATTTCCAGAAAGATCATCGCGGTGGACCTGGAGGTGTACAGGGGGACCGTTTTTTCCCTCATCAATCCGGAGATCATAGGTGACTCCGGGGACGAGACCCTTTTCGAGGAGGGCTGCCTTTCCGTGCCGGGCATCATGCATGATGTGGTGCGCCCGGGGGAAATTTCGGTGAAGGGAATCACCCTGGAAGGAAAGGAAGTCCAGATTGACGCTTCCGGCCTCATGGCCCGGGTGCTCCAGCACGAGATCGACCACTTAAACGGCATCCTGTTCATCGACCGCCTGGAAGACTATGTCCGCAAGGAGCTAACTCCCGAGCTTAAAAAAATTAAAAAGCTTAATAAAAGATAAAGGAAGCTCAGATGATTATGCTTTCCGCCCGCCTTTGGCGGGCGAAAAAGCATAATCATTAGAGGTTGCATTTGTTATTGTCCATAAATACTCGTGAGGAGACGCGGCTGTTGCCGATATAGCTTTTTTCCATTATTATTTTTTAATATTCATGGTATTATTTTAACATGTGTAATACTTTAAGTTATGACAAATATAAATTATTTCTAGATTTATATTTTCCGCTTTTGCTGTATGCAAACAGCAAAATGAATATTGTAAAAAACATTAATTCCCTTGAGGAATTTAAAAAATTAGACATTAATGATAAATATAAAATCCGTAATGCTTTATATGACAATGTATCAATTTTTAGTGACTTCATAAAAGAGAACCCGTTTAATTTTAAATCTAATGAAATCAATATTGTTGAATCATGGAATAAGCATCACATTAAAGGTTCATTCATCTTATTGAAATATTTAAAAAAGTATAATTTGTTTTATGACAATAATGCTGAATTGTTATATGGTGTGCTAAATATTAACGATCCTTTTGAAAGTCTTTTTGGGAATACACTTCCGGTTATTGTCCATACCATATTGCTGCCTTTTGATAACTCTATTATTTATGATGGTTTATTATCTTATGATGATATTCATTTTGGAAGTGGCATCAAATCTCAAATAAGGGAACTTACTGAAATATCAAAATTAGAACATGGCATTATCACATCGCTGCCATATAATACAATTGCGAATACTTCAGCTAAAGAAAAACTGGATTTCTATTTAAGAGATAAAAAATCCAGGCTATATTACAAAGATTCTATTGAAAAATTGATTTCGAATGATGATGAGTTAAAATCTTATTATTTCCAGTTTATGGGGAAAGTTCATTCAAAGGACATTCAAAAAAAGCTAAAAATATATAGTATTACTGAAGCCTATTTTGCGATTATTCTTGATACTGTGATTTGCTCAGCAAAAACCAGAGATGAGCTTGAAAAGGCCATAGCTAGTTTAATTCCAAATATAAATGAAGACTTAGTATATGTATTTCATTATAAGGGAGTTCGCAAAACACCGACAAAAACGACGTAATTTGCTAAACTCAGAGAAGATTGTCACATTGGCTTTCGCCGCTCTATGGCCGTTATCGTATAAGCAGGAAAGCCTCAAGAAAAAAGATAAGCGCAAAAATAAAAATACTTGTTGAGCCTTAAGTGTGACAGCAGTTACAATTCAAGGGACCCGGAACTATATTTTTTTGTGATCTCACATGTTTTTTAAGACCGCCCTTATAATTTGAGGTTGCCTCATGAAAATTGGTTTCTTCGGAACCCCGGACATCGGCGCCTTTTGCCTTCGGGCGCTCGCCGCTAATTTCGAAATTCTCTTTGCCGTCACCGGGGCGGACAGGCCCGCTGGGCGGCGTCTCCAACTCCAGGCCCCTCCGGTTAAGGAAGCCGGACTGGAGCTGGGCATTCCCGTCCTCCAGCCGGGAGACCTTCGCGATGAAAACTTCCTTTTTGAACTTGAACGATATCCCGCCGACATCTATGTCGTCGTGGCCTATGGGAAAATCATTCCCCGGGCGGTATTCGACCGTCCTCCCCTGAAGACGATAAACCTGCATCCGTCCCTCCTGCCCAGATACCGGGGGGCCGCACCAGTGGAGTGGGCCCTCATAGGAGGGGAGGCGGTGACCGGCATCACAGTCCAGCTCATCAACGAGAAGCTCGACGCGGGTGACATCCTGGCCCGGGAAAAAATTGACGTTGGGCGGGACATGACCGCCGGGGAGCTCTACGACATCGTGCTGCCTAAGGGCGCGGCCCTGCTGGCCGATACAATCGGCCGCCTGGGATCGGGCGGCATCATCCCGGTGAAACAGGAGGAAGAGGAGGCGACGTACTGCGGCAAGATCGACAGGGAGCTGGCGCGGGTGGACTGGACAAAGACGGCCGAGCAAATACATAATCTGGTGCGTGGCTTAAACCCGAAGCCCGTGGCGTGGACGGAATTTCGAGGGAAAAGCGTGCGCATCTGGAAGACCTCCATCCCGGAAGGGATGGAGGGGGCCGTCCTCGGGCCGGGGGAGCTTCGAGTTCACGGGAAGAAAAGGCTTCTGGCCGGGACCGGCAGCGGCGTTATCGAGATAAAGGAGATCCAGCCCGAGACGAAAAAGCTGATGGACGGGCTTGCCTTCATAAACGGATACCGGATTTTAGCAGGGGAGAAACTGGGGTGATGCATCGAACTGCCGGGTGTTGTCGGAGATATTCGCTACCGGGGAAAAAAAGATGAAGGAACCGCGGTACCTGCGTCTTTTCGAATCCGGGGAGCTTCGCCGAAGGGCCGACCGGGCCCGGGAGATCATTCGGGAGTGCGCCTTATGCCCCCACGAGTGCCGAGTCGACAGGACCGCAGGGGAAAGGGGCAAGTGCAGGAGCGGAGAGCTCCCCATCGTCTCCTCATTCCATCCCCACATGGGGGAAGAGTCCTGCCTCGTGGGGCGAAACGGCTCCGGCACCATCTTTTTCACGAATTGCAATCTCGCCTGCATTTTTTGCCAGAACTACGACATCTCCTGGCTTGGAAGCGGGGACGAGGTTTCTTTCGAAGACCTTGCCGGGATGATGCTGTCCCTTCAGGCCCGTGGATGCCATAATATCAACCTCGTCTCCCCCACTCACATGGTGTACGCCATACTTGAAGCGCTCGCCCTCGCGATACCGGCGGGGCTTCGCCTGCCGCTGGTGTACAACTCCGGGGGATATGATGCCGTGGAAACCCTGGAGCTTCTGGAGGGCATTATCGACATCTACATGCCCGACTTCAAGTACATTGACGAGGATACTGCCGGGAAGCTGAGCGGCGCCAGGGACTATCCCCGGCGCGCGAAGGACGCTTTGAAGGAGATGCACCGTCAGGTGGGAGACCTGGAAATGGATGGTCGCGGCGTCGCGACGAGGGGGCTTCTGGTGCGCCATCTGGTCTTGCCGAACGGGTTGGCCGGAACGGCCGGGGCGGCAAAGTTACTGGCATGGCTTTCCAGGGACACATATATCAACATCATGGACCAGTACCGCCCGGAGTACCGCGCCCGGGAATGCTTTGACCTGAGAAGAAGGACGACCCTCGAAGAGTACGATGCGGCGGTGGAAATGGCCCGCGAAGCGGGGCTTCGCAGGTTCGACGATAGAAGGCGGGGATGGCGGTGATGCAGGGAAAGCGGGGAGACCGTCTCCGCTTTCCCCGCGCTTCCCGGAGGAGGGCTGCTACTCCTTCGGTTTAAGCCGTATCTTGCCGAGCTCCTCCTGGAGCTTCTGGTCCGTTCGCGCCCTCTCCTCGAAGGTTTGATACTGCTCAAGAGAAAAGCCGAATTTTTTAGCCACGGCCTCTTTCGATGCGGGAGTGAGGTCCGTCTTGAGTATCTCGTCCTCAATCTTGATGAAATCGAGGGTCGTCATTTCTGCCTTTCCCCCGCAGAAGCTCACTGTAAGGGCAATGGCAATGATAAGCGGCAAAATCGAAATTGTTCTCATGATGCCTCCCGGGTATTCCGTGTAGTGTGCTGGTATGATTAAATCTTACGGGGCGGGAGCGAGGATGTCAAGAGAAAATATCGTCCCGGGGCGGTTTCGAAGCGTTCATTTTATCAGGGAGTCACGCAACTTTTCCATTTTGCGATGGAAGAACCCGTAGCGGTCCCTGGGTGCCAGGCCGGATATAATCACCGTGTTCGTCCCGTCGATAATCGCATATGATTCCCTCACCAGGGAAGCGCTGTCCCGCGCGATGGTCCAGTAGTAGTCAAGCTCTCCCTGGCGCCCCCACTTTCCCTTCATCACGCGGCTGCCGATTTTTTCATGCCAGGCGCTGGAAAGCTCGTTCAGGGGTCCCTGGTCGGCATGGCCCCATTTAACCACCTCGATGGAGGCGGAGCTGTCCCGACTGCGGAACATCTTGACAACGCCCCGTCCCGTATGGTATGGCCCCGTTTTTTCCTCGACCCATCCTCCCGGGAGGGAGAATTTCAGAGCGATGCCCTCGCATTCCACTGGAATGCCCGCGGCTTCCCGGCCTCCCGCCTTCTTCGGACGCCAGTCGCGCTTCATCGAAGCCGCGGCTAACTTCATCACCGCCTTGCTGTCGACCTCGGCGACATTGCTGTCGGTCATGGTCCAGCCGCCCACTGTAACTGAAGGCGTCGAATCTAAAAGAGACAGCATCTTCCCGGACTCATGTTGGGACATTGCAGGGCCGGTGGGAATGCCGTTTTGACGGTAAAAGTTTTCCAGGGAACGTATCCGGGAGAGCTGGGCGCGTATTTCTTTTCGCAGGTATTCCCTGGAGGCGCGTTCGCTCTCAATGCGCTTTACGTCGAAATCTTCAAGGCGGGGAAGGAGTGTCCCCGCCTGTATAGCTTCTTCACGCTCCTGTGCCGCGGTTCCTCCATCGGCCTCCTCAAGCCTTTTATAGAGGTCATGATAATTCCTGAGGGCCTTTTCCGAATAGACGAGCGTCCCGTATAAGGCGGCATAATCGTGAAGAATTGCGGTCATCTGGTCCATGTCAAACTGGGCGATCCCCGCTTCCCTTCTGTCGTTCTTCTCCACGCGCCTGCGCGAGAGCTCACCGACCTTCGCGATAAACGAGTCGTGGGCGGACAGTGAATCGCGCCCGGCCTGGTTCAAAGCTTCGAAAACCTCGGCCCTGGCCTTTTTAAGGCCGGTGATTTGTCCGGGAGTAAGATGGGGATAAAGTGACCGGTCGGCTTCCATGGATGGGCGGAGCGGCGCGAAAATACCGGGGATGTTTTTCACAAAAACAGAATATTTCCTATGGTGGTCCGGCGATTTGACGGAGGCTATGGCGGCGCTTTTTTCCGCAAGGGACCGAGTGAAATTGAAGTAAGCGATGTTCCTGTCGGCGCGATAGCGGTAATCGGCGGCGAGGGCGCCGCCGTCGACGGCGCGGCTTAGAGATGCCCATTTCACGAAGGAGACCGAGGCTTCAGCGTAAGCGGAAGCGAGGCGGCGGCGGTCGGCGAGCCCTTTCTTCGCGGCGTCGAGGGAAGGATTTTTTGGGCAGACGCCCTCTTTGCAGGCACGGACCCTTTTTTCGGCGGGGCGGAGCAGCCTCTCGGCGGTTTCGGTAAGGGCCGCCGCGGCGTTTTCAAAGAAAAGGCCGTCCTCTTTCCCTGTGACCGCCGCCAGGAGCTTTCTGCGGCGCGTGTCCATGGCGCTGATGATGCGTGATGGTTCCGGAAGGCGGAAGCCGCCGGATGCCGCGGCCTTCTCCTGTCGCGCGCCGCCAATTTCCGCAAGCGCGCGGGCCGCGCGCCTGTCGAAGTACAGATGGTCAAGGGAGAGGATGTTGCGGGAAAAATATTCCGCCTTGCTCTGCAGGGCGGGGGCATCCTGTAAATACATGCGCGTTTCTTCAATCCGTTTAACTTCCCTGTCCAGGGAAATGACGCGGGAGCGCCATGTCCAGCTCCTCTCCATGGCCTCTTCCATCTCCGGGTTTGCGGTGAATGAAAGCGTAGAACATTCCTCTATGCATTTTTGATTAATAAGTTCTCTGAGGGCCGTAATGTCGCCCCCCCCATTGAGGCCGGAGGAAGGGGACATGAGATGCTTTTCGATATTTTCCGTCGTTACGCGGTACGCCTCATCGAACCGGGCGATGACGCTCCCTATCACTGTCTCCAGGACAAGGGCGGAGGCTTCGGACGGCCTCAGCGCCAGGGAAGGGATGTCCGATGTTGCCGGGTCCGTAAGCTGTGGCGCGATCTGGTGTATTCGCGCCGAAGCCTTCGCGGCGAAGGCTTCCCTGACTTCGGCAGATATGCGGGCGTTCCCGGCGCCTTCATGTATTAGTTCAAGACATCTGAGAGAAAAAACCGGTAAAAGGGCCTGGCGGACATAAGTCCGAATCTCTTCCTTTGAAAGCGACTGCGGTTCGGTTGAGAGGTTCTTTTTTAAAAGTTCGAGGGTGTCCCCGCCCCGGGCCATTTCACGGTCGATGAGAGAGATGATGCCCCTTTCCTGTGGGCGGGTTTGTTCCGCGCCGAGCTCTTTCTTACGCTCAGCTAATTCATTGATGCGCACCTGCCACCAGGCCGTGCGCTGGGCGATGAAGGCATGGGCGGACGCGGCGGCGAACACGGCGATCAGTATGGACGATATCGTTGTCAGGCGCATGGCGTTTCCCGGGACATAGTGCTTTCCTCATCTGCACAGCCGATGAAAAACGCTACGGGTTGAGATTTCGTATGATTTCGAGCTCACGGCCCGTGAAGACCCGTTTCTGATAGTCGTTCACTTCCTTCGCGAGCTCCTTGCCGATATAGGTTATTTTGCGGCAGAAGGGGTTGCGCTCGTAATCGTCCACCCACATGATAATCGAGGTGTTGGCGAAGTCCCAGATCATGGCGCCCTGGTTGTTCTTGATGTTTTCCCCGGTGGGCTCTCCGTACTTGTCGACGATCTTCTTCTTCACGTCCTCCATGTGGAGGTAGGGGAAGCGCACCAGAACATAGTAGAGCTTCGCCTCTTCCCGGGCGTCCGCTCCCGCCCCTTCGCCGGCTTTCCCGCCCTTCGCCGGGGTTTTATTGTCCTCCCGGGACGCCTGGTTTTCTACGAGGGAGGGGTCCCGGAAAAAAAACCCGTAACGATACTCGATATCGCCCTCCCGGGTGATGATAATGCGCTTTTCGTCCACGAAGGTAATTTTGCCCGCGACGTTTTCCCTGGCCGATGAGACCGTGGCGCCCCATTGGGCGCTCCCGTACCCCGCGGGGCCGCTTTTACCGCCTTCCGCCCCTTTTCCGCCCTTCTCCTCCTGGGCGAAAAGGGGAGATGATGCGAGGACGCAAGCTGTAAGGGTGAAGAGTATCTTTTTCATGGCGCTATTATCTGTCATATTGCAATCGCTTTTTTGGGTTTTACCGCCCGCCGGAGGCGGGCATAAAACCATTTTTTTAGATGATTCCTGAATTTACAGAGCTTCCTTTCCTTTAATATCGGAAAAATCGCAGAATACAGCCATATTTTTACTTTCCGGACCGCGAAAATATTGTTGAATTATTACGACCTTTGATCAGTGTATCTTTTTTGGGCGGTAATCCGGCGTTCGGATGCCGTCCCTATGGGGGGAATGGGCCGTCCCGTTTTCGCCATACCGGCCTGGTGAAAAAACAGATGCCGTGCCGGCACTATATCGGCAGTATCGGGGATTGATGTGAAAAGTATCATTGTCGCGGCCGTGGGCGCCCTTCTGGCGGCCTCATGCGCGGGAAATGCGGTTAGGACTGACCATTCAGGAATCGGCGAAGTCCGCCGCAAAGAGGAAACCAGAAACGGGCGCAATCGTTATGTGGAAGAAACGATTTTTGCCAGGGGGAGCAGGGACCCTCTAGAAATCAAGTATTACAAGGCTGCGGCAGTGGGGGAAGCCCTTTGCCGGGAAAAGAAGTACCAATACAGCAACGGCATCCTCCAGAGGGTCGATTATTACGTCTTTCTGAAAGAGAAGAAGACGAAAACGGGAAAAGTGGTGTATCACATGAAAAACTTCCTTCCCGAAAAGTTCGAATACTATTCGATCGGCGATATCTACGACAGGAAGATGAACCTCGCGGGGCTGGACATGTACACTTATCTGGAAGGGGAAGTTCTCGATTCCCGGAGGATCATCGAGTACGCCTACGACACGACCACAGGAACGAGGATGCAGCTCAGCCAGTACATGATAAAATACGAGGACGAAAAACCCGTGTCGATGAAATCGTGGATCCTCGATGTCCATACCAACGAACTTATAGTTAAAAATGAAGACAATCGCATCGTAATTCAGGAAAGCATAAAGAATATCGAGAAGAGCCTCCTGGAGCGCTCACAGGGCATTAAATATCTTGAATCGGATTGCCAATAAGCTTGCAGGCCGGGCGGTCCAGGCATTATTATAAGGAGGAGATATGGGAAGCATAGCCGAAATCAACAGCAGTAATTTTCAAGCCGAAGTGATAGATGCGGGAGGCACCGTCCTGGTGGATTTCTGGGCTCCCTGGTGCGGGCCCTGCAGGATGCAGACGCCGATCCTCGAGAAGCTCGTCCAGTCGGGGATTGGAGCCAAGATCGCAAAGGTCAACACTGACGAGAACCCCGACATTGCCCAGAAGTACGGCATAAGCTCGATTCCCACTCTTATAATATTTAAAAACGGCCAGGAGTCGGAACGCCTGGTGGGCGTACAGCCCGAGAACGTACTGAAAGCGAAGCTTTCATAGCATGAGGGCCGTCGTCCAGAGGGTCTCCCGCGCTTCGATCTCCGTGGGAGGCGGTCGCATCGCCGAAATAGGCGGGGGGCTCGCTGTTCTTGTCGGGTTCACCCGCGGCGATGGCCTGAAGGACATGGATTACATTGCGAAGAAAATTATCAACCTGAGAATTTTCGAAGACGATGGGGGAAAGATGAACCTGTCCCTCGTCGACAGGGCCGGTGAACTTCTCCTGGTCCCGCAGTTCACCCTTTACGGCGATGTAAGAAAGGGACGGCGGCCTTCCTATTCGTCCGCCATGGTTCCGGAGGAGGCGTCGGAAATGTTCGACCGTTTCACCGCCCTCTGCGCGGAACGCCTTCCGGCAGTGAAGACGGGAGTTTTCGGCGCCGATATGCGCTTCGAGCTGGTGAACGAGGGCCCCGTGACGGTCCTTCTTGACAGCTCGGGTTTGTTTTAAAAGGTGATGGGATATATTGCGCCCGGGAGGCAATTGCGCTTTCCCCCTGCGAAATTTATATATGAGACACATGTCTGTGGGGTATGTCTTCCCGTGGAGCATGCCCCCTTTTTATGGAGGACTGCATGAAAGTAACGGTGGTTGGCAGCGGCTACGTGGGGCTCGTAACGGGGACCTGTTTTGCCGACATGGGAAACGATGTCTGGTGCGTCGATATCGATGAGAAGAAGATAGAGAACCTGAAAAAAGGCGTCATTCCCATCTATGAACCCGGCCTCGAAGAAATGGTCAAAAGAAACCACGAGGAGGGAAGGCTCAAATTTACCGTCTCTTTGAAGGAAGGGCTGGACGAGTCGCTCTTCGTCTATATTGCAGTAGGGACACCCCCGGGGGAGGACGGATCGGCGGACCTTCAGCATGTTCTGGCCGTGGCCGGGGAGATTGGACGCTCCATGGAGCGATATGTCATCGTGGTGAACAAGTCCACGGTCCCGGTGGGGACCGCCGACAGGGTGCGCTCCGTCATAGCCGGGGAGCTTGAAAAACGCGGAAGAGGCGAACTTGAATTCGACGTGGTATCCAATCCGGAGTTTCTCAAGGAGGGCAATGCAATAGAGGACTTTCTCCGTGCAGACCGGGTCATCATCGGCACGGACAATGTGCGGACTGCCGAGCTGGTTAAGGAGCTCTACGACCCCTTCCAGAGGAAGGGGGAGAAGATACTCATCATGGACATCCGCTCCGCGGAGCTCACGAAGTACGCCGCCAATGCCATGCTCGCAACGAGGATCAGTTTCATGAACGAGGTGGCCGCGCTCTGCGAGGCCTGCGGCGCCGACATCGAGAAGGTCCGGGAAGGGATAGGGTCCGATTCGCGTATCGGACGCTCCTTCCTCTATGCCGGGATAGGCTATGGCGGGTCCTGCTTTCCAAAGGACGTGAAGGCCATCATCCAGACCCAGAAGGAATACGGCTTTTCGCCGAAGATACTCCCGGCGGTAGAGGAGATAAACCGCGGACAGCGGGACCGTTTTATCGAAAAAGTTGTGAAAGAAATGGGGGAAGACCTCACGGGAAAAATCTTTGCGGTTTGGGGACTTGCCTTCAAGCCCCAGACTGACGATATGCGTGAGGCGCCCTCCATCGACATCATACGGGGCCTGAAAAAGAGAGGCGCGCGCTTTCAGGCCTTCGATCCGGTGGCGATGAACGTCGCGAAGGCCGAACTTGGCACCGATGGAATTGAGTACGTCTCCGCTTATTACGATGCCCTCAAGGGGGCCGATGCCCTTCTGCTTCTCACGGAATGGCACCAGTTTCGCAGGCCGGATTTCGACAAGATGAAATCATTAATGAAGGGACATGTGGTCTTCGACGGAAGGAACCAATACGACCCGCAAAAGATGCGGGAACGGGGTTTTTTGTATTACTGCATAGGCAGGTCCTGAGCTAATTTTGCTTGACACGACGGCATTTTGAAGGTTACGTTTGTAAGCTCCCGGGGCCCCGGCGGAATTGAACATGGAAAACAAATCCGAAACAAAAACAATCGTAAAGTCGATCCGCATGCTTGAGGGGGTGCTGAAAACCACCCCCAGCGCCACCCAGAGGGGCCGCGTCAAAAAGGAGATCGACCTGCTGAGACAAAAACTCGCCGAGATGTATCCCGGCGAGGACATCAAGGCCGTCGAGGAGGCCGTGGAACACGATTTTCTGCGCGGTTTCGTCGCGGAGGTGAGGGATTTCAGCGGATATGAGACCCTCAAGCACGTTGATATTCAGCCATTTTCCAATTTCAAGGACGACCAGGAGATCAACGAGGCGGCGAGCATCCTCGTGTATTTCGAGGAGCGTATCTGGGGGGCCATTTCGGACCAGCATACGAAGCTCGATTTCTCTAATTCCGGGGAGAGGGACACGCTGTACCGCAAGTTAGACCAGTGCACCCGGGCCTTAAAAATATTCTGCCAGACAATCGAGGACATCGGCAAGTCGAAGTCGACCGATTACGTGAGCCAACTCAACCTCATGAGGGTGAAACAGGGGCGTCTTTTCCTTTACGACATCCACGACTTTTTCAAGGGAGTGCAGAAATTTCTCACCAGCCTCATCTCGGAATCCGATTTCGGAGGGTCGATGTTACTTAACCCCGCCGATCCCATAGTCTACGCGGATTATGAAAAATACACCACCTTTCAGGGAACTACGGTCATCAACGCCTTGAAGTTCATGAAGATCTTCGTGACCGAAGCCCTGGACGTCATAAAAGTCCCTGAGATCAAAAAGGGCTGACGGTCCGTTTCCTCTCTCTTTCAATTCGGTAAATTTTTATTGACGTATTCCCGAAAACGGGAGAAAAACCGTTTGGATATTGAAATATCCGGTATTCCACACATGACAATGTGCTTCCCCGCCCTGGGGGGGAACGGTCGTGCCTTCGGAAAGGGATTTTGTCCCTGGACAAATATAGGCAACCTCTAATACATGTGTTTTCCTGCCTGCCTTGGGCGGCCGGAAAACACAGGTGCTGGGACTGCCGGCAGTTACAATTTATGGGATTCTGAAAAATTAAATTTTAAGATTCCCTATGAAAAAAACGGGTAGCCTGTCATGATGAGATCAACGAACATTCTTGAGAACCGTTTCGTCGAAATAATCGAGGAGAACCATCAGAAGATTACGGAGCAATACATGAACGATCTTCTGAAAAACCAGGACACCGTCGCGTATCGGAATGTCGACAAGATGAAGACTTACGAGGAAAGCGACCGCATTTACCGGGAACTTTCCAAGTGGATCGTGAAGCAGTATTCGAAATCGGAGATCTCACGGCATTACCATAAACTGGGGCAGGATACATTCGACAAGGGAGTGCCCTTTTCGCAGGCCCAGAAGGCCCTGGTGCTCCAGCGGAGACATCTCTGGCTGTTTATCCTCGACAAGCTTTATTACGATGCCTCGCTGTACAAGGAGGCCCTTGAGCTGAACAACCGGGTGGTCCTCTACTTCGACAGGGCCATGTTTTATCTGCTGGAAGGGTACGAATCCAGAATCTATAAAAAATGGTAGGACAATGATCTACACCGATATCGGCCGCAACCGCATGTACGCTGGCAGGATAGCCGCCTCCTCGGGAGAGTGCGGTCCCTCCGGCGCCGCAGTCAATCTCCTCGGGGAAGAAGGCGCCTGGTGCACCAGGAAGCACAATGCCATCACGGCGGACCACGCCGTGATCGATTACGGCGAGGTCCTTCCGGTCAACTTCATAGAGATGAGGCCCTCCCAGTCGGGCCTGGAGGTTTTTCCGGAGTCGTTCCGTTTCGAGGCGAGCCAGGACGGCGAAACATGGAAGGTCCTCCACACTGAAAAGTCCTTCGATATAACGCAATTCGACCGCTTCACGCTGGCGCTTCCCATCACCTTCCTTCAATATCTCAAGGTCATGGTCCTCCGGCAGCGCAACGTGAACAAGAAATTCTACGCCGAGATAGGGAGCGTCGCCGCGGGAATTAAGGGATTTACTTCCATCGTCGCCACTAGTTCGTCGTCTTACCAGCACGACATATCCCAGATCCTAAATGGAAAACCCGGCTCCTACTGGGAATCGGAGCCCGGAACCGAGGAGTCCCAGGAGAGGATCGAGATCGACCTCGGGAACATTTTCCACGTCAACCGAATTACCCTCGTGGCCCCCCCCATGGAGGACCACGGCTTTCCCTCGATCTTCACCGTGGAATTGAGCACCGACCTTGTCATCTGGTCTTCGGTCCTTACGGAAAACGGGTTTTCCGCGGAAGCGTCGGGAAAATATTTTTGGGAGATAGCGTCCACTCCGGCCCGTTTCATGAGGATCAATATCACCACAAAAAAACTCGAGGGCGGTACGTTTGCCGCGAGGATTGCTTCCCTTGAGATAGCCGCGGCCCATGTGAATCCCTTCCATACCCACAATATAGGAGAAATCACTCCCTATGCCTCGGTGTTCAGCGCGGGCATTGTGAGGTTAGCCAAGGACGGTGAGGACGCCATTGGGACGGCGGTCCAGGGCAACGATCACCGCCTTCGGGACGCCTCGACCATTTACAAGGGCATCACCCGCCTGGCCAACTACGGGGAGGTCGGGGAGGGCCTGGCTGTCCAGGCCTCCGATCCCAGGATCCAGCCCGCCACGGATGTGCGCGAGGGGATAGTCCGGTTTGCCTACGATCGAGAGGGCAAGGCCGGGACGGCCGTCCAGGGAAATGACTCCCGCCTCCAGGAGGCGAGCATATCGAACTACGGCATAGTGAAACTCTGTCCCGACAATGTCTATTCCGAGAACTCAGTAGTCCAGGGAAACGACTCGCGCCTCCGAAAAGCCACCGTTTCCGAGTTCGGCATCTGCCGATTGGCCGATAATGGGGAAAACCTCCAGGGGTGCGTGGTCCAGGGGAACGACCGCCGCCTCCGGGACGCCACGACCCTGTACAGGGGGATTGTGGAGCTTGGCGAGGACGGCGAGGACCGGGAGGGTGTGGTAGTCCAGGGGAACGACCGCCGCCTCCGTGACGCTACTACCGCATCCCGGGGAATTGTGGAGCTTGCCGAGGACGGGGAGGACGCCCCCGGCGTGGCGGTCCAGGGTAACGACCGCCGCCTCAAGGACGCCACTGAATCGTCCAAGGGCATCATGCGGTTCGCCCGGGACGGCGAGGCCACGTCCTTCGCCGCCGTCCAGGCCGGCGACCGGCGCCTGCGGGACGCAACGACGTCGTACCGGGGCATTGTGGAACTTGCCGAGGACGGCGAGGACGTCCCCGGAGTGGCGGTCCAGGGGAACGACCGCCGCCTCAAGGAGGCGTCGACGAGTACCCGGGGCATTGTGGAGCTTGCCGAGGACGGGGAGGACCGCCCCGGCGTGGCGGTCCAGGGGAATGACCGGCGTCTCCGGGAAGCCGGTGAGGAAAACCACGGCATCATGCGGTTCGCCAGGGACGGCGAACCGTCGCCCCGTGCGGCGGTCCAGGGGAGCGACCGGCGCCTTCGGGAGGCGACGACGACATCGCCCGGCATTGTGGAACTTGGCGAGGACGGCGAGGACCGGGAGGGCGTGGCTGTCCAGGGTAACGACCGGCGCCTTCGGGAGGCGACGACGACATCGCCCGGCATTGTGGAGCTTGGCGAGGACGGCGAGGACCGGGAGGGCGTTGTAGTCCAGGGTAACGACCGGCGCCTGAAACACGCGGGCGAGATGAACTTCGGCATTGTGCGGCTGGCGAAGGACGGGGAAAAGCGGGAAGGGCTTGCGGTCCAGTCCCATGATGCCCGCCTCTTCGACGCCAGGGAGCCTCTGCCCCATAACCATGAATACGCACCACTCCATCACGATTACGGGGCCCACTCGGGCATAGTGAAGGTCATTGCACAGCGCCAGGGGGCCTTCGGCGGGATACTGCCTCCACCGGACGATTCGTCGATTATCTACGGGCGTAATGAGTCGAAGGAATCCGGCGCCGTGGGCGTGACGGGGATCGCCTCGTCATTTTCCGACGACAAGAAGCGCCACCAGTACGGCGTACTGGGGCACAGCCAGTTCGTGGGGGTCCGGGGACAGTCCGCGGGAAACGAGGAGGGCGATGACCGGGGCTGCGGCGTCCTGGGCCTGTCCCGCTTCGGCGCCGGCGGGGTTTTTTCCAGCGAGCACGCCTTTTCCCTCGTGGCCGACGGTTTCGGAAGGATCGACGCCTACGATTCCACTCCGGCGCTCCGTGGAAATGGCGATGCTCTTCTTGTGAATGGACATTCCGAATTTCACGGCCGGGTGAACATCTACAACCGGGGCGAGCATCCTGCCGGGATTGTGGAACTTTTCGAGGTCGACGATGAGGAATACGTGACGCCGGGAGATGTCCTCGTGGCCTCCCCCCGCGGAGGCGGGATACTTTCGCGGTCCAGGTCGCCCTACGACAGGGGCGTTGTGGGCATTGTGTCGGGGAACCCCACCATGATCTTCAACAATGCCGGGGAAGGGAAGCGGCTGTATCCGGTGGTTTTGTCGGGCAGGGCCCTGTGCAGAATCGACGCCCGGGAAAAGGCGGTCAAGCCCGGAGATTTAATAGTCACCTCATCCATGCCGGGATGCGGGATGGCGGGAGATGTTGACTCCCCGGACAAAACGGGCACCGTGGTTGCCAAGGCCCTCGATTCCCTCGCTGAAGGGGTGCAGGCCATTTCCGTGTTTATTTTCCACGCCTGAGCCGGGCCGATACGGGGAGCTTCTCCTCTGGAAGAATATGCCGCTCCCGGCGCAGTTAAGGCCTGCCCCCGGCGGGAAGTCTGATGGTTTCATTTTTTCCGGAACTTAATTGACAAAAACTCCGGGGAGAATGCATGTAAAGGCGTATATACAGGTTAATTGTTTTCTCCGCCCGCCTAAGACTGGCGGAGAAAATTATGGGTAGTTGTAAAAATTAGGTTTTCCCGTTGGGGGGAAAGACCCTCCGGTCCAGAGAATCCGTGCTCTAACGGGTATTTAACAGAGGTGGGAGATGTTCAACAAGGAAATCGAATCTATGCCCCTCGCGAAGATGAGGGAACTGCAGACGGAACGCCTCAAATGGTCAATCCGCCACGCATACGAAAACAACGCCTTTTATCGAAAAAAATACGACGCGGCGGGATTCAATCCCGACCAGTTTAAGTCCCTGGACGATATGAAGCGGGTCCCGTTCCTCACCAAGCAGGACATGCGGGACAACTATCCTTTCGGCCTTTTTGCCGTTCCCATGGAAAAGGTGGTGCGGGTCCACTCCTCCTCGGGGACCACGGGGAATGCCACGGTGGTGGGATACACTAAAAAGGACGTGGATATCTTTGCCGAGGTCGTGGCCCGGTGCCTCGTGGCATACGGCGCCGGGGAAAAGGACGTCATCCAGGTCGCCTACGGCTATGGCCTCTTCACCGGAGGCCTCGGCCTCCATTACGGAGCTGAAAAGCTCGGGGCCATGGCTGTGCCCATATCCGGGGGAAATACGGAACGCCAGCTCATGCTCATCAGAGACTTCGGGAGCACCATGCTGGCCTGTACGCCCTCATACGCCCTCAATATTGCCGACTTCATCGAGAAAAAAAAGCCCGATTTCGATATGCGAAAGACGAAACTGCGGGCTGGCATCCTTGGCGCCGAGCCGTGGTCCGAGAGCATGCGCAAGGAGATCGAAACGAGGCTCGGTATCGAAGCATACGACATCTACGGGCTGAGCGAGGTGATTGGCCCCGGCGTCTCCGGCGAGTGTTCCGCCAAATCGGGGCTCCATGTCCACGAGGACCATTTCTATGTGGAGATCATAGATCCCGACACGGGGGAAATTTTGCCCGAGGGCTCGAAGGGCGAGATCGTGTACACAACCATCACCAAGGAGGCTTTCCCCGGAATCCGATACAGGTCGCGGGACATCTCCCGTCTCTACCGGGAACCGTGTGCTTGCGGGCGCACACTGGTGAAGATGGAGAAGGTCACGGGCAGGTCGGACGATATGCTCATCATACGGGGGGTCAACGTCTTCCCCTCCCAGATTGAATCCGTCCTTATGGAAGTGGAGGGAACGGAGCCCCACTACCAGATCATCCTGGACCGCAAGGGGGCCATGGACGACCTTGAAGTGAAGGTGGAGGTGAGCGAGAAGCTCTTCTCCGACGAGCTAAAAATGCTGGAAGGGCTAACGAAGAATATTTCCGACAGGTTCCGAAGCGTTCTGGGCATCAGCGCCAGGGTGACTCTGGTGGAGCCCCAGACCATTCCCCGAAGCGAGGGGAAGGCGGTCCGCGTGATCGACAAGCGGAAGATATAAATCTGCCGGAGCGGGGGACCCCCGCTTCGGGAAGGCGGATATGTATCCGCGTATTCCATGGAGGTACGATATGAAAGTACAACAGCTCTCGATTTTTCTCGAAAACAAGCCGGGACATTTGGAGAACGCCCTGAAAGTCCTTGCGGACAGGGGAATTAACATTATGACCCTGACGATCGCCGAAGCGTCGGATTTCGGAATTGTCCGCATGATTGTAAACAAGCCCGACGACGCGGCTGCGGCCCTCCGGGAGAACCAATTTACCTGCTCTACTACCGATGTGCTGGCCCTGGAGTTGGATGACACTCCGGGGGCCCTCCTGAAGGCGCTCCATGCTTTCAGCAAACACAATCTCAATATTGAGTACATGTACGCCTTCACGGAAAAAAGGGGTGACAGGGCCGTTATGATCTTTAGATTTGACGACATTCAGGCCGCAATAAAGAGCCTCTCCTCGGAAGGATATAATATCGTTAAAAATATAGGCATCATCGGAGCGTAGGTAATGCAGAAGAAGGTTTTACTGGGCAATGAGGCCATTGCCAGGGGGGCTTACGAGGCCGACTGCCGTGTTGCCGTGGCCTATCCCGGAACGCCCAGCACGGAAATACTCGAAGCGATCGCCCGCGACTACAGAAACATCAAGGCCCAGTGGTCGCCCAACGAGAAGGTGGCCCTGGAAGTCGTGGCGGGCTCCTCCGTGGCCGGAGCAAGGTCCCTGGCGGCGATGAAGCATGTTGGACTCAATGTAGCGGCGGACCCCCTGTTCACTTTTTCCTACACCGGCGTCAACGGCGGGATGGTGATAATCAACGCCGACGATCCCGGGGCCTGGAGCTCCCAGAACGAGCAGGACAACAGGCACTACGCCCGGGCCGCCAAACTACCCATGATCGAACCCTCAAGCCCCGCCGAGGCGAAGGAGTTTACGAAGCTCGCCTTCGAAATATCCGAGGACTTCGACAGGGCCGTCATCGTCCGCATCACCACGAGGATCGCCCATTCCCAGGGGCTGGTCCTGCTCGAGGATAGGGTCGAGGCGCCGTTGAAGCCCTTCGTCCGTAATCCCCAAAAATATGTCATGATACCGGCCCATGCGAGGCCCCGTCACAGATTCATCGAAGAGCAGATGGTGAAGCTGCGGGAATATTCCAACCGGTCGGTGCTCAATAGGATCGAATGGGGCGGTAAAAAGCGAGGCATAATCACAAATGGTGTTGCGTATCAGTATGTAAAGGAAGTCTGTCCCGATGACTCGGTCCTGAAAATCGGGTTTATCTGGCCCCTTCCTGACGAGCGCATCAAAGAATTTGCCGATTCCGTCGAAGAGCTTTACGTCGTAGAAGAATGCGATCCCTTTATCGAGGATTTCGTGCGCGGCCTCGGGTACCGTCCCATAGGCAAGGAGGTGGTCCCGATCCTCGGCGAGCTCACTCCGGAAATCGTCGACATGGCATTAAATAAAAAGAAACCGGCAAATACCATCCCCGCCTATACTTCCTCAGTGCCCGGGAGGCCCCCGGCGCTGTGCAAGGGATGCCCCCACGGTTTTGTCTTCGAAGTGCTGAAAAAACTCGATGTGGTGGTGAACGGAGATATCGGTTGTTACACCCTTGCGGTGTTGCCTCCCTATTCCGCCATGCACACCCAGGGATGCATGGGCGCAAGCGTGAGCATGCACCATGGTTTCGAACTCGCGCGTGGGGAAGAGATGGCGCGCAACAGCGTGGCCGTCATCGGCGATTCGACATTCATTCATTCCGGTATTACGCCCCTCATCGACATAGTGTACAACCGGGGCACCGGCACCGTCATCATTCTCGACAATCGGGTGACGGCCATGACGGGGCATCAGGACAATCCGGCCACGGGCCGCACCCTCATGGGTGAACCCACCCATGAGCTCGATTTCGAGCAATTGGCCCGGGCCATTGGCGTGAGGCGCGTTGTGAAGGTGGACCCGAAGGACATGGAAACTTTCGAGCGCGTGGTGAGGGAGGAGGTGGCCGCGCCGGAGCCTTCGGTGATCATCTCCCTGAGGAAGTGCATCCTCACCAAATAGGCTGCATACCGGAGAAATATCACGGGGAGGGGCAATACCGGGCTTCGAAGAATACGCTTCGGGTAAGGCCAAAGAGCATTCGAACAGGACAATTCATCATGACAAACGTAATTTTCGCCGGTGTCGGCGGACAGGGCGTAATTCTCGCAAGCAAGATACTCATGGAAGCGGCCAAAAACGCCGGCCACGATGTGAAGGAATCCGAGGTGCATGGGATGGCCCAGCGCGGCGGCAGTGTGGACTGCCATGTGCGCTACGGCGACCTGGTATATTCCCCCCTCATTGAGAAAGGAACGGCGGATTATGTGGTGTCCCTGGAGCTCCTCGAGTCCCTCCGTAAATTGGAGTACCTTTCGGACAGCGGAACTCTGATCGTGAATAATTTTCAAGTAGCACCAGCCCCGGTCGAGGCCGGGCTTGAAAAGTATCCGGACGACATAAAGGAATGGCTCGCGGCAAGCGTGAGGAAATGCCATGTGGTGGAACTTGAGTCCGTTTTAAAGGAAGTGGGAAACCGCCGGGCCCTCAATATTGTGATGTTAGGGATTCTTTCGAGGTTCCTTGAATTCGGCATGGAGGACTGGAAAAAAGCGATCGAATCCCAGGTGAAGGAAAAATTCATCAAGATGAACCTCCTTGCCTTCAGCAGGGGAAGGGAACTGTCGATCTGACACGACGGTATCCGGAAATTACTGTCATAGAAGGAACCGCCATGAAAAGAACCGCTTTACTCCTGCTTCTGTTGGCCGTTACACTTTCATGCGGCAGCATTTCGGTCAAAACGGTCCAGAAAAATGCCGATGCCCTCGCGGCGGTAAAGAAAGCCGGACTCGTTGTCCGCTTGCCCCGCGATGTCAGGATAAGCCGGGAAGATTACATGAAGACGATTTCCCATTGGGTGTCGGGGCTGAAATCCCGGAAAGACCTGCTTTTGCTGTCCGACGCCAGTGAAAAAATTTCAATGTACGATTCCGACGATGACCGCTTCTACCAGATGGCGGAGGACGATAGTTTTTTCAAATCGAGGGGCGGACATACCTTCCTAAAGTATAAGTCCCTCGGGGTAGTGAACATGTACCTCAAGAACAGCGGGACGGAGTTGAAACAACTGATGGAAGCGAATTCGTTGGAAGGGATTTTCATTTACGAGATTTATGGCGTCCTCTCCACGGAGATGCAGTTTGTGGATTACGACACGGCCTTGGTGCTGGCGGACAAAAACCTCAATGTGGTTTATATGGACCGGCAGCACTATAATGAAGACACCAGCGAGATCGATTTCGACAGGATAAAAATCAAGTTCCTCGACAGCGTGTGCGACAGGCTCACGCGGACCCTTGTAAGTCTGGGCTTCCTGGAAAAATGAGGCAGGATGTCAGCTATCCCGTGTTTTTAGCCGGTAGAATAAAAAAAGCGGCGATTGCAATCGCCGCTTTTTTCCTGGAGACGGCGGGAGTCGAACCCGCGTCCTGCAACTCATCCCCATGACGTCTACATGCTTATCAGCTTCGTTAAATTTTAATCCCGGTACCGGGAAGCGGAACCGTACCCGGGATCGATTGTCCTGCGATTTCGCTCCGGCGCCGGACACGTTCACCGTTGCTATCTCCCATGTTTGACGCTTCCGGGCATCCAGGGAGAGGGGACCTCCCGGAAACGCTAGCAGCTTTTAAGCTGCAAGTGCAAAGTTGTCGTTTGCGTTTAGGTTTAATCCGCCATTATTTACGAGACGACGGAAACTCGGCATGCAGTCATGGACACAATATTACAGTCGAAACCGGATCGTCCCCTGAACCGCAAAATAAATATAGGAAAAATAATGAGAAATGTCAAGCCAAAAGGATAGAAAGAAGGGCTTTCTTGCATTTTCCCGCCCGCCGAAGGCGGGCGGGAAAATGCAATTTTGGGGATTGCCGAAAAAAATTTAAGACTCCCCTGTTATGTCGCTTAATTGAAGCGAATGGAGGATTGCCAATTGGGACCGTTGATGAGTGATTAGCACAAAAAATGCTTGTGTTTTTATCAATTCATTTTGAAATGGCCCAAATTCTTGCGTTTTGTCATGTATCCTTTTCGGATACCCGGCACAGCAGAAGGCCGATACCTGGAATTCTGTTAAACCGAAGCAGACAGCAAAAATGTAATGGCCCAGATTAAAAGAGCGCTCATTAGCGTAACCGACAAGGGGGGGGTCCTCGAATTCGCCCGGGAGCTTTCGTCTCTTGGTGTGCATATTCTGTCAACGGGCGGAACGGCGCGCATCCTCAGGGAAGGCGGCGTAAAAGTTACCGACGTATCGGAATATACGGGCTTTCCTGAAATGCTCGACGGGCGGGTAAAGACCCTCCATCCGAAAATTCACGGCGGCCTTCTGGGCCTTAGGTCCAACCCCGGCCATGTGCGGACCATGAAGGAGCACGGAATAGAGAATATTGACCTGGTGGTCATCAACCTCTATCCTTTCAAACAGGCCATATCGAAGCCGGGCTGTACGCTGGAGGAGGCGATCGAAAATATCGATATAGGCGGCCCCGCCATGCTCCGTTCGGCTGCGAAGAACAACGAAAGCGTAACGGTGATAATCGACCCGGCCGATTACGGCAGGGTCCTTGACGAAATGAGGAGAACTGGGGGGGTGTCCCGGGAGACGAACTTCCTGCTCGCCGTCAAGGTCTACGAGGCCACTTCGTCATACGACGCAATGATCGCCGATTACTTGAAAAATCAGATTGTACAATAAAGCCGCAGAAGCAACTGGTCTTGTGTAAAAGCTCGACAATATTGGGCAGGCCGGATTTTCGAGTCTCGGGGTCTTTTTAACATTTCTCCGGCGCCCGATAGAATATTTTAAAACACTTTTCGGAGGTAAAGATGGCAGAAGTCACTCTCAAGGAAATTTATCCAGTACCCGAGAAATTCCGGCAGAAAGCGTGGATCAAAAGCCGTGAAGAGTATGAGAAGTTGTGGAAGGAATCCGTTTCTGATCCGGAAAAATTTTGGGCAAAGATCGCCGATGAGTACATCACCTGGTTCAAGAAATGGGACAAGGTCATTGACTCCAATTACGGCACCACGCCCAAGGACCTGAAGGTGAGCTGGTTTACCAACGCCAAGGTCAACGTTTCCTACAACTGCCTTGACAGGCACCTGGAAAAGAGGGGCAACCAGATAGCCCTCATCTGGGAAGGTAACGACCCCAGCGAAGACAGGACCTTCACCTACAAACAGCTCCATGAGCAGGTATGTAAGTTTGCCAATGTGCTCAAGAAAAACGGCGTTAAGAGGGGAGACCGTGTGACCTTCTTCCTGCCCATGATTCCCGAGCTCGCGATAGGCATCCTGGCCAGCACCCGCATCGGCGCAATCCACTCTGTTGTTTTCGGCGGGTTCTCGGCCGAAGCGCTCCGGGACCGTATTCTGGACTGCGACAGCCGCGTGGTCGTTTCCTGCGACGGGACCTTCCGCGGCGCGAAGGCGGTCCCCCAGAAGGAAAACGCCGACAAGGCGATTGCCCAGTGCCCCAATGTTAACCTTCACATCGTAGTAAAGCGCGTAGGCGACAAGATCCAGTGCGCGTGGAATAACAAGATCGACAGATGGTGGGACGACGAGATGGCGAAAGTCGACGCCAATTGCGAAGCCGAACATATGGATGCGGAAGATCCGCTCTTCATTCTCTACACCTCCGGCTCCACCGGAAAACCCAAGGGCGTTTTACACACCACGGGCGGGTATCTCACCTATGTGGCGTACACCCACAAGATGATCTTCGACTATCATGACGGCGATATTTACTGGTGCACCGCCGACATCGGATGGGTCACCGGACACAGCTACATCGTATACGGGCCACTGGCAAACGGCGCCACCTCGATTATGTTCGAAGGCGTTCCGAGCTATCCGGATTTCGGCCGCTTCTGGGCAGTATGCGAAAAGTGGAAGGTCAATATTTTCTACACCGCCCCGACCGCTATCCGCGCCATTGCGAAGGAAGGGGACTCCTGGGTAGACAAGCACAACATCAAGGACCTCCGGCTTCTCGGTTCCGTGGGCGAGCCCCTGAACCCCGAAGCTTGGAACTGGTACTACAACAAGATCGGCCGCGGCGAATGCCCCATCGTCGACACCTGGTGGCAGACAGAGACGGGCGGAATCCTCATCACCCCGCTCCCCGGCGCTATTGACATCAAGCCCGCTATGGCGACCGTTCCCTTCTTCGGCGTGAAGCCGTCGATTGTGGACGATTCCGGCAAGCCCCTTGAGGGCGTATGCGAGGGCAATCTCTGCATAGACATGTCCTGGCCTGGTCAGATGAGGGGGGTCTACGGAGATCCAGAGCGCTTCTTCAACACCTATTTCGTGCAGTTTCCCGGCAAGTATTTCACCGGTGACGGCTGCCGCCGCGACAAGGACGGCTACTATCAGATTACCGGCCGCGTTGATGACGTTATCAACGTTTCCGGCCACCGGATGGGAACCGCGGAAGTCGAGTCCGCCCTGGTATCGCATCCCAAGGTCGCCGAATCCGCGGTTGTCGGCTATCCCCACGACATCAAGGGACAGTCGATATACGCCTTCGTGACTCTGAACTCCGGCGTGGAGAAGACCGACGAACTCAAGAAGGAACTCGTTGCCCACGTTCGCAAGGAGATCGGCCCCATCGCGACTCCCGAGATCATCCAGTGGGCGGACGCCCTTCCCAAGACCCGTTCGGGCAAGATCATGAGGCGCATCCTCAAGAAGATCGCCGCCGCCGACTTCAACAAGAGCAGCTACGGCGACATCTCCACCCTTGCAGATCCCAGCGTTGTCGACCATCTTATGGACGACGCGAAGAAGATCTTCGGGAAGTAGGAAGCATGTGCGGATACGCATCCGCATTTCCACGGAAACACAAAAAGGGCCGTCCCGCGAGGGGCGGCCTTTTTTTGTGGGGCACTAAACAGTATATCCGAAGTCGGAAAAAATTTCAGGCAATTCCCCGGGGGCTTTCGGGAGATGAGTATATGGTTTGACAAATTTTCTCCATCGTGAAGGCTTTAGGCTGCTACTTAGAACTGACGGGGTGGAGCCCATGTGGAACAGGGAACTGGAAACCATATCGAGAAAGGACCTGGAAGCGCTGCAGACGAAGAAGCTTAAAACGGCGATGGAGGCGGCGGCGAAAACGACGTACTACTCCGGGGTGTTCAGGGAAAACGGCATAGATCCGGCGAAAATCACAACGCTCGATCACCTGAAAGACCTTCCCTTCGCGACGAAGAACGACCTGCGACTTTCCTATCCGGACGGGATGGTGGCGGTGCCGCGCTCCGAGATCGTGCGGATGCACGCTTCATCGGGGACCACGGGCAAGTCCACCGTCATCTTTTACACGATGAACGACATCAACGCATGGGCGGACCTTCTGGCGCGCAGCATGGTGGCGACGGGGACCACCCGGGACGACGTGTTCCAGAACATGATGGGCTACGGCCTCTTCACCGGGGGGCTGGGCCTCCATTATGGCGCCGAACGCCTCGGGTGCATGGTCATCCCATCGGCGTCGGGAAACAGCATAAGACAGATACAACTGATGCAGGATTTCGGCACCACGGTCATCCATATCACTCCGAGCTATGCTCTGCATCTGGTGGAAGAAATCCGTAATCGTGGAATTGATCCCCGCGGCCTGAAAGTGAAAAAGGCGTATCTTGGGGCGGAACCGTATTCCGAGGCGACGCGGGACAAAATACAGGACCAGTGGGACATGGAGGCCTATAATTCCTATGGGCTTTCGGAGCTCAACGGCCCCGGCGTGGCCTTTGACTGCGCGCATCGCTGCGGCATGCACCTCTGGGAGGACTGCTATTATATGGAAGTCATAAATCCGGAAACCGGAGAGCGCCTGCCCGAAGGAGAAGAGGGCGAGCTTGTGCTGACCCACCTCAACCGCGAAGCGATGCCCATGCTGAGATACCGCACGCGGGACCTCACCAGGGTGATACCGGAACCGTGCAAATGCGGGAGGACCCACAGGAGAATTGAGCGCATAAAGGGGCGCACGGACGATATGTTCATCATTGGCGGCGTGAACGTCTTCCCGTCGCAGATTGAGACGGTCCTCATGGACGTGCCGGAGGTGGGCAACAACTATCAGATCGTCCTTGAGCGCGAGGGCGGTCTCGACCGCATACACATCAAGGTGGAGCTCCGCTCGGAGATGTTCCAGGGGGACCTGCGGGACCTGGACAGGCTGAAGAAAAGGATTGTGGAACAGCTCAGGTCCCTTATTGTTGTGACGGCACGGATTGAACTTTTAGAGCCCGGGTCCCTGCCGCCCAGCACGGGGAAGGCCGTCCGGGTTGTCGACAACAGGAAGATATAGGGGGACAGTATGCCATATCAGGTGTCGGTGTTTGCCGAAAACAGGCCCGGGAAGATTGAACGGATAACCAGGGTCCTCGCGGAAAAGAAGATCAATATACGGGCCATAACGATATCCGACAGCGGCGATTACGGAATAATCAAGCTCCTCCTGGACAGGCCCGAGGATGGGTGCGAATGCCTCAAGTCGGAAGGCTTTGCCGCGTCCCTGAAGGAGGTCGCGGCGGTACGCCTCGTCGACAGGCCCGGAGGGCTGCATGGCGTGTCCCGCCTTCTTTGCGAGAGCGGAGTCAATGTAGAGGACGCTTACGGATTTATGTTGAAAAGCCACGAGGACGCCATCTTCGTGTTCCAGGTGGACAATGTGGAACGCGTTGAGAAAATCCTTCAGGAGAACGGCATCCCCATCGTTCGCGAGAACGAGCTGTACTTAATGTAAGGGGGCGCACAGGGGGGCGGTTTCCCGGCCCTTTGTTCCAGCGGAAATCAGGCATGAGGCTTATCAGATTTTCACATGGCGCTTCTTCCGCCCCCCGATGGGGTGTCGTCGAGGGCGATGATGTTCACGTCGTTACGAATGCCTCCACTGTCGAGGAGCTTCATCAACGCATAATGAACAACTCGATGATTTCAGGGGAAACCCTTCCGCTTGCCGGCTTAAGGCCCCTTGTCCCGGTCACGGGGCGAGTACAGGTTTACTGCGCCGGGCTTAACTATCAGGACCATGCCGGGGAAGTGCGAATGCCCCTGCCGAAAAGCCCCATCTTTTTTACAAAACCCGGCTCCTCCCTCTGCGGGGCCCGTGACGATATCGTCCACCCCGAAGGGGTAGCGCTTTTGGATTATGAGGTGGAGCTGGCCGCGATTGTGGGGAGGCGGATTGGACAATACGATGCGGTAAAGGAGGACGGGCTTCGGGACTTCCTCCTGGGGATTGCCATCTTTAACGATGTTTCGGCCAGGGACGTCCAGCTTGCGGCGGGCCAGTGGTTCCTGGGGAAAAGTTACCGCACTTTCGCGCCCCTGGGGCCCCTGGTACAGACCATCGACGACACTGTCCGGGATAGGCTCTATCGCCTTGATCTGTCCCTCCGGGTGTCGGATGTTGATGGGGAAAATCCGGCAGGGAAGGGACAGCGGGGGACAACGGGCGATATGGTTTTCCGGCTCCACGAGCTCATAGCCGCCCTGGCAGAAAGGGCGGACCTTATGCCCGGCGACGTCATTGCCACGGGAACGCCTGCCGGTGTGGCGATGAGGGGCCCGGGCCGTTTCCGCAACCGAATAGCGGAGGTCCTCGGCATCGCCCCCGGGAAACGGACCGCAATGTTCATCGCCGGGGAAAGAAAGAACAACAGGCGGTATCTTTCCATCGGAGACAGGCTGGTCCTCTCCATTAAAAGCGATGACGGGCTGGTGGACCTCGGAGAACAGCGCTGTACCATTATTGCCGCCCGGGGGAGTGGGTTGTGATCATAGATTTTCATGTCCACATCTTTTCTCCGGAAGCAATCGAGGCCGGGGAACGGCATTTCGATGATCCCGCCTTCGCCCTGCTCTACGCATCGCCAAAGTCCCGCATGGTTGAGGCCCGTGGGCTTTTGTCGATGATGGACGCCGCCGGAATTGACCGGGCAGTCTCCATGGCCTTTCCCTGGCGAAACCATGAATATCTCGCAAGGGAAAACCGTTACCTTTCCGAGGCGGCTTTGATATCGGCGGGGAGGATCATACCCTTTATGGCCCTTCCGTATCCCTGCGGGGAAGATATGGACGGGCATGTGAGGGAGCTTAAGGCCCTCGGCGCGGCCGGGATCGGCGAGGTGGCCTTTTATGCTGAGGGTTTCGGCGCGGAACAGGAGGAGTACTGCGCGCGGCTTTTCGACGCCGCGGCAAAGGCTGATCTGCCAGTATGCCTTCATGTCAATGAGCCCGTGGGGCATCGGTACGACGGCAAATACGACCCCTGTCTGGGAAGGCTCCAGCCCCTCCTGGGTGAGCACAGGGACACGAAGGTGGTCCTCTCCCACTGGGGGGGAGGGCTTCTCTTTTATGAACTCATGCCGGAAGTCCGTGGTTCCCTTGAACATGTTTATTATGATACCGCGGCTTCTCCTTACATATACAATGATGAGATATACCGGCGTGCCGGGGACATAGTCGGATCCGGGAAAGTCCTTTTCGGCAGCGATTACCCTCTCCTGAAACCGGAAAGATATATTGAAGCGATTCGCTCCGCCTTTCCAGGCGCCGGGGCGGACGGGGTCCTCGGGGAAAACGCCCGGGCGTTATTAGGGCTGTAGTTCCCAAAAAAATTGCTTGTCATTTGTCGGAACTTGACGCAAATGTAATAATATGTCCCATGGGTGTTCCCGGAGCAGTGCTATCGCAACCCGGATGTTTCAGGAGTAACTATGTTTTTTCCCGCCCGCCGAAGTCTGGCGGGAAAACCTAAGTCCTGAGTATGACAGCAGTTACAATCCTTTATTTTTAAGTCAGATGATGGCAGAGTGATCATGACTATAATCGATTCCTACGACCAGTATTCCAGGCTCATTGCCCGTTCGGTGAGCCATATCTTCAAGAATTTCTTAAAGGACGCGTCGATTGCGGAGATACTGGATTTACAGGCCGGTGACGGAGACCCAAAGGTGTCCGTTGGGCTTTCCGGCTCCCTGAAAGGGGAGATCAACATCAACTTCCCCAGGGAAACCCTGGGGCGCATTACCCGCTTTCTGGTTGGCGGTGTCTCGAACCGAACGGCTAAAAAACATTACGAGGAGGTGGCCGGGGAGATCGCCAACCTTATTACCGGCACCTTTGCCAACCAACTGCAATTTTTAAACCAGGATGTACGGCTCTCGGCGCCGGAGTACAATGAGGAGCCCCTGACGACGCGGGCGCTTTTCGACAATATTAATCTTTCGTTCACCTCAAGCTATGGCGGTTTCGACGTGGACCTCTTCTACCGGCATATCGACTGACGGCATGAAATGAGCTGAAGCGGAATGGCGCCCCGGAGGTGTCAGCGAACCTGCATCTTCCTTATCCTTATGCCGAGCTCGCTTTGTACCATTCGCGCAAGGCGCCCCGGCTTTTTGATGAATTCTTCCTTGGTTTTCCGCCCGGACTTTTTAATGTAATGTTCAACTTTCAGGGCTTCCCCTCTGCCTCCTGAGACGGACCAGCAGGCTTCAATGCGCCGGGGGGCGAAACTCCTTGTGTACTTTGCCCCTCCGACGCCCTTTCTGTGTTCCTCGAGGCGTTTTGCCGGGTTTCTCGCGATGCCGGTGTAGTACGCTCCGTTTGAACAGAGAAGGATGTAGACGAACCAGGGTGTTTCAACGGGCGGAGTGTTTGAGGTCATTTATCCTGCGCTCCACTTCCGCGAGCTTTCGCGTGATTGCGTCAAGGGACCGCTCGAGGCGGTCCCTCTCCGCCATGAGCTGTTTCATGGGGTCGCCGGGTTTGGGGCGGGTGGCGTACTGAGCCTTCACCATGTCGGGGCTCTCCCCCTCAAGGAAGGCTTTCTCCGCGGCCTTCGCCGTCTCTTCGTCGCGGATTCCGGCGACAAGACGCATGTTCTCAGGGCCTATGCGGGGGTCAATGTTCTTAGATGATATCTTCATCATGGAGCGCGCCGCGGAGCGGTGGAGTCCCAGCTCACGGTCAACATAATCCTCGAAGCTCGCGCGGTTCTTCACGCAGAGGGCGTGGGCCTCCATGAGAAGGGCCCCGAATTCCCTGATGAGTTCGCCATTGGGTGTGATGAAATCTTCCTTGATCTTTTTAGTCAGGGAGATGAAGCGCGCATCGCGATGAAAGATGTTCTCGTATATCCCCAATTTTTCTGCGTCGATGAGCAGGTTGTGGAAGATGTTCCAGAACCGGGGGGCGTGGGTACGGGAAGCGACCGGAAGTACGGAGCGGGTGAATTGGATGTGGTGCGCGAACTCGTGGATGGCGGTGTACATCAGGGAATTGTCGTCCTCGAAGTTCGCGTTGTGAATGAGTATTTCCCTCGTGTCCGGCTTGTAGAGGCCGTCCACTCTCCTGCTCTTTTTTCCGGTGAAGATGACTGAAAAATCCTCCACGGAAGGATCCAGTTTCAGGAGTTTCTGTTTTACCTGGTCCTGGTTCATTGGTCTACTGGCCGGCCTTTGCCCAGTCGATCCGGACGTTTATTTCCTCCGCCAGCTTTTCCATGTCGCGGTCAGTGTGGCGCCCCTGTTCGCCGGGATGTTCCTTCACTGTGCCCCCGCGTAGGATATGGTATACCGCCCTGTGATGGGCCGCGGCGTATCGCTCGTCCCTGTTGCTTCCCTTCACGCGTAAGAGGATGGCGCCGTTACAGATGCAGGTATAAGTTTTATCGGGAGTTTCCGTTCCAATAAAAAAGGAAGCGTCCCTGGCCGATGCCGTAACGGTGGGAGTGCTCACCCTGAAATTAACCAGGTTTTTCTCGTTTTTAACGATTATTCCGAGGAAGCCCCTCTTGAGGTCTATCAGGGCGTCGTCGCTTTTAATCTTGTAGACGAGGATGGCGTCCTCCCGCATGCCGACGATGTTTTTATCATCGATTACTATGGAGCAGGACGCCCGGGGGCCGGTCTGGACAATGTCTCCGTGGCGCACCGCCTGGCCGGATTGGGCCGCCTTCCCATTGTGAAGCACCGTTCCGGAGGTGAAGGTAATTTTAGCCGGAATCCGCTTTTCGGGTTTCATCAGGCAGGACGGTGTTGATATTAATGCAATGATGGCAAAGAGCAAGGACAGCTTTTTCATGGCTGTTCCTCCATTATGGTTTTTTAGGCCGCGGTTTGCGGTTTTCATCGCGCTTTCAACGGCCGTTTCGGTTGTAAGAGAACGGTTTTTGGGGCCGCCTTATAGTTAAAAGGCGCCATTATCATGGATTGTATTTCCAGCGAAGTACGCGTCAATTCTCTTTTCCTGGGAGAAGAAAAAACAATATGGAGATCAAAAAATCAGGTTTCCCCGCCCGCTGAAGGCTGGCGGGGAAACCTGATTTTTGTGAATACCATTGAGGTTTGCCTAAAGAATGAAAATCGAATGAAAACTCAAAGCGCTCCTCTTGTAAAAGAGGAGCGCTTTAGCAAGAAGGGAGCTTTTGCTCCGTATGTCATTGTAAGGGAAGAGGATTATTTTCCCTCACCGGGGGCCGCCTGCTGTTTGGCTTCCCGCTTCACATCTTTTTTTGCGCCTTTCTGGGATTTCGGACTTGCCTTTTTGCGGGGCGACTTCTTGTGGGATTTTCTCTGGCCGGAGCGGGCCGATTTTTTGTGCGCCCGTTTGGCGGTCTTCTGTTCGGTTTTGGTGGCGCTCTCCTCTCCGTCCGGTCCATCAGCGACGGCCATGAGCCCGAGGGACATGCAGAAGATGATCGACATGATTGCAAACATCAGCTTTTTCATACTGAAATTCCTCCATTTTTTGGAGACATGCCAGCCGGGCGTGTCTCTCGATTGGCGTGGAGTAAACAATTTTGTATAAAAAAGTCAAGCATAATTTTTTGTGCTTTGGCCTTAAAAAAGAAGGCGCGGACATTCGTCCACGCCTTCGAAACCCGTTTCAATAGGAGAAGGGCCCCCCGGCCCCCTGCCCACTGCATTGTTTATTATCCTGCCTTGCGCTTGTCATCGTCCTCAACGGTGAATTCTGCGTCGTAGACGGTCTCGCCGGGGCCGCTTTCGTGGGCCCTCGTTGCGCTTCCTCCCCACTTCGGGGCGCCGCGGTGTACGCCGTCGTCATGGAATCCCTTACCGGACCCATCTTCTGCCCCGGGCCGGGGACCGGCCTTTTGGCCCGGTCCGTACATCCCGGCGGACATTTCATGGGCCGCCTTTTCGAGAACGGATTTTGCGTTTCGAATCGCATTCAGGTCATCGGACTGCATGGCCGTCCGGAGCGAATTCACAGCGGATTCCACGCGGTTCCTTATCTCCGGCGCCGCGTCAGGATTTTCACGCAGCCCTTTCTCGGCGGCATAGGCCAGAGCGTCAGCCTCGTTCCGGGCGTCCACCACCTCGCGCATCCGCCTGTCTTCCGCCGAGTGCTCCTCGGCGTCGTGGACCATCTTTTTAATTTCGTCTTCAGAGAGGGCCCCGGAGGACTCGATTCGGATTTTCTGCTCTTTCCCGGTTCCCAGGTCCTTTGCCGAAACCTGGACGATGCCGTTGGCGTCGATATCGAAGCTCACTTCGATCTGCGGGACGCCTCTGGGGGCCGGGGCAATCCCCGTGAGCTCGAAGCGGCCCAGGGTCCTGTTGCGGTCGGCCATTTCCCTTTCCCCCTGAAGCACATGGACCGATACCGACGGCTGGTTGTCGTCTGCCGTGGTAAAGATCTGGCTTTTCTTCGTGGGAATTGTCGTGTTCCGGTCGATGAGCCTCGTCATCACGCCTCCCAGGGTTTCTATTCCCAGGGAAAGCGGCGTAACATCGAGAAGCAGAACGTCCTGCACCTCACCGCCCAGCACCCCGCCCTGAATGGCGGCCCCAAGGGCGACCACCTCATCGGGGTTCACGCCCCTGTGGGGCTCTTTCCCGAACACCGACTTGACAAGCTCCTGGACTGCCGGTATCCGCGTCGATCCGCCCACGAGGACCACCTCGTCAATGTCGCCTGCGTTGAGTCCCGCGTCCTGGAGAGCCCGGATGCAGGGGCCCTTTGTCCTCTCAACGAGGTCCGCCGTGAGCTGGTCGAACTTCGCCCTGGAAAGCGAAAGCATCAGGTGTTTGGGTCCCCCGGCATCTGCGGTCAGGAAGGGTATGTTGATGTCGGACTGCATCTTGCCGGAAAGCTCTATCTTCGCCTTTTCGGCGGCTTCCTTGAGGCGCTGGAGCGCCATATTGTCCTTTGAAACATCGATGCCGGTTTGCTTCCGGAATTCATCGATCATCCATTCCATGATCCTCTGGTCGAAGTCATCGCCGCCGAGATGGGTATCGCCATTGGTCGATTTCACTTCGAAGACGCCGTCGCCCAGTTCCAGGATCGATATGTCGAAAGTTCCGCCGCCGAGGTCGTAGACGGCGATCTTCTCATTCTTTTTCGCCCGGTCCAGGCCGTAGGCCAGGGCCGCGGCCGTGGGCTCGTTAATGATACGCTCCACCTCGAGCCCCGCGATGCGCCCAGCGTCCTTCGTAGCCTGGCGCTGTTCATCGTTGAAATAAGCCGGGACTGTGATTACCGCCCGGGTCACGGGTTCGCCAAGGAAATCTTCGGCGGTCTGTTTCATCTTCTGCAATATTCGCGCCGATATCTCCTGGGGGGAGAACCCACCCTGGGTCGTTTTCACTTTCACGCCGCCCCGCCCGTCATCTTCAACCCGATAGGGCACCATCTTCATTTCATTCCCGGCCTCGCTGTATTTGAGCCCCATGAAGCGTTTTATCGACCTGATGGTGTTCTCGGGGTTGGTGATGGTCTGGTTCTTGGCCACCTGGCCGGTCAGCCGCTCTCCTTTTTCGGTGTATGCCACAACGGACGGGGTAGTTCGCTGCCCCTCGGCGTTCTGTATCACCACAGGGTCACCGCCCGACATGACGGACACGCAGGAGTTGGTCGTTCCAAGGTCAATTCCTATAATTTTACTCATGCTGCACCTCCATTACTGTGCTTTTTTTCAAAAAAAATGGGGAACCGGTTTTTCCGCTTCCCCCCGATCCACGGTACAACCGTCGTTTAGTTCATCGTTACGGCTATCTTCCTGGGCTTCACTTCTTCGCTCTTGGGTATTTCGATGTTCAAAACACCGTCTTTGAAGTTCGCCCTGATCCCCTCCGCGTTTATCCTCTCGGGAAGGGTGACTGTTCGATGGAAGGAACCGTAGCTCCTTTCCGATACATGATACCTCTTCTTTTCGTCTTCTTCGGTCCTTTCCGTCTTCCTTTCGCCGGATATGGAGAGGACCCCATTTTCCACGGTCACATTGATTTCCTTTTCGCTGACGCCGGGGATATCGGCAGTGACGTGAAAGCTGTTTTCATCCTCGACAACGTCAACTCTGGGATACCATCCCTCATTGAAAATCCTTACGGGGCCTGTGGAGAAGAAATCGTTGAAAAAGCGGTCTATTTCCCCTTCATAGCATCCCAGGGGGCCATTGGTATCATTCCTTCTGGTTAATGCGATTCTCATAGCTGTCCTCCTTTTGTCGTTCTTCATTGTTAGCACTCTATGGAGGTGAGTGCTAACAGTAATAATATACAAAGCATTTTTCGAATCGTCAACATGGATCGTCCTTTTTTTTGATGATTTTTTTGAATCCGGAAAAAATCCGAAGATTTGGGAAAATTTAGTTTTAGAGGCCCCACTTGAGTTTTGTGACCGCCCCTAAGTATTGGAGGTTGCAATATGTCTCACGAGAAAAAAATATGACTTGGTTAGTACTGAAACGTCGATTTTATCTTGACAGGAAAACTCATTTTAAATAAGAGAAAGCAACATGCAAACTTAAATTAGGTTTTTTATTTCTCCTATCGGGAGGCGGAAGACCTGAGTCCTGAGTTTGCCGTTTACAATTCATGTGGACCTTGAAAATTTAATTTTTAGAGGTTCCCTGCAGTCAGAGTTCAATTATAATACTGGCAGTAACAGTAACTTGTTGTCTTTTGTTTTAAAATTCGTTCGTACTACCAAATTATAAGGAGAGTTTTATGAAAAGATTAGCGGCCTTGACCTTTGCATGCACACTCTTGGCAAGCGGCGTTCTCATGGCACAGCAGACCGCAAGCACAACGACACCCCAGCGGGCATATACCTCAGTTGGGATGCACATGCCTTTCATGTATTTTTTCTCGCCAAAAGAAGGTTCAATGGAACTTGGCGGAGTGGAGTTCAAAGCGCCCATCAGCAAGACCTTCGGCGTTGAGTTAAACATCAACAGAATCGTTGTTCCAATCAAAGAAGCCGAGCATGCGGGAGTATCTGATGTCGGTTTCGGAGAAGAGAAATATAATAATTTTCAGCTTGCCCTTCTCTATTTCATGCCCTTCAACAAGTATATCCAGGTTAAAGTTGGAGCAGAATACTATAATTACGCGGGGGGGTATATCGCGGTTATAAATACTCCAGACGATTGCGGAACTCTCTTCACCCTGTGTGAAAACTGTCAGGAAGACATGTTCGGCGTATTCGGCGGATTTAACCTCGACGTACCTCTGTATGAAAGAATTCTTATCATGACGAGCCTCAATTATCACTATGTTTTTGGGGACCACCCGAGCATGAAAAAGGGTTATATCGATTTTACCCTCGGTATCGGGTATCAGATATAATCTTTTCGGGAGTGCGGCGCATCCCGCTCGCCGGGCCGTTTAAGCCGCGTGGGAGTTGTGGATTGCAGCTTTAGGTGAGAACGCGTCCCCGGTGCCTGCTTGGCACCGGGGATTTTTCTGCTTGATGTTCCCTGTGGATACTCATTAAGTTCATCAAAAATGGAGATTGCAAAATGAAAATCGGCAGTGGGCTGCGGATACTTCGTTTCCTGTTCATCGCTGCGGCAGCCGCGGGAATGGCCATCTCGGGATACCTTTTGTATGCGCACCGTGTCCCTTCCGAACAAGCGTCGGCGTTGTTTAAATTCTGTTCTGTGGGAGGCTTCGATTGCGGCCTGGTGAACGAGAGCGAGTACTCTGTTTTCCTTGGTCTGCCTGTTGCGGCCTGGGGGGTCGCCTTTTATCTAACCCTGTTGCTATCTTCTATTTATCGGAATCGGACCTTTTTGGGAGCGCACATTGGATCACCGGTTGATGCGGTTGTCCTTCTGCTTTCGGCGGCCGGTGCTCTCGCCACTGTTCCGCTTTTCATTGTATCCGCATTTTTTCTTAATGCTTTTTGCCTTTATTGCGTGTTTTCATGGATTTGCAATATACTGCTTTTCATTTTTATATTGTTGGATATCATATATACGCACGGGTCTTTTTCCCCGGCAGTGCCTTTGAGAAATTTGTTGCAGTGCTTTGCCGATTTTCGTACGCGCTCCGGACAGTTCATTATTCTTTCGGTCTTCGCCGCGCTGAGCCTCGGGCTTGCCGCGGTTCTTTCGATCTACCCACGTGTCGGCGGCGTGGATGCCGCGCCTGGAACCGTGGTTTCCGAAGAGGAGCGCTTGCTGAATAACTTCCGCCGGGCCGTTCCCGGGGAGGTGTCCCTTGCCGGGGTGCCAGTCTTGTACGGAAACCCCCAGGGTAAAGTAACGATAGTGGAGTTTTTTAATTTTGACTGTTCCGTCTGCCGGGAGGCCTCCCGCGTTATAAAATCAGTGATGGACCTCTTTCCGGGAAAGGTGAAACTCCATATAATGCACTATCCGCTCGACGGTACATGCAACAAGAGCATCGCGAAAATTGGGAATGGCCTTTCCTGCAAAGCGTCGATTATCGCCCTGGGACTGCAAAAGACCGGATTTTATGCGCCCTTTGTGGGCCATATTCTGGGAAGCGGGAAAGCCCTGTCCCGGGAAATAGTGCTTGATGCCCTTCGGAAGATCGATATGGATATTGTGAGATTAAAAAAGATCACCGACGAGAGGACAGCGGAGAAAATCCTGGTCCTTCAAATGATGCAGGGGGACGCCCTTGGAATTACCGGCACACCCACATTTGTGATTAATGGGAAAACGCTCCCGGCGGGCCTGCCTCCCCCGGGGGTCCTTGAAAAACTATTGAGAATGGAGGTCGGGAGGGTTTATGGCGTGAAATGACATGCCTGCGGATATTTTACCGTTGAGGCGTCGGCGCCTGGCCCAGTGCCAAATTTATTGGCAATCTCTTTGAATTTTGAATTAGGTTTTCCCGATCGCAGAAGGCGGGCAGAAAAACCTAATTGCTGAATTTGCCGTCAGTTACAATTAATGGGAACCTTGAAAATTTAATTTTTAAAGATCCCCTGTTTTAGATTTACAACTTAATATGGACCATCATGAACCGGGGAGGTATTACCATGGCTGAACAGATAAGCATAGAGGAAAAATTTCAAAAAGCGGCGGGTATTGTTGTCCGTGCGGGCATGGTCCCTTTCCAGGTGACGCCCACCCTCGTGGAGATAGTGAAGTACTATCTGGACGAGGATGATGCCGATTTTATCATACACAATTTCGCGAAGAAGACTTCCCTCTCCCACGATGAGCTGTCGGCCTCGGCGGACATGGATGAGGCTGCTCTCGAAAAGAAAACGGCCGCCCTCGCGAAAAAGGGCTTCATCTTCAATCAGCCCAACACCAAAGGCGTGATGGTGTACCGCATCCTGCCCCTCATCATAGTCGGGGTATTCGAGTACACCTTTATGAGCGAACTTCCTAAGGGTGAAAAATTGAAGGACTATGAGAAGATCGCCGGGCTCTACCAGACCCTGCTGGAGGAGCTGAGGGACCTCATCCAGGGGAAATATGATACTCTTCTTCCGGTGTACCAGTATCAGCCCCCCGTTGACCGCACGGTCCCGGTTTTCAGTACCGAAACCGGCAGGAAGATCGTCATCAACGCTCCTGCCCGGCCCGATGAGTGCATCGTCCCCACGAAAACCGTGGAAGAGATCATCGCGAAGTACGACGACATCGCCGTGGGCCACTGTTTTTGTAGGAACTACACCCGGGTCCTGGGACGCCCCTGCGCGACCGGGGCCCCCTCGGAGGTCTGTTTCACTTTCGGTAAATCGGCACGCCATACCGTCAGCCAGGGCTTTGCGCGGAGGATTTCGAAGGACGAGGCAATCGACATCATGCGCCGCGCGGAGGAAGCCGGGCTTGTGCACAAGGCGTTCCATAACGGGTCGAACATCGAGAAGGAGGAAAACAGCATCTGCAACTGCTGTAAGGATTGCTGTGATATTTTCACCCTCTGGAGGAACGGCGCAGCTCCCATGATAAACTCCACCAACTATCTCTCGGTAATTGACCCCGATGCCTGTACGGGCTGCGGGATCTGCGTGGATCGTTGTCCCATGGACGCAATCGCGATGAAGGATGGCATTGCCGTGCGCGAGGAGGATTACTGCATAGGCTGCGGCGTTTGCGCGCGTTTCTGTCCCTCCGATGCAATTTCGCTGCAGGAGGGGATGAGGCGGGTCTGTGTGCCCCCTCCCAGATTGAGGTAAACCGATTTCGAATGAGTCAGGAAACACTCCTTGTGCGGAGTTGAATTTTTTACTTGGACCTTTGGGGAGGGCATGCCAGGGCAAAAAAAGATTTACAATCACTCAGGTCTTCTTTATAGTCCAACCAGGCTGGAAAAGGCGGGGGCCTTTCCAATTACGCCAGTTTCGGGAGCGATGACATGGATAATATTTCATTCGGTTTTTTCAAACGCCTTAAAATACGGTCCAAGCTTATTTCTATCATCTCGCTAATCATCGTCGTCTCCCTTTCCGGAATGATTTTTCTCGCCACCTTTTTTTTCAAAAGCGACACGAAAGTACGCATCGAGGAGCTGAACCTCAAACTGTCCGACATCGCGGCGCTGAAGGTCCGCGGGGACTTCATGTCGATGACCGAAAAAATGAACCTCCTGGCTACCGCGATGCTCCAGGAGTTCCGGTCCGCGGCCCAGAAGGAGATGTTTTTAGATATCTTTTTCCGTAACGATAAGGATTTTATCGGGGTCCTTGTGGCGGAAAAATCCGGTGACAAGTTGAAAATAAGGAGGTCAATACATAACAGGCCGTTTTTGGCGGACAATAAGATCGGCCCGGCCCTCCTCGATGAAGCGATGGGCGACGCCTCACCATCGTTCTTGCGGTCGTTCGCCGATGAGGCCGTGCTGTACAACATGTCCGACAGGTTTAAGATGCCCGTCGTAGCGGTGGGTTTCCCCTTTCAGCGCGTCGGCGGAAAGGTTTCGTCTATCGTCGTAGGTTTCTTGAAAATGGACAAATTCCTCCAGGCTTTCAAGGGGTCGGGATATATCCAGACCTATCTGGTCAACAACGATGGGGATATCATCGCCCATTCCGACAGCAAGGTGGTCCTTTCCAGGGCCAACTACATCAATGTTCCCATCGTCAAGATGATGCTTACGAGCGGCCAGGAGAACTCCTTCAAGCGCTACCGGGACAGGGAGGGAATGTATCACTTTGGATCCTTCAAAAAAGTCGGCTTCGCGGGCGCTGGAGTCATCGCCACGGTGCCGGAAGACATCGCCCTCGCCGAGGTCTTCCGCATCCAGAGGCGGAATATACTCATCATGATAATCGTCCTTTGCGTCGCGGTCCTCATCGTCTACTTTTTCGGTAAAACCCTCACCACTCCACTTCTGCGCCTCCTGGGGGCAACCCAGGAAATCGAGAAAGGGAATTTTCAAGTCGACATTGCCCCTTCTTCGGGCGACGAAATCGGCGAGCTTACGAGCTCCTTTGTCGCCATGGGACGGGGGCTTGAGGAACGAGAAAGGCTTAAGGAAACATTCGGGAAGTTCGTGAACAAGGAGATTGCCGACCAGGTCCTCCGGGGGGAGATCAAGCTTGGGGGTGAACGAAAGGACGTGGCGGTCTTCTTTTCCGACATCCGGTCTTTCACGGCCATTTCGGAAAAACTCGAACCGGAAGAGGTCGTCGAATTTCTCAACGAATACATGACCCGTATGGTAACCTGCGTGAACATCACAAACGGCGTCGTGGACAAGTTCATTGGCGACGCCATCATGGCGGTGTGGGGGGCCCCGATCTCCCATGGAAATGACACGGAGAACGCCATAAACGGGGCGCTTATGATGCGCAATGAGCTTATGGTGTTTAACCGCGGCAGGGGCGGAACAAAAAAACCGATCATCCGAATCGGCTGCGGGATCAATTCCGGCCCCGTCCTGGCGGGCCAGATTGGGTCCGAAGAGAGGATGGAGTATACCGTTATAGGGGACACGGTGAACCTGGCCTCCCGTATAGAATCGCTTAACAAGCCCTTCGGCACCGACATCCTCATCTCCGTTGACGCCTGGGAAAAGGTGAAGGGGAAGTACAAAGTGGTCCCGATGCAGAAGATCAAAGTGAAGGGGAAGAGCGAGCCGCAGCAGATATACGCGGTCCTCGGAAGGACCTCGGACGCTTTGGCGCCTGCCACCCTTGAGGAGCTTAGGGAGCGCCTCGGCATTGTGTTGGAGGAAAAGCCGGAAGGCGAAGCGAGTGAAGAGGAAGTGAAATATGAAATCCTTGAATAACGACGCCCTGATGGTGGGCGTCTGCGCCCTGGTTATTTCGACCTGTTCCCTCCTGCTTTTTCTCGACTTCACTTCCAGGATTGAAGCCGGTGACGCCGAACAAATCGGGACTATCACTTTCAAGAAAAGGGTTTCCCAACGAAAGTACGGCGCCCAGGTGATATGGGAGGATATTGAGCAGAATGCCCCGGTCTACTTAAACGATTCCCTGCGGACCTCGGAAATGTCGGAGGCCGTGGTGAAACTCAAGGACGGCACCTCCATTGAGCTCGATGAGAGCAGCATGATCGTTCTGTCGGAGTCCTCCGGGGCCATCAACATCAACTTTGCCCAGGGCACCATGTATGCCCGCCGCGGCGCCGCGGAGGGCGGGGAAGCCCCGAGAGTGAACATCGTCTCCGGGGGGGCCACAGTCTCGATTGAACAGAGCGATGTGAAATTCTCAAAGAGCGAGGACCGTGAACTGGATCTTACTGTGTCCAGAGGGACCGCGGTAATCAAGGCCGGTGGAGAGGAGAAAGTCCTCTTGATGAACCAGAGAGCGGTGATCTCCCCGGACGCCAGAGAGGCCCGAATACGGGAAGTCAAACTCAAGCTTCTTTCTCCCGAGCCGAACAGGTTTTTTATTACCAGGGAACCCCGCCAGACCGTGGGTTTTTCGTGGGAACCCGCGGGGGAAGTGTACTTCGAGCTGTCGCGTGAGCGTAATTTTGGCGCCGTGGTGGCGCGCCGCAGTGTGAAGGGGGAAAGCGTCACGGAGACCGTGACCGAAGGGGAATATTACTGGCGTCTTAAATCCTCCGGAGAGGCGGGAGGCCCGCCCGAATACAGTGATACGCGGAAAATACACGTCATCGCCGACAGGCCGGTTGCACTTGCGTATCCCGGAGATAACGCCATCATCCATTACCAGACCCGTCCGCCCCTGATCAGCTTCAGTTGGGGAAAGAACGATATCGCCACCGGGTACGTATTGGAGATAGCAGGTGACCGGGACTTCACAAAAAAAATAGCTTCCGTCACAACAGGCCTGACGGGCCTCACCGTAGACATCCTCCCTGCCGGCACTTACTTCTGGCGCGTGAACACGCGGACAGGTTTTGGGGACTTGTCGTACTCGGGGACCAGCGAGGTGCGACGCCTGGTGGTGGGCGAAAAGGCGGCGACCGAAAAAATCGAGCTCATCAGCCCGCCGGAGGGGGCCGTCTTCAGCGGGCACCAGGCCAGGAGCAGGGGAATCATCTACAGTTGGAAACTGGCGGACCAGGGAGGACGTTATGAACTTCGTATTGCACGGGACAGGGGTTTTACAAACATGGTCCACCAAGAAATTGTCACCGGAAATTTTACCGCTTTGATACGGGACTACGAAGCGGGAGCGTATTATTGGAAAGTGCGGCCCGTGGTTGGCGAAGGCGGAGGGGCCGAGTATACGCCGGCGCGTAGTTTCAGCGTACTTGTCGGGGAGGGGATAAGGCTTCTTTCTCCGGTCGATTCTTTCGAGACGCAACCGCCCGGGGGACAGTCGTCCGTTGACCTTGCTTTCGCTTGGACGAAGAGCCCCATCATTGGGAGATACCTTTTTGAGCTTTCGAAGGACGCCGGTTTTACCCGGATGATGCGGCGTGAAACCCTCACGGCGGAGGAATTCAAAGTACGGGCCGTGGCGCCCGGGGCCTACTTTTGGCGGGTCAGCGTCCTCGATTCCGATGACGCCGAGCTTTTTAAAAGTACCGTGGGGTCCATCCGGGTGAAGGAAGGAGAACCGGCGCCCCGGAAAGGCGCCGTGGCGGTGTTTTCCTCTCACCCGCGGGGGGCCGTATATATCAATGGAAAACTCCTGGGATACGGCGCCGTGACCGCCCGGCCGGATCCGGGGGCCGTGAGCGTTGTCATTGTAGCGCCGGGATACCGGCGATTTGAGAAAAACCTGGTCCTTGGGCCAGGCGAGAAGCGGGAATTGCGCGCCGAGCTTGAACTTCTGGAAAGGCGTCCCGTAGTCAAGACCGTTGAGGAAATTTCACCTATGGTCAGGATGAGTACGCCCCCCGGCGTCCCCCTTGCGGCCAAGCCTCTGGTCCGGAAAAATTTGATCATCACAGCCTCGGCCGGGGGAATGATTACCGGCTCACCCGTGGACGGCGGCCCCGGGTGGACGGCAAACCTGAAAAGCAGGATAGAGTCGACCCCTGTTGGCGATGAAGGGGCGGTCTACGTGGCAACGTCACAAGGAGAGCTCGTGAAGATTGACGAAATGAGCGGCAAGGTGGCATGGAAGAAAAACGTTGACGGCCCCGTTCTTTTCTCCTCCAGGCCTCTTTTTGCAGAGGGGAATATAATCGTGGCCACGAGCTTCGGCAATGTATCGACCTTTACTCCGAAGGGGCGATTAGTGTGGAAGAAAAAACTGGGCGGCGGTGTATTTTGCTCTCCGTCGTATCACGGCGGCATCGTGTACGTGGGGACCGAGGACCGCAAGCTCCACGCACTGCGTGCGAAGGACGGAGGGGAAATCTGGAAATTTTCAATGGACAGCCGCATGGTGGCATCTTCTCCCCTCGTGCACCGTAATTTGGTCTATGCCGGCTGCTACAGCGGCTCATTCTTTGCCGTCAATATTGGAGATGGAAGTATGAAGTGGCTCTTCAAGGCCAGGGGGCCTATTCTGACAAGTCCCGTCGCCATAAATACAATGGTGTACTTCGGTTCCCTTGACGGCAGGCTCTACGCGCTCGACTCCGATAGCGGACGACTCAGATGGTCGTACAATACAGGCCAGAAAATCATGATCGACCCCGCGGCGGTCAATGGAAAAATGTATCTTATTGGCGAAAAGACCTTCCATGTGGTGGACGCAACGGGAGGGTCCCTCGTATGGAAGGTAAATTTCGACAGCCCAATAAAGACGCCCCCCTCTACAATGGGGGAGGATGTACTTTTTGGCCTTGAGAACGGGGATGTGGTGTCGCTGAATCCGGAGAAGAAGCGGATAAACCGATGAAACGGGATGGCAACTTCTAATAATCAGGTTTTTCCGCACGCCTTCGGCGGGCGGAAAAACCTGAGCCCTGAGTATGCCGGTAGTTACAATTTATGGGAACTTCAAAAATGAAATTTTTAGAGGTTCCACAAAAAAACGGTTGACTATATATTTGTATAGTATACGCATGTAGCGTTACCCCGTTTTTTCCTTCATAAAATCCCCGGGGGAGCACAGGATGTGCTCCCCCTTTTCCCTCCAATTTTCCTCCCTGGCAGTTTTGCTGCTTTGCTTCTTTGCATTGGACCAAATGCAATTCTTCCTTTCATTCATCCTATTTCAGAAGCTTATTTTCCTTGACAGCGCTTCGTATGGTTGCTATAAATAAGCGCTTCTTGACAAAACTGGCGGTGTTCCATCGCTGCCTTCAATGGGGTGTTTGTATGAAAAGATGGGCTGTGTGTATTGCGCTTATGGCTTTGATACTGCCGACGGCGTGTAAAAGGGGAGAGGCCCCGCAAAAGGTTGATGGCGTCCTTGCAAAAAAATTCGCGAAATATCGCGTGGTAGTGAACAAGGACCAGGACCTCAAAACATGGATGGCGACCCTTGAAAAAGGGGAGGATGTAGACCTGCTTCTTGAAGAAACAATTCAAGGAAAAGGGGGGAAGTCGATCGCTATCTCTAAGGTAAAGCTTGCCGGTGGTGCAGAGGGATTCGTTGAATCCCGTCATCTGGCGGACCGGACCATCGTCTTTACAGAGGAGACCCCTGCTTTCGTGCGTCCTACCGCAGGAAGTAAACTGCATGTGAAAATCCCGCGGGGCACTATTGCATTTGTGGTGGGTGAACATGCCGACTGGGTGAAGGTTTATGCCGGGAAGATAGGCGGGACCTGGGTCACGGAACAGTGGGTCCAGAGGGGCTACAGCTCCGACCAGCAGCTATTAGCGCCTGCCCGGATGTATGAATCGGCCCTGGAGCTCATCGCTTCGTCGAAATCGGAGGAGCGAGCCAGGGGACGGCAGAAGCTTTCGGAGCTTGGAGAGGGGGACAGCATCTTTGCCGAGCTTGCCAGGGCGAAGTTGGCCGAGGAAGATGCTCAAAAAGACGGCACCTCCGATGGACGGGGAGATGGCGGGGGAGATGAGCAGAAGGGGGAGCAGGGGACAGCGGAGGGTGAAGGTACACCCAAAGGCTGATGCCGCCGATTAGCGCCGCCTCTCAGGCTGTGGTTCGGAGCCTACATTTTTGTGCGCGACTGGATTGAACGAATGAGGGTGGCGCTGTCGGTGAAATCGAGGTCGGAGCCCACGGGGACTCCATGGGCGATGCGCATGGCGTCAACGCCAATATCTTTAAGAAGCCTGGATAGATAAAGCGCTGTGGCGTCTCCCTCGATGGTGGGATTGGTGGCGATTATCACTTCCCTCACGTTTTCGTTCCGGCATCGTTCCATAAGGCGGTCGATTGAAAGCTCGTCGGGGCCTATGCCGTCCAGGGGCGAAAGCACTCCCCCAAGGACATGGTAGAGGCCCCTGTATCCTCCGGTCTTTTCTATTGTAAGGACGTCTTTCTGCTCCTCCACGGCGCAAATGACGGACCGGTCTCGCGACGGGCTTGCACAGATGGCGCAGATGTCCCCGTCCGATATGCCTCCACATTCTGTACAGGTGGCGATGTTTTTTTTAAGGTCCCTAATTGCGCTCAGGAGCCGCGCTGTTTCATCATCACCCATTTTGAGGACATGAAACGCGATTCGGGAGGCGCTTTTATGCCCGATGCCGGGGAGTCTTGCGAGCTCTCCGATCAGGGCGTCCAGGTATTTGGAGGGGAGTTCCACGGGCGCGTTGCTATTACTTGAGGAAGTCGGTGAGGCCAGGTATGTTCATTCCGCCGGTGAGGCGGGCCATTTCCTGGGCCGAATGTTCCTTAATCTTTTCCACGGCGAGGTTCGCCGCGAAGGCCACGGCTTTTTCGAGCTTCTTTTTATCGCCTTCGTCAAGGAGTCCCTGGTCCACGGACACGTTGACGAAACTATATTCACCGTTTACGGTCACTTTTACCAGGCCGTCGGCCGTTTCGCCAGTGGCCTCCGTGCTTTTCAGGCGCTTTTGTATGCTTTTAAATTCCCGCTGAAGCTTCATCAGGTTTCCGAGGTCTCCGAGTCCCTTTAACATCACATATCTCCTTCTCCGTTGATTATCTGGCCGTGGAAAAGTTCCACGAGTTTTTCCACAAGGGGGTTGCTTTCTTCCGCGGTTGGAGGCGCTTCTTCGTGGAGCATTTCCGCGTCTACTGGAACGGCCCCGCCCGGTACGTCGGCGGCGCCGCGCCGGGCCCGGGAGCGCCTCGGCGGGGCCGCGACCGCGATGTTCCTTCCCGCGAGGGCCGATATCCGGTCTTTTATGAGGGAAAGCTCATCGCTGTCAAGCATTCTCCCGAAGGAGGAGCCGTCCACCTCGTCGGGATAGAGGATGGTGAGGATGCCTTCCTCAAAAGACGGCCGTGCCTCGGAAAGCTTCATAAAGAGAAACGGCTTTGATTCTTTTAGAGACTTCATCAGCCCCGTCCAGAGCCGTTCAGGGGAGGGCGGGGCCTTTGTCCCGGCAGCAGGTGGGGACGGAGGCGCAGTCCAGGCCTTTACGCTTCCCGGCGCGGGATCAGGGCGCTTTTTTTTTTCCGGAGCAGGCGATGCTCCGCCGACGGGGGGCGTCCCTTCCGGCAAAGCGGGCGGTCCATCGAGCTTGGCGAGAATCGAGGCGATGGAGGGGCGGGACTTGACGGCGATGAGGTCCATGACCGCCATCTCCAGGTGTATCCTTTCATTGGGGGCGTAGCGTAGCTCGCGCTGAAGGTCTCCTAAAATACGGAAGAAGGCCGAAAGCTCCTCGTCGTTGAAAAGCCCCGTCATCTCCCCGAGGAGGGCGGATTCACCCTGAGAAAGTCCAAGGATCGGCTGGAGGTCTACGCCGTTTTTCATAAGCCGCACGGAGCGCACAGTGTCGGCGAGGCCGGCGGCGTAACGAGGTATGTCGGCGCCGAGTTCTATCACCCGGTCGATTTCCATAATGGCTTCCTTTGCCGCCAAGACAGCGGCATGGCGGAGGATTTTCAGATGGCTTTCCAGGGGGGCCACGCCGAGTATCCCCAGGGCGCTCTCCTCGTTTACATGGCCGCCGGAAAAGGAGATTACCTGGTCGAGGAGGGACTGGGCGTCCCGCATGGAGCCCTCGGCGGCCCGCGCGATGGCGTAAAGGGCCGAATCGTCAATGCCGAATCCTTCCGAGTTCGCGATATGGCGAAGGTGGGTCACCAGGGCCTCCACAGTCATCTTCTTAAAATAATATTTCTGGCACCTAGAGAGGATCGTTTCCGGGACCTGATGGATTTCCGTCGTTGCAAAGATGAAAACCGCGTGGGGAGGAGGCTCTTCCAGGGTCTTCAAAAGCGCGTTGAAGGCCTCCTTGGTGAGCATGTGAACTTCGTCGATGATATAGATTTTATATCGGGACTTCACCGGAGCGAAGGCGATGTTTTCCCGGAGTTCCCGGATGTTCTCGATGCCGCGGTTGGAGGCCCCGTCGATCTCCATAACGTCGAAGGCATGGCCGCCCTGTATTTCACGGCAGTTGTCGCATTTCCCGCAGGGTGAATCCGTGGGCCCATAGGCGCAGTTGAGGGACTTTGCAACGATGCGCGCCATGGTGGTTTTTCCTACCCCACGGGGGCCGGAGAAGATGAAGGCATGGGAAATTCTTCCGCCCTTGATGCTGTTGCGGATGGTGGTGGAAATATGGTCCTGGTAGACGACTTCGTCGAAGGTCTGCGGACGCCATTTTCGGGCAATTACCTGGTATGACATGGCGGTTTGTCGGGGTTTTCCGAAGGCGCCCAAATACTTGCGCGACTTTGAAAAACGCGGAGAGGGGGGGATTCGAACCCCCGGTAGCTTACGCTACACACGGTTTCCAACCGTGCTCCTTCGGCCTCTCAGACACCTCTCCGGACGGCTGAGAGCTACAGATACCCGGAGGGGGGTTCTTTGTCAATAAGAAAGCGCGGATTTTCGTCCGCGCTTTCTTCGGAGAGGGAGGGATTCGAACCCTCGGAGGGGAAACCCCTCAACGGTTTTCGAGACCGCCCCATTCGGCCGCTCTGGCACCTCTCCCGGCGGGGGGCATTTCCCATTAACCTTTCTTCATCTTCTTTTTAATTTCGTCAACCGTTTCCCCGGCGTCTATGCACGACAGGGAGAAAAACACCGGCTCACGGCCGTAGTAGTCGAGGAGGGGCAGGGTGGTGTCCCGGTAGATTTTCAGGCGGTTCTTAATGACCTCCTCGGTTTCGTCGTCGCGCTGGAGGACGGGGCTTCCGCAAATGTCGCAGACACCTTCATTTTTAGGGGGCCTGGTGTAGATGTTGTAGATGGCCTGGCACGACGGGTTGGCGCAGGTCCGCCGGCTCGTAAGCCTGCGGATGAGGAGTTCCTCCGGCGCTTCCAGGTTTACCACCGCATCGAGCTTCAGGCCCATTTTGGTAAGGAGCGCTTTGAGGGCGTCGGCCTGTGGGATGGTCCGGGGAAAGCCGTCTAAGATGGCGCCGCCTTTGCAGTCGTCTATCGCAAGTCGGGCCTCGACGCACCCCATGATGATGTCGTCGGGCACAAGCTTCCCCGTCTTCATGTACTCATCGGCCTTCTTCCCCAGGTCCGACCCTTTTTTTACTTCACCGCGGAGGATGTCGCCCGTGGATATCTGGGGGATGCCGAACTCCCTGGTTAGAATGGCCGATACTGTCCCCTTTCCTGCCCCCGGGGCGCCAAGCATGATGATGAGCATTGCGATGCCTCCTTTCCGTTCCGCCCTTCCTTTACGCCCATACGAGGGTCTTGACGTTATTGAGAACGACTTCCTTCGTGGGATAAATGTCTTCGACGATCTCCTCAGGTTTAAACCAGAGCTTGATTTCCTTTTCGGCGTCCTCGGGGCTTGATGAGGCGTGGACGACGTTTTCATAGACTCCGCTGGTGGTGATGCGGCCGTAGGCCCCGCGGATGGAAACCGGGTTCGCTTTTTCGGGGTCGGTATCGCCAACCACATCGCGGATCTTTTTGATGGCGTTTTCTCCCTGGTACACGAAGGCGGCGACGCGGAAGGTGTTGTGTTGTTGGCCCATGATATAATCGATGAGCTCGTTGAAAAAGGGCTTGTCTTTCAGATGTTCGTAATGCTCCTCGGCGAGCTTCCGGGAGACCCTCACCATCTTGGCGCCTACGATGATGAGCTTCGCCTCGGAAAGCCGCGATAAAATGTTACCTGTAAGGGATTTAATAAGCCCGTCGGGTTTAATGAGAATCAGGGTTTGTTCGACTGCCATTGCGGATGCTCCATGAAAATATAATTAAAATGTAAAACAGGGATATGAGCCTCCGGGTGGCGTAATTTATCAAGGACTTTTTTGCGATGCTCTCCGCAGGCGGTCCATAAGGGCACGGCCCAGGCCCTCTTCGGGGAGAGTTTCGGCCAGGATAACATCCGCGCCACTCTCGTCCAGTTTGTGTAAAGCGGAGAAGAAGCGTGCCGCCGCCTCCCTGAGGTTTCCTGTGGGCGACAGGACTTCCACCATTCTGAAAGTACCTTTCTCAGGGGCGCTCCGGAAAGCTAAATACGCCGCGTTTTCTCCTGCCGCGCCGTAAACGCCGTCAATAATAACCACCGGCGTGCGGGGCGAGTAATGGCCGGAAAGCTGTCCGGGGGCCTCTACGGTTTCCCCGCCTCCGCGCTCAACGGGGCCGATAATAGCTTCAATATCCTCCAGGGGAAGTCCTCCCGGCCTGAGGAGGCGCGGGACGTTCCCGGTGAAGGCGATGATGGTCGATTCCACTCCAACAGAACACGGTCCTCCGTCGAGAATGAGGTCCACTCGACCGCCAAGCTGTTTTTCAACATGGCGGGCCGTCGTGGGGCTTAAGAACCCAAATGGGTTGGCGCTGGGGGCCGCCACGGGAATTCCTGCCATGGCGATGAGTTTTCGTGCTACGGGATGGGCGGGCATGCGGAGGGCCACCGTGCACAGACCGGCGGTGACAATGTCGGGCACAATCCGGCGCTTCGGCACCACGATTGTCAGCGGTCCGGGCCAGAGAGCATCCGCGAGGAGGGACGCTCCGGGGTCGATTTTCTCCGCAAGGGCTGTAATGCTTTCCTTAGAGGCGATGTGGACGATGAGGGGGTCGAACCGGGGGCGTTCCTTCGCTTCGAAGACGCGCGCGACGGCTTCGGCATCGAGGGCGGAGGCCCCCAGGCCGTAAACGGTCTCCGTGGGGAACGCGACAGTCCCCCCTCGAATGAGGATGTCCGCCGCTTTGCGCAGGTTTTCGTCCGTGGCTGTGAGTATCATTATCTTCCTTTTTTGTCTTTTTTGGATAATCCTGGATGATACAAAAGCATTCCCTTAAGATGTGCCAACCACTATTTTCCTTTTTTGACAATTTCTAATACAGGGGATTTTAAAATTTTGTGTCTCGACCCATTCGCATCCCGTGGGGCCCATCCAGTAGCTTCGCAAGTCCGCGCCGGACCCGGTGGCGCCGAAGGGACTGGAGCCGGTGAAATTGATGAAATACCAGTGGGGGAACATGCCGTTCCACACCGTCGGCGCAGCCAGGAAGACCAGGCGGCCCTCGACGGCCATGCCGAGGGAGACCATTCTGTAGGGGCCGGGAATGGGGCCGTCGGCCTCTATGTAGACGGCGACGTATATTTCGGGTAGCTTATCCGGTGTGTTTCTCCTTGTATTCCAGTATGGGACCGAATTGGTTGGAGTGCGCCTTGATGCAGGCGGCCAGTTCCTCGTAGCATGATATGGTGATATCGAACTTGACCTTTTTCCGGGATTTGAACAGCCTGATTTCGTAATACGGTTTCTGCTTTATGCCGTTAATTACGTTCACCACGCTTATGATGTCGTCGACATCCCCCCATCGAATGAATCGCGATGAGAAAAGGTCGCGCGCGATGAAGCCGCCGCGGAGCAGAATGAATTCCTTTCTGATATCCTTTACTGAAAGGTAGAGCAGATACAATAATAATCCCCCGGCGGCTAGAAGGAAAGGCCATGGATAAAGGTATTCCTTATCACAGGTCAGCCAGTATCGCTTCACTATGGTAGGAGTTAAATAGACGCAATACCACGCGAAACCGGCATTCAAGGCCAAAATCATTATTGCCGGAACGGCAGCTCTAAGCTTGCCCGTCCTTGATCGCCGGAAGAGAACTCCCTGCTCGCCCTTGTACGGAATCGACCGTGTCATATCTTTTCTCCGGTGATTGTTATCGACCTTGATTTTCCGTAACCGAGTTGGCACTGTAGCGGCCAATGGCCGCGCGAAGCGTCCCATCCAGGTTCACTTATAAATCGTTTTCCGGCTGGCGCCGGATGGCCGCCTTCCCGGTCGCTCGATATTGATTACATGAATTCCGCGATTTTCCGCTCAGCGATAAGTTTTGAACGTCGTCGTCGTACGTTCTATCGTGAGCGCCATCTCGACGGGAGGATCATAGCTCCCGTCGGACCTGTTGTAATCTTCGCCGAAATCCTTCGAGCCGACCGGCATCATGCCGCCCGCGTATTTGGCGATTTCCGGCGTGATGACGATCCTTCCCTTACGGACGATACCGTGTTCATCAACCTCTATGAGGACAGGGACTTTACCCCGGTAAGGATATTTCATCATAGGATCGGCAATGGAGATCACCTGCATGTAAAATCCGCTTTTTATCGAACCGTTTAGGTGAAACGCGACGGTGCAGCCATGGGAAGGCTCCATCCAGCTCGATTTTCCGTCAAGATTGACCGCCGACGGCACGGATTCGCTTTCCCCGGGCACGGCGATAAACTCAAGCGCGCCTCCTCGCACGGAAAATCTCGAATCCGAAACGAGCGTGCCCGCCGCGGCGGACCCATCGGGATATAGCTGCACTATCCGCTCTTTCCTGAACTTCATCCTCGTCGTTCCGCGCCTGAGCATCGTGTCCCGGGTCGGTTTTAGCGAGGCGGGACTCCCGTCCTCGTAAAAGGAAACGTACCCGGCGCGGGCGTGCAGAGCGCCGCCCTTGTAATGGATGACCGTGTCTTTTTTCATGAAGCCGCTCATCAGTTTTCCCGATCGATAAAACCGCATATATCCCATTTTTCTGAAGAGGATGTCTGTTCCTCCGGCGGTGAAGACGATATCTTCTCCGGGATAGGCAAGCTTCAGGGAACCGTTTTCATGAAGCTCCAAGGCGTATCCGATCATGTTGCCGTCCGGTTCGCTGATTGTGCTGGAATTATTGTAGGTGTCCACGCACGCAACCGCACGATCGCCCGCGTAGAGCGTCTGCGGGGTCTTGAGTCTGATGTAATGGGGCATCCCCGCGGGATACCGTTCTTCCGCCACGCCGCTTATTTTTCTGCCGTTGATTTCCACCGTGAAAACGTCGCAGGCGCACAAGTGAAGCGTCGCAACGAGCAAAATAGCCCTGGAAATGGGCGCTGTTAATCGATATATGCCGCATTTACTCATTATCTTCTCCGTTTGAACATAAAGTAACTTGTCCAACGCTGATGTGCGGATAGCGTTCCCCAATATATTCCAGTATTAATAGATTGGATTCATAAATCGTCTTCTCCGACGATAATAGAAGGTCCAGATCAATCACCGGCGATGGATCGCCGCCGTTTTTTCCCCCGGGCGTTTTCGATAGTACAATACAGCTTCCCATGGGCGCGTCGTTTAGGTATCTTCTTTCGATCCAGGCCCCTCGAACGCCACGCAGGTCATATTCGATGACGTCCGAGCGCGGCGCCGTCGAAGAAACGCGCAAAACGCCGCCATCGGCAGATATAAGTAATGAATAACTGCCAGGCAGGCGCAGTATGGCATAGATACGCCGTATGGTGATGATGAAGCCGGGCAAACCCGCGAAAAAAAGGACGCCGCCGAATATGCGCATGGCGGCGTTATGTTCGTACAATGCCCAGTAGGCGCCGTTATATACGACCAGGAGCACCAGCGCAAGAAGCGACACATGGAACAGCGTGTCCCAGGCGCGAGTAAGCGCCGGTAACTGGACGGGGATTTCCAGGACACAGGATGGTGCATGCTTACTATGTTCCCTCTTATTATCCATTATTGCCTTCTCTAAAGCGCGAAGGGAAGGGAATTGTGAAAGGCCCTGAGCCGCTTTCTCAGGGATTCGTATATTGCCTTCCCGTCATTTTTAGGATAGCCGCTTGAGTTGACATATTTGACGTTTTTGCTGAAATCGCGCAACTCCTCAACGACGCGCCCAAGCTCTGAAAAATCGACCGCGACATTTTTCTTTTTTAGAACGTCCTCGATCAAACCCGCGACCTCCCAGCCCATGGCGTCCATCCGGGCCACCAGGCCCTTCGCGAGGTTGAAATCAGGTTCGTCCAGGCACAGCACCCGCGATAACGCGTCGGAGTAAGCGTTGTACGCGCTTCCCGGGGACCCCGATTCCTCAAGCTGCTTTCCCTTGCGGACAAGAGCATGGATCGCTCGAATTTTCCTCTTATTCCGATAAACAATGAAGATAGTCGCGATAATCACTCCGATAATGCTCCCTATGGCGGTTTCCATGCATCCTCCCTGGCGGTTCCGGTCATCTGGAAATTTTTTAGACAAGCCCAACGACGTTCTTCACCGGCAGGTATCCGAAATACCGGCTGTCCTGCGCGTTTTCCCGGTTGTCGCCCAATACTATGATCGTGTTGTGGGGTACGCCCCCGTCTTCCGGAACGTCCGCGCTCCGCGAGAGCGTTATAAGCTCTTTATTGCACGCGGCCCCCTCCGTGTCGGGCAAACTTGAAATATTCGGGAGGAGGGAACCGGCCGCGGCGGCGCCGCGGGCGAATGCGGCGTTAGATTTCTTCGCGAACAGGAGGAGCGACCGGAGCTCGTCCTGGAGGCCGTTGGGCGATTTTCCTCGTTTCATTTTTTTACTGGCACGCAATGGAGCTTCCAGATAACGATTATACTGGGGCGATTGGTATATTCTCCACAACGACCCTTACCATGTCGCACTTGCCGATTACGCTACTCGCGTCGAGGGCCTATATCCCGATAAACCTTTCGCCCTCGCCGATATTAAGCGCAATATCCTCGTTCAGTCGGACCGTCCTGCACTCATGAGGTCCCTCTACGAGCCGTATGTAGAGCGCGTCGATTTCTGGAGCTTAGCTTATTTTCATCGAAAATACCTCTCGTTAAAAGTAATACGTAAACACTGTTATGACAACAAATTCTTCGTTTTCACCGGCTACTATGGGACATACCTGCTTGATCGAGTAATTTTTTCCTGCCAGGGGGCGTTGTAATCGAAATTATATCGATACATGCTTCGCCCTTTTTTCATCTGTTAGGAAGAACCGGGCGAAATTGAAATATCAATTTCATCAATGGAAGCGCCTCTTCCCCGGGACTTTTGCAAGGCATGTTTGGTCAATTTTACCTCGCCTGCGGGTACGGTCTCAACTACAATCCGCATGTGCATCTCATCGGCACCAGGGAACTGGTGAACACGGAAACGGGAGAGGTGAATAAAGCCGCCTTTGTGCAGTTTAAGCGAATACGGTTCGCGTGGATGGATGCGGCGTGCCGCCTATTCCGAAAGATGGAGATGTTTAGCGAAGACGAGATAACCGCCATAAAGGAACGTTATGCGAACGGATTCCATGTTCATTTTATACCGATAATCGGCACGGAAAGCGAAGTATTATTCTGCACCGTGGAATACCTTGCCGCAGGCTACTTCCATAACAGCCAGATTTTAGCCGTGGACCACGCTAAGAAGACGGTCACGTTCCGCTACAAGAGCTGGCTCGATGTTCGCACAAAGGAGAAAAGCTATAAAACCGTCACCATGGACATCTACGAGCCCTTCGACTGCGCTCAGGACAAGTTCATGGCAAAGATGCTCTATTTTCTACCCAAAAAGCACCAGAAGATGATACGTTACTACGGCATCTACGCCCATGGGGCGGGAGAGAAGCTCAAGAAGATACAAAACGCCACATGGAAGACGGCAATAGAGCATAGTTTCGATGCAAACCCGGAAAAATGCCCGGATTGCGGGGCCGAAATGAAACCTTCCGTG
>JARKUF010000022.1 GCA_029974015.1 Spirochaetota bacterium
ATCACGCTCGATGGCGTCGGCGTGAAGGTTTTACACGGAGTGATAATCCCTAATATTGGCCTCATGTATCGTTTTGCGGCCGCTACAAGGACGGACTGTCACCGTCACTTAAGGCTATGCGACTGCGAGTCGCCCCTAAAATTTCGGTTTTTTAATGAAAAGGGCTGATTTCCCCGTCGAGAGATTCAGCAGGTGCCTCAGAATCCTTGAGGGCAGTCACCAAAACAGGTTTTCCCTCCTTCTGAAGGCGGAGAATGGGAGTAGATCAGAGGACAGGGGCGAGATAAGTCAGCTCTTCATGCCGAAAAACAGCATTCCGCCTTTATTTCGATAGACAGCAAAACCGTCGCGGATGAGCACTTGGAGATGGGTAAATACCTCGGAGATGGCGAGAAAAAGCTCCAGTGGAAGCCGGGGCCCTCGCAGAGCGGGGAAAAGCCTTCTCGCCGTAGCATAGGCGGTTATCTCCCCCTCCCCGAGAATGCCGAGAATTGTCTCGCTTCGGCGCAGATACTGTGCCCTGTACATTTCGATGGTGGCGGTGATATTCTCCACGGCCCTGCCGTGGGCGGGAAATGCGATGCTGGCGCCCAGGTCCTCGGCCCGCTGCAGGGACGCGAAATACTCTTCCTGGCTCAAGCGCCGGGGAAGTCCATGCTCCTCTTCCAGCATCACGAAGGCGTTCGGGGTTATGTGGCCGAGAATGTGGTCGCCGGAAAAGAGCGCTTTCTCTTTTTCGAGAAAGATGCAGACCGACCCTCTCGTATGGCCGGGAGTGGATATCACCGTCCCCCGACGGTCGCCGAGGGATATGGAATCACCGTCCGACAGTTCCCGGTCTACGCGGCAGGTGTCCGCATAAAGCGAGAATACCGACTGGAGGGCGCCCAGGGAGAGGCGATGGGCAAGTGGCACCCCCATCATCCGGTAGTATTCGAGGTAGCGCATGCGCGGCACCTCTAGCCCGCGTTCCACAAAGCGCCGGTCTTCCCGGTGCGCTTCCACGGAAATGGCGCCCCGGGACCGCCGGACGAGGTAGCGGGCGGCACCGTAGTGTTCCAGATGGCCGTGGGTGAGGACGATGCGTGCGAGGCCCTTCGGCGCCACCCCCAGGAAAGCAAGGCTTCGCTCCAAAAGCCGGGCGGTCCTTCTGGTTCCCGTGTCTATGATGACGTTTTCTACGCCCCTGAAGAGGTACACGTTCACCGGCCCCGGCCTCACTCCGGGGAGGGGAAGCGTTATGCGGTAAACGTCATCCAGCACCTCTGCTATGTTTTCACACGTCCGCGTTTTTCCCATCGATTTCCTTTTATCATTCCTGCAGAGACAATGAAATCACGGTATATTACCATGCCCTTCAGGTAAAGAGGAAAATACATTTCACAGGGGCATCCGCCGAAAAAACGACACCCCTTCCCCGTTTCATTTCAATCCAGCATATTTCTCGAATAGACCCTTCCGGTACGCCCAGGACAGGAGACGAAAGTAAAGTTCCGGGGAGATGCGTTTGCTCCGCCAGGTGAGTTTCGCATCTCCCTGGGTGAGAACATAAAGCTTTTTCCTTTCCACAGACCGTATAATGTGCCGGGCGACCTTTACCGCGCTCGTGTTCGCTTTCGCGAACATCCCCTCGGCGAGCTTTCTCTGACGTTCGTCGGGGGATTTGAATTGGTCCATCAGGTTTGTTTTAAAGAATGTGGGGCAAGCCACCGTGACGCCAATATTATGCGGAGACATCTCGATGCGGAGCGTTTCAGAGAGGGATATCACCGCAGCCTTAGTTACATTATAGCTCGCCATCTCCGCCAGGGAAGCGATCCCGGCGTTGGACGCCACATTGACGATATGCCCCCCGCCCTGCCGCTTGAGGGCGGGAATAAAAGCGCGGCATCCGTACACGACGCTTTTAAAATTGATGTCGATAATCCAGTTCCATTCCTCCAGGGAAATTTTATCCATAAAACCTCCGGCGGCGACTCCGGCGTTGTTGACGACAATATCAGTTCCTCCCCATTCCTTCACCAAAGCCCTGAGGGATTTCTCAAAATTCTCCGGCTTCGTTACGTCACAGGGAATTTCCAGGGAACTTCCTCCGGCCGCGTTTACCATGGCCGCAGACTCTGCGGTCCTTCCGGCGTCGATGTCCGAAACGGCTACGCGCCACCCACGGGCGGCGAACTCCAGGGCCATGGCCCTGCCAAGGCCGCTCCCGGACCCCGTGATGAAAACCCGCTTTTCGGGAAACCTCTTTTCAATCTTCAAAGTCGCCTCCTTAAAAAGGGACTCTCAAAAAATTTGGACTAAGATTTTCCGCCTGCCGTAGTCGGGCGGAAAAAAACAATTGCTAAGGTTGACATACATGTGATCAAAAAGCAATCATTCTTTGACATGCCGGGCCCGGGCCGGGTCTTTTTTTTATCTCTTCGACATGAAAAAATCGAGGAAACTAACAAGAATCTTTTCTCTTTACACTCATAAATACCGGGAGATTTCAGGAGATGCGGACCGTTGGGCGGATTTTAATATTGACATGACAGCGGTCATGGAATAATTGATTTTGATTCACTGGTGATAGGTCGAAAATCAAACAAACCCCGGTTTTTCGCGGCTGTGCCCATGGTCAATACTTCATCTATTAAAAATAAAAAGGTACAACATCTCCGAGGAAAAACGCCCGCGTTGATGGCGTTCCTCCTTGTCCTTTCGGCGGCCTCCACCCTTGCGTCTGCGCCGCCCGAAGCGGCCTCAAAAACCGTCAAATACCGTGGACAACAAATCACCCTGCACCACAAGTACCGCCGCTCCGGGAAGGAACTGGTGCTGTTTATTCACGGCCTAGCATGCTCAAAAGAGTCGTTCTACGGCGCATGGATTGAGCCTAAGCTTAAAAAATATTCACTTCTCGCCGTGGACCTCCCGGGCTTCGGGGAGTCGTCCCGCCCGGATGAGTTTTCCTACACCCTGGAGGACCACGCCGGAGTCTGCTATGAATTCGTTAAAAAATTCCCCCACCGAAAGGTCCACCTGGTAGGGCACAGCATGGGCGGGGCCGTGGCGGCAATTTTAGCAAAGAAAAACCCCCGCCGCTTCGTCACTCTTTCAAGTGTGGATGGCTGTCTTGGTGCAATAAACGGCACTACACAGGTCCAGCCCGCGGTTCCCACCTTCGACGAATTTACGAAGAAGCTTGAACAGCGGATAATCAGATCCCAAGGAAAACCCGACGAAAAGGGACTTCGGCTCTGGCACGAATGGAGCCAGGCCACCGACCCTGAGGGTTTCAGAAAGAGCGACGAGTCTCTCCTCCAGTGGTCAAGGAGCGGAAAGCTCTTCGATTTGTTCATGAATTTAAGCCTTAAAAAAACATATTTCTACCCCGAAAGAGACGGCCTCCCGCGGCCTCTTCGCAATATACGGAAGGTTAGAACAATAGAAATATCCAATAGCGGGCATTTCATCATGAACGATAATCCGAAGGAGTTTTACCCGAGGCTCGCCCGGGAGCTCGCCCACTGACCATGGTCTTCACCCACGAAGCTTACAAGAACAGGCCTACCAGGGCCGAAGTGTCCATCTCGAACCTCCTAAACAATTACGAAATTGTAAGGTCCCTCATCGGAAAGAACGTGAAGATCATGCCCATGGTGAAGGCCAACGCCTACGGTCATGGAATTGTCAGGGTGTCTAAGGAACTTGTGGCGGCCGGGGCGGCATGCCTCGGCGTTGCGTACCTGGAGGAGGCGGTATTCCTGAGACAAAACGGCATCGACTCACCCATCGCCGCTCTGGGGGCCATCAACACGGAGCAGATCCCGGAGTTCCTCCTCCACAATATCGAGATCACAAGCTCGTCGCTGGACAAATCGAGGGCAATATCGAAGGCGGCGGAGCGCATGGGTAAAACGGCCCGGGTCCACCTGAAGATCGACACAGGGATGGAGCGAATTGGCGTCCACTGGTATAACGCGGAACGTTTTATTGCCGAGACGGCCGTTCTTCCCGGCATTGCGGTCACGGGGATTTTTTCGCACCTGGCGAAAGCCGAATCGGACCGTGAATTCACGGAGGAACAACTGAGGCGATTCGACGGCGTCGTGGAAACGACTGCGAAGCTCGGAGTGAAGGCGGAGCATCTCCACCTGGCAAACTCTGCCGGAATCATCAGTTTTCCGCAGTCGCACCTTACCATGGTGCGCCCTGGAATCATGCTCTACGGGTATGATCCCAGGGGGCTTCGCCCCGGGGAAACCTACGCCGGGCAAGTTCTTAAGCCCGTGATGACTCTAAAAACTAAAGTATCGTATTTCAAGGTGGTCCCTCCCGGGGCCGGAGTGAGCTACGGCCACACATACATCCCCAAAGCCCAGACCAGGATTGTCACACTTCCAATAGGCTATGGCGACGGCTATTCCCGCCTCCTCTCCAATCGTGGCGAAGTGGTCATCCGGGGACAGCGCTGTCCCGTCGCGGGGAACATTTGCATGGACCAGACCATGGTGGACATCGGCCCGGAGGGTACGGCGTATAACGGCGACGATGTCCTACTTTTCGGCGAGATGGAAGGACATGTCCTGCCGCTGGAAGAGCTCTGCGGGAAAATAGGCACCATCACCTATGAGGTCCTCACAAATATCAGCTCCCGGGTCCCCAGAGTGTATTTGTGAATACGGCCCCGTGCAGGGCATGGCGGGCCCATCGTCTTTACTGTATCGACGAAAAGGCCCGTCGGGGGGCATAACGGTTTCGCCCCCTGGCGAAACCGGTGGTCTGGAAAAAGCAGCCGCGATTACACAAGACGCAGACGGTCGGTCGGATGGGCGGCGCATATCTCCTTAACCGCACCCCTGACCGCGCCAAGCACCTTATCGTCCTCCATATTCTCGATGATATCGCAGATGAGGCTTCCAACCCGTTTGAAATCATCGGCGGTTAGCCCGCGGGTGGTAAGGGCGGGGCTCCCCAGGCGGATACCGCTTGTCACCATTGGAGATTTGTCGTCGAAGGGTACGCCGTTTTTATTGCAGGTGATGCCGGCCTCATCAAGCCTGTTGGCGACATCCTTGCCTGTAAGGTTTTTATTCCGCAAATCGACCAGCATAAGGTGGTTGTCCGTGCCTCCCGACACCAGGTTGAGGCCGCGGGCTTTCAGCGTCTCCGCCAGGGCCGCGGCGTTTTCGATTACCTTTTGGGAATAGTCCTTGAAGGACGGCGTCAACGCTTCGCCGAAGGCCGCCGCTTTCGCAGCGATGGTGTGCATGAGCGGCCCGCCCTGGATTCCCGGGAAGATGAACTTGTTCATCTCGGCCTCCCGGTCCTTCCCGCCGAGGATGACTCCGCCCCGGGGGCCGCGCAGGGTCTTATGCGTGGTGAATGTTACATACTCGGCAATTCCCACCGGCGTCGGATGGTGTCCTGTAGCCACAAGTCCGGCAATGTGCGCAATATCAGCCATCAGGACGGCGCCGGCGGCATCGGCGATTTCCCGAAATCTGGCAAAATCGATAGTCCTGGGATAGGCTGATGCGCCGACGATCACAAGTTTAGGCTTATGCTCCCTGGCAAGCCGCATCGCCTCATCATAATCGATTAAATTGGCGTCCTTCGTCACTCCATAGGACACTATTTTATAAGTGAGTCCTGAAAAGTTGACGGGCGAGCCATGTGTCAGATGCCCGCCATGGGCAAGGTTCATCCCCATCATGGTATCGCCATGCTTCAGCAGGGCAAGCTGTACCGCCATATTCGCCTGTGCGCCGCTGTGGGGCTGGACATTGGCTGCGTCCGCGTGAAACAGCTTTTTAATGCGCTCTATCGCCAGCGATTCTGCCCGGTCCACCTGCCGGCATCCGTTGTAATACCTCCTGCCGGGGTAGCCCTCGGCATATTTGTTGGTCATGGTGCATGCCGAAGCTTCCAGAACGCCCCGGGAAACGTAGTTTTCCGAAGCGATGAGGATAAGCGTGTCCTCCTGGCGCCTGTTTTCATCCTGAATTATACCGTATAATTCGGGGTCCGATTGCTGAAGCGTGGGAACTGTGGTTTCTGCCATAGCGTTACTCCTGATGTTTTCACTCGCAGTCATCATATAGCCCACTGGTCGATGTCAAGATAAAAACAGCCCGTGAGTAAAATACCCGAATGAATAATATCTGCCACTTTAACTCATTGCGGAGATAGTTTGATGAAAGGATCTAATACACCCAAAGAAAACCCATATATCCACCTTTGAAACAATTGACACCGAGGTGACTCTCTATTGTAATGAACAGTCGCCGATGGGCAAGCAATACGGCACAGGTCCCTCCCTCCGGCGATTGAAGGAGATATCTCCTTGTCGGAATAATTATTGAACTCAATACCACGGCTTGAATTAACGGCAAAGATAGCGCATGATGGCCATTCAGAAAAAAACGCAAACTACATCATCCTTACGAGCTTCCCTACCATGGCCAATGCGCCATATCATTTCAATGGCGCCCCTGTGCTTCCTCGCCTTCTCTCTGTGCTTCCCCGGCTGTACGTGCAACCCGGCGGAAAGCGCCCCCGGAGGTGCGGCTGTCCTTCGCCTCTCAAGGGGCGGGGTGTCCGCCTCCCATAATGGAAACAGCTTTTCAGATTTTTCCAGTGGACTGCCCGATGACGTAATACCGCTAAAGGTCCACGCAGGACCGGAAGGCTATTTGTATCTTACAACCTGGGAATCGGGGCTTTTCCGGCGATGCCACGGAGAAAGCTCCTGGCGTAACATCAGCCCAAAAGACTTCAGGGCCCGTACGGTCCAATCCGCCTACAAAGGGTACAGGAAGATTTCGGCCTTCGCCGCGAACCCCGATAGCCCCGGAACCATCGCCGCCGCTACGAAACACGATCTCTATCTTTCATCCGATGCTGGATTGACGTGGAAAGCCTTCCCCTTAAGCGGAGACTTCAAAAAAAACCAGATAACCTCCCTGGCATTGCGGGGAAAATTGGGGGAAATGCTCGCGGGGACTTCATATGCGGGCATTTTTCGAGGAACCGGACGCGGCCTCGCTGCCGATTCCTCCGGCCTACCCTCGGAAGCCTACTCCGACACTTTGCGCTTCTTCGATGAAATCGGCGCCACGGCCTTTGGCGCGTCAAAACGAGCCTTTCTCGGCATGAGCGTGTCGGGAGAAATATTCTCTCAGGAAAAGAAAGGAGGCCCATGGAGAAAGATCGCCTTTATTCCCGGAAGGCCAGCAGTGGACGATATTGCTGAAAGCATGGACACCCTCTATGTGAGCGCCGGAGGTAAAATCTATGTTGTGGAAAAGGGCGCTTCCCCTCGTCCCCATGCCCGCCTGAATGGAATTGTATCATCATCAGCCATCAGAGGGGCTACTGGAATTTTCATCGCAGGTTCGATGGAAGGCGCGCCCCCCCTCTTTGTGTCCACAGCCAATCCCTTTGACGCGGCCCCGGCAAGCTCCAGGGCGTCCATAGCTTCAGGGAAAAAGGCCCTCTACGCAAATGCCGCAAAGGCCGGGAGAAGCATCGACGCCCTCATCACCACGATGGAAAAGTGCGGGTTTAACGCCATCGTCATCGACATGAAGGACGATTTCGGGGGCCTCTACTTCCCGTCGAAAAACGCCACGGCGAAGGCGATAGGCGCCTGCAGAAGGCCCCTGGACATCGCCGCCCTCATGGCAAAACTCCATGGTAAAAAATTTTATGTTATCGCCCGTATGGTTGTCTTCAAAGATAAATACCTCTATCGGGCCTTCAACGGCAACTTCGCCGTGGGAAACCGCGCCACAGGAGGGCCGTGGATGGGAAGTCCCGGCGAGTACTGGGTGGACCCCCACTCGGAGTTCGTGCAGAACTACAATATCGAACTGGCGACTGAAGCTGCATCACTCGGTTTTGACGAAATACAGTTCGACTACATCCGTTTCCCTTCGGACGGGCCCATCGGTCTGTGCAATTACCGACACCGGAAAGATGCAGGGGCGTATAAGTCCGAGGTCATCGCCGATTTTCTGAGGGCCGCCAGGTCCAGGGTCCCCGTGCCGATATCCGTGGACGTATATGGAATCACAGGCTGGTACCGTTTCGGGAACCGGATCGGCCAGGATTTCGAGGCCATTGCTGCCAATGCAGACGCCATTTGCCCCATGGTATACCCCTCCCACTTCGGCTCTCGATTCTATCGAAACAGGGCCGCAAGGGAATATCTTCCCGGGCTTTTGGTCCGCGAAAGCTGTGAGCGTGCGAGGTTCCTTGCCGGTTCCGGGGCCGTAATCCGACCCTATCTCCAGGCCTTTAATCTCCTGTCACCCACCTGGGGCCCTGGTTACATTACCGGGCAGGCAAACGCGGCGTTTGAAGGAAAGGCCGACGGATATACGTTCTGGAATGCCGGCGGCGACTATTCCATGGTCCTCAGGGCGCTGGGCAGATGAAAATACAATAAAATTCTTGACTACCGAGAAATCAAATTGCAAAACTTATCAACGGCAAAAAAATGACACGGGCAAATTACATACGGCTTTACTCTGCGGGAGATGCTCCCGATGCGGCATACCTCCTGGGGAGCGGCACCATGTACTTTTTTTCCTCCCAGACCGACAGATACGCCATCAAGGGGACAAACCTCATCGTGGGGGCCACGGAACTCATCCTGGGAAGCGCCGCCGGCGTCGACACAGTGAGGCTCGAAACCGCGGTGATGGAGCAAGGCTCCCAGGTAAAAAAAATCTCCGCGGGAAAATTTATCGATAACCTCGATTCCTACTCCTTCATCCTCAACACCTGCATGGTCCTGGCGAAACAGGTATCCCTTACCAACGAAATTATCAGCCGCAACATCGAGGCAATGCGTGAAGACGACAGGAAACTCAAGGAGATATCAGTCGAATATTACCGGACAATCGCTTCAGTGCGAAAGGAATATGATAAGCGCAAGCTTCCGTACCTGAAAGAGATCATCGTAAAATTCGAGAACAGCCTGGTCTACAAGCGCGGCGAGGCCTTTGATCGCTCCCTGGAACCGGAACGGGTGGCCCCCATGACCACCATGAAGGACCGCTACAGGGACATCGCACCGGGGGAGATGATCTGCCAGGAGGGGACCGCGGGAGATGAAATGTACGTCCTTCATTCCGGCACTCTGGAAGTCCTTATTGGAGGTAACCAGGTGGCCACACTCTCGGAGCCCGGCACTATCATCGGAGAGATGGCGCTCCTCCTTGGTGAAAAGCGCACGGCCTCCCTGCGGTCGAAAAACAACGTAGTGATCACGGGAATCACGAAAAACGACCTGAAGGAGATCGCAGAGAAGGAGCGGGGCCTTTTTCTCTCTATCGCTATTTCTCTCGCAAAAAAGCATTACTTCAACATCGACAAGATTCACAGGGTCAACGAGTTGGTCATAGAAAAAGAACTTGAAGGCCGCGTTGAAGATGTCGACAAAAAAATGCAGGAACTCAACAAGTCCCGCAGCGAGCTATCTTCCCTGAAAAACGAGGTTGAAAAGCTGATAGATACCAAGGGCGCAGACTACCTCCAGGGCCTGGTGTAGATACGCCGCGGAAACCGGTTTGATTAATCGGCCGCCCCACCCTTCTTCATGGACTTGAGCCAAGAAAGCTCCGACTTCAGGTGGCTTTCAAGGTATGTGTAAAGGTGATGCTGCGACTCCTCCTCGGTCTGCCTTGAAGACTCGTCAATCTTCTCCTTGATCTCTATGAGCTTGCCTTTCATGTGGTCAATCCTATCCTCGATGAACTGCTCTTTTTGTTCTGGAGCAAGGGACTTGTAGAACATCAGAACTATGTCGATATCGAAATGGATCAGGTTGCGGTCGAAATACTGCTTCAGGAGTTTCTTGTAATGCTTCCGACCAGCGGGAAGTATTTCGTAGATGTACCGCTCGGGGTTCCCCCCCTCCTTCTCCACTCCCACACGTTTCACCCACTGGTTGTCCACCGCTTTCTTTATGGCGTAATAAATGGAGCCGAACTTGATGTCCACGTAATCCTTCAGCCGCTCCACGATCTTTTTTTTAATCTCATAACCGTAGAGATTGCTCTCCATAAGGAGGCCCAGTATTGTAATTTCAATTTTCATGGCATCCCCTCCCTTGCGACGGGACACATGCCCCACGCCTCCCATCCGCCCGCCATTGCCTGTTATTATTCATCATTTTTTGGCAACCTCCAATAATTATGGGAAGTCCTAAAAATTAAGATTTTTAAGTTTCCCATAAACTGTAACTACTTGCGAAATTTTTCCTTCCCCATTAAGGTAACCTCTAATAATTTAGTTTACCCGCCCGCCTAAGGCGGGCGGGTAAACCTAAGTCCTGAGTTTGCCAGTAGTTACAAATTATGGGAACCGCTAAAATTTAATTTTTAAAGGTTCCCTTAAGTAAATTAACTGGATATTTAAAATTAAATCAATATTTTTTTATAAAAACAAAAATATTTATATTTCAATTGTTGAATTGGCGTAAAAGACCCCATTTTGTCGACCTTTTACAGAAAATTCTTAGACATATCTCCGAAATACGCCCATGGCAGACCGGTTAAGAGAACACCCTTGGCCTGAAACAGGGGATTGCAAGATTACTCGGAGAACGCTTTAAGGGAATGGCGGATCAGGGCTTCCAGGGCAATTCCGGGGTTGTCCGCGAGGAGGGAATCCACCACGGAGGAGGACTTTTTCTCGTCGAACCCCAGGGAGCCCAGGGCTTCCAGGGCATCTGCCCTCACGGAGGAGGCTGCCGGGGCACCGAAAGATAGCGTTTCCAGCTTCTTTAGGCGTCGCTGAAGCTCGAAGATGATTTTTTCGGCTTTTGCCTTCCCTATCCCGGGCACTTTCATAAGAGGCAGGGGGTTCTTGTCGCGGACCGCCGCCACAAAATCCCCGATGGACAGCCCAGACAGAATAGAGAGCGCCACTGCGGGACCTATTCCGGCAATGCCGAGGAGCACCCGGAAGAGGCTTCTCTCCTCGGCAGAGGCGAACCCGAAGAGTTTAAAGCTGTCTTCCCGATGATGGGTGTGGACAAAAAGGGCAGTGTTTTCCAGGTCCTTGATTTTTTCAAATGTTGAAAAAGGAATATGCAAATGGTATCCTACACCCCCGACATCGAGGACCAGTTCCGTAGGCTTCAGGTCGGCGACATCGCCCCTCAGGAAGGCGATCATTTCACCCCCTCCCGAATGGCCCTGGCCCTGAGGCACCCCTCTGTAAGGCAGTGACACGCTGCAATGGCGACGGCGTCGGTCACGTCGTCCTTGAGCTTCCCGGTATTTATTTTTAAAATTTTTGATACCATGGCCTGGACCTGGCCCTTCGTCGCGCGTCCGTACCCTGTGAGGGCCTGCTTCACCTGTATGGGCGTGTATTCGCACAACTTAAGGTTTTCCAGGCGGAGGGTCAACATGATGACGCCCACGGCTTTCGACACATCCAGGGCCGTGGTGGTATTCCGGGAAAAAAAAAGCCGCTCCAGGGCGGCATGTTCGGGTTTATGCTCATGAATAATGTCCCCAAGGGCGCGGTGGATGTGCAGGAGGCGATCACATAAATCTTCACCCGGCGGGGTCTCGATGGAGCCGCAGGCCCGGACTGAGAGGACGTCGTCCACGATAGCCCACCCCACGGTCCCGTACCCTGGATCGATCCCAAGGGTCCTCACTGTTCCTCGCTTATTTTCGCCATAATGTCGTCGGCAATGTCGTAGTTTGAATATACGTTCTGCACGTCGTCCTGGTCCTCGAGCTGGGATATGAGGCGCATGCACTGCCCGGCCTTCTGTTCGTCAAGGCTTACGGATGTCTTCGGAGTAAAGGTTACTTCATTGTACGCGAGCTTCAATTTTTTTTCATTCAAAAGCTCCTGAACGCCGCTAAACGCCTCTGAAGGCATGGTGACAACGATGTTGCCGTCCTCTGTTTTCACGTCTTCTATGTCATGCTCGATTAGAAGCTCAATTGTTTCGTCTTCCGATATCTGGCCGCCCTCAATTATGATGATGCCTTTGTAGTCGAACATGTACGCTACGCTTCCGGACTCGCCGAGATTGCCTCCATTTTTTGTGAAAATCTTTCGTATCTCCGGCGTAGTGCGGTTCCGGTTGTCCGTGAGGCAATCCACCATGATCGCCACACCGCCTGCGCCGTACCCTTCGTAGCGCACTTCCTCGTATACGACCCCTTCAAGATCGCCGGACCCCTTCTTGATTGCCCGGTCAATATTGTCGTTGGGCATATTATTTTCCTTCGCCTTGTTGACGGCGATTCTCAGGCGGGGATTTGCGTTCAGATCAGCGCCGCCCAATCTTGCGGCCACGGTAATCTCTTTTATAAGCTTCGTGAAGATGGCGCCGCGCTTCGCGTCCACTACGGCTTTCTTTCTTTTAATGGTCGACCATTTAGAATGACCTGACATGACTGTCTCCTGCGTCGGTGTTTATGCAAAATATCGCAGTTATTTCGCGACGGACGTTGCAGGCCCGTTCGATGTGCCGCAATCAAGCCGCTGCCTGGGCCCTGTGTGCGGCGTCCTGGACCGGGACCGGCACTCAGGAACCATGCCGCACGGTGGTGACACTTTATCAATATCCTCTCATAATTTTCAACTGTAATTTTTGTATCCGCTCCCTGGCCCGGTTGCTGTTGTAATCGAACGCGACCGCCTCCCGGTAATAATCTATGGCCTTAACAAGGTCCCCCATGCGCTCGTAGGAACAGGCCAGGTTCCACCTTACCTTACCCGCATTGAGCTTCGTGAAGAGATATTCCTTCTCCCGATTTTTCAGTTCCAGCTCTCCTTTCTTTTCCTGCTCTACAAAGACTTCTCCCCCGGCATCTGGGCCCTTCTCGGCGACGGTTTTCCTGAGCTTTTGTATGTCTTCACGGATTTTTTTGATTTCCTCGATCCTCCCTCGCATGTCTGCGAGGATCTCATCCTGGTACCGGGCCGTGTTCCCGTACACCTCCGCCGCCCTGTCGAACTCCAGGTCCTTCATGTGTATGTCCCCGATGTATTCATTGGCCCTCGAGCGGCGGAGGATGTCGTCCTGTGGGAGGAGCTTCAGTGATTCCCGGAAGGAGCTTTTCGCCAGCCCGTAGTTTCCGGTCCGCCTGTAGGCTATAAAGCCCAGGGCGAAATGTATGTATCCGTCATCGGGCTTTTTTGCGAGATATTTTTTATAATGTTCAACAGTGTCGAGATACCGGCCCGTGTCCTCATATAGATTACCCAGAACCAGATGGAGCTTCGGGTCTTCCAAATCCTCCTTCGAGCCAAGATAGCGTTCCAGATGGAAGATAGATTTCTTTTTCTCGTTGGTTTTCGAGAGTGAAAGACCCAGTTCCAGCGAATAGTCGGTTTTCGACGGATTGAGCTCGTATGCCGCCTCAAGCATGCGGCTGTAGGCATCGGGCCGGCTCTGGTCCCTGTACACCTGCGCCATCTCATGGTAGAGAATATCGTCACGTCCCCGGGTGATGATTCTAAACCGCAGGGCCTGGTAATAATGGCTGAGGGCCTCATCGTATTTGCCCTGCCGGTAGTAACAGCGGGCGGCATAAACATGAAGCTCTGAAAGCTCGGAATTATCCTCAATGAAGAAACCTCCGGGTTTCCTTTCACGGAACGCCTTACGAAGCAGGATTTTCCCCGATTCGAGGTTTTTCATGATATCGTGCTCCGCCGGCGTAATCCTGCCCCCGGAACGGCCTTCGTAGATCGCCGCCATACGTGCCCGCGCCTTTTCAAGGGCGGCGTTGTAGTCCCTTTTGTCATACAGCCCCGCCACTTCGTCGAGTGTCTGGGAGAGCGCCCCCCCTCCAGCAAAGGCGAGGAAAGCCAGTGACGCAAGGATTCCCATCCATCTTTTTTTTGAGGACGATATAAGTTGCTGACCATTCATGGAAGTTCATTGATCCGTTGGACTCAGCGGGGCGCCTCGAAATGGAATACCCCCTTATAAGATCGGCATTTTCGCAAGTTCCTTCAAGTGAAAAACATCAGATTTTCGCCTGGAACGACTCGATCCCGGATTAGTGTTTGACATGCGGAGTTTCCATTCACGATAATCATTATTGTTCCGGGTTCGTATATCTTCCCGGATAAATCGCGCCCGGATGGAGCGACTTTCCGATGAAAAAGAGAGCGCTGTGTAATGCCGTGAATATCGTCCTCCTTCTTTTTTTTCCGGCGGTGTTGGGAGCCTGGACTTTCTCCGACAATCTTTCCGGCGGAACTTTAGTCATATTTACTCCTGACAGCTCCTGGGAAGTGAAAAAAGAAGGGGACGGCGATTATGGAAACACTTACAGGATCACACCACGGGGAAGCGCGCGTTTCCAGCTTCTAATGAGCGTCATCAAGACTCCCGAGGCCACCCATGGCCTGGACTTTATACGTGAACAAATTGAAGAACAGGGCAAAACCTTCCTTGAAAGCTCCGTAGAAAAGAAGCTTAATATTCTGGAAATAAAAAACGGCGAAGTTTCCGGGTATTATTTTAAGCTTACGGACAAAAATCCAAGGCAAAACGGGTATCGGCAATTCATCCAGGGCCACTTGAGAAAGGAGCGGGCCATCATCTCCTTTACCTATCTTTTCAACTACGAGAACGCAAAGGAAACTGAAAGCGTCCTTGCAACCATAAAAAGCATCAGGATGACCCACGGGGCAGAGTCAAACATCCTGGATGCCCTCGTCCTAAAAAATGGCGACCTGAAGGGAAACGTGCGCCTGGGGCGCGATTTAATATGCAAATCAATCCAGGTGCAGTACTACTTTCTTCGCCCCGGCGACTACTCCGGCGCGGTGCCTCCCCTGTCGGAGAAGGCCATCCAGTCCATTGACACAGGGAAAGAGAAAGGCTCGGTGATGTATTTCAAGTATAAAGGAAACGTGGAAGCGCTAAAGGGGTTTTTCTCCCGCATTTTCTACCGTCCCTGGGACGGCCCCACGGAAGACAACCCGGAGGAGTTCATCCTGCACCGCGACCTCATGGTGATACTATGCTTCGACAGGGAGAGTTCCCTTAAAAAGGAAATCAAGGACATATTGACGGGCCGACTAAAATGAGGGGGGTCACTCGTCGATGACGTACCAGTCGCCATCGATATATTTCACCCGCAGGGAATTCGCCGTGAAGTTCTGCATGAACTCGAAGATAACCTCGGGAGCATGGGCCTCCTTGAAGTCATGGGCCTCCTTCTCCGTTAAAATCTCGAAGGCGTGCCAGAGGGCGCTCTCAGCGGCGTCCTCGTTTATTTTCCCGTCCCATACATAGGGCTGTGACTCTTCACAGGAAGGGATTGCGCCGGACTCCGTTGCCGGAACATGTACCAGGACGTTTCGCCCTTCAAAAGAGAAGTGTTCGAAGCGCTGAAGTCCGAAGGACCAGCGGAGAAAATTGCCGCCCTTCTCCTCACCGAAAACCGAAAACAGGGCAAACCTCGCGGGCCCTGTCTGTTCCTTAACGTAATCTGAAAATCGCATCTTCTTTTCCATGACGGCCATCGCTTTCATCGTAACGTATTTTCAATGTTTATCAAGCATTTTTTGCTTGCCCCGAAGGCTGTTTTATGCGAAGTTCAAGGCGCGGCTGAAAGAGCGGAGGAATGATATGGTAACGAAAACCGAAAAACTCAATCTTCAACCTTTGAAGATTATTCTCGCCCTCATCGCCCTGCTCTGGATTGTGCTGTTCATTTCGTGGGCGGTGCCGTCCCTCAACCAGTTAGGCATCCGACCCCGAACCATTCCGGGGTTAATCGGCATCATAGTCTCCCCCTTTCTCCACGGGGACATCGTCCATCTTATGGCAAACACGACAGGGCTCTTTTTCTTAGGGCTCATCTTCCTGGGCCTTGAGAAATCCAGGGCGGGATACATCATGGTCCCCATCTACATTCTCTCGGGGCTCGGGACCTGGATTATAGGAAGGGCCGGGTCGGTCCACATAGGGGCCAGCGGCATAATCTACGGGCTTCTGGGGTACCTTCTGTTTATCGGCATTTTCAGAAAGCATATATGGACCATAATCCTCTCCATAGCCATCTTTCTGCTCTACGGAGGGGCCCTTTGGGGGGTCCTTCCCCAGATAGGCTTTTCCCAGATATCCTGGGAAGGCCATCTTTCCGGATTTCTCTCCGGCATCATTACCGCCAAAGCCGAAGCGAATATGAACCGAATTAGAAACTAGTTTTCTGCCGTCCGAAGAAGGGAGCATAACCCGGAGTAAGCTTAAAAAACCAAGTTCTTCCACCCGCCGAAGGCATGCGGGCAAACATGGAAGCATTGAGCGCCAGCCCCCTGGCCACGAGAGTAAAAAGCGCAACCGCAATAATTGGAACGCGAAAGGGGCGCAATCAGGACATTGGCAATATCTGGTAGTAAACGCCGAAGAAGTGGCAGACGGTGCCGCCAAGGACGAAAAGGTGCCATACCGCGTGCGCGAACCACAGGCTTTTCCACATGTAAAAAATGGTCCCAAAGCTATACGATAGTCCTCCAGCCAGAAACCAATAGAGCCCCGCCGGGGGCATGAGCGTGAGTAGCGGCTTGATCGCTACAACAATAATCCATCCCATCGCCAGATAGAGGATGGTTGAGGCGGCCCTGTATTTGCCCGTGAAAAAGATCTTCAAAATGATGCCCACGGCCGCAATGCCCCACACCACGCCGAAGATACTCCAGCCCCAGACGCCCCTCATAGTCACGAGCGACACTGGCGTGTATGTACCGGCAATGAGCAGGAAGATCGATGCGTGGTCGAGAATGTGGAGGAATTTTTTTACGCGCTCGTTTGTCGCCAGGTGGTAGAGCGTTGACATCGTATAGAGGAGCACCATCGTCGCGCCGAAAACGCTGAACGACACCACCTTCCAGGCATCGCCCCTCCTGGCGGCAGCAGTCACCAGGACCGCGAGGCCTGCAACGCCGAGGGCGGCGCCCAGAGCATGGGTGAAGGCGTTGGCAAGTTCCTCGCCTCGGCTCTGTATTCTATCAGATTTTACCATTAAAATGCACCTGTTCCATATCCAAGACAGCGTACGCACAGAAAGGTTGCAAATATTTTTTTCTTGTTAAATAATCATTTATATGCCGCACTTGCAGATATTAGATGCTGCGAAAAGCGCAGCACACACCGCCATTCGATCGGAGGACCTTATGCGAAAAAGTACAGCCCCTAAAAGCGGCACGCTTGGCCGGGTTATCCGCTCCAAGCGAGAAAAGATGAAGGTTGGAATCGAAGAAATCGCCGCGAAAACAGGACTTGCGGAATCCCATATTTCGGACATCGAGGAAGGCAGGGGCTTCGCGCCCGTGGGAGACATCCTGAAAATCGCGCGGGCGCTCACCATCGACCCCGGGGAACTCCTCAAAAAGAAGTCCGCCCCCGACAGGGAGCGTGAGAAATCGAGAATTCGCGACTTTAAAAGCCGCGAGCAGGCATACGAATACGAAGTGCTAACCCCGGGCGCCATGAAGCGCCACCTGCGCTCGTTCAGGGTAACAATCCCGCCCCGCTCCGACCTTCCGGGGCAGCGCTATCAGCACGAGGGGGAGGAGTTCGTCTATGTGCTGAAGGGCGAGGTCGTTATACAGGTAGGCCTAAAAAGCCATCATCTTAAAAAAGACGAGACGCTCCATTTCGATTCCAACACCCGTCATTCGCTGCGAAACCCGATAGGAACGAAAACCGTCCTTATAGTCACTCTCTACACCCCATAGGAAAAGTCATGGACCTCCCACTCACCGACGAACAGATGATGATACGCGACATGGTGCGGGAGTTCGCCCATTCCGAAATCGAGCCTTACGCCCAGGACTACAACACTCGCGGAGAGTACCCGGCGGAAATTTTAAAAAAACTCGGGGGCCTCGGCCTTTTCGGGATGATGGTGCCGGAGGCCTACGGCGGCGCCGCGGCCGGCGCGGTTAGCTACAGCCTCGCCCTTCAGGAGATAGCCCGTGCATGCGCCTCGGTGGCTGTTACTCTTTCAGTGACGAACTTGAGCACCGAGCCCATCCTCCAGTACGGCACCGAGGAGCAGAAGCGCAGGTTTTTAGTGCCACTGGCCTCGGGCGAGCACGTGGGGGCCTTCGCGCTTACGGAACCAGAGGCAGGATCGGACCCTTCCTCGCTCAAGACATCGGCGGCCAAAAAGGGACAGAGCTACATCATCAACGGCGCCAAGCAGTTCATCACCAACGGATCGCACGCGGGAGTGATAATCCTCATTGCCCGCACTTCAGCAGACAGGAACGGCTGCTCTGCCTTTCTCATCCCCTCGGGCGCAAAGGGCCTGCGTGTTGGAAAAGAGGAGAGGAAGATGGGCCTCCTCGCCTCGAACACGGTGGAGTTAGTCTTCGAGGACTGCGAGGTCCCTGCGGGTAACCTGCTCGGTAAGCCCGGCATGGGGCTAAAGGTCGCCTTGGGCGCGCTTGACAGCGGAAGGATCGGAATCGCTTCCCAGGCTGCGGGGTTGATAGGAGCAAGCCTCTCAGAGGCGGTCTCTTACGCCTCCGAGCGCAGACAGTTCGGAAAGGCCATTATACGGCACCAGTCCATCGGCAACATGATCGCGGACATCGCGGTAGAGCACGAAGCTGCACAGCTCCTCACCTGGTCCGCGGCGGACCTTAAAGACCGCGGGACCCCCTTTTCACGCGAGGCCTCCATCGCCAAGCTCTACGCCACCGAAGCGGCCAACCGCTCGGCTTACAGGGCCCTGCAGATATTCGGCGGCTACGGCTATATCCGCGACAACAAGATCGAGCGCATCTACCGCGACGCGCGCGTCACCACCATCTACGAGGGCACCTCGGAGGTGCAGCGGATGGTGATAGCGCGGGAGACCGAAAAGCAGGCCTGATCAAAAGGAGCTATTTTCCGCGGATAATCGCTATTTCCCGATGTTTTCAACTTCGGAACCTCATTCATTCTTCCGATAGCCCTCTTGTTGTTTATCAGCATTTCGCGGTTGATGATGGAGATGGCGTAGTTGCCCGAAGGCGCGGACATATATTCGCGCCTTCGGAATGAAAGCTTGCTTCCATTCTTAAAATATCCGCGGCAGCAAAATCCCTCTATGGCAAAACCACCCTCAACTACGGACACGGATGTCCAGTACTCCCGTAGGGCGCGGGATTTGCCTTCACCGGGCTACAGCCGTTAACGGATTACACCCGTATCTACAATTTCCTGCTCCACACCCTTTCCTTTCTTGCGGATCTCTTCCGCTAATGAAGAAAGAGGGCCGGCATCATTGGATAGGCGCGCAACTCGGGACGAATCCAGCTCGTATCCGAAAGGCAGGTAGCGCAGGTAGGTTTTGACATCCATCATGAAGGGAACGCAGGTACCTTCACACAGGGCGTTTATCTCCTCGAAAATCATGATCCCGTCGGGGTCCATATCGCCGAAATGATATAGCGCGAGACCGCTTGCCCTGATCTTTAGTATCATAGCCCGTACCGCTTCATTGATGTGGCCGGAACAGAAGAGATAACCGCAAAACAGGTCGGGACGGTTGATGAGATGGAAAGTCTCCTTGTTTTCCACGGAAAGAAACGGGCGGTTGCGACCCTCGCCATCCGATATCCTCTCTATGCCAGAAATAGATTTTAGCGAGAGCGATATCGCCTCATCGAGAAGCAGCCACACGCGGCCATCGGTGAACTCTATTCCGACCTTGCCTCTGATCCCGCACTCCGGGAAAGAACGTTCTAAGCGGGATAGTATGTCCTCTCTTCCTATTCGCCTTAATAGGCCAGCGCCAGTTAATTTGATCGATTCTATTCTTTTTGAATCATTGAAGAGCCGCACCGACAGAGCACGGAGGGGCAGTGTTTCCTCCCCGCTTTCAAGAATGTCAAGAAGGGTCATGAGGTCAGCGACGTCCTTTGGATCTCCGAACGGTGGCACAGATTTTTCCGCCATAATCCGCCTGCAACAATCAAGAACATCTTTAGACGCATCCGATATGGCCTCATGTGAAGCGGCAGCATCTACGATGCGGCCTAAGAGATCATCCGGATGTTCGGCGCCCAGCAGCTCATAAAGCAGAATATCATCCACAAGATGCGCCGCTTCGACATCATCGCCGTGTCGATATTTTTTCCAGGTGACGGAAATAACCCCTCTGTCGGCGCACCATTCCATCGCCTCAAGAAAGCCCGTTCTTTCCCCCGCGTCGGACCCGGTTTCGGGGAAAAGGGCCTCCCATCTCCCAATTCGCAGCCTGCGTCCGCCGCGCCTGTGGGCAGAAGTACCAAACCTGTCAGCGAAGGCTAAAAGAATGCGCCGCTCCCAGCGGCCAAGGCGCTTCACTTTATCCATTAGCGCCGTCCGGTTTCATCTCGCGTATCCGGTATTCCCTGACGTCCGCGGCGAGGCCGTGCCGGATGACGAGATTGGTCAAGTCCATGAAGGGCGCTATGGTTTCGATCTTTTCCGTGGGGACCGCGGTTATCACCTGGATGCCTATTTTTTTGAAGAAATCGATGGTGGTGCCGATGCGGGAATCGTCCATTTTGTTGAAGGCCTCGTCAAAGAGGGCAAGACGGACAGTGCTGTTCCCTCCTCGAAAGAAGCGTAGAAAGCTCGCGGCGATGGCAACATAATAAGGGGTCTGTGCCTCCCCTCCCGATTTTTCGCGAATCACCCTGCTCAGGGAGGACTCTATCTCCCTCATGCCGCTCTCTTCGCCTGCAGGGGCGTCTATCATTTCATACATTTTGATATCGTACTGATAATAGGAGCGGTAATCGCAAATGCTTCTCACTTCCGGTGATGAAAGGTCTTTTTCTAAAATTGTCTTAAACAGTTCGTCCACGACTTTCTTGTCCTCAGGCGCGGTAAGCGTTTCGAAAAGGGTGTTGGCGTTCCTCGATATTTCTGCGGCCTTCCGTATAACTCCAATCTCCCTTTTCTTTTCCAACTTTTCCTCAAGGGAGAAACGATAACGGTTTCTTCCGAAAGTAATCGCTTTTAACGTCTGGTTGAGCTCCCTGATGCTCTCCCTTGCATTGGCCAGGTTTTCCGAAAGGCGCGAAACAAAGTCGCCCATGAACTGCTGTTCCGCGTCCTGCTTTGCTTTATTGATACGGTCCTTATAGGCAGGGAGCTCAGTGTCCTGAAATTTTTTAAGAAGCACCGATACTTCATCACCCGGGCCCGGGTCACCGCTCAGGGACTCGCTGTGGTCCCGGTTATACTGGGTAGTCTGCTTGATAAACTCAGCATTGAGGTTCCTCAGCCTTGTTTCAGCGTTTTTGACCGCGGTGCTGTAGTTTTTCAGGAGTTCAGCAGGCGTCGTTTGCCGAATCCGCTCGTCATAATACCGCCGGTGCTCCTCTAAATCGGTTATATTGACGCAGAAATCATCGAATGCCGCTTTCTTTTCATCACGATATTGGACAAGCGCCGGATGGTTTTTTTCAAGGGCGGAGATGCGTTCTTCAGCAGCGCCCTTAGCCGAATTCATTTCTCCGAGCTTTACGTCTAATGACGCTAATATTCCTCTCAGCTCTTCAATGCGCCTTTTAAGGGAATCAAATGAGGAGGTGTCGATTTTGGCCCTCTGTTCCTCAAGGCGTTTCACTTCCTCAAGACGCTGAACGAGAAGCTCCTCCGTGCCTTCGTAGCCCCTTATTTCCGAAAGGGCCGCTAACACGCGGTCAAGCACATTCAGGCGATTTTCCGCCTTCTCAATCCCGGACGCGAGGCCGCCGATCGCTTCGCGGAGCCGCTTTATTTCACTTTCTAAGAACGCGATGCGCCGTTCCTTTGCCGCCCGGCCGATGTACCATCGTTCGTAAATATCTTCCCTGATGCGCGAAGCTGTGAAAGACGAGTAGCGCATGCACTCCTTCGTCACCGATTTTCGATGTTTCCGCAGGGTATCCAGCGTCGCCATCATCACATCGCCCAGGACATAGGCGGCATAGGTCTCCGCCATCGGGGACAGGGGCCTTACGACGTGAAACAGGGAGCCCGCTCTGGGGCGGGCAGCCCGCATCTTTTCAAGATCGGGAATACCTACGCCGGACACGGAACGGGGAAGCGAGCGGTATACTTCGAGAGCGCGCTGAAAATCGTCCTCCCCCACAAGTATATTGAACCGCTGGGTGTTCAGCCATCCCTCAACGGCATTCTGCCACTCTTCATCGACCACATCGAGAAGGTCGGCGAACACATACGCCTCTATCTTCCGCGACTTCAGGGCGGCGCGCAGCTTTTCAGTCTCTTCGGGATAATGGAATACTCCCCGCTTAAGGTCTTCCAGTTCTTTCGCATATCTGGCAAGAGAGGCCTCATCTTCCATTTTTTGTCGGGACAACTCCAGCTTCTTCTCAATAGATTCGTTCTTTTCGCGCTCTATAGCCGGGCCTTCTTCGTCGGCCCTTCCAAGAGGACGCCCCAGAAGCGCCGACGCCTGGCTGATTAAAAGCTTCTTCCTCTCTGCGCGCCGGGAAAGGTCCTCAGCCGCGCGCCGGCCCTCTTCTATCTGTCTGGAAAGGGATTCGTAGATGATATGGGCATCGTTTTTCCCAAGTGCGATATGGCAGTCCTCCAGGGATTGCTCGGCCCTGATACGCTCGCCCTCGATATGTTCGAGTCCATTGAGGATTTCTTTCAATTGCTGGCGCGTTTCCTCTATAGAAACAGTATTCCTGTCGCATTCATCAACCGCTATCTCCCATTCAAGCCTCGTTTTAAGATAGGTCTGATAGCTGATCTTCTTCTCCTCGCTTCGTATATCAGCCAATACATGCTCCAATGATTCAAGCTTGCGTATCCGTTCCTCGACCCCCCGGGCTTCCTTCTCGGCAAGGCGGTAGTTTTCCAGGTTCTGCTTCATCTCTGAAATATCCAGGGGCTTGTCCTCAAGGATGTAGTCGCAGATGAACCGGTCCACGGACGCAAGGGGGGTGAAGCTCACTGCCCGCACAAGGGCTTCAAGGTATGGATTGAACTCGGCGTTTCGCCTGTGCACGCCAAGCTTCATGGTGAGTTCTTCGAGATACTGTTTTTTCGATGAGAAGTAAGAGCCGTTTTTATCTTTAATATATTCCTTGAATTTTTTTATGGTAAGTATCCTTCCCTCGCCGGAAACGGGGATTGTGTCCGCTTTGATATTTTCTGCGATCCAGGGAGTTTCTGATGGAATGCTTCCGTCTCTGAACGCTTCAATAGCGATACCCGCGCAAAAAACGTTTTCACTGTCCGTAAACTCAAGAATCACATGGGTCACGCAATCTCCCCGTATATAGTCAAGCTCCTCGGCGCCAATCTTGCCCCGGCAGTACGAATCCAGGGTCCTTCCCGTGCGCCGGTCCGAGGCGGCGGAATTGAATTTCACATGGGTACGGTCAGCCACCATGGCATACTGGATAGCGTCGATGATGGTCGATTTCCCTGAACCATTGTCCCCGGCAAAGAGGCTCATTTGCCCGATGGACATGCTAACATCGCCGAAGATGTGCCAATTAACGAGACGGACTTTAGTCAGCCTGATTGTCATCGCTTTCCTCATCTTCGTCTTCGTCCATTCCGGCCATGCGCCCCTTCTCCGCCTCTATTTTCTCGTACAATGCCTGCACCGCTGTGTTATCAAGCGCCATCGCAAGGGAGGGATAAAGCAACACCTGGGTGTCGCCGATAAGGTCCGCTTTCAGGGGGCGTATCAGCTTAAGGCGAGTAAGGCGCCGCAGTATGTCCGCAAGCCTTGTCTTTTTCATTTGCCCGCCGGTTAGCGCCCTGTATTTTTCGATAATATCACCCACGGTGGTAACGGGAAAATCCAGGAGCGATATTTCGTTGCGTTTTTCCTCGTAAATAAGCCGGGCAATCACAAGGAAGATTGTATCGTCCTTTGACAAAAGCAGTCGGGCCGTTGAGGGGCCCTTCCAGGATATGACGCCCAAAGGCTCATTCACCATGAGTATCCAGCCAGCGCATTCGCAGTACGCTTCTACCGCGTCGCGATTACGGATTACAAAGGAATATAAATCCTCGTCCTCTTTTATCCCCCGGAGGATGAAGGAAGTGGAAAAGAGACGGTGTACCGCCTGTCTAAAGAGTTCACGTTCCGGCTCGTCGTAGTCGAGGATCAGCCTGATGTCATCTATCATCGCCGCCATCCATTGTTCGCAGGCGGAAAAACCTGTGAGATCGGAATTCAAAGCGTCCATCTCCGGCTTCAGCACGCTCATCGCCCCAGGCGACTCCGAAGGGGAACGGCTTCCCCTCGGCGCTGGCGTACACGCCCGCGTATAACAGCTTCACGTAATCCTGCACTGATAAAACCATATCGGCGGCCTCCACCGATCCCGCCTCACCCAGGTTCGCGTCCAAGTACTTTGCTATTTTCTCCGTATTCATCTGAAGCGCTATGCGCTCCCTGAGGCCCTTTTCGAGCTCATCGATGCGTGCGGCGTCCGGGATGGTGGGAAGCGACGGCCTGGCCTCAGCAGCATCGCCCCTGAAACGCGTTGAGCAGGACTCCGAGGAAACGGACTTAAAACGGAATATCCCGTGTTCGCATAATTCGTGCTGTAAATGTCCCTCAGATATGGCCCGGACAATTCCCACTAATTTTCCTTTCATGGTGGAATCGACATAGAGGCGGTTTCTGATCTTCTCGGTGGAAATACGGGAATACATGCGGTTGCGCCGGTCTATATCGTCGATAATCCGGTCCATGTTGCGCAGGTTTTCCCTGATGTCTTCTAACATTCCCCTGAGATCGTCAATGGGGGAAATGTACCTGCCAATGCGTATGGACGAAAGGCGATCGGCTGTCACGGAAAGCCATTCTTCATCCTCAAGGCGGGCGTTAATATTGGCAATTATTTCCGGCCGGTATCTGCTGAGATTGTCCGAGGTTTTAAGCCGGGTGTAGGCGCGGTCGATTATTTCTTTCATGTATTCGTTGTAGTGCGCGTTCAGAATTCCCGGTATATCCAGGTCCGCGGGAAAGAGCATCTCAAAATGCCCCTTGATGTTCTGCGAAAGCACCTTGAGGGAATCGAGAAGGCGCATCATGTGATCATGGGCCCGAAGGACGATATAATGCCCGTTGTCCGCGGAGGCGTCGCTGCAAAAAAGGGAATAGATCGCCACGATATGGCTCTCATATTCCACGCCCCCTCCAGTCGCAGTCATGTGGAGGGCTTCGAAAAAGGGTTTGGCGCGAGACTCTATGTTTACGATGCGGGTAAAATCCTGGAGGGTTTCCTCGGAAATCCAGCCGGTTTTCATTATTTTTTTCAACAGATAAAGCGCCATTTTTCTCGGCAATGGGGCCGAGGCATCCCCCTCCTCCAGCGCTGTTTCTTCATCTTCTTCCTGCTCCATGCCCGTAAGATTTTCGCAATATCGCTCCAGCTTATCCACAAGGCCGTCCCTGTCAACACCCGTTGGGCTGGAGAGAAATCCCTCATAAAATAGAAGAAGTGCGTAAGCAAAGTGCTCGCGGTTACGCGAAGCGAGGGGGGAAAAAAACCGTTCAGGAAGATGTTTAAAAGGGGATTCCATGGTTTTAACTGGGGAAACAGGGGATAAAATGTCAAGGAGGTTATGAATTAAAGCGCCGCCTGTGCTTTTTATATAATTGTCCATAGCTTCCGCCGCACCCCGCTCCCAACACCGCCATATTCAGTCCATCGCCGAGAAACTTGACACCGGTGTGCTATTTTAGTATTATGGGAGTTACTAACCGATCAGGAGGGACAACCAATGCGGCAAATCGAAGACGGCAGCGAACAGAGCGTGAGACGAAAATTTATACTTTCCATCGTATTTCTTCTGGCGGGAATCATCTATGCTATTTGGCCATTTGACTTAATTCCCGATGTCCCGTTTGTAGGTTGGATTGATGATATTATCGTTCTGATTATTACTTTTCTGCTCTCATGGCGGGAATATCGGAAAATGCAGAAAGAGAAACGCGAGCTCGAGCAGAACAGGGCGTGAAATAACGGGTCCACTTTGGGACTGCCCTATTTTTCGAAGAAACATGCCGATAATAATACTGGGAGATTAAGAAGAGAAATGCCTGAAAGAAAAAATTGTAAAAGGCAACCTTGATCAGGTTTTCCCGCCCGGCTTTGGCGGGCGGGAAAACGAATTACGGAGGAAAAAAACCATGAAAGAAATAATAGATACATCTATCCAGGGCGTAACGACCCTCGCCACTGTCATACCGAGAAAAGACCAGGGGACCCTTCACGAAAGGCGTAGGCGCCGTTCCGTGGAAAACGACGAATGCGCACAGAATGCCGACACCGAAGACCTTCGCGAAGCCGCCGATAAGGCGAATGATACTCTCGCCGCCAGAGGTTCACCATACAGGTTTTACATAGAAGAGATCGGCGAAGATGTTTTGATACACTTGAAGATAAACGGCGGCGCGGGGGGCTGCGCAGAAACCATTCTGAGAACTATTTCAAAGGACCAGTTCTCAGAATGGATTACCCACCTGGAAACCGGTGAAGGCGTACTTTTCGATATGACAGGGTGAAACGAACCGGCGGGCCTTCACCCAAGTATAAGTTCCATTTCCCCGGAAATGGAGTCGAACCCGAGATTTTCGTAAATCCTTTTATCGGAACCGAGTGTGTTAAGAACGATTCTTTTTGCTTTCTTCTCCCTGGCATGTTCAATCACCCGGTTCAGGACGGCAGTGGCAATCCCTTTCCCTCTCCATTCCTTTTCAGTGTACACATCCATGACATGTGCTTCAATGCCGTCGATGTTTTCGTACACGGGAGGATGTTCGATGAATTGTATGCAGGTCATGCCGATCATTTTACCGGAGCTTTCAGCGATCCACACCCTGAATTCCCCTGCTTGTATCTTGTTGATAAAATAACTCCTCGTGGCGTCCTGGAGCTTGGCGGTCCCTTTTTCGTGTTTTACCTTCCCCAACTCAAAAAGAAGCCTCATTCTGAACTCCACAATGTGGTCAATATCCCTCAGGTATGCGTCGCGAATGGTGAACATCTCCGCCCTCCAGGATATGGGGTTCCGGAATACGATCTTTGGCTCACTGGTTGTTCCTTCGCTTTTTTATAAAGGTTACGGCATCTTCAATTGTGTGGAATACAGCGTAAAAGTCGAACATTTCAGGAAACTTGAGCATAATCTCATTAAGCAAGCTCTCCGTCATGACCAGAATCGCATACGATTTGCCCTTCCGCATGAGGTCCAGGGCCTTCATGAGCACACCTATTGCGGAAGATGTAACCTTTACAGCCTTTCTGGTGTCAAGGATGAAGTCTGAGAAAAGCGGTAGGTTCTTTGCCTCTTCTGTATAGTAGCCAAAAATTAGTTCAGCTTCACCCCTGTCGAGGTTCTCGCATTGTATGACACCCACCATGATGTCATCCTGCTCTTTGTAGTTGAGCGAAAAAAGATCAGATCCATCCGCCATATCGAACTCTCCAATTTTTTGTATGGCCTAACCGCAGGCATGTTTTATTTGTTTAGTATTCCCACCTGCCTTCTGCTTTTTCTATTATAGAGGCATAGTATCTTCCCTGTCAATTAAAACTCGTTGCGATGCATGTTTTTTCGAAATAATTTATGGCGCCCTAAAAACGAATTTTTTATAAATTCCCGGAGTGTAAACTGCTGGCAAATTCAACTGTAGAATTTACCCGTCAGCCGAAGACAGGGGGAGAAGCAAAAGCTTTAAAGGTTGTCTTATGTTTGCGGGGTTTGAAAGATCGGTCTAAAGCCCCGGAACAACCCTTTATGAATCCGAAGTGTTTATCATACCTGCGATATTGTTCATCACAAAGCTGATGTTCTCCAGGTCTTCGGCAGTATCGAGGTAAAAGAGAATTCCGTACATTCCCTCTACGGACCAGAGGACTTCCGACTTGAACGCGGTTTCACTGATTCCGGCAATGTGCAGGAGAATGATATCTGCCTTGTGAAGGATGGTTTCAGAAGAGATACATGCCCCGGTGGCCGATATATTGTTCACCCGGCAGGTATGACGTGTTCCCGCGTGTCCGGGAAAGAAATAGTAATCCCGTCCTATTTCGAAGCGCGGGGATAGTCTCCGTTCTTTTCCCACGGCGATTTCGTGTAATACGCCCGTTTCAACCCTTCAGCTTCAGGCTGAAGAGAAATGCCGCCAGACGGATGGCGACAGCCCCTGCGATGAGTTCGAAAATGCCCTTCTTAAAATTGCCGTGGAGAACGTCGAAAACGCCGGTTACAAAAAGGAAAAGCCCTATTATCATGAAAAGAAATTTTAATATAAATACGGCAGTCGGAGAAAGCCTTTGCAAAAATGAAATATCCATCAGATACCGTAGCAGACATTTGTCATGGTTTTTTCGTAAAAACCCTCGTTTCGTCATGGGAATAAATATTCCCGTCCCTGTAGGTGAAAAGGAGATTACTCCCGTCGCTCCAGATAAGACGTATTGTATTTTTCTCCACCCGGTATTGCCCCGTTAACCTGCTGTCTTCGGGGAGTGGCGTTTTAACGCTTTCCTTTTTTGAAATCCAGCGTTCTGTGCGCGTAAGTGAAAAATGACCGGTATCGTGGAAGTGAAGGGAGAGCAAGAGCTCGACGGTGCCGATTTGCGGGTCGGTATCCGTTTGCTTGGATTCCCAAACAGTACCGTCGAGATCGTCCACGGAGAGGCGCCCGCACCCCACCGCAAAGCACACCACAAGCGCCGCGGTAGCGGCCAGGGGGAGCTTCTTCATTTGCCCTGTTCCTTCGGAACCGCTGCGGCGGCTTTTTTCTTGTATATACAGTGGCCGTCTTCCGAAACGAGGGTGCCATCCTTGATGGTAAACACCCTGGGATCGACATCGGAATGGCTGCAGGTTATCCTGTCTCCGTCGATAGTATAGTTGTAGATATACACGCTGGGAGGCAGGGGCCCCGGATTTGAGAATGTCCCCTTAATTTTTCCGCCGGGCAGAAATTCGAGCGTATTGGCGCCAGTCATGTGGTCCTGAAATTCCTTGTAATCGTACTTGCACTCCCAGACGGTGTTATCAAATGTACCGCTACATGACAGGAACAGTGCCCCGGAAAATAATATGACGGATACTATGAATGCCTTGCGCATGTAAGTCCTCCAGTTGAAATTTCTGCCCAAGTAGTACGGGATGTAAAATTAATCAATGATTTTTTCTGCGAAGGAAACGGTCTTCATATCCTGGTTCCGGCCATTAGATAATACCGTATCCCCCGCAAGTCGGTGGCAAGATAGTCGATCAAGAAAAATTCCGCGCCTCCTTCCAGAAAAAGGGGCCCGAAGAGCGATACGACAAGGCCCAACCCGGCCCTGTAATATGGGTCCACCGTCGTCAGTTTTTTGGGGTGGTACACGCCCCCTCCAATCTCGGGAAAGCTGTACGACTGGGTGGTCCGGGCCATACCGCCCCCCACCCTGACAGCAAGATTTACGGGAAACCCAAAGTCGGTTACGTAGGACAATGAAAGGGACACGGTAAGGATATAAAGCCTGTTGTCTTCAATATTCGCAATCTCTCGGCCACTGAATCGGCTTCCGGATATATCCGCACCGAAAAGCATGTTTCGTAAAACTGGAATGCTCGAAAAAGCCGCAATGGACCTCATGCGGTATGCGGCTGTCGCCGTCCACCCCGCCGTTGAGGGGCTGAACAGCGAACCAAAGTCAGGCAAGATTTGCACCGCCGCGTATCCTGCCGAGAAAGTAAAGCCGTGGTCGGTAACACTCAGCAATTCAAAGGCCTCCGAGGCTTCGGGGAGGACGAGTTTCATATCGGACCATTCCGACCAGGAGCCAATTTTTTCGAATACGTTGAAAGCTCCGACCCGTATGCGGTACTCGCCGGGTGTAACTGAAATCTTGGTCGAGTTGGTTTCAACGACTTTATCGAAGATGAGCGTACTACCGGAGTCCTTCACCTGTACGGCGTATTTCAGGGCCCCTTCCACGGCGTCCCAGTTTATATTTATTTCCCTTGGCGACCGTTTTTTCTTCTCCTCAAGCTCTTTTTTCAGGGTTTTGAGGCCGGATATGTTTTTTTCCAGGTCCTCTGTATCCGCCTTGATTCTTTCCTGAAATCCGCTGTCTTGATTGTCAGCGAAAACCGCCTTGGTCCCTAAATGGCGGGATAAAACGTCGCCCAAGGCGATGGCCGATATAAGCGCTAAAATACAAATAAATCTGTACAGCCCGCGGTTCACAGTATTTCATTCCGCAACGATTATTTTGGGGACTCGGATCACCGGTTTTTTCATCTCTTTGCCAAGGGTCAGTGCAAAATACGATTTTGCCACGGGGCTTTTTCTCACCACCCGGTCGTGTTCAATACTCATGGCCTGTAGGGACCAGGCGAATTTCGACACATCAAGCCTGTTGAGCTCCCACAAGTTATGTACATTACCCCTCACGACCTTATCATATATCCGATATTCCCTTCCTTTTCTCACAAGAAAAAGCTCAAGCCTGTACGCATCGGCCTCCGGAGGACCCGCCCAGGAAAATGTCAGGGACTTCTTCCCCGTCATGTCAAGGGTGGACCCGTTTGACGGTGCGACAAGGACCGGCTGGGACAACCTGTCTTCCACGGAGAATTGCCTTTCGCGGCTTTTCATAAAAACGGAGCCGTCGTCATCGGGCAAAAAAACCCTCCAGTAATAATTCCCCCTGGTAAGGGCCGGTATTTTCGCCAGGTAGCCGGAGTGCGATTTCTCAACGACTACCGATTTGAATTCAGCATCCTTCGCCACCTGAAAGATGAAAGGGCCTTCCAGGTCGAGACGTTTCCAGGAGAATTGCACCGTGGGTTTCCCGTCAATTTCTTGCGGAATAACGGTTTCCCCATCGGCCGGGGAAAGGAGTTCTATAGCGCTCTCTTTAACTACATCAAACGTCATCACCCTGGAGGGGGAGGTCCTCGTCTTGTCTTCCAGAAGGCCGGTCACGGTCCAAAAGTAAGTGCCAGGAGGAATGTCCCTGTCGAGCTTATAATAAGCGGATTTTTTCACCGTCTTCATGAAGATATTCTTCATGGACTTATCTTTGGCCACAATGAGCTCAGTGTCGATTATTTCAGGGTTCCTTCGCCATGAAAATTCAAGGGGCCTTAATTCCAATAGCTTCCCGGTAATGCGCCCCTTATCCTGGGGATATATCGGTTCCGGCGGCTGGGCTTCCTCATGGCGAAGCACGGTGAGGCGCCGCACCGCGCTTGCACCGGCCTCACCTGTGCCCCCCATGCCTCCCAGGGCAATGACTTTCCAGAAATATGGTCCACCTGAAAGGATGTCAGTCGCGAGAGCGGTTTCAGCAGTGTGAATGGTATTCGTTACGTCCTTCATTTCAGCGTCCCTTGCTATGATGAGTCTATACTCGGAGGCAAGGCCGTTTTTCTCCCACTTGAAACTGATGATCGGGGGTTTTGACCTGTAGGCAAATGAAGCCCCCTCTTCAGGGGCGACCAGCCGTACCGCCTCGCGTACAGCCACGGAAAAACGCCGTTCGTCGCTGTATTCGGTTTTCCCCGTTCGCTGCCTCACGGAAACGCGCCAGACATAGGAGCCTCCCGGAAGCTCCATGGAAGCGGACGTGCCGGAAACTTTATCTTTTTTCACAGCACCGGTGAAAGCTTTACCCGGGGCTACTTCCAGGGAAACGTCTCCCCCTGTTTCAACGGGCTTCCAGGAGAACAGCACCTTCTCCATATTCCTCGGCGCCATGAAGATGCGGTTATCAGCGGGTTCCAGGAGGACAATGGACTGGTCCTCCACATTGACTTTGGCGCTCTTCAGCATAACCACGGCCTTCTGGTCCGCCACGACGGTCTGTTCCAGGCCGCCAGCCATTACCACTGCGTCCCCTTTGTGAACCGTTAAATTCAGAGATGAATCCTTGTCCGTGGAAAGTTTCACCGAGCTCCTGTCGATAGTCACCGTAGCGCCGCCGGTTTTTATATTGAGTTTTTTCACCTCATCGCCGGTAACCCCTTCACGGTTTGCCGTAATGGAGCCGCTGTTGAATTCGAGGTCGAGCTGATCACCGCCCAGGGACACCAGAACCATGCTGTTCTCGTTCATGGTGAACTCGGTGCCGTCGCTGATCTTCACCATTGCCTCCGACTGTTCCCCGGTACGTATGGTATCGTTATTATAAATTGGGGACGTTTGTTCCAGGTCTTCCCATACGACCTGTCGGGAATACTTTCGCTGGGCGACGAGCTTTTTAAAGGTCACAGTACCGATGATTCGGCCTTCACCTGCATCGATGCGCCTGTTCACGTCGAAGTAGAAAAGGAGCGAAAATATGGCAATTATTGCCGATCCCGCGGCAAGGACGATGAAATTACTGTTCAATAATTTCATACTTCACTTCTTCCTCAACCTCTCCCGGGGATATGTCGTTATGTGCAATGCCGATAAGCACCCTCAGTTCCTCAAGGTTTTTTGGGGAAGACTGGTCTCTTTTTCTTCCCAGGACCGCGTAAATCTGCTGGGGCCCCGCTTTCCCCTTGACCTTTATTTGCTGCATCGCCTCGACGTTGAATATGTCTTTCACCCTGTTATATGCGTCCTGGCTTATGAGTATGTCTGTACCGAATGGCTTGTTGAGCGCCTCTATTCTCGAAGCGAGATTGACGGTATCGCCTATAACGGTGTATTCCATCCTGTCCTCGGAACCTATTTGGCCAGCAAGAACCGGGCCCGCATTGATTCCACAGCCGATTTGAATCAGTGGCTTGCCGGGGCCGCCCCTGTCCCGGTTGAAAATGGCAAGCTCGCTTCGCATCATGAGGGCGGCGTTTATTGCATTTTCTATATCATTGCCGTGTGAAACAGGAGCTCCCCAGATTGCCATGATGGCGTCGCCGATGAACTTGTCCACGACGCCATTGGTGTTGTTGATACAGCGTACCATGCGGGTCATGTATTCATTCAGAAACTCCACCACCTCCTCCGGTTCGAGGCGCTCCGAAATCGCCGTAAAGGAGCGTATATCGGAAAAAAGAACGGCAGTGTCCTTGCGTTCGCCGCCAAGCCTGAGCTCTCCGCGGAGCACCTGTTCCGCGACCTCCTTGTTGACGAACTTTCCAAAGGCGTCCTTCATCTTTTCCCGTTCTTCAAGGCCAACGCCCATCTCTACGAAAGCATTGGTCAGCTCGGCGATCTCGTCCTTGCCCTTTGCGGCGATGTCTACCCGGTAGAGGCCTTCTTTGATTCTTTTAGTCGCATCGACAAGGCGGATGATGGGCTTAGTGATTGAGGTGCCGAAGAAAAAAACGATCATGATCACCAGGGTAAGGACTATTACCATGAGATAAAAATTGCGCCTCTGCATGTCGTAAACCTGGCGAAGAGCGAGTTCCTCCTCCACGGTTGAAACAACACCAGTCCCTCCAATGCCGATTTTCCAGAACGAACCGAGGAACACCGTGCCGTTCTCGTCCCTGTACCGGATCTGTCCGTTCCCCCGGGTGCTCTTCAGCATTTCTTTTACGATGGGGAGATTGATGTAATTTCGCGCCTTGAGGACATCCTCCCCGTCCTGGTGGGCGATGACGTCCCCTCCCTCATTGATCATGAACACATGGCCGACCCTGTCTTCAGCTTTGAAAGCCAATAGAACCTTGTCGAGTCTTATATAGTTCACCACGATGGAATCAATAGCGTCCCTGCCTTTGATCCTGAGAGGATAGCTCAGTCCGACGACGGGAAATCTCAGCGTTTCCGAAACATTTTTTACGACAATATCACCCCCGAAGGATTTTGCGAATTCCTTGCCGTGAATGGCCCCTATGGCGTCCACGCCGTCCTTCGTGGTTTGGATCTCTTCCATCAATTCGCGATTGTACGCCGAACTGATGAAGGTGATGCGTTCATCGGTCGCCGATCCTTTCGCTACTCCGTAGAAAAGAAAGCTTCTGTCCGTGGAAGCGATGCTCCCGCCAGTGTTCACCCCACGGCGCCCCACGTACTCGCCGGTTATGGCTTTGGAATTGTCTATCATCGTCAGAAAATCCGAGCGGACCTTCAAGGCCAGGATCTTGGCTATATCCAGGTTTCCCTGCTGGATTCGGATCCGGTTATCGCTCTTGAAATAATAGGTGGCGAGGAAAATCATGCCCGAAAGGGAGATGATGATGACCGCCGAAATGATCGATATCAGTTTGAAACGGAGGGACGTGTAGAACCGGCGTTTTACCTGCGGGGGCGGCGAAAAAGTCCTCGCCTGCGCCTGCGTCGCGGTGGCCCCAGGCTTTACCTCAGTTAGAGCAGGAATCACCTTGCCCGCATGGCTTTCCCCGGGACGGGGTTGTGGCGCTTCCATTAAAGACTGCCGAAAGTATTGCCGCTCCGCATTCGAGGGCTCTTTCGCACCGGATATCTTTGCGGGGAGTTCAGTATCGGTATCGGGAATATAACCGGAGCGCCGGACTTCCTTTTCAGAAGCGCCTCTCGCACCGGGAGCCCTCACGTATCCGGCGTACAATTCGAGGAATCGCCGCTCATTCAAAGAGACAACGAGAGTCCTGCTAATTGCCGATACCCGGTCCGCCGCCGTTTCTACGTCCCTTCCGGCCTTGACAAATATGGCCGCCAGAATGGCCCCGGCATGGGTAGAACCATAAGAAATAACCATGCAGCCGCCGCGGGAGAAACGCTCCACAATTTCGTCCACGGCCCTGTCAATGTAATGAAAGATATCGGGAGTAAGAACGTTTACATACAGGCTCCTAACGGAAAATCCGTTCTTTTCAAGGGCGTGTACAAGGCGCAGGTACGCATATGAATCCGCGACCTTCGGCGTAATAATAAAGATGTTGGAAACGGCTTCACGCCTCATCCGGTCGATTTTTTTGCCCAGAGAGGGATCGTCCTCCGGATTTTCGGAAATGGACACGGGGGCTATGTAATCATAGAGTATCTTTTTCCTGGAAGCGGTGTCTGTAATCATATGCTTTATTATCGTGATTCGAAAAGGACAAGGGAACCTCTAAAAATCAAAGTTTAAGGTTACCATAAATTGAAACTACCGGCAAACTCAGGACCAGGTGGCCCGTCTTCTGCGAAAAAAAAACACATTTTTAATGTTTCCATTAGTTTATCGGCATATTTTCTTCCCCGGTACTGTAAATAATATACCACGGCAGGGCTTCAGGGTCAAGGAACTCAGGAGAGAATAGCGTACCGCTTCCGGGCAATCTGGTATATGTTATCGGCCAGTTTCTCGGGGTCGTTCTCGTATTTGGACATTCTCTGGCTGATCATATTTCTCACCTTCCTTATGTCGATGGGAGACCCCCCAAATTCGACCTCAATGTCACGCTCCACGGAATCATAGCTTTCTCCGGCGTGCTCGATGCGCTGGCCGATTACATTGTTCTGGAGGTGACGGTGCTCTATCTCGAGGGAGATGAGGTCACTGCACTTGTCGCGCTTTTCGGAGTACACCACCAAAGAGGGCAAATATTCCTCAAAATTTTGTGAAATGAGGTAGCGATCAATCTCACCGTCAAAATTGAACAGGACCAGGAGAGACTCCAGAGAAGATCCATAAATGGTGATTTTTGATCCCGGTATTATGGTGTCCGCGGGATTGAATGCGATAGAGTTGACGGTGGAAAAAGTCTTCACGCCGGCTTCCCCACGTCCTATGTAGACAACATCTTCATCTGTAAGGTTTTCAGATGCCATTTTCTTTTCTATTTCCAGACTTTTCCTGTCCCCGGAAATAAACCTCTCAATGTCACCGGCGTAGACTTTGCGGGCATACTCGTCCCGCTCTACACGGTACACCGTGGAAATCAGGTTTTCATCACCGAGACCTACCCTCTTAACGAACTCTATGGCGATTTCATAGGGAATTGCCGTAAGAACCAGGGGGGAATACTCCTTCAGGTATTTCACGAGGTTTCTGGCCCCGGGGAAAAGGCGGGATTTTTTACCAATAGTAGTAACGCAGGAGGTTGGCACACCTTTAAGAAGAAAGTCCGGGAAGTACACTGCGAGCTTCATAAATGACGAGGGGATGCCCGCCTGTTCCGACATTTCACGGTTTATCCTGTCCAGGAGGTTCTCGTATTTTACCGCCTCTTTTTCAAAGAAGATCGAATCAAGAAGGTTGTTATAGTCGCCAATTTCGAGGAAGTCTCCCAGGCCGATAAAAACCTTCCTGGGTTTCGCCAGGAGGCGGGAAGTTTCCCGGATGAACTCTTCCTTCCCGAGTTCCCGGACCTCAAATCCCTCTTCCTTACCCCTGTTTAGTACGAGCGTGTAGACGATTTCTTCCATGGCGCGATACCACCCATCGGGCGGTTACTATCGCACGGCGGGAGGGGGTTTCGTCAAGCACTATACTGCAGAACAATGGCTCAGGATGCGCTGGAGATGACATCATTGTGTTCTTCGTACTGGGACTGGAGCGTTTCATGGAATGAATTGAATGCATCCCTGTCTTCAAGGGAAAACATGGAAAGCACCTCTTCCTCGACGGAAGGATAATCGTACCTGTTGCTCTCGATGCCGCATAACGTGTTCGCCAGATATGTAAGTGCAACGATGTCCCTGAAGGCGGCGTCCGAATTGAGGGGTGAGTGGTGATGCCTGACCGATTCGATGATATAATGGGGTAAGTTCCACTTATCGGCAATACTGGCCCCAATAGTCGAGTGACTCATTCCGATGGCTATCTCCTCGAGGACCGTGGAGGTCCTTATTTCCCGGTTTCGCGTGAAGTCGGAAATCCACTCGACAAGTTTGGCGGTTGTGGAAAGGAGTACGATTTTCCCAAGGTCGTGGAGGAGGCCGGAGAGAAATGCGTGCTCGGCAAGCGCGGCATAGCCTTTTTGCAAGGCGATCTGGCGGGCGTAGAAAGCGGCGCGATTGCAGTGGTTCCATATCTCCTTGAATGCGGAGTAACGGGCCGACATGATGTTGCGGGCGCTGGAAGCGACGAGAATCATGTTAAGGTTTTTCAGGCCGATGATCTTTACGGCGTCATGTACGCTGTCAATGCGTTTTCGAGTTATAAAGCCCGCGGAATTCGAGAGCTTCAGGACCGACGCGGCGAGGGCCGGGTCCAGCACGATCCTGTCCGACAATTCTTTCATGGAGACGTCGGGTTTTTTGCTGAGACGAATAAGCTCCATAATATTTTCCGGAAAGGACGGGAGCTCATCGACTTCATTAAGTATTTTTGTCTGTATTTTATTGACAATTGGGCCGGGCTTGATGGTCTCCGGAATAAGAAGGGAAGTCTGGGTAAAGCCGTTTTGCGACTCAATGCGCAGTGACTCCTCTCCTATACCCGAGTTGCGCAGGAAAAGGATTGTCAGCAGGAGGCCGAGCCCTTCCCCTTCGGTATCATCTGATAGGTCCTCATAGACATCGGCAAAATCTTTATATGACCTCGCCTTCTCTATGCGCTCCCTGACCCTGAGCGTCTCGTCGGGATGCATGGGTGTGTTGTTGCGAACTACTATTGTGAAGCCGTTCCCGTTCTTTTTCAGGTATAATTTCACCCGGTAGTTGCTCTTTTTTAACTCGCTTTCAATAAGCTCTTTTCTCGCTACAATGAAGGACTTGAATTCAGTCATTCCCCTGGTATATTCCTCGTTGTTGTACATGTCGAGGTTGTTAAGGGAGAAGAAAAACCTTTTAGAATTGGCTTTGACTGCATTGACTATGATTTCTTTAAGAACGGTAATCACCGTGTCGCGCAGGTAGACCTTGTTATTGCGGGCGAGAATCTTGGTTATTAGTGAATTCAAAAAAGAAATGTTGAATTTATTATGGTAGTGAAAGCTGAGACAGACCGTTTCACCCTGATCGAACTGCGCCGCCAACTGAGATGTTTTCATTGCGATCATTCAGAGATAAACTCCTGATGCGTAATTTTGCGCTCGCATTAATCAATCAGAAGTCTGAACAAAACAGAAGTCTGAACCAAAGCCTTGGGAGTTAATAGTTAAGTGTTCAGGAAAATATTTTCGACAACATGTAGGAACCTCTTAAAATTAAAACATAAAGGTCCTCTAAATTTTACCACTTGCCCTCGCATCTCCTGGAGATTTCCGACCACAGAAGGCAGTCGGAAATCCCCAGAATATGTAAGGTTTCCATTTTATATAGTACTTTAAGAAAAGGTAAAAAACAATCAAGTAAATATTGTTTTTCATTAATATTTTAGTGATTATTTTCTAACGAAAATCGTTACACGCGAGGGCACCGGTGGAGGCTTGCAAATGAGTCTTTCTTAATTAGGCAACTTCAATTAGATGGGCTATTTCAGCCGAGCCAGTTCTTCACGGGACTCCTGGAACTTGTCCCGGTACAGCTCGTAAATTTCAGAGGTGGAAAGAAGCCTGCTTTTACCGTCCATGCTGAAAATTTGTCGGGAGGTCTTCTTTTTCTTGAGGACAAGGTACAGGGCCTCGAGCAGGGCCAGGGACTGGCATGTAACATATACGATAGATCCATAGGTATAGCCGGGATGGCCGAATCCCTTCAATGTTTCAAGGCTGCCCGTTTCAAGTCTCCTTTCTTCCGGATTGCCTCGGGATTGCCATTCGCTATAATAATCGAGCATAAAATAATATGTCGGCTTCATCCAGGAAAGCAGTTCCGAAAATATCTTGTGAAAACGTTCAAGATTTCTTAGCGGTGTGTTTTCATCTTCTGAATCGACTATGAAATCCCGGGTAACGAGATGGACATTTTCTATCTTATGGATTAGATTACCTCCTGGAAAATACTTTCCAAGCCGGTCTTTGTAGTCCAGGAACATCTGATGGTGTTCCTGGTATTTGCGGTTCCTCATCAGAAAGTTTTTCCAGACGCTGCCGAGCCACTTGAAAGCGTCGGGAGTAAGCGCAAGACTGCTCTTTGTTTTCATGTTATACAGAATGTTCGATATGAAATATAGTACATTGCTGTCTCCACGGGTCGCAAAATAAGACCCGCAGGCGTCGAGGGACTCCTTTTTCGAAAAAAGGGCATCAATGGACTGGAGTATCCCTTCAATTTTTTCCATGGGATAAAATCCGTACGTAAGAGCGGTAAAAACCGCCTCCTCGATCTTCTCCAGTCTCCCTGTAATGTCCGTGGCATCCATTGTTTACAACCACCTTCAGAATTACCAATTTTCCGCAAGAGTCAAGCCAATTTTTCTTGATTAATCCCACCTGCCAATTATACTATATGCCTTAAGTGAACCCCAAATTTTCTTTTAAGGTCCCCTTAAATTGCAACTACTGTCAAACTCAGGACCTGTGTTCTTCCGCCCGCTTTTGCCGGACGGGAAAACAAGAGAAAGGTTCCCTTAATTCATGGGCGGAAAGCCAAAGGCCAGGCCGCCCCAAAATATCAAACGGAGGTTCCCATGCTGAATTTTAACCTCTCTCCCGAACACATTTCTTTGCAAAAGCGTTCCAGAGAATTCGCCCTAAACGAGGTGCTCCCCCTTGCCTGGTATTACGATGAGGCGAACGACCTTCCAATGGCCCTTTTACAAAAAGCGTTTTCCGAAGGTTTTATGAACGGCGATATCCCGAAAAAATACGGCGGCCATGGGATGGGCCTCATTGAAGCCGCAATCGTAACCGAAGAAATTGCAGCGGCTTGTTCGGGACTGGCCACTTCCATTTTTGTCAATTCCCTCGGCATGGAGCCTCTAATTCTCTGTAATAATGAGGACCTCAAGGCGAAATACCTTCCAAAAATCGCTAAGGACTTCAAAAAAATTTCGTTCGCCACATCAGAGCCGATGATGGGCTCCGATGTGGCCGGCCTGCGGTGTAACGCCGAAGACAAAGGTGACCACTACGTCCTCAATGGGACGAAGTACTGGATAACCAATGCCGGGGTTGCCGATTACATGAGCATCTTCGCCACGGTCGACCCGAAGTCACAGCACCAGGGCATCTGCGCCTTCCTCGTGGAAAGGGACTGGGAGGGCGTTACTGTAGGCAAACATATTCCAAAACTGGGTCAGCGCGCCTCTAACACTGCTGGAATCAATCTGAAAAATGTCCGCGTCCCGAAGGAGAACGTCATCGCAAATCCCGGGGAGGGGTTTCTCCTGGCAATGAAAACATTCTCACGCACGAGGCCCATCATCGGCGCCTTCGCTGTAGGGGCAGCAAGGTCCGCGATGGAGTTCGCGATGGACTACGCGAAAAAAAGACGAGCCTTCGGGGGGAAGCTTGCCAACTTCGAAGCCATACAGTTTAAGATTGCCGAAATGTACCAGATGGTTGAAACATCGCGCCTTCTTGTCCTGAAATCGGCATGGCAGGCCGATAATGGCATCGAACCCACTCTGGACGCGTCGATTTCGAAATTTTACGCGACCGAGGCGGCAGTCCATGTTGCAAATGAGGCCCTCCAGATTGCCGGAGGATACGGTTTCACAAAGCTGTTTCCCTTTGAAAAAATACTCCGGGACGTGCGGCTTCTCATGATATACGAAGGTACGAGCGAAGTCCAGCGGATAATCGTCTCAGGATTTGCTCTGGGCGCCTACCAGCCTGTAATGCCTCCCCTGGAGGACCTCCCGATGCTCAGAAGCGAAACCGGGGGCAATGACTTCTACGGAGAGATGAAGGGAAAAACGGCATGGAAATGCCGCATGTGCGGCCACATCCACTACGGCGACGAAGCGCCGGAGGAGTGCCCTTACTGCTTCTTCCCCAAAACCGCCTTCAAGAAGGTATGGCCCCGGGGTTAGAGGTCATCTGAAAAAGCCAAGATTCTGAAGCACACCCGTCAATATTGTGGCGATGATGAGGGCCGCTATCGACACTATTTGGAAAATCCCGAAGGGGGCGCTCCTTAAAACGGGCTGCCAGAACCCTGGGACCTCCGCCAGTTCGATGAGCACAGTCATCAGGGCGATATACGCGAAGAAGATACCGCCCATGAGTGCAGCAGGGCCCCAGTCCCGGCAATACCAGGCGAGAACGAGGCTAATTCCTGTTCCCAGGCAAAGCATCTGTAAGACGATTTTCATAAGTCCTATAGTCGAGACACAACCGAGAGGCTGTCAAACCGTTTTTCGCTTGATTCCGTTCCGTTGTACTATAGGTTTGCCAAAACCAGGTTTGACGGCCCAACCATGGAAACGGACAATTTAAAATGGCGCGACGCGGTGACGCGTTCCGCCCGCGGCATTCGCCGCAGGGTTCTGGAACACACCGTGAAGAACAATGGCGGCTATCTCAGCCAGGCCTGCTCATCGGCGGAAATTTTCTCCACTCTCTATCTGAAAGTACTGAACCTGGGCCCCGTAGATGGGCCAATTAAGCCGCCAAAATTTCCTGGAGTGCCCGGTGCGGGCAACAAGAGCTACAAAACCGGCGCAGAGTTTCACGGAGAAAAAGCCCCCGATAGAGACAGGTTGTATCTTTCGCCGTCCCAGTACTCCCTGGTCCTCTACGCGGCCCTCATTGAAGCCGGGCGCATGGATGAAGCGGGCCTGGATGAGTTTAACAGGGATGGCGGCGTCGTGGAGATGATAGGGGCCGAACATTCTCCCGGCATGGAAATAATGACGGGCTCCCTGGGACAGGGCATTAGCCAGGCCGCCGGAATTGCAATGGGAAGAAAGCTTAAAGGCGAGCAGGGCCGCACGGTGGTCTTTCTCTCCGACGGCGAGTTCCAGATTGGCCAGACATGGGAGGCCTTCCAGGCCATGGCCTGGCACGGGCTTTCCAACATCCTCGTCTACGCCGATATCAACGGCTACCAGTGCGATGGAAAAATGCTCAGCGTGATGAACATCGAGCCACTTCATTCACGCCTGGAGGCCTTCGGCATGAGGGTCTTCCGCATAGACGGCCACGACATCGACAGCCTCGCGGAATGCGGCGCGAAACCAGCCGACGGCCGCCCCACGGTTGTCCTCTGCGACACCGACCCCTGCCGGGGCATGGAATTCCTGCGGCCCAGGGGCCCCAAGTATCATTATGTTAGATTTACTTCCCCTGAAGAACGGGCGCTTTATGAAAAAGCCATACTTGAAATATAACACAACTGTCCCCAGCCGGGGCCATTTCCCGAGCCTGAATTACCCGAAGGCCCTGGAGAACTGCGGGGGAACAGCATAGTAATCCATGAAAATTCTAAGCCGAGTACACGCAAAAAACCTGGTTGAATGGGCCAGAGAACGCCCGGAAGCACTGGTGCTTTCCGCGGACCTGACGAGCTCCACTGAGATAGACCTTTTCAGGGACGCCTACCCCGACCGCTTCCTTTCGATGGGGATAGCCGAACAAAACATGCTCTCCTTCGCCGGAGGGATCGCCCGTGAGGGTTTTCTTCCCCTGGTCCACACCTTCGCGGTGTTCATTTACCGCAGGGCCTACGACCAGATAGCCATGTCGGTGGCGTATCCCAACCTTCCCGTGAAGATGTTCGGCTTCCTCCCCGGCATAACCACCCCGGGCGGCGCCACCCACCAGGCCCTGGAGGACATCTCTGTGATGCGCTCCCTCCCGAACATGACGGTCCTCGAAACCGGGGACGCCACCGATGTACTCACCGTCCTCGACGCTGCCGTTTCCATTCCCGGGCCAGTATATGTGAGAATGTTAAGGGGGGAGATACCGGAGCTCTTCGACGAAAAAAACCCCCTCCTCCCGGGCAAAGCGCGCGTCATCAGCCGGGGGACCGATATCACCCTCCTTTCGTCGGGAATCTGCACCGAAGAGGCCATGCGGGCATCCCGGGCCCTTGCCGCCTGCGGGGTTTCCATAGAGCATCTTCACATCACCACTCTGAAACCCTTCGACGACCCCGAAACAATAGCTTCCATAGCAAAGGCCGACAGGGGCGTCATCACCATGGAAAACCATACTATCACAGGCGGCCTTGGAACCATCGTTGCGGAAACAATCGCGGAGCGCGGATTGGGCAGGAAGCTTGTACGCCTCGGTCTTCGGGACACATTTGCCCATGGCGCGAGCCTCCCCTATCTCAAAAAGGAATACGGCCTCGATGCGATGAGCCTCGTAAAGGCCGTCGAGTCCATTCTTGAAGCTTCCTTCGACATCACCGAAAAGGACCTGGCTGATATTTATCTTGCCCCCGTCCACAGCGAGGCGAAGGCGGAAGCCCTGTGAATCCGACCCATCTCGAAACTCTTAGGGCTTTCCAGGCGGCCGACTCCTTCGCGTCGGGAGAACGGTTTGCGGTTGAGTACTTACTTGAGGGCGATGAAAAGGAAGCCCTCGCGAGGGCGAAGGACATCTGCATTGAGCAGACCGTTGAGTTTCCCGAAGACCTTCTTCCCGACGGGTTCATCCGGGCCCATGTGCTGGGAAAAATCGAAAACTTCAAAAAAACTGAAAACGGATACGAGGCGCGCATCGCCTTCCCCATTGAAACGGCGGCAGGAGAATTGACCCAGCTTCTCAATGTCATCTTCGGAAACATAAGCCTCAAGCCCGGTATTTTCCTGCGGCGTCTGGATCTCCCGTCTTCAATTCAAAACATGTTTCCGGGCCCGCGGTATGGCATAAACGGTCTGCGGAAGCTCCTGGACGCCCCCGCATGCCCGCTCCTCGCAACGGCGCTTAAACCCATGGGCCTTACTCCCCGCGGGCTCGCAGACCTGGCATACCGCTTTGCCCTGGGAGGAATTGACATTATTAAAGACGATCACGGCCTGACAGACCAGCCCTATGCGCCTTTTGAAGAACGCGTTACCCTGTGCGCTGAAGCGGTACAGCGCGCGAACCGGGAAACTGGACTCCGCTGTATATACGCAGCGAACATAACCTGCCCCGACGGCCTCCTCATGGAACGGGCCTCTTTCGCTAAGGACCGGGGGGCCGGGGCGGTGATGATTGCCCCGGGCCTCACGGGTTTCGACGCGATGAAACGCCTCGCAGGCGATGAAGGCATCGGGCTTCCCGTCATCTGTCACCCCGCCTTTCTCGGAAGCTTCGTCATGGGAGGAAATGGCATCTCGCACCATGTTATCTTCGGAACCCTGCCCCGTCTGAGCGGGGCCGATGCGTCCATCTACCCGAATTTCGGAGGGCGCTTCTCCTTTTCGAGGGACGAATGCCACGGCATCGTTTCGGGTTGCCTTGAACCAATGGGCGATATCGCCTCGATTTTCCCCGCCCCCGGGGGCGGCATGACCATGGAAAATATCCGTGAAAACAGGGACTTCTACGGCCCGGATGTGATATACCTCATGGGCGGCGGCCTTTTCCGGGAAAGCGACGACCTCACGGCAAACTGCCGCCGCTTCCGTGAATTCCTTTCATAAACTCATTAGGAACCCTCTAAAAATTAGATTTTTGAGTTTCTCAAAAAATGTAACTACTGGCATACTCAGGACTTAGGATTTCCCGCCCGCCGAAGGCGGGCGGGAAATCCTAATTTTTAGAGTTTGCCATTAATGAAAACCGCTAAAAAACCTGCCTGGTGCTTGACAAAAAAAGCCCTTTTATCGAGTATGCGCCGATGAACATTCGAAACATAGCAATCATAGCCCATGTCGACCACGGGAAAACCACCCTGGTGGACAAGATGCTCAGACAGTGCAATATCTTCCGCGCAAACCAGGAAGTCAGGGACTGCGTTCTCGACTCAAACGATCTCGAGAGGGAGCGCGGCATCACCATCCTTTCGAAGAACATCTCCGTAAAATACCGCGACGTGAAGATCAACATCATCGACACCCCCGGCCATGCCGACTTCGGCGGCGAAGTGGAGCGCGTCCTCAAGATGGCGGACGGCGTCCTCCTCCTGGTCGATTCCTTCGAAGGGGTTATGCCCCAGACCAGGTTTGTTCTACAGAAGGCATTTTCGCTTGAGCTTAAGCCCATCATCGTCATAAACAAGATGGACCGGCCAAACAGAAGGCCCCGGCAAGTATTAAACGAAATCACCGACCTTTTCATAGACCTCGACGCCTCGGAAGAACAGTTAGAGTTTCCGGTGATATACGCCTCGGGACGCGCCGGATGGGCATCCCTTCGGGAAGATGCCGAAGGCGACGGCCTTACACCGCTCCTGGACGCTATTATACAATTCATTCCCGCCCCGAAAAGAAACGACGGCCCGCTCCAGATGCAGGTGTCCGCAATCAACTACTCCGACTACTCAGGCCGCATTGCCGTAGGGAAGGTCTTCCGCGGTGAAATCCGAGTCAACGATACCGTGGCCCTACTCCGCCGCAAAGGCGGGGTTTCACGGGCCCAGATCAAGGAACTCTATACCTTCGAGGGCCTCGAAAAGCGGAAAACGGGGATTGCGTCATGCGGAGATATCTGCGCCATCGTGGGCATGGAGGAGTTGGACATAGGGGACACCATCGCGGACATTGAAAACCCCGAGCCTCTGCCCACAATCGAGATAGACGAGCCCACCATGAGCATGTCGTTCATTGTAAACAACTCCCCCTTCTTCGGGCAGGAAGGCCGTTTCGTTACGGGCCGCCATCTCAGAGAACGCCTGTACCGTGAAATGAAGAGCAATGTGGCCATGCGCGTGGAGGACACTTCATCCCCGGATACCATGAAAGTCTTCGGACGGGGGCTCCTGCACCTTTCCATCCTCATCGAAAACATGCGCCGAGAGGGATACGAGTTCCAGGTGGGCCAGCCTCGTGTTATTTTTAAAGAAGAAAACGGCCAGAGAACGGAGCCCGTTGAGGAGCTCTTGATCGACACGCCCGTCGACACGGCCGGCAGGGTAATAGAAACGGTGAGCAAAAAAAAGGGTGAGCTTGCTAAAATCGAAAATGTCGGCGGAAGAAACCGCCTTGAGTTTAAAATCCCTTCCCGGGGCCTCATCGGGCTTCGAAACGATCTTTTAAACATAACCTCCGGTGAAGCGGTGATGTATCACAGGTTTTACCGCTACGAAAACTTCAAGGGGGCAATACCCCGGAGGCAGAATGGCGCTATAGTATCAATGCAGGAAGGAGAGGTAACGGCCTATGCCCTGGACAACCTCCAGGCCAGGGGGGCCTTTTTCGTTTCGCCCGGCGATAGGGTCTATGAGGGGCAGGTCCTGGGCGAGGCGAACAGGGAGGGCGATATCGTGGTCAACGCCCAGAAGGCAAAGAAGCTCACCAATATGCGGGCCTCTGGAAGCGACGATGCCGTCAAAATCGCGCCGCCAATCCGCATGTCCCTCGAAGAAGCCCTGGAGTTCATCAATGATGACGAGCTCGTGGAGGTCACGCCTTCGTCAGTCCGCATAAGAAAGGCCATCCGAAACGAACTGGAGCGGAAAAGGGCCATGAATGCGAAGCGCGACCGCGAGGCGGCTGCGGTATGAAGTCCATGCTTTCCGGCGATGGCCGTGGAGTGTAAATTTCTCCTAAAACTCCAGAAGGTTTTTCGTGGAAAAATTGGGCTCCGTGGTGCAGTTTATCCCCAACTTCCTTAAACCCGCGTCGTCCCCGGGCGTGGGAATATGGGTCATGTGCATCTCGCAGTTTCGCAGTTTGGGCAATTCTTCCATAGCGGCCTGCGCGGCCGGGTTGGTGCCGGCGCTGATAGCCAGGGCGATGAGGGTCTCCTCCAGGTCTAGGCTCACTGTCCGGGCCCCGAGGACCTTCCCCTTGAGGTTACGGATCGATTCGATGATCTGGGGCGACAGGAGGTGGATCTGGTCCGGAACCCCGGCGAGGCTCTTAATGGCGTTCAGCACAAGTCCCGGAGCGGCGTGAAGAAGGGGCGAGTTCTTTCCGGTGACGATAGCGCCTCCGGGAAGCTCCAGGGCGGCGCCACAGTATATTCCTTCGTTCCCCTTGCCCCTTGAGGCCGCCTCCTGCGCTGCAAGACGGGCCGGCGCCACCACCCTCCTCAACTCCGGAGAAAGCCCCAGCCCTTCCATAATGAGTTCCACACGCTGGACCGTTTCACGGTCAGCGAAACCCATGGCATATTCACAGGAGTACCGGAAATAACGGCGTACTATTTCCTGCCTGGACGCTTCCCGCACCGCCTCGTCGTCAATTATACCGAACCCCGCGCGGTTGACGCCCATGTCCGTGGGAGACTTATACAGGGAACCTTCGCCGCCAATTTTCTGGAGTATCCTCCTTAGCACGGGGAACATCTCGACATCACGATTGTAGTTGACCGCAACCTCGCCATAGGCCTCCATGTGGAAGGGGTCGATGAGGTTGTAGTCGGCGATGTCCGCCGTGGCGGCCTCATAGGCAATGTTGACCGGATGTTTCAGTGGGATGTTCCAGATGGGAAATGTCTCGAACTTGGCGTATCCCGCGCGGACGCCTCTTTTATGCTCGTGAAACACCTGGGAAAGGCAGGTGGCCATCTTCCCGCTCCCTGGGCCGGGCCCGGTCACCACCACGAGGGGGCTTTTCGTTTCGATATATCTGTTGGCCCCGTAACCTTCGTCGCTCACCACCCTCTCCACATCGGAAGGATACCCCTGAGTGTAGCGATGGGTGTAGACGCGAATATTCTGGCGCTCCAGCTTGTTCTTGAAGATGGTGGCGGCGGGCTGGTTTTCGAACCTCGTGATTACCACGGCGAGGATGTCAATCCCCCAATCTTTTAAATCGTCGATGAGCTTCAACGCGTCGGCGTCATAGGTTATCCCGAAATCGGCCCGGACCTTCTTGCGTTCAATATCGCCGGCGAAGATGCAGAGGATGATGTCGGCATTGCCGCTGAGCTCCTGGAGGAGCCGCATCTTCACATTGGGATCAAAGCCCGGGAGGACCCTGGCCGCGTGGTAGTCGTAGAGAAGCTTGCCTCCAAACTCAAGGTAGAGCTTGTTGTCAAACTTGTTCACTCTTTCTAGGATGGCATCCTTCTGCTCCCGGAGGTATTTCTCGTTGTCGAACCCTATTCTTGTCATTGCCGCCGCCATTGTTTCGACAATGATATGAAAAGAGGTCTGATAAAATCAAGAGCAAAGTTGCGCGCCTTTGAATTAATTCTAGTAGAAGTTTTTCCTTTAAAGCTCCGTGTATTTCCTGTTGCTCCCATAGCTTTTCTCCACGGGATATTTCTTCTCGTTTTTCGCTATTTTGTCCCGCACTGCCCCTGCCAGGTCGATGCCCGTTTCACCGGAAAGATACAGGAGAAATACCATGATATCGGCGAGCTCCTCAGAGAGGCGCTCCCTCCCCCCCGGGGAGCGGAGCATCGCGTCTATCTCCTCCCGGGATTTCCAGAGGAAAAGCTCCATAAGCTCCGACGCCTCGATGGCAAGCCCCATGGAAAGGTTTTTCAAATCGTGAAAGCGCTTCCAGCCGCGCCTGTCCCTGAATGCTATCACAGCTTCTTTAAGCTCCTGTATCCTGCTCGAATCATCCATGTCCGCGTCTCCTTTTCCAGTTATGGTGCTTTATCGAAAATTCGCCCTTAAGCGGGAAGCGTTCCCGCTCAGAAGGTCCCCGTAATACTCTTCGCGAAATTTCATGGACCGCGAAATCGCACTACGGTATCTGCCGCATATTTTAGGGTTTGCGGCCGCCAGATTCACGGCTTCTCCTGGATCGGTTTCAAGATTGTACAATTCCTCACTGGAGTCCTTCGTTCTCAGGATGTATTTCCACATGCCGTCCCGCACGGCCCGATAATCGTCCTTCCAGGATGTGTGCAGAAAGGCCATTTTCTCGCGCCCCCCGGCGAGAATTGACGATCCGTGCATGGCCGGTTCAACAGGAAGCCCCAGAACATCGAGGACCGTTGGGGCAATATCGACATGCCTTGAAACGCCCCGGTAAAAAAAAGTCTCCCGAATGATTTTCCGGTTATAAACAAGAAAGGGCACCCGCACATTTTCTTCATATAGAAAAAACGGATGGTTGTAGTTCTGCCGGTGTTGGTAGAATGCTTCCCCGTGGTCCGCCACAAGGAAAAAGAGGGTATTGTCCATAAGCCCCTCCCTCTCCATCCGGTCAACCAGCATTCCGAGTACAGCGTCGGCGTAATGAAGGGAGTTCAGGTATTTATGCCACGACTTCTTCCATTCCGGAGCGCCGAGAGGCACCGGCCCCGCTATATTGTAAGAACTATCGGGTATCGCGTAGGGGTGATGGGGATTGACGGGCTGGAATACCGCGAAAAAAGGCGTACCCTCCCCGCTTTTCATGAAAGATAGCGCTGGGCCTATCATGGCCCTCTCGTCTATCCCCCAGCCGACGGTGCGATATTCCGGCGACATTTTTTTTAGATCAAAATAATCGAGGACTGCATCATAACCCCGATGGCGGAGAAACCTGTCCTGACCCGCGTAGGCAAGCCCGCCGGTGTGGATGTGGATGGTGCGATAGCCTTGTTTTTTTAGGATTTCCGGCAGTGTGCGCAGGGGCATGTTCGGGGCGTCGCGGATAATCAAACCCCGGCCATAGGGTTCATGAACGCCCCCCAGGATGCTCAGAAGGGAATTAGCGGAGAGAGGGTTTTGGGCATAATGCCCCTCTCCTACGATGGAGTTCTTTCGAAGCCGACGCCAGTTTCCGGCCACTGGCCGGCCGGAAACCTCCAGGGAAAGGTATTGGGACGGAAAGGACTCAAAGATATAGAGCACGATATTGTATCTTTTTCCGCGGGGTATCACCCTCAGCGGCGCGAGGACGCGGTCCGACTCAAGGGAGGCGTCGCTGAAGGGGCCTTCATCATCATCCCGATTAGCGTCCTTTGCCATGATAAGATGGCCGTCGATATGGCCTCCGGACCTGCCGTGAAAAAGGCCGGAAAGGGGGTTCGCCGTCAATTCCCCGAGCCTGTCAGGAGCGCCACCGCCGCCGTTACGCGCACCCGACCCGCCGGTGGAAAAAGGGGCAGCTGCCAGGACCGCAAGTGGGGCCATGAAAATGAGATAAGCAATTGTTAGCCCGCGAAAGAAAAGGCCTATAGTGTTGCCATCATAATAGAAGCCCCTGTCCTTTCGATAGAGATACCATGTAAAAATAATAATCGCCGCTGAAAAGAAGAGAAACCAGAGTATGAAACGAAATGAAATCTCAGCCGCGGCAGAAACGAGAAGCTCCAGAGGGCCGGCAAAGTTCTCGCCTCCCAGAAAGGCGCCGCTGAATGGGGCCTCATACACCCTGAAAAATTCAAGCCCCAGAAGGTATGCCGCAAGGCATACCCAGGTTATGGCGGCCGCTGCGGCAAAGCGGGCCTTTTCGGTTTCACCCATAAGCAGAAGGGCCGCCGTAAGGACAAGGAGGGAGATGAAAAGCACCGGCGCGTCGGCGGGGACCGCAACGGCAGCATAGGCCCCGAATGAAAGACCGGCGAATTCCCTGTAACGCGCCGTTATCATTGCATATACCCCGACGCGGTACACCGTCGTTCCCAGGAGGATTATACCGGCGAAGGGAAAGAAGAGGTGCTGAGAGAAGACAAAACTGTCGCGGATTCTGAGGAGCATGGAGGTTCAATCTCCGGCGTATTCTCTCGTATTCCCGAAATCCGCTTCAACTCCCACCCCCCGGGACAAATCCTCAGTGTAGCCTTTTTCCCGGTACACGGGCCCCACAAGCCGTCTGATAGACCCGAGGCGGGAAGCAAAAAAGAGCCCTCCCGCAACCGCGATAATACCGCCGGTCAGGGCCGCTGCGGGGGCCCCGAACCATTTGGAGAGGGAACCCGCAAGGAGGCTTCCAAGTGGCGCGGTCCCCATAAAAGACATGATGTAGAGGCTTAATATTCTTCCGCGTTTATCTTCATCCACGACCGTCTGGATGATGGTGTTGCATGAGGCGATGTTGATTATCATTCCAAAGCCAACGACTGCAATAAGGCCCAGGGAAAGATAGAAGGACTTCGAAAAGGAAAAGGCCACAAGGGACAGACCGAAGATGAACATCCCGGCGGTGATGACGCTGTCGAGGCCGTGGACGTTTTTCCGGAGTGCAAGAAATATGGTCCCTGCCGTGGCTCCGAGCCCTGAGAAAGCCACGAGGGCGCCGTATGCCCCGGAGCCGCCGCCGAGGATTTTCACGGCAAATACCGGCAACACCACCGGAAACGACATCCCCACGAGGCTGATGAGCGCGATGAGAAGGAGTATGTCCCGTATGGGGGTGAAGCGCAGGGCATAGAGGACCCCCTCTTTCATTTCCCCGAGGAGGTCCAGCTCCCGGCGGTCCCTTTCCCTGGGCGTGATTTTCATACTGCTGAAAGCCCAGATCGCCGCGAAGTAGGACACAGCATTGATGAGAAAGCAGAATTTCTCCCCGACCAGGGCGACGAGTACCCCGGCGAGGGCGGGGCCCACGAGGCGCGTGCCGTTGAAGAGGGCGGAGTTGAGGGCGATGGCGTTACCCAGGTCGTTTTTGTCGTCGATAAGGTCTATCACCAGAGCCTGCCGGGTGGGCATTTCGAAGGAGTTGATGAGCCCTAAAATTGCCGTAAGCGCCACGATGTTCCAGAACGCGGCATATCCCGTAAAGGTAATTGAGGCGAGGATCAGGGACTGGGACATGGCTAAAAACTGCACCGTTACCAGAAGGCGCTGCCCGTTCCACCGGTCGTTCAAAACGCCGGCCACGGGGGAGAGTAAAAAAACCGGCACCTGGCCCGCGAACGCCACGATCCCCAGGGCCAGTGGAGAGCCGGTGATGCGGTACACCAGCCAGCTTGTAGCTACTGACTGCATCCAGGTACCGATGAGGGATATTCCCTGGCCGAAAAAAAACAGCCGGTAATTCCTGTATCGAAAGGCCCTAAAAGCGATGGCCAGGGCCGTGCCCCTGCCGCGGCGGTAATAATTCATCGTGCTGTTTCCTCAAATTTGCCCGGGGTTATTTCGGACCGAACAAAGCTGGCATGGCTTGTCCATCTCATGTTTGCGAGTCCTCCCCGGGCATGTACCCGGACGTGTATATGAAAAACCGCCTCTACGTCAACCAACAATCGGCGTGCTGCCATGGCGGGAAAAGCCGCTTTTATCGTTCTTTGCCCGGGGACGTCCCTGGTTTCGGCGGATACGCCTTAGCGCATGGATTGGGAGGAAGGAAACGAGGCGTGGGGAAAGGGCATCCTCATACCCGCGTCATTACGGATCCCTTACGAAGATTGAAAGAGGCAATTACCGTCGTCAAATAAATCCCCGGCAGAAGGCGTCTACATTCTCTCCAAGGACATCGTGATTATATCCGCCCTCAAGGAGGGCGTATCTCCTGCCGCCGCATAGTTTTTCGGAGTACTCTTTCATAAGCCGGCCGAGGTCGGTGTAATCCTCCGGATACAGCAGATTGCCCCAGTCCTCAATGCCCTGGTCGAACCCCGCGGAAGCGACGAAGATGTCTATATCTTTCAGTCCTTTCATATGCTCCTCAACTTCAAATACGTACTCCCTGTTGTACCGGGACATGGGGTTTAAGATGTCGACCCTGAACCCGTCGGATCTGGATTCGAGGATGTTTATATTGCCGTCTCCGGTATGGAGGTCGAAATCAAGTAAAAAGGCCGATTTGATCTTTTTCTCGGCGAAGAGCCGAAGAAGGCTAACGCTGATATTGTTAAAAAAGCAAAATCCCCAGCAGGAATCCCTGGATGCATGATGTCCCGGAGGGCGTATCACCGCAAAGGACGGGGAGCCGGCAAAAGCAAGCTTTGCCGACATGATGGCCCCCCCGGCCGCAAGGGCGGACAGTTCAAAAAGAAGAGGATCACGCTTAATGCGCTCAAGATGGGCCGGGCTGTGGGCGCGGAGAATATCATCATCGGAAGCCGGTTCCGGCGTCACTACCCTGTACATCCCCGGCTTTGATGTTATTACATCCATTATGCTTTCCAGGCGCCCGGGGGAAGCCGCCGGATCCATAGAATACTCGGAATTGTAATACCGTGGATGGAAAACAATATGCAGAGTATTCATCATCCGCTCCTAAAAGCTCTGGTCTTTGCCGAAAGCGCCCCTCCCCGCCAGAGGAGTGTACTCATATTCTGGGTAAAGAGTTTTCAGGGCTGTGGCTATCTTTTTGGCAACCACAAAGGGAGTATTAACTCCCCTGCCAAGATGGTTAGAACCGGCATCGACATAGAATTCTTTTTTCTTGTCCTTGCCGCGAAACGACTTAATATGGCCTCCGTGGTTCGGTTTGAAATTAAAAGACATTTCCATAAGATTGCTTTCTGTGACGGAATGGGGCCTGGTCCCCGATGAAAAGAATTTCGGAGTGTCGACTTTTTTGTCGGTCACCATGGCTACATAGGTGATATGGTCCCCCAGCTCCATGGAGTCGAGCCACATTTTAAACTGCTCCCGGCAGACCCGGTCGGGACTGCGCCTCTCCTTATATCGGCCGATGCGGAATTTCTGCTGCACGGGCACGAAGACCATGTGAAGCTTCTCTTCCCGCTTCCATGTAAGTATCTGTTCCGGAACAAAGGCCGATACGACGAAACGGAGGATGCTCGCCTGAATTGAACTGTTTTCCATGTACAGGGACCATGACTTTATTATATCCAGGGCCTCGTCCCCCCGGGGACTTTCCAGGAAAGACGACTTGAAGCGAAACAGGCCGTCCCCCTCCTCAGGCCGAAGGAGGCCTTCGTTCGCAACAAGCTCGCCCTTTTTCATGTCGATGACGTTCATCAAGACCAGGTTTCCCTCATCGTCGGCCTGAATGAAGGCGCCCTGCTGGTCCTTGGTCGCGCCGATCCTTCTTACGATCGTTCCCATTTTCAGGGATGATGGGTCCCTGAGCGGTAAGAGCAGATCGTCCATGGAGCATCTCCTGTGCGTGAAGTTGGACTCAGTATCCGTGCTTTTCGCGAAAGTGTCAAGGCCAAATTGTACGGGCCGGGAAGGCAAATCCCGCGTTCCTGACAATAAGAATCACATGTTTCTCCGGTACTTCCCTCCCGCTTCGTAGAGCACCTGCGTCATCTGCCCCATGCTGGCATAGCGCGCCGTTTCCATGAGCTGGGCGAAGACGTTCTTCCCCGAAAGGGCCGCCTCCCGAAGGTCATGCAGAGTGCGCATCGCCTCAATGCTGTTACGCTCCTGAAAGCTCCTGAGATTGGCTATCTGCGACATTTTTTCTTCCCGGGACGCACGGGAAAGTTCTGTTGAGGGGCGCACGTAGTCCTCTGACTGGGCACGGGGATTGAGGTAGGTATTCACCCCGATAATCGGGTATTCTCCGGTGTGCTTCCGGTGCTCATAGTAGAGCGACTCGTCCTGGATCATGCTTCGCTGGTAATAACTTTCCATGGCCCCCAGGACCCCTCCCCGCTGGCTGATGGCGTTAAACTTCTCGAGGACCGCCTTCTCCACCTCATCGGTGAGCCAGTCAAAGATAAAGCTACCCTGGAGTGGGTTCTGGTTTTTGAATATCCCATATTCCTTCCCGATGATGAGCTGTATGGCCATGGCGCGCCGAACCGATTCCTCAGTGGGGGTGGTGACGGCCTCGTCGTAGGAATTGGTGTGGAGGGAGTTGCAATTATCGTTGAGGGCCATCAGCGCCTGGAGGGTGGTCCGTATGTCGTTGAATTGCATCTCCTGTGCGTGGAGGCTCCGCCCCGAAGTCTGTATGTGGCATTTAAGCCGCTGGCTCTGCTCATTGGCCCCGTAGCGGTATTTCATCGCCACGGCCCATATCCTCCGCGCCACGCGGATAAGGACATTGTACTCCGGATCCATGCCGCTGGAGAAGAAAAACGAGAGGTTCGGCGCGAAATCGTCGATATGCATCCCCCGGGAGAGATAGTACTCCACATAGGTGAAGGCGTTTGAGAGCGTGAGGGCAAGCTGGGTGATAGGGTTTGCCCCCGCTTCGGCGATATGGTAGCCGCTGATGCTCACGGAGTAGAAGTTACGCACCCTGTTCTCAATAAAGTACTCCTGGATGTCCCCCATCATCTTCATGGCGAATCCAATGGAAAAAATGCAGGTGTTCTGCCCCTGGTCCTCTTTGAGGATGTCGGCCTGCACGGTGCCCCGGACTGTTTCCAGGACATGCTTCTCAATTTTCTTTCGTTCAGCGGCTTCGGGCTCCCGGCGGTGCTCCTCTTTAAATTTTTCAACCTGCTGGTCAATGGCTGTGTTAAAGAAAAAGGCAAGCATAATGGGGGCAGGCCCGTTTACGGTCATGGAAACGCTCGTGGCGGGCGCGCAGAGGTCAAAACCCGCGTACAGCTTCTTCATATCGTCCAGAGTGCAAATGCTCACTCCGCTCTCGCCTATCTTCCCGAAGATGTCGGGCTCCTCATGGGGGTCTTCACCGTAAAGCGTGATAGAGTCGAAGGCGGTGGAGAGGCGTTTCGCATCGTCCCCCCGGGTGAGGTAATGGAAACGGCGGTTGGTGCGCTCCGGAGGGCCTTCCCCGGCGAACTGCCGCTTCGGGTCCTCGCCTTCGCGGCGGAACGGAAACACACCCGCGGTAAAAGGGAAAAAACCCGGAAGGTTTTCCCGGCGGAGCCACTTCAGAGTATCGGCGCCGCTTTCGAAATTCGGAAGCGCGATCTTCGGGATCTTCAAGCCCGAGAGGGATTCCTCCCGGAGCTTCGTGCGGATTTCGCGTTCCCTGACTTTCGTCACCATCTCCTCGCCAAGATAGCTTTCCCGCGCCTCGTCCCATCTTTTAAGCATGGCGCTCACTTCGGGGTCGAGTTTTTCCTCCAGTTCCTTCGCCTTCTCATTCGCCGCCGGGCTGTCGAACTCGCTCCCCGCTTCGCGCAGGGCCTCAATCTTTTTCAGCAGGGCCGCCGCCTCGTTTGTCTTCTCATGGTAGCGGGCAATCGTGCTCGTTATCTCCCAGAGGTAGTTCTCACGCTCCGGCGGTATCAGTGCCGAACGGGACTGGTCTTTCAGCGAGTATTCCCCGGCGGGGGCGGCCGCCCAGTCCACGAGGCCCTTCTCCTTTAGCATGCTAAGGAGCCTTTCGAAAAACACATTGAGCCCCGGGTCGTTGAAATTGCTTGCCACTGTGGCGATCACCGGAAGTGAGTCGTCGGGGGCATCAAAGAGATCATGGTTACGCCGGTATTGTTTGCGGATATCCCGAAGGGCGTCCATGGAGTTCTTGTGGTCAAATTTATTGAGGACGATGAGGTCCGCATAGTCGAGCATGTCGATCTTCTCAAGCTGGGAGGGCGCGCCATACTCCGAGGTCATCACATAGACCGTGAGGTCCCCGTATTCGGTAATGGTAGTGTCCCCCTGCCCGATTCCAGGCGTCTCGATGATGATGAGGTCGTACTCCGCGGCGCGGAGGATGGCCAGGGAGTCCTGGATGGAGATAGTTAGCTCGTTTTTCGATTCCCGGGTCGCCAGTGAGCGCATGAAAACCTTCTCGGGGTCGATGAAGTTCATCCTTATCCGGTCGCCTAGCAAGGCCCCGCCGGTTTTTTTTCTGGTGGGGTCGATGGCGAGTATAGCGAGCTTCTTGTCGGGGTACTGCCGAATGAAGCGGCGAATGAACTCGTCCTCCAGGGAGCTCTTTCCTGAACCGCCGGTTCCCGTGATGCCGATAACCGGGACCTTCCTCCCCATGGCCTTAATTTCCTTCCCGATGGTCCTGTAGACGTCCAGCTTATCGGCGTAATCGCGCTCGGCTATGGAGATGAGCTGGGTGACGACAAAGCTATTGTGCTCCCGGATTCTTTTTTTCCAGTCTGCCGGAAGCTCCGGAGGGTCAATGGCCGAAGCTTTTTCGAGCATATCGCGGACGATTCCCGTAAGTCCCAGGCGCTGGCCGTCTTCCGGAGAATAAATCTTCGCTATGCCGTAGGCCTCAAGCTCGGCGGCCTCTTCGGGGACGATAACACCGCCTCCCCCTCCGAAAATCTTGATGTGCCTCACGCCGTTTTTATCGAGGAGGTCCTTCATGTACTTGAAAAACTCGATATGCCCGCCCTGATAAGAGCTGACTGCGATCCCCTGTACCCCTTCCTGGATGGCGGTGAAGACGATCTCCCGGACCGACCGGTTGTGTCCCAGGTGGATCACCTCGGCGCCCTCCTGTTGAAGGATCCGCCGGATGATATTGATGGAGGCGTCGTGGCCGTCAAAGAGGGAGGTGGCGGTAACGAAGCGGGCCCTCTGCAATTTTTTGCTTTCGCTTAAACTTTCGCCTGTTGTGCTTTTCATGTTAGTGTCTCTTTATGTCTGAGGTAAAATTAAGCCCGAAACGGGTGTCCGAGAATTGATCATTTTTTTAAACACCGTTCGCAACGTCCACAACATTTTTTCAAAGCCGGAAAAAAAGGGGAGGAAATATAGCCTTATCTTTCATCTCTTTTCGAAGCCCGGTGAGACAAGAATGATAAGGCTTTCGCTAAACAGAACAAAGTTTCGTTTAAAAGTTCCAACTCCATCATTTTTTATTAAAAAACGAGGACCGAATCTTGACGGGGCCTGTTTCACGAGATATATTTAAACTCACTTACTTTTATTTGCAAAAAACCGCCCGTGATTGAACAACCAGTTTTTGAAAATGGAAAGCACCAAAACCTGTCTTGTGAAGACCGGGAGAGCGCTCCTGAAAAGCGCCCGCTCCATACATATATCACAAAACACTATTAATCAGGGAGGCTTCAACAGATGAAAAATCCTTATCTTCGTGCTATTTTGCTGTTTCTGCTTGTCCTCAGCTTTGGCGTACTCATTTACGGCGGACATCTTATAAGCCGCGAAAAGCCGCCAATTCCCGGCACCGTTATTTCCGAAACCGGAGAGGTCCTTTTCACCGGCGACGACATCAAAGCCGGACAGAACTACTACTTCAGCAGGGGAGGCCAGCATATCGGCAGCATCTGGGGACATGGCTCCTACCTTGCGCCGGATTGGTCCGCGGATTATTTGCACCGTCTGGGGCTTTACACGGCCGCCCGCATATCCGGCCTTGACGCGGAGAAAGCCCGCTCTTTCACCCAGGACGACTTCGACTCGCTTGATGCGGTAAAGAAAGCGGAACTCAGCGCCTCCGTCGCTTTGGAATTGCGAAAAAACCGCTTTGACTCTGCGAAAAACGAGCTTGTCTTCACATCAAACCAGGCCGAAGCCTTCCGCAACCTGCAGAAGTATTACACGGAATTATTCGTGAAAGGCAATGACAGGATGGGGCTACAGCCGGGCATTGCCAGGGACGATCGGGACGGCTTCCTGATATCCAGCTTCTTCTCCTGGCTCGCATGGGCCGCGGTCGCCGAAAGGCCCGGGATGAAAACGACCTACACCACCAACTGGCCATACGATCCCCTTGTGGGGAACGTACCGACGCCCGGAATGTACATCTGGTCTATCGTAAGCGTGATCCTCTTAATCCTGGCCCTGGGAATTTTGCTCTTTTTCTACATCCGGTACATTCGCGACGACGAATACGAGGCGCAGGCCGTACCCCTGGCGGAGCCGGCGCCAACGGCGAGCCAGAAAGCCCTTGTGCTCTACTTCATTACCGCGGCGCTGCTCTTTTTGGCCCAGATAGGTGTCGGCTCCGCGACGGCGCACTACACAGTTGAAGGAACGAAGTTCTTTGGGCTTAACATAGCCTCAATTCTCCCCTACGCGGCGCTGAGGACCTGGCATATCCAGCTTGCGATCTTCTGGATAGCTACCTGCTTCCTCGCCGCCGGCCTCTTCATAGGACCCTTCGTGGGAAGGGAACCCAGACGTCAGGGGACCCTGGTCGTCGTCCTCTTTGCGGCAGTGGTGGTTGTGGTCCTCGGGACGCTTGCTGGGACCTGGCTTTCAGTCCAGGGCATTTTCGGCGGCGACGGTTACGCCCTGGGCCACCAGGGCTACGAATACATCGAACTGGGACGCCTCTGGCAAATTCTCCTTATCGCGGGAATGATAATCTGGCTTATCCTCGTCCTCAGGGCAATTCTCCCGGCGCTGAAAAATGAAAAGGACCGCGGCGGCCTCACGCACCTGCTCCTCTACAGCTCCATCGCCATACCGCTTTTTTACATGGCGGGGCTCATGTACGGTAAGGGCGCGCATCTCTCCGACGCGGAGTACTGGCGCTGGTGGGTGGTCCACCTCTGGGTCGAAGGTTTCTTCGAAGTATTCGCCACGGTGGTGCTGGCGTTCATCCTGACACGCATAGGGGCCGTGGGTGAAAAAATTGCACATTCCACGGTGTACCTCGCCATCACCCTCTACCTTGGAAGCGGAATCATCGGGACCTTCCACCATCTATACTGGTCCGGGACCCCGGAGATCATAATGGCCCTGGGAGGCGTCTTCTCGGCCCTGGAGGTTGTGCCCCTGACCCTCCTGGGTTTTGAAGCGGCAATGAACCTTCGCACCATCGAGAAAGCGGGACCCGCCTACGAGTACCGTTGGCCCCTCTATTTCTTCATTTCCGTCGCCTTCTGGAACCTGGTGGGGGCCGGCGTTTTCGGTTTCCTCATCAATCCCCCCATCATTCTGTATTACATACAGGGAATCAACACCACCCCAATCCATGCCCATACCGCCCTCTTCGGGGTATACGGACTCCTGGCCATCGCCCTTGCGCTCTTTGCGGTGCGCCATATCTTCCGTAAGGAAGCATGGTCCGATTCCCTGCTCAAATGGAGTTTCTGGGGCCTCAATGGCGGTATTTTCCTCATGACGGTTTTAAGCCTCATACCGTCCGGGTTTTACCAGTTCTATCACGCGGTCGATCGCGGCATGTGGTATGCCCGAAGCCCCGAAATTGCCACCGGAGAGTTCATCCGTACCGTTTCCTGGCTCAGGATGGGGCCGGATATTATCTTTGCCTTAGGAGCGTTTTTCTTTCTGGCCTTCCTCCTCCGGGGCGCCTTGTTTTCCTTTTTAAAAAAGAAATGAGGCCCGTGCCATGAAACCCATTGACATACTCAAGGAAGAGCACGAACTCATACTTGAAATGCTGAGAGTGCTGAACGCAGTTTGCGATAAAATCGATGCAGGTGAAAAACCGGGAATCGAGAGGCTCGTTTCCATAATTGATTTTATCCGGAACTTTGCGGACAAATGCCACCACGCGAAGGAGGAGGAGCTTCTTTTCCCGGCCCTTGAAAAGGCCGGGATACCCCGTGAGGGCGGGCCTGTGGGAGTTATGCTGCACGAACACACTCTGGGGCGGGAGTACGTCAGAGGGATGGGCGAAGCCCTGGAAAAGATCAAAGCCGGTGATGCGAAAGCGTCCCTTCACTTTACGGAACACGCCCGCGGTTACACAACGCTCCTCTATGCCCATATCAACAAGGAGAACAATGTTCTCTTTAAGATGGCGGAGCAGAGGCTGGACCCCGTTGCTGAAAATGCGCTTATGGATGGATTCGAGCGTGTGGAGCGTGAGGAGATGGGTGAAGGGGTCCATGAGAAATATCATGCCCTGCTCCACGAACTCCGGGACATGTATCTTTCATGAAGAGCAAAATGCTCAATATCACTGCCTGTATACATGCGCCCTTGTGAAAGGTCCTAACCGGTTATACGGAGCGGGCAAAACCCCTCACCGTATAACCGGATCTTCACTTCGCCAGCACTTTCTTCACGAAAGAGAAAGCTTTTCTGCCCTCCCGGGAAAGATTGAGAGTGTATCCTGAGATTCGCCACTTTGTCACAACAAGGCGCATGGTCCCCATGACCATCCAGGACATCTGCCGGGAAGGGACATCCTGCCTGACCTCGCCGCGGCGTGCCCCGTTACGTAGTATCCCTTCGATAGTATCATGGATCATTTCAATGATCGACAACACTTCCCTGGAGAGCTGCCTGTCGAATCTGAAAAGCTCCTCGGTGAAAAGCACCATCGAAAGGGCCGGCCTTTTGGTGAATTCCCTGAAAAGCTCCCTATAAAGGCCCCCCACTCTGTCAATGGCAGTAGTGCCGGAAGCAGGCGTTTTCTCGGCTATGCCAGAGAAAAAATCTCCGTACATGACAATCAGCGAATAGAGCAGGTCCCGTTTTGAAGTAAAATGCCGGTACAGGGCTGGTTCTGTGACCTTCAACGCCCTTGCCAGGTTTTTTACGGTTAAACGCTGGATTCCGCTCGACGATATGATGTCCAGGGCGGTATCGAGTATCTCTTCCCTGCGGCTGCGTACTGTTTTCATGGAGGCCCCATTGTTAGTTAATTTTTACTAACATACGGTTTTTCCATAAAAAAATCAAATATTTACTTGACTTTAGCATTTTAGCACTTTATATTATACTTGAGATTTGTAAACGATGCGACGCAAGGAGGTGCATCATGAAAACAATAAAAAAAATCCTGGTAGCGACTGATTTTTCCAGGGATTCGCAGACAGCCCTCAACAAGGCCGTTGAACTTGCGGAAGAATTAGGCGCAGAAGTCAGCCTTATCCACACGGTAAACAAAATTTCAGAGTGCGTCGCGGATTATTGCCTCGAAACCGAAAAGGCCGAGGGAGTGAAGGAAGGACGAGTTCGCACCGCCCGGGAAATGCTTGATCAAGAAATCCGACGGTTTTCCGAAAGGAAAGGCGTAAAGATCACGCCCGAACTGCGGTATGGAAACGCGTATGAGGAAATCCTGAAAGCGGAAAAAGAAAACGGGGCTGACCTTCTGGTTATTGGTCCGCACATGAGAAAGTCGGCATGGGAGAGGTTCAGGACCCACCTTTCCGACAGGATCGAAAAGAACATGGCAATCGACACGCTTCTTGTTCACAGAGCTGTTTGACGTGATTGAGCGCCATACAAAAAGTAAGGATTCACCGCCCTCAACAGGCGGTGAACCCTTCTACTTTAGTATTTATTCAAAGATACATCAGGCCAAGTCAATCAAAGAATTTTAACATATCAAAAAGCAGGTATAAAGAAGTCAGGTTTTCTTGTTTAAGCCACATCAACGCAGATGAGACATACGTCATCTTCGAAGGAATCGGAACCCCTGTGGTTAACCAGCCTGTTATAAATTTGTTCTATAAAGTGTTTTCCGGTATGACGTTTAATACTGAAGAGTAAATCATGCAGATTGCTGTCTTCGAACGGCATCCCTTTTCCGTTTAACGGCTGGCATTCAGTAAATCCATCCGTATACAACAGCAATTTACTCCTTGACGGAAGTGTTATTGTCGAGTTTTTAAAGATTTTACCTCTTTCCTCCAGGCTTCTGTTTTGCAAAATTGCAAGGGGCATCGTTTTATAACCCTGCAACTGTATTACTGAACCATCAGAGATGATATATGGAGGGTTATGGCCAGCGTTGGAAAAAACCATCTCTCTGTTTCCCATATCATATATCGCGTAAAAAGCGGTAACAAAATTTCCTCCTATATGGTCATAAAGAATGTCATTTACATATTTCATCAGTTCGGCCGGGTCCAGCTTCTTTTCTCCTGATTGAAGAATAATGGTTTTAATCATTGCGGTAATAAAGGCCGCTGCGAGACCGTGGCCCGATACATCACTTAAAAAGATTCCGATTTTCCGATTATCACGAAATTGAATGAAATCATAGAAATCACCGCCGACCATTTCCATCGGCTTATATAAAGAGAAGATAAAGTCCGCGGGTTTTTCAACAGGCATAAGCTGCTCGTGGATACGTTTTGCCATTTTTAAATCTTTTTCCATTACTTCATTCCGGATTTTTAGATTATTCCTTTCGATTTCGAGCTCTCTGGTCCTCTCGTAAACCGTTTTTTCAAGCGATTCACTGTAAATTTTTTGGATTTTTATTATCTCTTCCCCAATCTGGGCCTGGCGTGATTTATACCAGCTTGTATGCCTTGTATTATTAAGTATATAAATAAAACAGGAAACAATGAAAGTAACGCAGAAGAGGTCATTTAAACTATATAAGTTATGAGGCCGGATATCTTTTACGCCGCTGAGATAGGTGGTAACGAAAAATGTTGTAACTGATGAATACAGTATAAGATATGCCCATTTCCTTTGAAGCGGGCCTACGGCAAGAAGAGTCAAAATGAATAGATAGCCCCCTATGTATGCCGGGTCCCCTGCCGTAAGACCTGTAAGCACGGCGTTTGAAACAGCCATATATGCGGCGAAAACGGTCAGCAGAAGCAGGTTCTTGCCGTACAGAACTTTTGTGAACCGCAACAAGTATAGAACAGCACCGAAAACTGGAAAAGCAATTCTAATGGCAATGATGAGAGGCTTATCTGAGTGAAGCTTGAGATCTATCGGTATATAAGTAAGCCATGAAAAAGTTATAAGAGAAGCGAAAGTCAGTATTCTTCCGCATTGAAAATCGAGTTCCTGCGTAAAGGTTTCTGGAAAGGTGGTCCGGTTGTCAATTATCCAGATTTTTGAAAGAATCTTTTTAAATAATGCCATATAACGCTGATCCTTTCTTTTTTTTTGCACTACCAGTGAAGGGAAACTCTAAAATTTAAAAATTTGAAGGTCCCCCAAAATTGGTACTACTGGCACACTCATCACTCAGGGTTTTACGCCGAATTCTGTGGGTGAAAAACCCTGATAATTAGAGATTCCTTAAAGTTATAAGATTTTGCCGGATGGATGGATCCTTTCTGCTAAGAAATTATACAAAATATTTAGAAGAAAGTCAAGATGAATTTTTCAGACGGGACAATGAATTACGTGGTCCTCTCGGCGCCTTAGCGAGCGCGCGGGAGGTCAGGAAGAAAGGAGCCGGGACACGGAGTCTGCGGTGGCGGTACGCCGCGCATGATGCAAAACAAAAATCCAATGCAGGTAATCAACACTCGTGCGTGGGCCACCCACGACAGTCGCTCTGTTTCCCCAAAACCATCTGCAAGAACACTTTTTTTTAATTGATTTTCTCAATTCCATAAAGTAGTATTGTCCCGGAAAGTATCCGAAAGGCAAACGTCAACGGCAATACCTTCCTTTCAACTGATCACAAAAATGAAAACGCGAACAATCCTCATCAAGTTTATCGCCGCTCTGTGCGTAATAAGCGCTTTATCCTGCACAAAAAAAGACGCCGCATCGTACTATGCTTCGGGGATGGAAAAGCTTAAGGCCGGAAAGCACACCGAAGCTATCGACGATTTTACCACTGCTATCAACCTCGATCCAAAAATGGTGGACGCCCTGAACAATAGAGGGAACGCGAAAAGCGGCGCCGGGGACTTCCATGGAGCGGTGACGGACTTTACCAGGGCCATCGCAATAAACCCGGAATATTACAAGGCCTTCAATAACCGAGGAGCGGCGCGTAACGAACTCGGGGACGTAAAGGGGGCCATTCTTGATTACACCAGGGCCCTTGAGCTCAACCCCAAATACGCAAACGCATTCTACAACAGGGGCCTTGCCCGGCTGAAAACCGGGGATACGAATGGGGCCATCGAAGATTTTTCAACAACGATACGCCTCAATCCGGGAGACGCCGATGCATACAACATCCGCGGGCTGGCCTTTGCAAAGCTGAAAAACTACGAGGCCGCCATGGGTGATTTCAACGCAGCGATACAAAGCAACAGCGGCCATGGAATGGCCTATTATAACAGGGGGAGCCTTCACGGCAAGGCTGGAAGGGCCATAGAGGCATGCGCCGACATGAAAAAAGCAGCCACCCTGGGTGACCGGCAGGCCCTGGAATTTTTTACCAGCCACTGTAAATAAGGACAGGAAAATCTTAAAAAAAATCTTGTAAAGTTCCAATGAATTGACACTACTGAAAACCTAGGATTTAGGTTTCCACGCCCGCCTTCGGCGGACGGTGCAACCTAATTATTCGAGTTGCTAACAGGGAGGTTCGAGAATGCCGTCCATAACCATTGAGGACAAGCCCGGGGTCGTAATCATTCAGATAATTGGAGAGCTGTACCACGAGAAAGTCTCGGAGCTGGAGCGTGTCTGGGAGGACCAGTTGAAAAAGCCGGCGGAAATCATTGCCATAAACTGCGCAGGCCTTACATATATCGACTCCCCCGCCATAGGCGCCCTGGTCAAGTTTTTCAATGAGGCCATGCAAAAAAAGAAAAAGCTCGTCTTCTTTGATCTGAGCCCGACAATCCGTTCCCTCTTCGACAATGCGAGGCTGGAACGCCTTTTCACCATCACCTCCGCGGAAAAGTTTGAAAAGGAATACCTGAAGTCACGGTAATCCGAAGGTAAAACGCCTAAGGAATGGAAAAATAATACCTCAGGCGTAGGGAAAAACCAGTACATGCCGCTCAGGTCCGAAAAGAAGCGTGGTTCCCCATCCCCTTCCCGAGGAAACCATAACCAAACGATAAAAGGTCCCCCAAAACTGTAACGGTCCTAAGCATGAGGGCAGCCGCAAGGGCCCCCTCCGACCCCAGGGATCGGGCCATGACCGCCAGCAACACCGATTCCCGTATCCCCAGCCCGCCGGGCGCACCGGGGACGATAAACCCCGCCACCCAGGAAATGGAGAAGGCCCCGAGATATGTAATATATACGGGACCGCCCTCTTCAGGGAGGATGATAAAGCGGCCCATTGCAAAAAGCAAAGAGGCCGAGGCGGCCAAAAACAAACAATAGGCGCTGACCGCCACAGAGATTGCCTTCAGGCGTCCTTTCCCCGACATCATGCGCGCCGCCCATATCGCAATTGCCGCTCCCGCTATACAGGCCGCCGCCAAAAGAAGCGCTGCTGCCTTTGAAACGCCCTGCCCCATATCTCCAAATGCGACAAGAGGGTTCTCCGAAAATTCCATCCCTGTCGTCACGGCAGCGATGACGACGGCGAGCGCCGCAATGCCCCCCATTTCAAGAACATTGGCCCCGAGAATTCCCCCCTGGGACGCTCCTGCCCGACCGGCCAGAACATGACGCCCTGCGAGATGGAACACATTTCCCGGCAGATACTTCACTATGCCGGTCCTCAAATGAATTCTCATAAGATCGCCCATGTCCGCTTCCGGGGACAGCTTTAATAAAAGAAGCACCCATGCCCACGCGAGGACCACATTGAGCAGAGAATAAAGAATTGTGCAAAGGAGTATGATGAGGGCTGCCCTGGCAGTGAAGTATTTTTCCAGTGACCCCGGCGGGGTGCGCGAAATTTTTACCGCGATGAATGCCACAGATGCGGCAACAAGGACCCACCCCAGGACCCTGCCGAAAGCGTTAAGACATTTTTTATCGAGGTTCACAGAGCGCGACCGTCCAGGGAATGGGATACCGCACCGCAATGATACGAAACCTGGAGGAGATGAAACCCAGGAAGGCCCGGGATGACCAGTGCTGGATATGCCCCGGAGTGTTTCCCAGGGAACGGAGATACTTCCCACGGGCCATGTTCAAAATTCTAAAAAGAGGTTCCCTGGGCACGCTAAAGAGGCAGTACTTCCCTGCGGCTTCATGGAGCTTCTCCAGGGCCGCATCCGGGTCTTCCAGATGTTCCAGGACTTCACAGCAGACAATGAGGTCCGCCGCCTCAGCGTCGCCTGTGTTGTACACGCTCTGCACATGATACGTTACACCCGGAGCGGAATTAGCCCCGCGCGCCACCTCGATTATCTCCGCAGAGACATCGCAGGCGGCAATGGAAGCAAAACCGAGCCTGGCGAGATGCGCTGTAAGATATCCTTCGCCGCAGCCTATCTCACAAACCTTTGCGATATCAGGCATCGCCGGGAGAAGGAGGTCATCGACGGCCCGGAAGAAGCGGCCCATCATAAAACGGTAGATGGGATTACGGGTGGTATACTTATCAGTGAGGTTCCCCGCCCGTATAGTCCTGCCCATCATGCGCGTCCTCACTGTTCCAGTATGAAGAGCTGGTTTAGCCCCAGAAGGAAGCTGCGGTAAAGCTTCACGGTGAACCCGGCTTCGGCGGCGAGGCGGGCCATCTCTCTTTTTCCAATCAGATGGCCATGCTCCTCTCCGGCTTCCAGGCTGAACAATCCCAGTTTCGCTCCCGCCAGGTGGATGGGGCCAGCAAGAGGGCGCGGCGTCGTGATGACGATCCTGCCTCCCGGAGCGAGCATCCGACCCAGGTTTCGGAGAAGGCCGGGACGGTCTTCAATATGCTCTATCACGGCGAGGAGCAATATGGTAGTAAAAGCTTCGCCGGGCCCCGGAAGCTCATCGGGGAGATGAAAGCTGTGTTCCGGGTGCTCTCTTCCGGCAATCTCAAGGGACTCCCGGTCGCTGTCGATGCCTGTGTAACGGCCGGCTTCCACCAGTGACGCCATCGCCCCCGTGCCGCAGCCATAGTCGAGGACCCGCCCTTCAATGAAGGCCGCGGCCGCCGCCGCCCTTTGCCGCCGTAGAAACGGCGAAAGCTTTCCGGCCGCCTGGTCCCCCATCATCTTTTCTCCGCGCAATCGATCCGTCTCAGCCGATAGAGAATGTCCTCGCTGAGCTTCCTGTTCGTTGCCAGGAGGTCCACTATGAAGGCCCCTAACATGGCCTGGAAACCAATGAGCATAAGGACCGCCGCAAGGATGAGCGACTGAATATGCCCCCCTCCGCTTCCGGTGAAATAGTACAGGAGGAAACGGGCCCCGACTAAAAACCCCGCCCCGAAGAGGGCAAGCCCAATTATCATGAAGAAGCGGAAGGGCCGGTATACGATGAAAATGCGGACTATGCTCTGAAAGCTCTTGAAGACATAGTTTGGAATGTTCCTGATTAGCCGCGATTCACGGAGGTCCCTGTTCACCCGAACTGGTACCGAAGTGATATTCATGTTCTGCTGGCCCGCCTGGATGATGGTTTCCAGCGTGTAGGTGTAGTCTCCGAAAACATGGAGCCGCATGGCCGCGTCGCGGCTGAAGGCCCGGAAACCGCTCGGAGCGTCGGGTATGTCCGTGCTGGAGAGAAGCCTCACCACGGCGCTCCCGAGCCGCTGGAGCGCTTTCTTTACGATGGAGAAATGTCCTATTTCGGCAATGGGGCGCGCGCCCACGACGATCTCGGCGCGGCGTTCAAGGATGGGCCTTACCAGGGCCGGTATGTCCCGGGCATCGTACTGGTTGTCCGCGTCGGTGTTGACGATGATGTCGGCCCCCAGGCGCAGGGAGGCGTCGAGGCCCGCCATGAAGGCCCTCGCAAGCCCCATGTTGCGAGTAAACCCCACGACATGGTCCACGCCATTTCGGCGGGCCGTTTCTGAGGTGGCGTCGGTGCTCCCGTCGTCGATGACGAGCCACTCGACTTTTTTGAACCCCGCGACCTTTCTGGGTAGATGCTTCAGCATCTCCGGGAGGGTTTCCGCCTCATTGAAACATGGAATTTGTATAATGAGCTTCATGGAATAATTTCCAGGTCTTCTATCTTTTTGATCAAGTATTTTACGGGCGCAGGAATTGTTTTTACCGCCGATGCGCTTTTGTGTTACGTTCCTTATAACGATATCATTGCGCCCTGAGCCGCAATCGCATCAGTTCGCTTAAGGGTAGCGCAGTGGCATTTTCACGGTTCGATATCGAAATGTCCTATGACACGCGATTTATAGTTGAACGCGCCTGTGGAATTTATGTCTCCGGGAGAGAGCTTTTCAGTGTATTGCCGTATGAGTCTATTATTCCTGTCATAATGCCGCACATTTACGGTAAGCGGTAACCTGCCGGAATAATAATTCACAAAGCAGCGTACTCGGGTTTTTCGAGGCAGTGCGCGGATTCGGATGTTTTCGGGGCCAAAGCCGAGAATGTTGTCCACGTCGAGGAAGGCATTATATCCGCCAGCGTTTACCGAGAGATTCGCGTAATAGACATGCCATCCCCCTTCTGCGCTATCGAGGTGGAGGTCCACATCGCCCATGCCGTTCCATGTCATTTCAAACCGCGCGAGGGCTTCCGAGACGCTTGACCGGAGGCGAACCAGGCGGGATCTTGCAAGAAAACTATTTCCATCCTTTAGAGTTGTGCAAAAATAATTATCGCCATTTACGAGAATCACACTGCTCTCTATGCTCGATCCTTTCGCGACATTGTTGCCGATAAGAGTTTCTTCCCCGTTTTTCCATAAATACACGCTGTGATTCCCTTCCAGGGAATCGGGAAGCTTCACCCTTACCCGTACAACTCCATCTCCTATGGTTTTTTTTGGATCTACCCTGTCTTCTGGAAGAAAAATTCGAAGCGGGTCGCGCCCCAGTGCGACCTTCGGGGGAGTGAAGCCTTTTGCGCGCGCTTCGCCCGTAAAATCTCCGGTGTATTCCTTCTCCCCTTCAATCTCAGGAGAGGATTTCACCATGATATCGGCCAAGGCTTCTGTTTTTTGCGTCATATCGACGTATGAAAGCGGCGTACCGCTTACTGTTTTAAAACTGGTCAGCGCGATATTGAAAAGCTCTTCATCACGATAGAATGTGCGAACAGGAGATTTGCAATCGACCACATACACCGCGGAACCGTTCATGGCGGACAGCGTCCTTTGCAGGTATTTCGTGCCGCGCAAGTAGTACTGGTAGACATCCAGCCTGGCTTTTGAGCCCTCTTCCGTCGACAGGGGCTCCCCTTTCAGTATTCGGGCCAGCCCCGGCAAAGCGGCATGTTTACGCTGTATGCCTCGAAACCAGGATTGCCAGGAGGCGTTTTCAGTGGAAAAGGCCCTTATTTTTATCTCGCTTCTTCCTTTTGAAACAGTAAAAGAATGGCAATCGCCTTCCACTTCGGCTTTTTTCCACCCCGCGGGAATGATCACTTCATAATCATAAAGGTCCTGTACATATTTTTCGAAAAGGGTGTCAGCGGAGGCGCCGCATACGAGGATGCAAATAAGGGTTGTAAGTATAAAAGCTGTCTTCCTGAAGATCATGATGCAGTCCCTTTTATATATATATGCTCCAGAGGCCAGTTCTGTAACACGACATCTTTTTAGGAAAAGTCAACAAATAAAATGAAACATTAGCAATCTCTGCTGATTCTATCCCTCTCCCGCCAGAGGCGGGCGGGAAGCCAGAATATTTGAGCTCACCAAAAAGAAAACCGGCTTTCTTCCAGTCATTATTTAGTTGACAAATTCTTAAAATCTTGATATAATAATGGTAAGATGATGACACAAGAACTGGGAATCTCTAAAAGTTAGAATTTTGAGGTTACCAATAATTATTACTGCTGGCATACTTTGGATTTATGTTTTCCCACCCGGGGCGAGCGGAAAAAAAGAGATTATTAGAGGTCGCCATAATGAAATCGTTAAAAATTTTAACAGCACTCCCACTACTGGCCGCGTTGATTTTTCCGGCCTGTGATTTTAAACGGAGGCCGCTTTATAAATTTGCTAAGGGCGCAGAGGTGAAGACAGGGGTGAGTTTTGACTCAGCCGACACCCCGGGCGATTGGGTAAGCGTAACAGCGGGCGGGGTTGAGTTTAAGATGATCTACGCCAACAACCAGGACAGCATCACCTTTCCTTTTTCACCAAATGTAGGATCGCCTGTTGATGATAACAAAGAAACAATAACCCAAAAGTTTTTTATGGGCGAGACACAGGTGACCTGGGCTTTATGGAAAGCGGTGTATGACTGGGCGGTACATGCTGATCGCGGTGAAAATGTATATTCGTTTGAGAATGAAGGACAAATGGGCAGTGTTTACGGAGGGGCTGGAATGACTGAACAGCACCCTGTAACCAGAGTAAGGTGGCGTGATGCTGTTATCTGGTGTAATGCCCTTTCGGAGATGACCGGTGCAGAGGTTGTTTATGTAGCCAATGGAACAAATGGTACAACAAATGGAGATATACTCAGAAGTTCAGTAACCGGAAAATACAGTAGTAAAAATGTAGAGGACGTAGTACAAGTAGAGAAAAACACGCTTATCCTAAAGGGATATCGCTTACCTACGAGTAAGGAGTGGGAGTATACTGCCCGATATGTTGGCACAGACGCGGGGGCCAGAACCGACTATGTATCACAGGGTGTAAATAACGGAGATAATGATTTAACACCTGGCTATTTCTGGACACCTGCGGCGTATGCCAGCGGCGGCACCGGAGAATATACAGGAGAAGATATTGATTATCCGCATTTTAACCCCTTTGGCTGGTACGTTAAAAACACAGACAATACGACACAGCCGGTTAAGCAAAAAACCCCGAATGCTCTCGGTCTCTATGACATGAGTGGTAATGTCTCGGAGTTGTGTTTTACTGCGAAAGAGTCTGGCCGCGTGCTACGGGGCGGTAGCTGTCACATTTCTGCCGAATACATGCAGGTTGGCTTCTGGGGCCACGTCACCCCGAACTTATCAGACAACTACCGGGGCTTCCGCTTAGCGAAGAGTCAGTAAGGCAATGAATAGTGAATAATTAATAGTGAATAATGAATAATTGTTGTAAAAAATCTGCTCTTCGGAGCAGATTTTTTTTGGAGAAAAAATATGAAAGAAAAGCTTTGAAAAATTAAAGTTATCTGTTTGCCCTTGAAATTGTTAAACTGTTGCCGTGAATTGAGTAAAGGCAACCTTTAATAACTAAGGATACCTCGCCAGCTTTTGGTGGGTGAGAAAACCTGAGTTTTGAGTATGCTAGTAGTTACGATTCATAGTAACTTCGCTGTTAATTTTTAGAAATTCCCCTATATATGACTGTTCTATGAGATTCCTGCACTTGTGCTGAGCAAAACGAAGCATGCGCACGAATGACAAAGGGCATGCGGTGCGCACTGTCATTCCGGCTAAAGCGTGGCTAACACTGTCATTCCGGCCGGAGCGCAGCGGAATGCCGGAATCTAATAAGACAGTGAATAATTAATAGTGAATATTCGGTTCTGTCATTCCGTCCGGAGCGCAGCGGAATGCCGGAATCTCATGTCTGGTAAAAAGTTAATTTTTAGTGGTTTCCTGATATGAGACTATTTCATGAGATTCCTGCATGCTCAGGAATGACAGGGGGATAATTAATGAAAAGAACCGGTTGTGACGCGACAAATGGGTGGCAGCGACAGAGGACAAAAATATATTGACCTTTTCGAAGCATTTAATTACTACATGTAAGCTCAAAAAATTACATTTTTGAGCTTCCCATGATCTGTAACCGCTGATATTCTGGACATAGATTTTCTCACCTGACAAAAGCTGGCAGGAAAACCCGATTATTAGAAAAAGCTAATAGATGTTACGGAGCTAAACTATGAACCTTACAAACAATTACACTTTATTCAAAATATCCATATACTCCCACTCTCTCCATCCCATTATGTACACCCCGTGTTTGCTTGCGTAGCGTATCACGTTTTCGGGAAAGGATATACTGCCAAAGATCAACAGAAGCTCTTTACCCTTATACTCTGGAAAAAAATCAAAAAATCTTTTCGATTTTTCTACTATATCGTCAATATCCCTCTCGCGCGGAGATGTTTTAACCTCTATCATAAATACTGCATCCTGTCCGGCGGCTATTGCGTCAACCTCAAAATCCGATCCGTTTTTACGGCGGAACATCCGCTGCCCCTCCATGGTTACAGCGCAATTAAAATACTTGCTCAAAACAGGCCTCAAGGCAGGAGCTATCAGGTCCTCCACCAGGGTTCCCATCTTTTTCGCCAAATTGCTCCATTCTTTGTTCTTCTTCTTCGATTCTTCCTTCATTTCTTCTTTGAAGGTTTTCATTTCATCTTTGAATTCTGTCATTTCATCTTTAAAAACCTTCATCTCGTTTTTGAAGTCCTTCATCTCGTTTTCGTGGCGGCGCAATGCAGCATCATTATTAGCGATAAACTGTTCCAGTACCCTTTCTAATGTACTCACTCTTTCTTTAATTGTGTTCATTTATAATTCTCCTAACGCATAACTCATCAATTAAACATTGCATCTAAAATTTTTGGGAAATCCTAAAATTAAAGAGCAATCACTAAAGCTTAGATTTCCCGCCCGCCTCCGGCGGGCGGAAAAACATAATTTTTGCAACTCCTCTCTGGACTTGGTTTTACCGCCCGTCGAAGGCGGACCGGGAAAAACTAATTCTTGTGACTACCAGGAATTAAAATGACTAGTCCTGAATAAATATAATGTACAGCTAAACATCTGTCAACATAAAAGCATACCGGGGAAGGCAAAGACATTTTTTGTGAATTGACATAAAAAAACAGTGGACAAAATCCAAAATTCGATCAAAATTATTAACTGATTACTTATGGGAACCTCAAAAAAAATTAATTTTTTGGAATTCCCAATAATTGTTGCTACTGTTGTACTCAAGTCTCAGGTTTTCCCCCGCCAGAGGCGGGCAGGAAAGCCTGATTATTAGAAATCGCCCTGTGGGAATCTTTAAAATTTAACGGTAAACAGAATAGTCAGATTCCCCTGCCCGCCTTTGGCGGACAGAGAAACTAAATTTTTAAGGTAGCATCAATGAGTCGACCAGCTTAAGAGCATATCTATCTCTCTGGTTAAACGAGCGCTAAAGCGAGGATCTGCAGTGAATAATTCCAGTTACAAGCAGATAGCTGAATATCATTTAAAAATGATCAATGACCGCGGCGGGCTTGACAGGGCCGTCTACATGGAGGAATACGCGAAGAAAAATGATCTTCACGAGGAAAACTACGTCGATGGACAACCCCGTGGAATGGCCTGGCAGTATCTGTATACCTTTTTACTGTTCCTCTATCGCGACAAAGGCGAGGCGGCCTATAATGAAGTGATCGCAAAAATCGGCTTCACAAAAAAGCACCTCAAGGACATAAAAAAGCACCCTATCCCCAACAAGTCTTCCTGGAGGCTCTATCTTGCGGTCCAATACTTCACTCTATCATACTATGAAAATCTCAACTTCGACAATGTCAAAGCAGTGACCGATTCCATCGCCCTCAAGACATCTTCCTTTGAACTCAATCTCGACCGCTCCGGTTCTCTTTCATTCGTAGTAACCCCTATGCACATCATCGCAATGGTTGCCGGGTCCTTTGCCAGGTACTATGCCAGCGTTATAGAGGGCAAATCAAAGATTAATACTAATTTCCTGGCGAAAGAAAAAACTTTCCAGGTCAAATACACTTATAACCGCATACCTCTCATTGACCATCCCGAATTACACCGCCCGGAAAAGCTCACGGTTGTGAGAAATGGAAAAGCGGAAACCTATTATCCGGGCAGGGAAAGCATCTATCGTACCGGAATAACGGATTTTTTCTCCACCGTATCGGCCATACCGAACTCAATGGGCGTCGCCATGTTTAAAGGACTCCATACAAAACTTCGCGCGGTTAGATATGAACTTCCCTGTTTGCCCGACCAGATTCCTGTGTTTTATGACGGAAAGACCTATCGAATGAATGAAGAGGGCTATTTTTACGATCTCCAGTCATCCAAACTCCTGCACGATTCTTTCGGAAAAAAAGTCCACTACGGAGAAGAATGCAGGTTTGCTTTTGACGTCGGCGGAAATCTTGTCATGGACGCCGGAGACCTACCCGCTTCTGAGCTCAGTGAAATACTCACGTTAAACACATTAAACCATTGTTTCGATTTGACCTACGAAAGGATTCACCCCTGGCAGAAGCTGAAAGTTGCCTTCGCGAAGCGGATTGAAAAAAAGATTATTGAAACCGTCGGCAAGGGACTTTCGGAACTCTCTTACCGCGATGTAGCCGGAATAATATCACAACATTTTAGCGAACAGTACCGTGCCGAATGGCGGTCTATTAAATCCGGCAAATACCTTTTTTCACTCCCCGGGGCCCTGCTGGCCACGATCGCGTTTTTGTTTTTCCCACCCATAGTTAAGGAGGCCGCACTGGCGGCGGGCGCTATTCTGGTGACTTTCGGGTTTGCTCATGGCGTGTACAATTCGCTCAAATTCAGGGCCGAAAAAATGGCGATGGAAAACGCCTTGGACGTCCGCAGGAGGGAAAGCTTCATCAATGAAAGACTAAGAGAGCAGAGGGAAGAAGCTCTTTCTGTCTCTCAAAATACCAGAGAACATTATTTAATGCTGGTCGAAAAGATGAAATCATTTTCATATTCCTCGGAAGAAATTTCGGTAAGCCTTGAAGAATTCACAAAAGCAAACGAATCCGACCTTGAAATCCAGTCAAAGCTCGATAAAATTATGAACGACTGGCTTGCTCTCGTGGCCACCATGCGCGACAGGGCCGATCTTCTCTTGAAAAACTTGGACGTCGAATTCGCCGATCTTTCCGACAAAATAACCGGCGCGCTGGAAAAAAGCAATAGCAAGACTAACCAGCTCCTGGAACTGACAAATAGCATTATTAACGCCCAGGAGATAATAGACGACATCACGGACAAAATTAATCTTCTTTCACTCAACGCGGCTATCGAAGCAGCCCGGGCGGGAGAAGCCGGTAGGGGTTTTGCGGTAGTCGCCGAGGAGATTGGTAAGCTGGCGGACCGGGCGCAGTCGAGTGTCAACGAGATACAGAAGGTGAATACTTTGATTCAGGAAGAAATCCGCACGGTGTACAATCAGAACCTTGAAACAAACAGCATCATCGACGGGGCAAACCAGTCTATCAAAAACGAAATCGTCACGCTCAAATCAGAGCTCACAAAGATACCAGAGCAGCTTGTGAAATCAACCGACCAACTATCGGTACACATTCAGGACATGGCGGCTCGTACGGAAGAACGGAGCGCCACAGTCGAGGAAATAACAGCAACAACAGATACGATAAGTAAAAACTGCAAGGAAGTGATCAAGGAGATCGAGGAATTGCAAGTGTAAAGCAGGTTTGCCAAAGCAGGCATTTTCTCTGAACAGCCGCCGCTCCCGATACATACAACCTAAGGTCCCGTATCGATCCCATGTTCGGCGAAAATGGATTTGCAGCGTTCAATCCTCTCCCTGGACATCCACTGGGAGGTTTCCGTCCTGTCAGCCAGGTCATTCCGCACGCCGATTTTTCGGCTTTTTTCGTGCCAGAGAGGATTGTACGAAAGCAGGGCCGCTTTTTTTATCCCGTGTTTTTGCAAGTAAGAGGCTATTCCCGCCATGTTTTCTTCCGTGTCGGTGATACCAGGAATCAGGGGCGTACGGGGGAGCACGGTCATTCTGCCCGCGGCCCTGTGGGAAATCAGCTTTTCGAAATTAGCTAAAATCCCCGTGTTAGTGGTTCCACAATACTTCCTGTGCTGTGCGTCGTCAAAGAGCTTCAGGTCAAAATACACCGCGTCGAGATGCGGAAGGATTTTTTTGCTGAATTCCTCCCATTTAAAAAAACCGCAGGTTTCAAGCAGAGTATGGATTTTCTTTTTTTTCAGCTCCGAAAGAAGAAGAGAAGAAAAATCCATGAAGAAGGTCGGTTCTCCCCCGGACAGGGTCACTCCGCCACCGGAGTTTTTAAAAAAAGGGCGGTCCTTCGCAGCAAATTCAACGATCTCCTGGACAGTCATGCTCCGCCCCACCCTCTCCAGGGCCCCCGAGGGGCACACCTCGACGCAGGCGAAACAGAGCGTACATTTTTTGCGGTCGATGAACTCGGGGTTTTTACGCGACAGGGCGCCTTCCGGGCATGCCCGAATGCATGCATCGCAACGGACGCATTCTTTGGGATCGTATGCCAATTCCGCCTGTACGCGCTTGCTCTCGGGATTATGGCACCAGGCGCAGGACAGGGGGCATCCCTTGAAGAAAACCACGGTCCGAATTCCGGGGCCGTCGTCAAGGGAATTCCCCCGTATCTCGAGAATGAGAGGGGCCTTCATATACCGTATTCGGCCCTTTCAATGAGCTCCAACTGCATGTCCCTGTTCAATGTCACGAAATACGCGTTGTAGCCCGATATGCGGACGATGAGGTTTTTGTAGTTTTCCGGGTGCGCCATCGCGTCGCGCAGCATCTCCGAGGTCACTACGTTCATCTGCATCTGCATGCCTCCCAGGTCGAAGTAAGTCTTCACATAGGAGAACATGTCATCTACGGTCTTCTCCCGGGAATCAGAAGCCGCGGGAACCACCTTGACGTTGAAGGCGATGTTGTTGTTGAGGTTCACCGGGTCAAGCTTCGCGACATCGCGCACATTGTCCAACAAGCTCTTCGAGGCGAAGGGCTGAGGCGTGAGTCCCGGAGTGAACGCCTTGCCGGCGAGCCTTCCCGAAGGGAGCGCTCCGGTGAGTGTGCCGAACGCGACATGGTTGGACATGGACCAGAACCCCGTGGTGTACTTCCCGCCGCGGTAGTGCGGCAGGCTTCCGTAGTAGTCGTGCGCCCATTTCGCGATGCGGTTCGCCATGGCGACCGCCTCCTCGCTTCCGGAACCGAAGAGCGGGACTTTTTTGTGCACCAGGGCCATGAGATCGGGCCTGTTGGCAAAATTGTCGTTCACCGCCTCCTTCAGCTCGGCGAAGGTTATTTTCTTCTCATCGAAGACAAGCTTCTTGATTGCCATGAAGGAATCCGTCACGTCGGCAAGGCCGATTATCGCCGTGCCGGAGCTGTTGTATTTTGCTCCTCCTTTGGTCACGTCCCTGCCCTTCCGCTCGCATCCTTCGATAAGCGCCGACAAAAATGGCGTGGGCCGAATTTCCTGGTGCGCCTCGCCCAGCATGTGATTGTACTCGATGGAACGGTCGATTATAAAGGCGAACTGTTTTGTGAATGCCTCGAAAAACTCGTCGAAGGTCTTAAAATCGCCCCTGGCGGGGTCCCCTGTTTCGGGGCCCAGGTCCCATTCGGTGAGGGGATGGCGGCCATTGTTCATGGCCATCTCAAGAGCGGCGACCATGTTCATCATCTGCATATTCGTGTGCCCTATATGCTTGCACGAAAGCGTAGGCTCCACACAGCCCGTGGCGGACCAGTCGCGGATGTCCCTTATGTTATATTTCATCTTCGAGAGGGACTTAATAATCGCGGCATCGTTGTGCAGTGAAGGGGTCGCCGCCGTAGCGAGGTTAACTTCGCAGAGACGCTTCAAATAAGCATCGCTGTTTACGCCCGGCATAAAGCGCGCGTTCACATTGGGGTCCCGGAGTGACAGCATTTCCGTTACCTTCAGGAAAATATAGGTCATATCGCAGACCGCGTCCTTGCCGTCAGGTGTCACGCCGCCCAGGGTGATGGCCTGGTCGGAGGAGCTCCCGCCGAAATACCAGTTGGCCAGGTCGGGGGTGAGGGGAAAGTGGTCCGTGCAGCGCATGAAGAAATGGCCGATGAGCTCGATGGCGTGCTTCGTGTAATTCTCCCTTGCGGTTTTGGTTTTAAGCTTTTTCATGTCCGCTTCGAAGTAAGGCTGGAGCCACTGGTCAAGCCTTCCGAGGGAGAGTCCCGCGTTCATGCTCTCCATATGGCATCCCACCCAGGTGATCCACATGGAGTTCACCGCCTCATCAAGGGTGCGCGCCGGTCCCTGCGGTACGCGCGCGCAAATTTTCGCAAGCTTAAAAAGCTCTTCACGGCGGGCGGGGTCGGTCTCCGCGGCGGCATCGCGCTCGGCCTGGGCCGAGAGGTTGCGACCGTAAGCCGCCAGCCCTTCGAGGGTGATAATCATGGCTCGGAGCGTGTCTTTCTTTTCGGGGTCGCCTTTTTTCGCCAGTTCTTTTTTAATTTCTCGGATTATGCCCGAAGCGCCAAGCTTCATCATCTTGGGAAAATCCGGGATGGTGTGCGATATGGTCGCCTGTTTCCAGGTAAAGTAAAGGGCGTACCTTTCGTCCATCTGCTGGCACAGAGGATTGTCGTATTTCTCCCTCACCCACTCCCGGAAATTGCGGTGCATCCAATAGGGAAAGATGTCGTTATGCAGCAATTCCCTTGTCTCTTCGGAGATATCGAAGGGGTTGTGCGTTCGGAAAGGTATGGTGACAAGCTCGTTCCAGATGAGGGTCCCGCTCCCTTCGGGATACACCGGGCATCCCACGGGCTTGCTCGTCGTGGTACCCGCAAGGAGTGACTGCTCCCCGATTATCGGCTTGCGGTTTTCCATAAGATAACGGAAAGAATGCGCTTTACGCAATACCGGAGACCAGGGACGTCCCTTCTCATCGGTCTCGTAGCCGTGCTTCCTGTGCCATTCCGTGACGAGGAGCGGCATTTCGGGACAAACCTCGGGCCTTGCGGAGAGATGGTAATCGAGGAAGCCCTTCAGGCGCGGAAAATCTTCGAGTGAATATTGGGGAAGATATGGGTCTTCCAGGTATTTGACTCCCTTTTGCTTTTCCGTGCATTTCAGGGTGGAAATCCTGCGCAAAGCGAGAGTGTCGCTCAACTCCTTCTTTGTGACGGGTGATTCCGAGAGGAGTTTTTTGCGGTCTTTCTTCCTTTCTCCGGCCATCGCGTTTATCTGGACCTTGCCGAATACAAGGGACAGGTAAAATGAAAGGAGATTAAGATAGACGATACTGCCCTCGATGCGCATTTCACTTTGGAGAAGCATGTGAATAATGTCCGTCGGGGTCCCGGTGAGGAGCTTTCTCCCGGCGGCGTCGCTTTTAAATACCACGGTCGCCCCGGCGTCCTCCGGAACAGAGCCGGATACGGACACTTTACCGTCGCGGAAAATAATGCCGCATTCCACGGACCCGTTTTCGGTGCGCATTCCCACGGAGAAATTAAGCCAGCCGTCCGAGGACTTCAGAAAACGTTTAAGTGATTTTCTGCGGTTGAAGTTCACCGCGACGAAGCGAAGAAAGCTGTTGATTATCAGGTTTGTAACCGATTTACGGTTTTTGTCGGATACCTGTGTATAGAGTAACATCTTACCGCCTCCTAATAGTTTCTATTTCACGTCACACTCACGTCATGTACGTCACGAACCGAACCTCCCGCAAATATCGGACGCAATACGCGACACCAGGCCGTCAATATCGTCCTCGACCTCGCGCAGGAGCCTGCTGTTGTGCAGGCTCACAATACCGTTCAATTCGGTCCATAACCTGATTGTCAGGTAGCGAAGGTCGGATTTTTCGACATCAGGCAAGCCGGCAATTTTTTCGATTACCAGATAAAGAGGTTTAAGCGAGGTGTCCTTCTCTCGGCGGGCCACCTCCTCCAGCGGCGTTCCCACGCAGTCTAAGAACTTGGGCACGCTTCTGCTTAAAAACATCATCTCATAATAATCCATATTCTGAAAGCCGAACCGCAGATATGCCCTTACCACCGATTTCAGCCTTTCAAATGGGTCGTCATGGGGGGAACAGGCCTGGTCCAGGCACTCATATAAAAGCTCGAATCCGTGGATGCGTATATGGAAATAAAGATCGTCTTTGCTGAGGAAATAGTTGTAGAGCGTGGTGGCGGTGATTCCCAGGGTTGACGCTAATTTCCGCATGCTCAGTTTTTCAAATCCGCTTTCAATAATGATAGAAAGCGCGGAATCGAGAATGCTCTGCTTGAAAGCATCAATAGTTTCGGGGGATCTCGATATTCTGGGCATAGGTCACAAGGTGTCCCAATATAATAATAACACCGTTAATATAACTTTGTTATTATTATCTGTCAAATTTTTTCCTGATTTTCCAGGGTTTTTTTTGTGTTGAAAGTGTTACGTCTTTTCGCCGAAAACGACGATCCTGTCGCGCCCTTCAGACTTTGCCGTATAGAGCGCCCTGTCAGCCTCCTTTAAGACTGTATCAATCCCCTGAACGGTGAAATCCTTGACCGCGGCAATCCCATAACTCATTCGTATCGACACCTGTGCCGTTGCGTGTTTTATTTGCACCGGCATTTTCATCCGCTCCCTGATCCTTTCGGCAACAGTGACGGCCCCGTTGATGCCGGTATCGGGCAGAAGGATGATGAATTCTTCTCCACCTATGCGGGCACAGAAATCACCCGCCCTTCGCAGGGAACCTGCTATTGACATAGCGGCGAATTTCAAACATTCATCCCCGAAGGCGTGACCGTGTGCGTCGTTGATGGGTTTGAAGTGGTCGATGTCCATCATAATGACAGTTAATTGGGAATTGTCCCGGGCGCATCGGTTGATTTCTATCCGTATCGTTTTTTCAAAGCTAAACCGATTGGGAATCCCGGTTAGAGCGTCGGTGACTGCCTGAGCGCGTATTTTTTCGTATGCCTGGGCCAGTCGGCGCCCCAGGGCGAAAATCAAGGTAAGCCCCAAAGCCAGAACGGCGACATGCACCGTTGCGAGCATCGTCAGGGGGCTTTTGGGCACAAAAGGCAAAATAACGCTGATTCCGCCCTGTATGTCGTTTACTTTGTATCCCTGAAAGGAATGGCAAGTCAGGCATTCCTTTTCTGTCCGTACCGGCTCCATGTAAAAGTACGCGCCCTGTTCACCTTCCCCAAGAAAAAACCCCACATGCCCCTTGCCTTTTTCAAACTCCTTCAGCGCCTCCTCTTCCATGCGGGTCGGGGCGTTCTCCGGCCGCATCACGCGGAGGCTGGTAAGCCGGAAATGGATCCCGCTTCGCAGTGACGCAATCTCAGACGCCTCACGGGTCATAAACGAAGGGTTTATCATGGTGAGCTTTTTTCCGGTGGCGTAAATATCCCGAAGGGGGTTTTTCAAATAAGGGTTTGGCCGAAAATGTTCCGTCACAGGGGCGTACACGGCGCCATGAGCTGCGTTCCATTTCCTGAAAACGAGTATCTGCCCCAGACTGCTCTGGGCTATTTTCATCGCGAGACGGCTGCGCTCTGCTGTGGCGCTTTCGAATGCAATAAAAAACGAAGTTCCAGTTAAAAGGGACCAGGCGGCGCAGCCGATCGCGATGTATTTGTTCATTCTTCTGTTCTTAAATGAAGCAGGGGATGCTCGGCATGCTTGCCGTTTTTCGAAATTTTACCTGCCCCAGGCCGCTGCAAATTCTTTTCCAAACCGTACCGCCTCCTCCCTGCTCTGCGAATCCGGGTTCCATAGGGCTTTCAGCCCATCAATGGGAACGCTAAAACCGGCCTTTTTCAGGTGTTCGTCGATCGCTTTGACCGACTCCCCGCTCCAACCATAACAGCCGAAGGCCGCGGCTTTCTTGTTCTTGAATTGCAGTCCCTGAATCTGGTCGAGTATGGCGGCGACAGAGGAAAGCATGCTGCGGTTTATCGTGGGCGAGCCGACTAATATTCCTTTCGACTTGAACACTTCAGTAATCACATCGTTTTTGTCTGTGAACGAAGTGTTGAAAAGCTTCACGGTGACCGAGGGATCGGCCTCGCTAATCCCCTGGGCGATATTCTCAGCCAACGCGCGTGTCCCGTTCCACATTGTATCGTAGATTATGCTGATCCGGTTCTCCTGGTAGTTATCGGCCCAGGCGAGATATTTTTCGACGATCTGCATCGGTTTGTCGCGCCATATAACGCCATGGCTTGTGCAAATGATATCGAGGGGCAGATTCAGGGAGGCGTATTCCTTGATCTTTTTCGTAACCATTGGGCTGAAGGGCGTGAGTATATTTGCGTAATATTTCACGCATTCTTCGAAAAGTTCATTCTCGTCGGCAAGGTCGTTAAAAAGCCCGTTCGTCGCGTAATGCTGGCCGAAGGCGTCATTGCTGAAAAGTATATTGTCGCCCGTCAGATAGCAGAACATGGTGTCCGGCCAGTGCAGCATGGGAGCTTCAATGAAAATGAGCTCTTTGGAACCCAGCGAAAGCCTGTCCCCCGTCTTCACAGGTTTGAAGTTCCAGTCCCGGTGATAATGGCCTTTCAATGATTTAATACCGTTTGCCGTGCAATATATCGGCTTGTCGGGCACCGCTTCCATAAGAAAGGGAAGCGCTCCACTGTGGTCCGATTCCGCATGGTTTACAATGATATAATCGATTTTTTTCAAATCAATGGTCTCTGCAAGGTTTTCCATGAACTCTACGGCAAAGGGGGCCCAGACCGTGTCTATGAGGGCCGTTTTTTCCTCCCTTATAAGATAAGAGTTGTATGATGAACCCCTGTGGGTGGAATATTCGCTTCCATGGAATGAGCGAAGTTCCCAATCGATTTTACCGGTCCAGTACACATTGTTTTTGATTTTCAAAGCCATTGTAACTCTCCCAAATTTCTTGATGTGCTCGATGCCGTTCTGCTTTTACTGTTCTCCCGCATTTTAGCCTGTGCAATATTTCAGGCAGATGCAGGGACTAACAATTAGCATCCTCCAATAACAATAAGGTTTTCTCCTGAGCATGCCAATAGTACGAGCTTAAAAGCAGTGTAAACAGAAATAGCGCAACTGCTCCGGGGCGTCAAATAATTATTCGCCATTGTACACTTCTCACCTGAATAAGGTCCCAATCTGCAAGGGTAAAAACGGCCATTTTAGTTTTTTTACCCTGTCAGCCTCCGGGGCGCCATAAAAAAACCTTGCAAGGGAAAGTCTGATTCTTAATCTGTTAATTTCCGACCATCATGACCGCACTCGCCGATGAAATAATTCCCATCTTGAGGGACGTGGATCTTTTCTCAGTCCTCATGGACAGGGAGCTTGAAACAATTGCCGCCGCCTGCGATATTCTTCGCCTCGAAGCGGGTTCCCTGGTTTTCGGCATGAACGAGGAAAGCCGGGCAATGTTCATCGTCCGGGAAGGGGAGATCCTCATCACGCGCACTCAGGAAAACGAGGGAGAGATGTTCCTTGCCCAATACGGCGCAGGAGATTCTTTTGGCGAGATGGACCTTTTCGAGGGAAACCTCCGGGACGCTACCGCGGTAACATTGAAAGACAGCGAGCTCATAGTCTTCCCCCGCAAGGGCCTCGACTTCTCCGAAGTCCTGTCAAGGCACCCCAGAATTTCAGCCAGAATGCTTTACAACTTTATAGCAAGCCTCTCCGGGAGGCTCAGGGGAGCCCATAGCCTCATCAAGGAGAAAGCCCCATGGATACGAGGCTTGGAAAAGGAGCTTTTCACCGATAAGCTCACGGGCCTTTTCAACGAAAAGTATTTAATGGAAGAGTTCCAGCTTGAAATGGGCACTGCCGGGCCCCATACGAGCCTTGTTATGATTAAACCCGACAATTTCAAAGAGATCAATGACACACTGGGCCACGACGCGGGAGACCGGGTCCTCATCCTTCTTTCGATCTTCCTCCAATCGAGCCTCCGGGAGAGGGACACCGCCGTCAGGTACCACGGTGATGTCTTTGCCGTAATCATGCCCGGCACTGACGCAAAAGAGGCGGCGGCCGCGTCACGTGAAATAGGAAAATCCCTCCAGGAGATGGACATAGGTGGAATCACCGGCGGTGAAATCGGCAGTATCTCAGTGAGCATGGGAATCGCGGTCTATCCCGACCATGCTGAGGACCGCCGGGCCCTCATCGACCTGTCTTATGAAAGGATGATGAAGGCAAGGAGACGCGGTGGAGGTAGAATTGTATCTGTACGTGGAAATAAAGTTGATTTGCCGGAGTGAACCTGCTCTTCAATAAAGCCTTGTATCTCTCTTCTGAATTAACCGGTTTAGCACCCCGGGCAGACCCGGAGCTCAGGTACTCAAGAGACGGCTCCGGCACCCTCCCTTGTCTGCCAGAGAAAGAGAATGAAAAGGAGCGCCCAGGCCATATCGCCGCAGAGGGCCAGAAATGCCAGGAAGGTCACTTCGCCCGCAATAAAAAGAGCGGTGAAAATAACGAAGAGGAGTATCTTGCTCGCCATGCCGAGCCAAACTATACCACGATTGCTTGTCAGGTCCCTGGAGACCATGTAGTATCCTACCCCGAATACTGCCACGGCCGTGCAGAAGAGCCGAAAAAACAAAGCCGATACCAGGTTATCCGCCACCGTCCCGGGGCCGAAAAAGAGGGTGATAGAAAAATCATAGAAAACGATCCCAATAAAGCCTATGCCCAGATTCCAGAGTGCCCCCAGGGTATACATCCTCGAATAGAAAAGATCGCTGAGCCTGTTCATAACAACCTCCGAAGACTTTTATATTATCTCATTCTCGAAAACCAGGTTTTCCCGTTCGCCCGGGGCGGGAAAACCGGAGCATTAGAGTTTGCTATACATTATTAGCCTGTCCTTTCTGTCTTTTTACTCCGCGCTACTTTATCATTCGCTCATCGAGTCTTACAGCGGTAGCCCTCTGGTTTATAATCTGTTCGAAAAGGGCCTGGAGCCTGGTGCGAATCTGCCCCTGGGCGGGAATATGGAGCTCGCGCTCCAGGGCCAGCAGTGGCACACCGCGCTTTTTCAACTCCTGCCGAATGAGATATATTTCACCGCCCCAGATATCGCAAAATTTTAACTTCTCGGCAATCACGGCCTCGGCCGAAAAATCGTTTATGGCGTGGTGCATGAACTCCATTCTCCGCATGAAATCGTTCATCATCCGCGGGCAGGACACATGGCCGAGGTATCGCCCCGCCAGGCCCTCGATGGGCGCGGCGGTTTCGTCGACCGGCATATCCATGTGGCGGGCACCGAAACAAATATTGTCCGCGACAATCGCACCGCCGCATTCTTCAATCAGCTCAAGATGGTCGATTTCTTCCAGACACCCCGAAGCAAGGTAAATTCGAATATCGTCCTTTCCGGAGGCCTGTCTTCCTGCGAGCTCCCGTTTCACATCTTCCAGAAGAGAGAGGGCGTCCTCCACCGGCATCATCGTTATCGCAAGCATGATGCCGAGCAGTTCGCTCCCCCGAAGGGGAATTATATCCTGTTTCCTGCTTTCGTAGAGATCGGCCAGCAGCGCGCGCTTTTTGTTGTAGAGCCTGATCGATTCCCTCAGGGCCTCTTCGGTGATTTCGACATTGAAATGTTCTTCCAGTTTTCGCTTGAATTCCCTGACCTCATCCTTAAACCGGTCAAGGGAGATGTGGGTTATTATGTGCGGCGCAACAAACATATGCCTGAAATCCGGCTTCAGGTCCGCATGGCGCCAGTTGTCGTAGATACGCCTGCTATGGTCGCATCCGTTGGAAAAAACGACGCCGTCAAGGAAGTTGAAATCGCCTTTTATAGCCTTGTGAAAACAATGACGCACAAAACTGCAGTTGATGGCCGAAAAATACTTGTCGCCCTCCGTCGTGCCGCCGCTATCAACGGCCCGCATGCGGTATGGGACAAATCCGGCGGCGTGAATCACTTCTTTCGGCACATACGAGCAGAAGTAACCGATGATTTTTTTCCCCTGCTTCGCCGCCTTTTCAAGATATTCGTTTGAGTCCCCCCGGGCGAGGGACGTTAGTTTCTTGATCGTGTCGTCCATTATGCCCATCCATGACTCTTAAAGAAAGAGGTTATTTCGTCCCTTATTCCCTGCTCGTTGAGATACCGCTGGTCCATTATGTCAAGGCTCAAATAGAGCGCGGGCATGCCCCGCTTTTTGCAAATATCCTGGATTATTCTGGCCGCGGCCCATCCGTGTTTGCACCCCTGATGGCCGGTAAAAATCATGCAGTCTACCTGGTAGGCTTCGAAAAACCACTCCATCTCGTCGGTAATATATTCTACCGGGCCGTGACATTGCCTTCCCATGGCGAGGTTCGTCTGCGTCCTGGCCAGGCCGCGTATCATGGATTCTTTAGAAGAGGTGTCGATCTGCACTGTCGCGACCTGGCCGATAAAATCGGCAACGATGACGGCGCCGAATTCTTTTTCCATCCATTTGAATATATACATAAAAAAAGCTATCGGGGGAAACCAGAGAAGCACTCGTACCTTTTCATCTTTCACCGTCCCCTTCCCTTTCTCATATCTTTTTTTGACCGCCCTGTACAGCTTCTCCGCCATACGCAGCGCGTGGGGCGACATGACGTTTATCTCCCGGACGGCCCAGGCGAATTCGAGGTTTATCATACTGCCCGGGCTCGGCACCGCCCTTTGCATCTCGCAGATCTCACCCAGATAAAAGTTGAATTTATTCACCCTATCCAGCCCTTCTTTAAACCTGTCCCAGTCTATCTTTCTGCCGAGACGCTCTTCAAGAAAGCGTATCTGGTCCCACAGTTGCCGTTCTGTGTATTCGTAGGACAGTTCATCTTTCCAATAGGGCATGTCGAAAATGAAGGAGGGCGCGCCGGTAAGATATTCCAAGGTCTGCGATACCGACACCGTGGTATCGCAGGGGTGGGAGGCGGTGATCATCAGATAGGGGTCCGGGATCTGCTTATACATCAGGGCCCCCACATCGAGCTTCATGGCCGAACAATTCTCTACGGGGGTCCCCTGACGCTCCGCCTCTTCTATCATGATGGATGGCGTTAGCATGCTATCGAAGTTTCCAAAAATATTGAGGCAGGTATTGTTAAACGAGACGGTCTCAAAAGCATCGATCAGTTCCGCATTGAGGATCCATTCCACCCATATGATGGGTTCTCCCCTGCGATGCGCTTTCAGCACCCTGTTGAAATTTTCCAGAAACGCAAGGGCCCCGTATCCGTAGGCCCTGAGAATGTCGGCCGGTAAAAGGCCGCCACCAACGGTGAGGAAGATATAGCGCAGCTTCCTGTTTAACCATGTTTCCTTCACCGGTTCGTAGAAGGGCCTTAGAACGTACAATATGACGTTTGCCAGATGCGGTACTTTTGATAGCAAATACGCCAAAAAGAGCAGCAAACGCGTCAGCTTCAGAATCCGCATGGGTTTCCATGTACGAATGTCCTTTACGCCCATTTTTCGATTCCTTCCCCTTTTATCGGTTCCAATATTGACCGGAAACCCGTACTGTACGATGGTTACACAATCTGGCGGGAAAACATGCCAAGTTTAAATTCTTATAAGATTATACCCTGCTTTAGGAGGGATGTCTTGCACATTATGAAGAAGTGTTGTAATAACTTGAAATTGTACATAGTGCGGCATATCCGGGGTAAATTGCCGGTGTAAGCAGAATTGGTGCGCTGTTAATCACCAGGCTCGCTGATGCGCCTCCTCTAAAAGAACCACCCCTCTACTTGCCGAAATCACCCCTGACAAACCCCGGCCTGGCATATTCGGGATTTGGATATGTGTACACCCCCTTCCCGGTCTTCTGTCCCAGCTCTCCGCGGTCTACATATTGCTTCATGAATTCCGCGTTCTTCTTTGCCTGGGGGTCTTTAAGCTTCTCGGCCCAGTAGTTGGTGATATGATACACCGTATCGAGGCCCACGCTGTCCATCATCCCGAAGGGACCTATGGGAGCGTGAAGGACCCCCATCCAGGCCCGGTCAACGTCGAAGGGCCCGGCAACGTCGTTGGCCGCGAGGGTCTGGGCGGTCTTAAACAATTCCGAAAGCATATAGTTGAAAACATACCCAGGGCTCTGGCGGCGCATCATGATGGGGTTTTGTCCGATGCGGACCGCGAAGTCATGCAGGAACTCCACTGTCTCTTTCGATGTCCCCGGATGAGGCATGACATCCACCACATCGGTGATTCTGATATCGTGGAAATGGAGCGCGGCGAATTTCTCCGGCCTTCCCGTCTCCGAAGCGAACATGGACGGAAGAAGCGTCGATGTGTTCGTGGTAAAGACCGTCCTCGCCGGGCAGAGCATGTTGAACTGTGCGAAGACCTTTCCCTTGAGCTTCGGGTCCTCGGGGACGCTTTCGCTCACTATGTCGGCTTCTTTCGCCGCCGCCGCGGCATCGGCGGTGAAGGCCATGCGGGCAAAAACCTCATCTTCCTCCCCGGGCTTCAGCTTTCCGGTTTTCGCAAGAAAGGAGATGAGCTTCATTGTTCTTTTTTTCGCCTTCTCAAGGGCTTCTTCGCTGATGTCGTACACCGCCACTTCGAGGCCGTTCATGGCGCAGGATACGCCTATCTGCTGTCCCATGGTTCCGCCGCCCAGGATGAGCACTTTTTTGATGTCTTCAGCTTTCATGGTTTCTCCTCAATTCCCGTGTCTTATTCCGATATGCCGGAAACATATCCGCGCAATTATATCTCTTCGCCGGCCCGTGCCCCCTCATGGACCGCCTCAAGTAGCCTTCGGGCTTTATTCACGTCACCTGCTGCAATGAATGGAATCTCCAGCTTTTTTAGTACTGAAGCGAGATCGTTCGCTTCCCTGGCCCCCAGGGCGGTGATTATCATCCCCGCTCCTTCAATGGCCTCTTGTTTTCCATTGCGCTCGTAGCGCACGGTACCGTTTTCGATTGATGTCACCCTGGCGTCTGTAATCAAATTGCCCTTCCCTTCCCTGAAACGCTTCATGAGCCAGTAGCCATGGGCCGAGAAGAGATTGATACGGGGCTGGGACGCCATATCCAGCACCGTCGGCGCGATACCGCGGGCGATGAGAAAATCCGCGGTTTCCATCCCAACATAGCCCGCGCCGAGGACAATGGCGGGAACTTTACGCTCCACCTTCCCTTCAAGCACCTCCCGTGCGCAACGCACTGCGGGGCCGTTGGCCCCGGCAATAGGAGGCACAGAGGCATCGGCCCCGGAGGCTAAGACCACGGCGTCCGGCCTTCCTTTCAGCAATAATTCCTCATCGACAGCGGCCCCTGTATTTATTCTGACATTGCGCGCGGCGAGCTCTCTTTGCATCCAGCTTACCCAATTCCAGAAGGCCTCCTTGTGCGGGGGCTTGCTTGCTGAAAGAAGCTGTCCGCCGACGTTCCCGCGGCGCTCGTAAACTTCTACATCATGGCCCCGCTTCGAAGCAGCCAGGGCAGCGGAAAGCCCTGCGGGGCCCGCTCCTATCACCCACAGTTTTTTCTTTTTTTCGGCGGCCCCGGCATCGCCCAGATATTCCCTGCCGCACTGCGGGTTAAAAACGCAGGTCGCCGATTTCATCTCAAAGGTTAGCCGCTCAATACAGCCCTGGTTGCAGGCGGTGCACCAGCGGATATCGTCAAAACGTCCGTCCCGCGCCTTTGCGAGAAAATCCGGGTCAGTGAGATGCTGGCGTCCAAAACTCACCAGGTCCGCGTCGCCGCGGGCGATTGCCTCATCGGCAATGCGCGGATCGTGTACGCGCCCCACGCCAATTACGGGAACTGAAACGGCCCCTTTCACCGCCCTGGCCCTGTGCAAATTGAAGGCGGCTTCCGTGTCCATGGAAGCGATACTGAGGTTTCCCGGCGTGGAGTACACCCCCACGGAGGCGTGGATTGCGTCGACCCCCGCTTCGACGAGGCGGGGTGCAAGCCATGTGATAAAATTCAGGTCATATCCTCCACGGACGAGCTCTTCCGCGGAAAGGCGTATCAGGACAGGGAAATCGTCCCCAACGTTTTTCCGAACAGACCGCACAACTTCCAGGGCAAAACGGGAGCGGTTCTCGTCACTGCCTCCGTACTCGTCGGTACGATTATTGGAGAAAGGGGAAAGGAACTGTCCCACGAGATAGCCATGGGCCCCGTGAATTTCCACGGCATCGAAGCCGGCGGCCCGGGCCCGGGCCCCCGCTTTTCCGAAGGCCTCCACCATGAAGGCGATGCGCTCAAGGCCCATGGCCCTGCAGGGCTGCCTCAGGACGGCGCTGGGTATGTCCGAAGGCCCCTCCGGGTCCTCCCCTAAAAACATCTTGAAAGTCTCGCGTCCCGAGTGGTGAAGCTGGGCCGCCAGCTTGCCTCCGTGACGGTGCACTGCTTCCGGAAGCTTGGAAAGTCCGGCGATATGGGAGTCGTCCCAGATTGCGATTTCATTGGGGAAGTTTATACCCATCGGGTCGACAGCGCAGATCTCAGTAATGATAAGGCCCGTTCCGCCTGCAGCGCGCCGGGCCAGATATTCCGCAAGGCGCGGCCCGGGAATCCCCCCTGCCTCGGCATAACCCGTGGCCATGGCAGGCATAACGGCGCGGTTTTGCAGTTCCATGCCGTTGATAGTTATCGGTGAAAAGAGATGTTCAAGTTTCATCATGGCTCCCCCGGAAAGCTTGCCTTAAAGCTCCGAGGCGTCAATCACCGCACTGGCGGCCTTTTCGAGGAGGGCCACGCCGAAGACCAGCATCTCGAAGCGTTTGTCCTTTGTCTGGCCGTGGAAGAACCGATAGTAGATCTGCTGGGCTATTACAGCCAGGCGGAAGAGCCCAAAGCAGAAGTAGTAATCGAATGAATTGATCGGCATTTCCATGGCTTCTGCATACCGGGCGATGATCTCTTTTCGCGTGAACATCCCCGGCTCAGTGGTGGGAAGCATCCGCATAAGCTGGAAATCCTCCGGATCGTCCCTGTCCACCCAGTACGCCAGAGAGGACCCCAGGTCCATCAAGGGGTCGCCTATGGTTGCCATCTCCCAGTCCAGGACTCCGATGATTTTGAGAGGGTCCGCCGGGTCCAGGACAACATTGTCGAACTTATAGTCATTGTGGATCACTGAGACCACAGGGCTTTCCCCGGGCATCTTTTCCGCTAACCACCCCATCACTCTTTCGAATTCAGGAGCGTCCGGGGTCCTCGCGTCGCGGTATCGCGAGCTCCATCCTTCTATCTGGCGGCGCACATAGCCCCCGGGCTTTCCGAAGTCCTCCAGACCAACTTTTTTATAATCAAGCTTATGCAGCGCGACCTGTACGTCCACCAGCCGTTCACAGAGTTTCCCCGCCTCCCCGGCGGTGAGGGCAAATCCCCGCGGGTAGTTCTTTCTCAGTATTATTCCCTTCAGCCGCTCCATCACGTAGAAGGGCGTTCCCATGACGGCCTCGTCCTCACAGTAAAGCAGGGCCTCGGGACAATAGGGGAAATGGGGTTTCAGGTTTTTCAGCACCCGGTATTCCCTGGACATATCGTGCGCGGTTTTCGCCTTCTTCCCGATGGGAGGCCGCCGCAGAATCATTTCCTTTTCACCTATCTTCACCAGATAGGTGAGATTGGAAAAGCCGCTGGGAAACTGGCGTATCTCCATCTCTCCGGAAAGCCCGGGAATACTGTCAAAAAGATAGTCCCTTACTTTTGAGTGGTCCAGCTCCTCGCCGCTTCTCACCTGTACCGGTTCGTCTAAGTTTCCCATATCTTCCTCCCTCATCGCTTGGTTTTCCGGCGCCCGGCGCTCCGGGATTTTCCCCCACAGCGGGACGCTTTTCCCCGGGCATCTTTATAATTTGGGAACCTCTAAAAATTAAGTTTACCCGCCCGCCTTCGGTGGGCGGGTAAACCTGGGTCCTGAGTATGCCGGTAGTGACAATTTATGGGAACCTTAAAAATTTAATTTTTAGAGGTTCCCATTATTATTTTTTCAATGGCCGATATGATGAAGTCCCCATAGAGCTCCACGGATACGCCTCTCTGTCGGTATTTCCACCGCTTGAGATACCAGTCCTGGAGCATCGCCTTGATTAAAGACGCGGTGAATGCGCTATCGCCGGCCGCAAAAACCCCGGTGGCCGCGCCCTCATCCAGAATATCGCTAAACACTTTCTCCGTGTAAAGCTCGCTTGCCATTGCGGCCTTTTGCTCTTCCCTTCCCAGGTTTTTCGTCTCCATGAAGGCAAAGAAGAACCAGCCCTGCAGGACCTCACTCAGGTAAAGATGCGTCCTCACTGCGGCATGCAGTTTTTCCAGAGCACCCGCGTTCCCCGACATCGCCTCTTCTAACATCCTTTTGACAATGCGCCGCCCCTGCTGGAGTATGATGTCCAGCAGGGAGTCTTTCCCTGTGAAATATGAGTACAGGGCCCCCATGCTCAGGGAGGTTTCCCGGCAGAGGTCCCTTAGTCCCATCGCCTGGAAGCCCTTGCGGGCCGAGAGCTTCAGGGTGGCGTCGAAAATCAACGCAAGGTTTTTTACCGCCACATGCTCCTTCTTGATTTTTATGGTATCGCGGTTCTCCCGGTAAATATCTCGGCAAATGTCCTCCATTGAGAGGAGGGCGAGTTTTTTAAACTCGCCAAAGTCCGTAGCGGCGGGGGAACTGCTCATCTCAGGCCGTCCCTGTATGCGCGGAGGATCCGCGTGGCCAGGGCCGCCTTGTGGACCTCGTCCGCTCCATCATAAATGCGGGCGGCCCTCTCGTGACGATAGAAGAAGGCCAGGACCGTGTCGTCGGTCATTCCGAGGCCTCCGTGTAACTGGAGGGCCCTGTCCACCACGCGCTGCATGGTGTTGGCCACGACGTATTTAATCATCGAAACATCGTCCCGGGCTTCCTTGTGCCCCTCGTTTTCCATCCGCCACGCGGCGTAGAGGGTCATGAGCCGCGCCGCCTGGATTTCCGCGGCGGAGTCAGCGACCCATTGCTGCACAATCTGCCGGGACGCCAGGGGCTTCCCGTCCGGGGTGATTTTGCGTTCATTGGCGCGGCGGCAGAGCATGTCGAAGGACCTTCGGCAGATGCCGAGCCAGCGCATGCAGTGGTGGATTCGGCCCGGCCCCAGGCGCTCCTGGGCGATTACAAAACCCGCGCCCTCGCTTCCCAGCAGGTTTGTACGCGGCACCCTGCAATTCTGAAACAGTATCTCCCCATGGCTGAAGTAATCGCTCCCCTCATGCCCCATGACGGGGATGTTCCTCACGAGATTGAAGCCCGGCGTGTCCGTGGGGACGATTATCATGCTCGCCTGCAAATAGGTGGGGTTTTCAGGGTTGGTGACGGCCATGCAGATGGCGAACTTCGCCCCGTCCGCCGCGGTAGTATACCATTTGTGGCCGTTTATGACATAATCGTCACCGTCCTTCACGGCCGTTGTTTCCAACATCACCGGATTGGAGCCGGGCATGTCCACTTCGGTCATCGCGAAACAACTGCGGATATCGCCGTCTATAAGCGGGCGCAGGTACTTCTCCTTCTGCTCTTCGCTGCCATGCAGATGGAGTATCTCAATATTTCCCGCGTCGGGGGCCTGACAGTTGAACACATAGTGCCCAAGAGGGGTCCTGCCCAGGGCCTCGGAGACTAAGGCGTGGTCCATGAGGTCGAGGCCCATGCCTCCGTATTCTTTCGGGAGGTTGGGGCCCCAGAGCTCCATCCGCTTCACCATGTCGCGTTTTTTCTTCAGCTCGGGCAAAAGGTCGCGAAACTCCCTGCTTCGAAATTCGATTTCCATGGGGATGAGCTCCCTGTCGACGAACTCATTGATCATCTCCAGAATGGCCTTCATTTTTTCCGATACCGTGAAATCCATGTCGCACCTCTTTATTGTTTTCTTCCGCCGACAAATCCGGCGCACGCGTTTCCCCGAGTCCTTCCTCCGGGCATGCTTCTTAAAAAATTTGTTTTTTATCTATAAGTGACCAGACCGCCTTCCCCGGTTCTTTCAAGATGGTGCACCTCGTTAAAAGACTCGAGCATGATATCCGTCTCCGTGCACTTGAACCTCGTCACTGAAGAGTTCTTGATTTGCCAGGCGACGCGCATGGTGTTGACTTCGGAAAGCCCCAGGGCGCGGCCCACCGCCACGGAGACAGGCCCGCCCGATGTGATGACCGCCACCCTCTTCCCCCTGCCGTCACGCTTCATGACCGTATCGAGGCCGCGGTAAACGATGGCAACGAATTCCCGCCAGGGCATGAGGTTTTGCGCCCGGTACTCCCCGGACGACCATTTGTACATTGCCGCTTCGAAGACGCGCTGGAATGATTTTCTGTCAGCAAACAAATTTGCCGCGTCGACCTTGTACGAAGGGTCTTCGCTCAGCAGTTCGGGGATGAGGGCTTCCAGGACCGACCGCGAGTCGTATTCGGTCCATTCGGAGAGGGACACTGCTTCCGGAAGCCCGAATCCCTTCTCTTTCATGGCCTTACGGAGAGCGAGCTCTGTCCCCCTGTGCCTCACCAGTGGGCCCGTGTACACCGAGTCGAAGGCAATTTTTAAATCGGCAAGATATTCCCCGAGGAGCTCCGACTGGCGGACCCCCTTTTCGGAAAGCATGTCATAGTTCTCCTTGCCGAAGGAAGCCTGGCCATGCCTTATCAGATATAGAGTGCTCATATCGCTTTTGCCATCCTTGAAACAAAATGCTGAGAGGGCGTAAAAAGTCAAGAAATTAATATAGCGAGCGCTCGTTTTTTTCTTGCTTTTTTTATGCCCCCGGAGCACTATGCGTATCACCGGGAAGGAAACATTCGGCCCTTCCCGCTTAAAAAAGGACAGCATGAAGATACTCGTTTGCGTAAAACAGGTGGCGGATTCGGAATCCCATTTTGAGATATCTCAGGACGGGAAAAACATCGTATGCCGGGCCCCGACATCATACCGCATCAACAGCTATGACGAATACGCCATAGAAGAGGCCCTCCTCGCCGCCGAGGGCAGTCCCGGGTCCAGCGTAGAGGTCATCTCCATCGGCCCGGACCGCGTAAAGGAAGCGCTCCGGCGGGCCCTTTCCATGGGGGCCGCGGAAGCCCATCATCTACTCGTTGAAGATGCGGACCTCCTTACTCCGGAATCGCGGGCCCGCATCATTGCCGATTTCGCCGCCGGCCGCTCGTACGACCTCATCTTCACCGGCGTGATGTCCGAAGACCGTGGAGGCTCCGCCGTGGGCCCTATGACGGCAGAGCTCCTTGGAATGCCGCTGGCTACCCATGTAATGGCCCTTTCAATTGACGAAGAAAACAAATCAATTCAAGTTGAACGTGAAATCGACGGCACACGCCGCCACCAACTGCGTCTTCCCATGCCCGCCCTGCTTACCGTCCAATCCGGAATAAACCGCCCCAGGTACCCTTCCCTTTCTAATGTGCTCCGCGCAAAGGCGCAGGAAATACCCGGGCTTCTTCCCGGAGGAGAGGCGCGCCCCGGGGACTTCCTTACAAGAAAGCTCACCCTTCCGCCGGATACGCGCCGCGGAGTCCTTCTTCAGGAGGACAGCAATAGCATGGCCGATAAATTGCTTGAGTACCTCCACTCCATTTCAATCCTGTGAGCCCAGTCATGACCAATTCAATATTCATAATGTTAGATCACGAAGAAGGAACGATTAGCGCCCACTCCTATGAACTCGCCGCCGCCGCGCGAAGTATCGCTGAAGGAGAGGGCCTCTCCATCATGGCACTGGGGGCGTGGAATGATGTGCCGCCTGAAAGTGGGAAATTTGCCCGCGAGACGGGAGTCGACCTCATCGTCCTCGTAAATCCTGGACTGCGCCATTACAGCGCGGAAGCGTATATCAACGCCTGTGCTCCTTTTTTTATTGAGCGAAGGCCGCTCCTTGTCCTGGGGGCCCATAATGCCCGGGGATGCGATTTCGCACCTGCCCTGGCGCTGCGCACCGGCCTCGCCTGCGCGACCGGTGCGGAGGAAATCTTTGCGGAAAAGGACGCCTTTCGGGCCGTAAGGACGATATGGCATGGAAAGGTCCGCGAGGAACTCACCGTGGTAAAGCCGGCCCTCGTTACGCTGATGCCCGGGGCATATAGCTACGAAAAAAACGGAAACATCCGCCCGGGCTCCGTGACGGCTATGGCCATTGACCTCCCCCCCGGTAAAACTTCCCCCATGCCGCCCATCAGCACCCGGACCGGCGAAGGAGCGGGGCTTTCGGAGGCCGAGGTGGTCGTTGCGGCCGGCAGGGGTGTGGGCGGCACTGACAATATGGCGCTTCTCCGCGGTCTGGCGGGGCTCTTCCCGCGCTCTGCCATCGGAGGAACGAGGGGCGCCTGCGATATGGGGCTTGTGAGCTATGGTGCCCAGGTGGGGATGACGGGGCGAACCGTGTCGCCGCGCCTTTATATCGCCTGCGGCATTTCCGGGTCTGCCCAGCACATTGCCGGAATGAAAAATTCCCGCCACATCGTGCCCGTCAATCACGACCCCGATGCCCCAATTTTCCGCATCGCCGATATCGGCATAGTTGATAAGATTGAACGCTTCCTTCCAATCTTTAATGAAAAGGTTTCGGGACAGGGTAAAACCTCCGATGAACCTCAAAAATGATTTTCTTACCATACTCCGGGGGGCCCTGCAAGCAGTGGACCCACATGAGGCCCTCCTCCGGCTCCTCGACCTGGAGACAGGCAGCCTACTTATGGGCGGGACGCGAAAAGAGGCCCTGGACCTGGAGTCCTTTGACCGGGTCTTCGTCGTAGGCACCGGAAAGGCGACTGCCTCCATGGCAAGGGCCGTGGAAGAGCGCCTTGGCCCCGCAATCACCGGCGGCCTTATCATCGTAAAGGACGGGCACACAGAAAAACTCGAACGGGTGCGCCAGCTTGAAGCTTCCCATCCCGTGCCTGATGAACGGGGCCTCGCCGCGGGGCGGGACCTGCTCGGGCTCCTGGAAGATTGCGGAGAAAGGGACCTCGTCATCGCCCTGATATCCGGAGGCGGTTCCGCCCTCCTCCCGGCCCCGGCGGAGGGTATCACACTTGAGGAAAAAAGGGCGGTCACCGAACTCCTCCTTCGCTCGGGGGCTTCTATTGGCGAGATGAACGCCGTGAGGAAACATCTCTCACGGGCCAAGGGGGGCCTGTTAGCCCGTGCCGCTTTCCCGGCTACGGTGCTCAACTTCATGGTGTCCGATGTCGTGGGAGATGATGTCGGCATCATCGCCTCGGGGCCCTTCTCCCCCGACCGCTCAACCTTCGCCGATGCAAGGGCCGTCCTTGAAAGATACGGTATCGCGGAGAAAACGCCCGCTTCGGTGCTGCTGCGCTTTGCCGATGGGGTTGCGGGAAGGATAGAAGAAACGCCGAAGCCCGGCGACGCCGCCTTCGAGCGCGTGCGCCAATTCATAATAGCGTCAAATCTCCATGCCCTCTCAGGGGCAAGGGACGCCGCTGCGCGCCTGGGGTATCATCCTCTGATACTCTCGTCGATGATAGAAGGAGACACCGCCGATGCCGCCCGCTGGCACTGCAGTATCGCACGGGAAATACTCAGCTCCGGCAACCCGGTCCCGCGGCCGGCCTGCATCATCTCGGGAGGGGAAACGACCGTGCGCGTCCTCGGAAGCGGCCTTGGCGGCAGGAACATGGAATTCGCCCTCATCGCCGCCGGAGAAATTGAAGGGCTGGAGGGCGTCCTCGTGGGAAGCGCGGGGACCGACGGCACCGACGGCCCCACCGACGCCGCCGGCGCCATGGCCGACGGGAGCACAATAGCGCGGGCCCGTGAAGCCGGGATGGATCATGCCGACTATATTCTAAGAAACGACTCGTATCATTTCTTCGAGGCCCTGGGAGACCTCGTCACAACTGGGCCCACGGGGACCAATGTGATGGATGTGCGGATAATGCTTGTTGTGTGAAAGCGTCGCTTCAAAGCCCGGTGAAAAGCACCTTCCGCCCGGCTATACGGTGAGTCACAAGCCCCTGTTTTTCCAGATACTCAAGCGTCACCAGAATCCATCCCTCGGCAATACGGTATGTAAACCAGCTTTTCTTCTGGTACAGGCGGTCAAGCATTTCGCGGAGAGTCACGCCAGAAGCGCCGCAGGTCCTGATCAGGTCGAGGACCTGGCGGGTCCTTTCATCACGCCATTGCAAAATTTCGCCGATCCTTTCACGCGGGTTGACGATGGGGCTCCCATGGGCCCCTAAGATGAGGGAAAGCCCCGGGAGGTCCCGAATGTATTTCAAAGAAGCGATATACGCTTCGAGATCGGATTTGGGGGGCCCGAGCCAGGTGGTGACGCTCCTCAGAATATTGTCCCCGGCGAAGAGGACGCCGGTGCCCGGATTGTAGAGGCTGATATGGTCCTCCGAATGGCCCGGCGAGTGGATTATCCGCCAGGGACGCCCATTTATGTCGATATATCCCTGGTTATCTATTATCCTGTCCGGATCGGGGATGAAATCGGTGCCATAGGCTTTCTCGTAGAAGAAGCTCCATATCCGCCCCAGGGTCGCCTTCGAGACGCGCTCTACCACCGGGTTTCTAATCTTCGATGGAATATGGCCTTCTACATTGTACGAAGAGCGATAGGCTTCCCGTGACGCCAGGATGTCGTGCATCGATTTCGTAAGGATGATGGAAAGCCCTAATTTTTTCCGCAGGGAAACCAGTCCGGAAAAATGGTCGGGATGCGCGTGGCTCGGCATTATGCGGGTTACGTTGAAAGGAACGCCCCTGGCAAGGCATTCCTTTTGCACCTCCCGAAACTTCTCTGTAAAATATTGGACATCTTTTCTGGTGCCGTATCCGCCGTCAAAGACGAGGCCCTCAGGCCCGGTGATGATGAAGATGTTCACCGGAGGCCTCATGACGCCGCGTGAGGCCCCCTCCGTCACCTGGAAGATGCCCGGGAACACTTCAACCATCAGCGGTCCTCCATGTGGCGATAATCAGCGCGTGACCTTCCATGTCAACATCAATATAAAATGCCACCGTGTTCAATGTGTAAAAAATGTGACGCTCCTAAACACCTATCGATGGCGACGCGGTATTTTTTCCGCGTCATTCGGCCGATATCCGCTCCCACTCAAAATGCGCCCTGCTCTTTCGGAGACGCGTTTCCCTCGCGCGGAACATCGTGTACTCATCCCAGAGCGAGTCGGTGAAGTACTCGGGCCCGCACTTCCAGGCGCGTTCCCCCGCGCGGGGTGCCGCGTCGGCGCCGTCGGCCTTCTCGAAGAGGTGGTTCCACGACGCGACGCGGAACGCGGGCGTTTCCTGGAAGATGCCGTCGAACGCGACGTTCTCGTGCTTCACGGTGAACGTGTACGGGCTGTAGTCCTTCGGGCGCTCGTAGCGTATCGAGACAACCTTTCCCCGGCGATCAACCCTGACCGCGATCATCTCCACGTCGCCCTTTCCAAACATGAAGCGCTGTATCCGCAGCCCCCCGGTGTAGAGCGCCCGGCTCAGGAACGGCATGAGGCCGCCGGAGTCGTTGCGTTCGCGCTCCCAGACGGGATGGTAGGCGACGTGGAGGCTGCCGTCCCCGTCGCGCGCCGCGCGGTAGTAGCACTTCAGCGGGAAGCCGAAGGTCGCGTTCGAGAGGAGGACCGGCGCGTACCTTGCCGCGATCGCATCGTCCTTCACCGGAGTGAAGCCCGGCGCCGCGGATTCGAGCACCCTCACCGTTGAGCTGAAGAACGCGATGGCGGCAATTGCTAGGACGGGCAGCAGGGTAAGCAGTGCGATTTTCTTCACCGGTTTCATGAACAATCCTTACATCCATCTATCCATGCTTTTCCCCGGCATGCCCGTTACGCTTCGGAATAGCGGATTCCGTTCTTGCCGTGTTTCTTCACCTCGTACATCAGGCTGTCGGCACGCTCGATAAACTCGTCCACCGAGAGAATGCCGTCAGCGAACGTCACAACGCCGATGCTGAACGAAATGACCTCCCAGCCGTTGACGGCCTTCAGCCTGTCGAGCTCGGAAAGTATCCTTTCCAGAATTGCCCTGATCCCGTCATGGGTCACGCCGGGGAAGAGTATCACGAATTCGTCCCCCCCCCGACCCGCGCGACGGAATCAATGGTCCGGATGTTCTTTTTCACCGTTTCCACGAGCTCCACGAGGATGCGGTCACCCGCTCTGTGGCCCAGTGTGTCGTTCACTGTCTTGAAATTGTCGATATCGATATAGGACAGGGCCAACGGACTCTTGCGCCGCTTTGAAGTTTCTATCTCCCTGGCTAGCACCTCGTACAGGTACTTCCTGTTGAAGCTTCCGGTCAGGGCGTCGGTCCGTGACAGCTCCTTTTCCTTTTCAAAAAGATTATTGAGCTTGTTGATGATGAAGGCGACCAGCAGAAAAACCATAAGGCGCATCAGGGCGTTCCAGACGGCTATCGCCGGGTGGCTGTAGTTGTGGCCCGTGGTGAAGTCGGCCCAGTACCATGATGCCGCCGAGAGCACAGAGATGAGTGCCGCGGCGGGCATGTTGATCCGCCAGGACGCGAGAATTACCGGGATGAGGTAGAATATCGAAAAGGATATCTCGTAGCCGGTGTAAAAATCTATCAGGCCAAGCACGAAGATCATGGCAAGGCATGCCGAGAAAACGAGATACCGCGGCATTCGTGTTGCCGTTGCGGCGATTCCGGAATATATCCTGTTCATGGGCGATGTACACTCATGTAATCTTGTCCTGGCGGCCCGCCCCCCTGTGTCCGACGGGCACGGCGAAACGTCGCGTGGCCGGCCCGTGCCGGTGGATGGATGATAGTGTATCCGCCGCCGGCGGACTGTCAATGTATTAACAGGGGCTTCTTTAAATTTATTGCCAGCAATCCCGCTCCTTGACACAGGGGTTATTATTAACGTGTGTATTTTACATAATTCGAATCCCAGGCGCCAACTGTAGTATAGGTATAATTTAGCGTCGGTGCATATTGGACAGCTTTTGGATTGACCTCGCAGCTTGGACAATTATCATCCATTTGTATTTCACAATTTCCTCCATTCAAAACAACATTCTTAACGCCATACTCGCTATAGGTTGTATATTCATGTCCTGTTACATTTATCACAGCGGAAGATCCGGCATTAAGGGTCAGTGTGCCATTAATACCATATATAGTTTTCCTATTGCTCCCGCCGGACCCGCCGCCCGACCAGCCTCTATAGCCGGTTAGCTCCAAATTTGCGTTATTTTGCAATTCGATATTCCCCAAAAAAACATCTGTATTATTCGCCTCTGGATTTATGATATGGTTCCCATCAATAATGAGTTTGATGTTTTTAGCCGTAAGTGTGTAGGGGCTATTGATGTTAACCACTCTCAGGTTTTGACCATTCAGGGTTAACTTCACTCCCGACGTTAATCCTTCGATATGGGCCCCCTGGGAAAAGTTAAGGGCGTAGAGGTTTGCCCCTACATTAAGGGTGCTGTCACCCTTTACTTTAATAGTAATGTTTTTGAGTGTACCCTCCTTGATGGAAGTCCCGCTGTATTGGTCCATCTCTAGATAGCCTTCGTTGCTTCCCCACACCCATTTAAGCTCGGGCTTATTATTGGGCCCCTTTAAAATATAATCAGATTCCGGGAGTTTGATCGTAGTGCCATTAAGCTGTATTGTTCCATGGAGATCCAGAAATTTATATTCTGCCTGCATTACGTTGCTTGTAGTGTAACCCTCTTTGTAAGCGATTGCCTTGACAATAACGGGTGGGTTATTAGGCATCCTGCCGATAGAGAAAGGGCCAGTGTACTCTGTTCCGTAGGTAGTCGTGGGATTATTCCCATTGGTGGTATAGCGAATGGTGGCTCCCTCGGTGGCACAACTAATGGTTATCGTCTGGGGGGTTTCAAAAAAGATTGAGCCTGGAGGATCAAAAGTAGGATTGGCGACCGTGTATTTAATTGTGTAAGCAGCTTGTGCTACTTCGCTGGGCTCCCAGCCCTCCTTATAGGCTCTTGCCTTAACAGTGGTAGTGCGGTCAAAGGTCATCGGCCCGCTATAGACATCCCCGTTTTCTTCAGTGGGTTCGGAGCCGTCGGTGGTATAGTAAATCGTAGCGCCCGCGGTGTCGCAGTTGATGGTCACTGTTTTGGAGTTATTATAAGTCCCTCCGCTGGGGGTAAATCTCGGTGTAGCTACCTGGGAAATCGAGGGATTCCCAGTTTCGTCTATGCTACCGCCTTCGTCTCCGCATCCGAAGAGAGCCATAGTTAGGATGCCTATGGTTGCTATAATTACACCTATCATTTTTCTTTTCACAATATACACTCCCATACTTAATTTTCAGGAAATTCCTCCTAATTTCGGAGCATGTTTTTTCTATAAAATATTATATATGTATTATGTCAAGAAAATAACACTTTTTTTTCATCAAAGCTCCTTGACATGGGCCTTTAATAATTACTCACTTTTATTAATGCATAGGAAAGAGCACTCATCCCGGGGCGCTCTCCCTACCTGACATAAGTCATATTCTCGGAGGTAGTCTCAAGAGGGGGGATGTCCCCTTTCGAGAAAAAGCCCGCTTCAAGAGGCTTATCGCGACGGGCTCGATACAGGCAGCACATCGCTCTGGCATGGGCCCTTAAAATTTAATCGGAGGTAAAGAAATGGTTAAAAAGTTGATAGTATTAGGTGGAGTAGCCGCAGGTATGAGTGCTGCCTCAAAAGCCAGGAGAGTTAATCCAGATGCAGAAATTACGGTTTACACCAATGAGGAGCACATCTCTTACGCGGGCTGCGGCCTGCCTTATTTTATAGGGGGAACCGTTAAGTCAGAGGATAAACTGATAGCCCGTACTATTGAAGAATTTAAGGAAAGTAATATTGATGTTAAATTAAATTCAGAGGCCATATCGCTGGCCCCTGCCTCAAAATCAATTGAAATCAAGGATGTCGTCACAGGGAAAACATTTAAAGACAATTATGACAAACTGGTTATAGCTACAGGCGCCAGAGCGCTTGTCCCCCCATTTGAAGGAGTTGAGAAAATGGGAATTTTTAAATTAAGAAATGTTAACGATGGAGTTAAAATAAAACAATACCTGGAAGAATACAGGCCGAGCAATATAGTCATAATCGGCGGTGGATATATAGGCCTTGAAATGGTGGAGGTATTCATTGAAAAAGGATGCAGGGTAACTTTAATTGAAAGAGCTCCCCATATTCTGCCGAACATGGATGATGACATGGCCAATATTCTGGCGGCATATCTAGAAGAAAGAGGAGTTACTATTCGTGTAGGCGAGAGCGTTGAAGCTTTTCCTGGCGGGGAGAGTGTGGAAAAAGTAAAAACAGACAAAGGAGAGATTCCGGCCGATTTTGTGCTTCTCTCGATAGGCGTGACCCCCAATACGGAGTTTACCGGAGGAAGCGGCGTAGAGCTGGGACCCAGAAACGCCATACTGGTAGACATGGAAATGAAGACCAGTATTGAAGATATATACGCGGCCGGAGATTGCGCGACAGCCTGGCATGCCATAAGCGGCAAAGATGTTTATATTCCGCTTGGAACCACGGCCAACAAGCAGGGGAAAATCGCGGGCGAGAACGCGGTCGGCGGGCATGCAAAATTTAACGGAGTATTAGGAACAGGCATCGCCAGAGTGCTTGAGATGGAGGTCTCCAGGTCGGGTTTAAGTGAAAGGGAATGCAGAGAGCTTGGGATAGAATACGAGGCCAGGGTTATTAAATCGAGGACCGCAGCCCATTACTGCCCTGTATCCGGCAGTATGCATCTTAAACTTGTGGTGGACAAAGAAAACAAAACTTTAATCGGAGCACAGATTGTAGGATTTCAAGGCGCGGCTTCAAGAATAGACATGCTGGCTGTAGCCATGACCTCAAAGGCTACTGTAGAGGAACTGACCGATATGGACCTGGCATATTCGCCGCCCTTCAGTCCCGTTTGGGACCCGGTCCTGGTGGCTTTGAACCAGTTTTGATAAAGGGGAACATCTACACTGGTCGTATATATAATGGCGCCTGCCGGGAATTTCCATGAAATCATTGTTATTTTCGATTGACACTCAGATCGGCTTTCGATATAGTATCATTCCATATTGTGTTTCTATACATAGAAATACGCCCTGTCTTTTTTTGCCCCGGATATCAGATTTTTTAGATTTTTTATTGAACACAGGGGGACATCTGTCCCCGGTGAATATACATTTATTTCAGGAGTGACGTAATGAAAAAGGGAAGATTTCTTTTTGCCGCTCTTTGCCTCATTTTTGCGGCCTTCATCCTGGCCTCCACTTCTATGGAAGCCAATGCTGCAGTACCCACCTACAAGAGGTCCTGGGAATACTTCAACTGCACCCTTCTCCTCTCCCCCAACTGGGCATGGACCATTATGCCCGGACACCGGTACGAGTTTTCAAACCAGACGAGGACCTGGGAAAACAATGATGGAGTGGGAAACCAGTTCTTAGAACTTTTCACGGGCCCCGTATACATCAACAAGATTTCCGATAACGTGACATTTAAGCTGCCCATCTGGTACTACTACATGGGCTTCCCCAACATCGACCAGAGAAATACCTCTGCCCCCAAATGGCCCAAGGACACCTCCCGGCGTGACAACGATTATTACTACTCGCACAATATCGAATTTGTTCCGATTTTCGAGATAAGGCTTGGAAGTTTTACCATCGCCAACCGGATAATCCTGCACAATAAGCTGTATGCCAACAATGCTTTCTATACCAGGGCAAACCAGCGACGGGGATGGTCAATGATGCTGAGGGAAATGGTCACCCTTTCCTATAACATTTCACCAAGCTTCACTCTTACCATTGGCGATGAAGTTTTCTTCGGCATGATCGAGGACCGCGGCACGAACAATGAAAGAGACATTGACGCAGGCGCACGGGTTGTCGGCGAGCCGTTTTTCGAAGGGAGCGGTTTCAGTATGAACCGTTTCTACCTTGGCTTTATCTATAAGTACTCCGACTTTATCAATGTACATCCACAGTATATGCTCGAAAGCAACCATAATACTGCTGACGACTATGAGCTGATTTCCAAAGGACACTATCTCATGGTCACGGTCAATTACACAATTAAACTCTTCTAATGGAATAAGGGAACATCTAAAAATCAAATTTTTGAGGTTCCCATGAAATGTAACTATAGTCTTACTCAGGACTTAATCTCTCCCGCCCGCCTTCAGCGGGCGGGAGAGATTAAATATTAGCGGTAGTTACTCCTTCTTTTCAACCGCCTTCTTTTTGAACAACCATGAAAACCAGTGCCGTTTCCAGCGGAGAAAGAAGATAAAGAGGATGATGGGTGTCAGGTAAATCAGCGCGTACGGTATCCAGAGAAGCAGGTCCAATATTTCATAGAGCGCCTTCTTGTACGGCGGCATGTGAACCGCGCCCAGCGGCTCCAGGCTGACTGACACGCTCGCCCAGTTTACACGATCCATCACCTTCCACTTGCGGTGCTCGGCCTGGTCCTGACTGTCCTCGCTGCGCGCGATAGACTCTTCTATAGTCTGCCAGTTCCCCGCCGCCGCTGAGATACCCGCGAGCCCTCGCGTTTTCCGCTGCAGGCGGATGTCCTCGCGGCGCGCCTGACGCTGCGATAGCACCATCTCCTCCGTTAGATCATTGACATTGATTTGCTCTCCGGAGAGTTTGCCAATACGGTCTATGTCGAGCAGGAATCGGTAGAGGTCTTTCGCCTGGACGGCGATGCTGAGATTAAGCGACGAGGTCCCGCTGATGTCGGTGCGCCCGGACCGGATAAAGCCGTACTGTGAAACGATGGCGAGCAGTTCCTGGCGCGCTTTCTGGAAGTCCGCGCACTGGTATTCCAGGCTTACATGGTACTCGAGCAGGCGCTCCGCGGCTTTTTCCATGGGGCGCACCAGCATCGATTTCATTCGCACAGCGGTGAAGAAGCCGCCTTCGTCCTGCTGCCCGGCCGCGCCGGGCTGTTGGGTCCTTCGCCCGTCGGCGGTTCCGTCCGTAACCGACTGGCCGTTATCGGCCTCCTCGGCCACCCTTCCCGGCATCGCCGGCGCCGTAGTACGAGCCGCCTGCGAGAGGCGGTTACTCTCTTTGAGGTCAGGAGACTCCTGCTTACAACCGGCCACGAGAACCGCTGCGGTAATAAATAGGATGGATACGGCTGTCTGATATTTTATCATAAACATGTATACCACCTCCGTTTCTTAATTCTTCGGACAGATAAGACCATCCCTTGTTTCAAAAATATTTATTCTTACGCAATTATTTTGTCACATCCACAAATTTGTATATGTGCAACAACAACGCGGTGGCATAGTCCCTTGCGGCGCCTGAGCGAACTTGCGGGAGGGCCAACCCCGGCCTGCTAACACAAAAAAACGCTCAACAAATGACTGCTTTCCTCCGATAATATGAATAGCAAAAGCAACTGGTAGCAATCATGAACGTTACAAATGTACAGAGCGACATAATCGCCAGCATCGAGAAGCTAAATCAAATGCTCTTCATCATTTCCGGGGCAGGGGCCGGCCTGGAAGAGAAAATGGCAAAACAGGCCGCTATTCAGCAAATAAGCGGCCTTGGAGAGCATGTTGATATCCAGTGCTGACCGCCAAGGCATCATAAAAAAAGGGCTTTCCTTTTTTTATGGAAAGCCCTTTTTATTCGCCCCTGATTCCCCCCTCATTTTTCAAAGGCTATCTCAATTTTCCTGGGTTTTACCCTTTCGCTCTTAGGAAGTGTCACAGTCAACACCCCATTTTCCAGCGCCGCCGTAATAGCCGGGGCATTGATGTTTTCATCCACCCTGAACTTCCTCTGGTAATTCCGGAGGCTGTACTCTGAATACACAGGGCTTCTATCTTCCCCCTCCTCCGGGTTCACCCTTCCCGTGATAATCAGCTCATTATTGTTGATTGTGGCCTCCACATCGCCCTTCCCGACGCCGGGCATTTCACAGCGTAGCACAAAACACTCTTCATTTTCATATATGTCCGCGGGAGGAACCAGCACCACATCGTCCCGAATTACATTGTTTCTTACATCCTTCGTCATGGCTCTGCCTCCTTACCTGATCTCAATCTTTCTGGGTTTCGCGTCCTCGCTCTTTTCCAGATGGACCGTTAAAATGCCGTTCTGGATTAGCGCCTGGACTTTTCCCGGGTCCACTCGATAGGGAAGCCGCACGGATTTTTTGAATTTTCCGAAGCTCCTTTCCTTGCGGATATAAGGCTTGTCCGTATAATCCGCTTTCTTCTCCCCTTCGATGACAAGGCTGTTATCAATCAACTGGATATCCACATCCTCAGGTTTCACTCCCGGCACTACGGCCTTGATCACCAGCGAGTCCCCTTTTTCGTAGACATTTACATAGGGGAGATCAAAACGTCTTCCATAAGTGGATGTATCATTAAAAAACCTGTCTACCGCGCCTTTGAGACCCAGAATATCGTCGATAATGTCGAAAGTTGTGAACATGGCCCACCTCCTATTTCACGTCGATGGCAATTTTACGGGGTTTTTGGGATTCCTCTTTCGGAATCTCAATTTTGAGCACCCCGTTTTTAAACGAAGCCTTGATTTTGTCCGAATTCACTCCTTCAGGAAGCGATAGGGCCCGATGAAAGGAGCCGAATTTCCTCTCGGATAGAACATACCTGTTGCCCTTCCCCTCCTCTCGCCGCTCTTCCCTCTTTTCTCCTTCAATGCAAAGGACATTATTTTCAATGGTAACCCTGAGGTCCTTTTCCTCAATTCCGGGAATCTCAGCTTTCACCCTTATGGACGTCTCGTCCTCCTCAACATCCACAGAAGGGGTCCAGTCGAACTCAAACATGGACGAAGGAGTCAACGCAAAGAAATCATCGAACACCCTGGAAATATCCCGGTGAAATAAATCCAGGCTTGACCCGCTTTCCCTGTTTCTTTTTGCAATACCCCATTTCATATCGCACCTCCTCATGATATGAACAAAGTCTGAAAATTGTTAGCACTCTATGCTGATGAGTGCTAACAATAATATACAAATAAAAGCTCAAATCGTCAAGGGGAACTTTTAATTTTTTTGGAGCAGTGCAAAAACAAGACTTTACCGACATCTTTCGACGGAAGTTAAAGCTCAATTCATGAGTGAAGTCATTAAAACCGGATTTCCCCGACTGTTGGAGGCAGCCGGGTGGACGCAGTTTATGCGAGCACCCTTAATTTTAAGGACTTCCCTTAAGGAGAGAGGGGAAAATTCAGCCGAAGAGCAAGGGGTTCCCATATTTTTAGAGGAATGGACCTTGTGGGACTGTAAAAACCAAGTTTTTCCCGCTTATCACCATGATAATCACTTCCCCCTGAAATGAGGAGATTGTATTTCCGAGCTAGAGAAAGGAATTGCCCAACCTGGCTTTCATCGTGGAGGGGGGCATAGGCCTCTAATCCTTCAATTCCACGGTCAATAAAATCCCGCAAAATCGTTTCGAAACCGGAAAAATCGCTAAAATTCAGGGATGCGGGATGGGCGATGATGGAAATGCCGCCAGCCCCCTTAATGAGGGAGTGCGCCCTGTCGAGAGCAATCTTCTCTTTTTTTACGTAACCGGGTTTTCCGGGTACGAGATAGTGCCGGAAGGCGTCTTCGGTATTTCTGGCATGGCCGTGTCGAACCAGGACCCTGGCAACATGGGGACGCCCCAGAGACTCCCCCCGCGCTTCCGCAATGACCTCTTCCTCGCGGATGATGATGCCGTTTTTCGACAAATCGTCCAGCATTCCGGCAAGCCTGGCGTTTCGCTTCTTCTGAAGGTCATCGAGGACTTCCTGAAGCGCAACGTTATCATGGTCCACATTCAACCCCACGAGGTGAAACGATCCTCCTTTGAAGTCGATGCTGAACTCAATGCCGGGAACGAGTATAAAATCCTTCCTGCGGGCGTATTCCACGGCCTCAGGAAGGCCTCCCACGGTATCATGGTCGGTGACCGCCATTATGCGGCACCCGTCCTCGATGGCACGGTCTATAAGCTCCCGGGGAGAGTAAATGCCATCAGAGGCAGTCGTATGGGTGTGAAGATCAATAAGCATTTTAATGTTACCCTGTTTTATATGCTTTCATCGCCACAGGTTTGAAAAGTATTTTTTGTGATAATATAGCGGCCTACAAAAAAAATTCCTTTACCGGCCATGTTCCAGCGGATAGATTGTCAACGCCCAGGAGGAAAAACATGTACGCAGGAATCGACATCGGCGGCACCTTTATCAAGGCGGTCATAACCAACAGTGAAGGTAAAATGTTCGCCAACGGCAAAACCCGCACCCCGGAAACCTCCGATGGCATCAACGATGCTGTCATCGGCCTCCTCAAAGGCCTTACGGAGCGGCTCGACTCCCGGGTGAGCGCTCTTCGCGCTATCGGCATCGGCGCTGCCGGCGCAATCGACGGGAAGAAGGGGGTCATCATCACCAGCCCCAACATCCAGGCCTGGCACAACTATCCCCTGGCGAGAATAATTGAAAAAAAGACGGGCGTTCGGGTGTTCCTGGAAAACGATGCCACAGCGGCCATCATAGGCGAATGGTGGATAGGCCATGGGAAGAAATTCCGAAACTGGGTAATGCTCACCCTGGGGACCGGCATAGGCGGCGGGGCGATTATCGACAACAGGGTCTACAAAGGGCAATCCGGAAGCTCCGTTGAGGTGGGCCATCTTACCATCGATTACCGTGGAAAAAAATGCCGTTGCGGCAATACAGGATGCCTGGAGCAGTACGCTTCCGCCACTGCGCTGGTGGATTTGACAAAATCGATGCTCCGCGGCAAGAACAACTCATCTCTGATGGCCCGCATAAAGGAAGAACCACTCACAGCGCGGATGATATACGAGGAGACCGTGAAAGGCGACGCACTTGCACGGAAAGCCCTGGAAGAGATATCGTTCTACCTGGGAATCGGCATCGCCGGGCTGGTAAACATTTTCAATCCCGAGGCGGTGGTCATCGGAGGAGGGCTTTCCAAGGCCCACCGCTTTATATTTCCCATTGTGAAAAAGGTCGTGGAGGAGCGCGCCCTGCCGGGCCTCAAGGACAATGTGAAGTACCTCGCCACGAAAAACGAAGACAAGACGCCCGCAATGGGGGCCGCAAAAGTGGGGATAGACTCCTCGGAGCTCTAATCCCTCTATCGCGGGACATGGATGAGCGTCCTGTTGGAAAGGAGCCATCCATCCCGTGACCTCTTCCCGTCAAGGAATTTTACAAACATCGCATTGCCCCGCAAAACGCCCGTCTCCTTCCCTGTTTCCCGGTTGATGATGGTCCCCTCGAATTCGAGGGAGCGGTGCCGGTAACGGTTTCCTGCCTGGTCGGTCTTCGTCTTATTGCTTTCGGGGTCCTCTATGTCCGTGGCCATGAGGTCGACCACATAATAGCTCCGGTACATTTCCCGGAAGGTCGCTTCGCTTTTCGGATTGGCCTCACATGCGGCATAATCCCTGTAATTTAAGTTTCGTATAGCCCCGGCCCATTTTGTTAAAATGAAATTTGGCTCAACAAAACGGCCCTCGTCCTTGCACGAAAAAACAATCAGCGTCAGGGCGGCGAATAAAACAAATACGGTTTTTTTCATCATCAGTTCCAGTTTTGAAATATGGGAGCCGTAAATTAAAGGCAGTAACGAGAACTACGGGTTTACACGCCCGTCGAAGGCGGGCCGGTAAACCTGATTATTTGAGATTGCCGTATTACTGTCGTCCTTTTTTCGCACCGTGTTGCCGGTAAGTCTCATGGGGACGGGTCATTAAAACATCCCGAGTTCCTTCTCACCGAAAACCTGGGCGGAAAATTTTTCTATTTTCGTGTCCTTCCATTTCCAGGCATCGCCGGGGAGGCCTGCTTTATAGCAGGTGTGCTCAAGGAACTGGTCCCTGCTCCATCCGTATTCGGCGGCCACCTGGGGCAGGAGAAGCCCCTGGCGATACCCGTGGGACACTATGAGCCCGTCGCGCCCCACCTGAATTTCATTCAGGTCCTTCACTTCCTCGATAGGAGTAAGAACGCTTATCTCAAGGTCGACTTTTTCGTACTCCCCCTTCGTAAGGGACGGAAAGCGTGGGTCCCTGAAGGCCGCTGCGGCGGCCATGTCGATTATCGTCTCGGGAAGCTTCCGGGAGCCCACAATATGGCCGATGCATCCCCGGAGTTTTCCCTGTATGTGTAGCGTCACGAAGGCGCCCCGCTTTTCAGCGTATATAGAATCGGCAAATGCCCCTTTCTCTTCCGGGTCCGGGGCCCCGTCGCCTTCAAGGGCGTTTTGAATCGTCCGGCGCGCAAGGGCCAGAAGTTTCTTCTGCTGGTCGATAGTTAGCGCGTCCACATCGTCCTCCTTATTTGGAAATGGCCGCTGAAAGGTATCCCACCACCTGGTCCTTTCCGCCGGCGGTATCGCCGGATGTGGCGTATTTCAAAATATCCACCTTCCTGGCCCCGAGCTTCTTCGCAACAATCATTCCCGTGAGGACCGCCCCCTCCCCGCAGGCCTGGGCGCTGTCGCTCGAAAGCACCCGATACAGGTCCTCTTCATCGAACTTTGAAAGAGATTCAATAAACACTTCATCCACAGACCGCGCCTTTTGATGATGGAGATAGTGGGACAGGTCCGTTGAAAGGACCATGACAAAACTCCTCTTTTCCGTTGAAAGATGCCGCCCCAGCTCCTCGGCGAGCGTCCGGCATGTCGGGAGGTCAACGCATCCTACTATGATTGGCACTATCTTGAAGTTCCCCAGGGTTTTCTGGAGGAAGGGGACCTGAACTTCAAGGGAATGCTCCGCCTCATCGACCTGTTTTATAAAGCTGAAATGCTTTTCTTGAAGAAGTCTGGCGCCCAATTCCGCGTCCACCTCCACGTCCCCCAGCGGAGTAACATAGGCCCCTTCCGGAATTACCGAAGCTCCGTCAAAACGGGCCCGGTGGGAAGGTGCGATGACCACGGCCAGATCGATGTTCTTTCCTTTCAGCTCCTTAAATGAATGGGCAGCCACGGGCCCCGAGTAGATATATCCGGCGTGGGGTGATATCAGGGCAAGGACTTCGCCCTTGACGGTGCGGTCTCCCGCCTCGCTAAGATATCTGTCGATTTCCCGGGAAAGCTTTTCCGGGTTTGACGGGTAAAATGAGCCCGCTACGGACGGTTCTCTACGCCACATACAGACCTCCTTCCCTGCAAGCCGATTTATCAGCCCCTGAAGTTCAGGGGCAAGAAGCAAAACCGGCCGGGGACCGGGTATCCGGGGGAAAGCCCGGCCCAATCAAGTGAGCAACTGGGTCGTTTTTTTCGTAAGCCCCTCTTCCACGCAATCCAGAATACGGGAGGCGGTATCTCTCTTCGACATAAGAGGAAGTTCCATCCTTTCGCCCCCTCGCATGAAGACCGTAACAATATTTGTGTTGACTCCAAACCCTGCGTCACTGCGGCCAACATCGTTGACGCATATCATGTCCAGGTCTTTTTCCCTAAGCTTGGCGAGGGCGTATTCTTCCAGGTTGTTCGTTTCTGCGGCAAACCCGGCCAGGAATACGCCTCCATAGGCGGGATTCACCGAGCGAATGGAAGCCACGGTCCTGAGGATATCGGGGTTTTTCACCAGTCTGAGGACCAGCTCTTCTTTTTTCTTCTTTATTTTCACCGGTGATTTTTTCGCCGGGCGGTAGTCGGCCGGGGCCGCCGCCATTACGAGGACCGCGTCGGGGGCGAGCTCCCCCTTCACGGCTTCCAGAAGCTCCTCTGTAGATTCAATCGCGATTGTCCGATACTCCACTCCGTCGATGAGCGACTCATGGACGGGGCCGTGGATAAATACCGTTTCCCGTGCGCGGACAGCCGCCTCATCGGCCAGGGCCTTCCCCATCTTGCCTGTGGACCTGTTGGATATGAAACGCACCGGGTCGATGGACTCCACGGTGGGCCCTCCGGTCACAATAACTTTCCTATCCCTTAATAGCATTGATTGCCGCCTCGTAGATGGTCATTATATCCGCAAGCCTGCCCTTCCCCTCATCGCCGCAGGCCACGGTGCCCTGTTCAGGCTCCACGAACAGCACTCCCCTTGCCCGGAGGCGCTCCATGTTTTCCTGCACGGCCGGATGACGATACATCACCGGGTTCATCGCGGGGGCCAGGAGGACAGGGCATTCCGATGCAAGATAGGTTGTGCTGAGAACATCGTCGGCAATGCCCGCGGCGAACTTTCCGATGATATTCACCGTAGCCGGGGCCACAAGGAGTAGCGACGCCCCTTCTCGAAGGGCTATGTGGCCGGACCTTCGGTCCTCCCAGTATATTTTTTCAGTGGCGACGGGATTGCCGGTAAGGGTTTTCAATGACAAAGGAGTTATGAAGCGCTCAGCGTTTACGGTCATTACGGCAAAAACCGAATATCCTTCCTTAACGAAAAGCCGGGCGAGGTCGCAGGCCCTGTAGGCCGAGATGGAACCTGTAATTCCGAGGATAATCTTTTTCATGAGACAACCCGTAAATACGTATGCTTTCACACTCAGCGAAGGGGGTTAAACTTGAACCCTGCGCTTTGCAATAGCAATAATGTTTCTTCACCAGCATTGCCCTGTTGGAAGATATCCATATATTTCAAGGAAAGTCAAGAAGAAAAAGGTCTGCGGGGTTGTGGTGGGAGGCGCGAAAAGGATTTCGCGCCCCCGCCAAACAACCCCAACAACATCAGCATTTCAGGTTTGCAACCAGTTTTCTATTTTTAATCCTTCTACTCTTTCAAATTCTTTTGAATTATTGGTAACTAATATCAATTTTTTTGATTTCGCTTGTGCAGCTAATAATAAATCCATTGGTCCAATTATTTTTCCTTTTTTTTCCAATTCTTTTTTTATTTCCCCAAAATGAACGGCATCAGCATCATCAAAAGACAAAATATTAAAGATTGACAGAAATTCAATTAAAGCTATTTTATTCTTCTCCGGAAATTGACTCTTTGCAATGCCATATTCTAACTCGGCAATAGTAATGGTAGAAACATAAATAGCTGTTTTTAATTTTGTCTTTAATTTCTTTAAAACATCCGCGGGTTTCTTCTTGATGATATAAATACAAATATTCGTATCCAGCAAATACATCAGAATCCTTCTCTTTCCGGGTTTTTACCCTGATCACGTCCCTCGTTTAAAAAATCATCAGTAAAATTATTTAAACCATGAAGAAACACTTCCCAGGATTTATCATGCGGAAGAAGTATTACCGCATTGCCTACTTTCTGAATAAGCACATCATTTCCGGTAAATTGAAATTCTCTGGGCAAGCGTACGGCCTGGCTTCTTCCATTCATAAACAGTTTAGCAGTTTGCATAATATTCACCCATGAAAGATAAGGCAAACTTTAAATAATTAGGTTTTCCCGCCCGCCTTCGGCGGGCGGGAAAACCTAAGTTCTGAGTATGCCAGAGGTTCTCATAATATATATCATGATATATATTATGTCAAGCTTTTTTAAAAAGCCATGGCTAAAAGCGTCCTCTGTACGCTTTACTCATTTCTCATGACTTTCCCCTGTCGGTTCAAGCGGATGTTTTTTTGTATTTGACATCCGGAACGCCGCCTTTATGGTCATCACGCCCTGAAAAGAACCACCTTGTCGGAGAATTCAATGAAAATCGCGCTTTCAGCATTACTATCCCTTCTTTCAGTCATTACGTTTACTTCCGCAATCGCCAACACCGGGGAAATTCCCTCTTCGTACCTTAACGACCTGGCCAGGTTTCTGGCGGGAATGCCGGTGGACCCCGCCAGCCCCTTTGAAAAACTCACGAAAACCTCGCATTATAAAGAACATCGAAAAAAGATGGATGAATTCTGGGAGAAGGTAGAAACAGGAAACATCCGGAAAATCATCTCCTGGAGGGAACGTTATATCGTCCCGCATTTCAACCACGGGACGGTGTTCTACCCCCTCTGCGGAGGAGATTTCATCAATATGTACACCTTCTTTCCCACAGCGCGTCGTTATATCATGGTATCAATGGAACCTGAGGGTAAAATACCTGACCCGTTGAAACTCTCGGAAAACCAGCTTAAACAGCGCCTCAATTCACTCCGAGGCTGTATCTGGACCATCTCATCGGTGAACTACTTCGTGACGAAGGCTATGCGGGCGTCTCTTAAAAGCAAAGAGCTGGGAGGGACACTTCCGGTATATCTCATCTTCGCCGCCAGGCTCAACCTGAACCTGAAAAGCATCCAGCCAATTGGCATATCCCCTGCCGGCGTCCTTGCCTCTCTTGACGAGAATGGTAAAATACACGGTGAAACGCCTGCGGTGAAAGGAAGCCGCATCACCTTCACCGCCCCGGGAACACCGACCCCCCGGGAAATCATCTACCTTAGTTTGCGTATCACCCCGCGTTCGATGGAGGCGGCTACCCCGGAGGGTCGGTACTTCTCCTCTCTATCCGGCCTCAACGTCCTCATCAAGTCGGCCATTTATCTTCTTCATTCAGAAAATTACCGGGCCTTTTGCAGATCGCTCCTTGAACGGACTGACCTTCTTGTTGAGGACGATTCCGGAATACCTTATAGATATTTCACGCGCGACAAATTCGACATCTTCCTTTTCGGAACATTTGATATGCCCGTGCGGCTCCGTGAAATCCCATCCCCGCCACGGCAACCCGATTTGGCCCAGGCCTTCAAAGAACGGGCCGGGGAGCTGCCGTTCCATTTCGGCTATGGTGTGCTGAGAAAGGACCATGCGTCCAATCTTCTCCTTGCAGTCAGGAAAAGGGGAATATAGCCGGAAGAAAACGGAAAACAGGGCAGAAAACAAGAAATACTGGGAGCAGCTTATGGGAAAATATTTCATCATCGCCGCCGGAATCATCTTGCTGGCGTTTTCATCCTGCGGGGAAGTCTGCGCCCAGGAAAGTGCCGCCGCATCGCCCAATGATCTTGCGCGGTTTCTCGCAGGAATGCAGATTTCGCCTTCAAGCCCCCTGGCCAGCCTCACCCAATCCCAGGCCTTTAAGGAGCACTCACGGGAGATGGGGCCTTTCTGGAGCTCCGTGCTCCGGGAAAATATCTTTCACATGATTCCCTGGAGGAACCAGTACCTGTTGCCCCATTTCGATTATGGGACCGTTTTTTATCCCCTTTCCGGCGGCGATTTCATCAATATGTACATACTCTATCCCGTCGCACGGCGCTACATCATGGTGTCCATGGAACCGCCGGGCAGAGTACCGGATCCCCTGGCCCTGAACGTGAACCAGTTGAGGAGCGGATTCAGGGCCCTCCGGTCCGTCACTGGCAGCATCGCCCGGAAAAACTACATGATGTCGGCAGTCATGAGGCATGAGATGCGCAATCCTTTTCTCGAAGGCACCCTGCCGACCATCCTTTTATTCGCCGCCCTTTTAGAGCTCGACATACGCCGGATCGAACCAGTGGGTTTGAACTCCAAAGGCGAGATACTTCCCCTTAATGAAGGTAGCAAAGTGCTGGGCGAGGGGCCCGCTGTGCGGGGCAATCGTATCATTTTTAAAGTATCGGAAACGGGGCCGGAAAGGGAGATCCTCTATCTGAGCATGCGACTGCAGTGGGACTCCATGGACCCGGCGCGGCCGGAAGGGAAGTTTTTCATGCGCCTGGAGAACCTGAACGTGATCATCAAGTCCGCTTTTTATCTCCTCCATAGGCCGAGCTTCGAGCAATACTGCCGGTCCCTCCTCGGCCGTACCAGGCTCCTCATCCAGGACGATTCGGGGATGCCCTTCAAGCTCCTGCACCGGGACCCGTGGATGACTCTCCTCTTCGGCCATTATTCGTCCCCCCTCGCCCTCAGGGACATGAAACATCCGGTAACACAACCCGAAATGGCGGCTGCTTTCCGCGAAAGGGCGCTCCCGCTCCCCTTCAACTTCGGGTACGGGGTCTGGCGGCATGACCACAAATCGAACCTGATAATGGCGGTCCGAAAAAAAGGGCCCGGGTCCCGTTGAATCACGAACGTTTAAAAAGCTTCTCGATGTCGGCTTTCTCGATGCGGTACAGATAGGGACGGCCGTGGGGACACCTAAGCTCATGGCGCCCCGAAAGGGCAGCCGCGGCAATCATGGCGGCATCGCTACCGGAGAGGCCCCCGCCGGCCCTGACGGCTCCATGGCACGCGGCCTTCTCGGCTATTAGTTTCCTCCAATCCGGCACGGCCCCTTCTTTTAGTGAATCGAGGGAATCGAGCAGATCTCGGAAAAATATGTCTATGTCTATTCCCTTAGCGGCGGCGGGGACGGCCCTCACCGCTACTGCTCCCTCCCCTATTTGCTCCACTTCGAAACCTGCGCGAACAAAGACGTCCCGGTGCTCAATTACGAGGGAGCATTCCCCGGGTGTCAGCTCCACTGCATGGGGGAAGATGAGCCCCTGGGAATCGCCCTCCGTGCCCGCGGTAATGAGCCTGTCGTAGATTATCCGCTCATGGGCCGCGTGGTAATCTATGAGGAATAGTCCGTCCCCGTCCTGGGCGACGATATAGGTGTCGAAGACGACGCTTACGGAGCGGAGGGAGGCCCCCTCCCCTGCGCCGTCATAGGAACGGGGCCCGTCGTACACCCGCCCTGCCGCACCTCCCTGGAAAAGCGACGCTCCTTCTATCATTCCAACGCCGGACGCACTGCCGCCTGTATCTTCCCCATGTTCAGGAACGTCGGCAGCATGCTTCATTGAACCCGCAGGGGCCCCCGCTCCCCGAAAAATTTCCGTGTCGATTCGGTGGGCCTTTCCTCCCAGTGCCTTCTTTGCGAGGTTCATCACGAGGCTGTGTATGTAATTCTGGTCGAAGAAACGCAGTTCCCGCTTCGCGGGATGGACGTTTACATCGAGAAGGGAAGGCTCCAGCGTGATAAAAAGAAACGCCACCGGATGCTCACCCCGGCGCAGCATCGACTCATAGGCCCGGGTTAGAAGAAAGCCCAGGGGGCGATACTCGATGGGCCGGTTGTTGACATACAACAGTTGGAGGGTACGGGAGGGGCGGTGGAACATCGGCCCCGAAAGAAACCCGTGAATGCCTGCCTGCACGTCGTTAAGCTCCTCCTCGATGAGGTGGCGGCATACGGCCTCGCCGTAAACCCGGGCAAGGCGCTCCCGGCGGTCCTTAGCGGCGGGAAGCACAAGCTGGCGTTTCCCTTCCGAGCTGAGGGTGAAGGAAACCCCGGGAGCGGAAAGGGAGGCGCGTAGAAAAGCGTCCTTCAGGCGGCGCAGTTCCGCCGACTTGCTTTTCAGGAACTTTTTTCTCGCAGGCACATTGTAAAAAAGCTTCTCAACGATAACCGTGGTCCCCGCAGGGCCGGCGTAGTCTCCCGGTTCCGGCGTTCCCCTTGCGTTTGAGAGCTTCCCCCCCAGCTCCTCCCCGCCTCGCCGCGACATGACCGTCAAGTCCGAGATTGAGGCGATGCTGGACAGCGCCTCACCGCGAAAACCGAAGGTGGCAATCCCCTCGATGTCTTCAATGCAGCGCATCTTGCTGGTCGCGTGCTCCCGGGTCGCCAGGGAAATGTCTTCACGGAATATCCCCTCCCCATCGTCCCGGACGACGATGCGCTTGAGGCCGCTCTCCTCAATTTCCACATCGATGTTGCGGGCCCCGGCATCCAGGGAATTTTCCAGAAGCTCTTTTAATACCGAGAAGGGCCCTTCCACCACCTCTCCGGCGGCGATCTTGCTCTTCACGGCATCGGGGAGTATTGTAATTCGATTGTTCACAGGCGCCTGCGATTATTACACACAAGCCACGGCGGCGTTCCAGACGGAAGTTTTCCGGGGCGATATAGTTACGACTCGATCAACTTAAGGAGCTTCGGGAGTGTTTCTCCAACTTTCCCCTGGATAAAAACATCGGTAATGGATCCAGTGAGCCCTGTGTGTTCAAGGTTCATCTCTATCACCCTGGCATGGTTCTGCTTGGCGATGTATGGAATACCGCTGGCGGGGTAAACCACCGCCGAGGTGCCCACCACGAGAACTGCATCGGCAGAATGGGCCAGCATAGTGGACTCCATGAGGGCGGCCTGTGGAATCATCTCCCCGAAGAACACCACCTTTGGTTTCAGGATCTCTTTGCATCTGGGGCAGCGCGGGGGCTTGCCTCCGAAATCCGGGTCCCCGACTTCCTCCTCATGCTGACACGAAAGGCATTCCAGGTGATGGGCATTTCCGTGAAACTCGATGACATTGACGCTCCCGGCTTCCTGGTGAAGATTGTCAATGTTTTGAGTGACGACGCCCTTGAGGATGTTCTTCTTTTCCAGGGCAGCCAGGGCAACATGCGCCGGGTTGGGCTTCACATTTTTTGTAAGGCTTATCATCTCAAAGAGCATCTCCCAGATCATCTCGGGATCGCGGCGAAAGGAATCGATATGGGCATATATGGCGGGGTCGTATTTCTCCCAGAGCCCCCCGGCGCTGCGGAAATCCGGGATCCCGCTTTCCACCGATATGCCGGCCCCGGTGAGGGCGATGAGAAAATTAGATTTTTGTATAATTTCAGCCGCCTCTCTGAGGCTCGACCCGTCGTCCATGGCGTTCCTCCCCTGTCCATACCACACGCAAACTATATCGAAGCGCCCGATTCGTCAATCGTATTATATGAGAGGAGCGCGCTTTGCGGACTTCCTCCGCCACAGGCCCTTCGAAAGCGCAAGAGAGGATGCGTTTAACAAACCCCAATGCCCCGGAGCACCCCGTAAACGCGTAAGATGAGGTATTCATGCCACGGCGCCCTTCTTCCTCAGCGCATCGATGTCTTCCATCCCGAAGCCGGCCCGGCGCAGGATATCGTCGGTATCGAATCCCTGGGACGAACCGGCAAAGCCCGCGCACCAGTTTCCTGAAGCGAATTTAAGGGGATTGCCGATCTGGCGAAAACTACCCCCTTCACGGCTTCGAACCGTGACAATCATGTCCCTCTCTGAAATAGGAGGCGATGTCAGAGCTTCGGAGAGGGTCCTCACGGGTTCCACACAGGCGTCTATACGGGAGAAAGCATCAACCCAGTGGGCAAGGGGGCGGGAAGAGATGGTGCGGGCAATTTCTTTCTTCAAAGAGAGGACTTCCTCCGGTGAAAGAAGGCCCTGGCGGAGTACATCGCCCATCCCAATCGTTTCAAGAAAAGCCGTGAGAAACTTCGGTTCAATGGGACCTGCTGAAAGAAATTTGCCGTCAGCAGTGCGGTAATAATCGTAGAGAGATCCTCCGTTAAGAATTTCGCCTTCCGGGAGGGGCCCCTCTCCTCCGGCAAGCACCCCTGCCCCCAAAAACACCGACATTGCGAATGTCCCGTCGGTGATGGAAATATCGATGCAGTCGCCCTCCCCCGTTTTCAGACGTCTGATATAGGCGGCCAGAAGGGCGATGCAGAGGTTTTTCGATCCGCTCCCCAGGTCCGCAACCTGGATGCCGCCCGGAACAGGACCGCCTTCCTTCCTGCCGGAGTAGGAATCTATTCCCGACAGGGCCATGTAGTTGATATCATGCCCCGCCCGCCGCGCGTATGTTCCCGTCTGCCCGTAACCGGATAGTGAGCAGTATATAAGGGAGGGATTCACTTCCCTCAATGCGCCGAAACCGAGGCCGAATTTCTCCATTACTCCCGGCCTGAATTGCTCCACAACGACATCGTACTCACTTACCAGACGGCGCACGACATCAACCGATTCCGGAAAAGAAAGGTTCAGGGCCAGGGAGCGCTTTCCCCTGTTCACCTGGGCATATACCGCCGACATCCCCTCCACATATGGGGGCGCCAGGCGCAGCAGGTCCGGGGCAAGAGGGTTTTCGACTTTGATAATGTCGGCCCCCAGGTCGGCGAGCATCATGGTGCCGAAGGGCCCCGGGAGAAGATAGGTGAAATCGAGGATTCTCATTCCTTCCAGGGGAGGGGTCATTGAGCAATATCCGGAAAAAGAATTTCACGCCCGATAGTTTGAAAGCATCCGGACATCACAGAGCTTTCGCGGTTCCATTCAACAGCCGGAAAGCAAAAACACAAAAAGCGGCTCAGCATAAATAACATTGACGTATACCATTAAACCTGTTAGAATGAATATGGTCGTCTTTAATACTCGGGTTTTCCAGCCCGCCTTCGGCGGGCTGGAAAACCCGAGTCCCGAGTATGCCAGTAGTTACAGTTCTTGGGAACTTTAAACAAATTAATTTTTAGAGGTTCCCTATGATTAGACACACATATACACAGGGCAAAAAGACGGGGGACAGTACCATGGAAGTCAAGGACCTTTTACGACGTTTTCTAAAATATGGGTCAATGGCCATAATATTCAATCTGATCGTGACTCTGATTATCCTTTCCATCGCCTTTCCTGCCTTCTCCGACCTTCGGCTCCTCGCCTTTTTCGCCATGATGACGGTGGTCTGTTTCATCCTCATCATCCTGTATTATATTACAATGGTCAGAAAAATATTGGACTACATCGCAGACATCTCGAAGAACATGGAGGCGCTGAGGCGGGAGTTTGCCACTGCTCCCAGGAGGACCATGGCGGCCAACGTGGTAATCATTTTCCTGTTCTATCTTCCCTCGATTCCGGCGATGTATTATCTGTTCGGGTACACGAACATCTATTACCATTTCTTCGTCTTTTTCACGAGTGTTTTTATATTTTTGTTTCTCGGATACTATTCAATGGGGATCTGGTACACCAGGACTTATCCCCTGGGCCGTTTCGGCATACCCATTGCGGTCCAGGGGCTTGGGAGTAAAATTATAAACCTGGTGTTCCCCACAATCCTCCTTGCCTCGGCCATGATTACCGTCATGCTCTATTTCATCGGCAGTACAACCGTGAAAAGCGCCGCCGAGGCGCGGATCAACGACGCACTTGCCGGCATCACCGCCTCGATGAACCGCGGGGCTGACCGGACCTCCTTCGAAATTCCTCCTGCCTTCTCGGAATACGGCGGCGTTCTTTTCATCACCGACGGCAATGGCGTACTCCAAACCGCAGCCGGTGGATTCGAGTCCGGGACCTCCCTCCCGGATTCCCTCGTGAGGGGTAATCAAGCGGTCTATTTGTTCCGGTCCACCCGGGAATCCCTGAGAAACCCCGGCGGCATGGAAGGTGAAGTGTTCCCCGGTGTCTTCAACGGAAGAAAGGCCGTGTTTTTTACCCGGGGCCTTGGAAGCACGGGCGCCTTCGCTCTGGGAGTATTCGATGACGAAAAGATATATGGAAAATTCTACCTCACCATTTTCCTGGAAGCTCTGGGGCTTTTCATCATAAACATGGTAATGGGTTTCCTCGTGTACCGACGCCTCCTGAAAACGGCCCGTTCCATACGCCAGATTATTCCCGCCCTCACCAGGGCGTCGCAGGGCGATCTTTCCGAGGACATCTCAATCGTCAAGACCAGGGACATCCTGGAGGACTTCACGAGGACCTTCATCAGTTTCAAGGACATCGTCAGGGATTTCGTTGAAAAGGCCCGGGAACTCGCCCAAATGCTCAACGATGAAGCTGAATCGATCTCCGAGTCTGGGAACCGCATCAGGGTCCTTTCCGCTCAGAACGCAAAACTGCTGAGCGAGTCGACGAGGGGACTCGAGGGGATCGCCGGGGCCTTCACGGAAATCGCCCAAAACTCCGGGATCCAGGACACTAACATATCCGGACTGGACAACGCCGTCACCAAGCTCAACGATTCCATGCAGATGCTGGCCAAGGACGCCGGAAACGTAATCAACTCCATGGGGACCGTGGAGGAAGGGGCCATGAGCAGCACGGAGTTGGTGCGCAGGGCCTATTCGGGGATGAAGAAAGCCGAAGAACTCTACCGGGGGATTTTTAATATCATTCAGCTCATCTCGGAAATCGCTGACCAGGTAAACCTCCTCTCCCTCAATGCGTCAATCGAGGCCGCCCGGGCCGGCGAGTACGGACGCGGCTTTGCCGTCGTGGCCGAGGAGATATCGAAACTGGCGGACCGGACCGGCGCCAATGTCAAGGAGATCACCCACCTCATCACCGGCGGCAATGATGAGATTGAAAAAAACATGGAAATTATCACGAAGGTGCGGGACTCCTACGACTCCATCGTATCCAATATCGAGATGACGGGCTTCATGATCACCGGATTCATCGACATGATTACGAAACGCGTTGACGAAATCAAAATCATCAGGGGTACGATAGCTTCGGTAAAAGATTTTGCCGGGGCCCTCTCGGAGTCTACCGAAAAGGAGAAGGAAACGACCCAAATTATGTTTCAGAGCATCGACCGGGTGAACCGGGACGCCGGGGAGTTCGCCGTCAGGTCCGAGGCCCTGACAGGCTCGTCGGAACAGCTTAAGGTGATGGCCCAGTCCCTCCTGGAAAAGCTCCAGTTGTTCAAGCTTTAGGATGCTGTCGTCCACAAGTCGGGACCGTCTCACTAACATTTGCACATCTCCTGTCCGGGGAGCGCCATCTTTCCCGTTTCCTCCGAGAAGGGCCGCGGCGGCACAAAAGTATTGGGAATCGGCGCCTTCGGTACGATAATAATACCGGGGGCGCCACGAAGTCCTCCCACGACGCTTTCGCTTCGTGAATTTCTGAAACGCCCGGCCGTCTACATGAAAATAAAAACCTTACTTATCGCAACCACAGCGCTTCTCCTCGGGATGACATTATTACAGACGCTTCCGGTTCCTCCCTACGCCGGAGATATCTACCCCCTCTTCCGCTCCAGATACTTCTCTGAGCTTGACCGGCAATTCAATACCGTCGTAGACGCCTTCCTGGGCATCAAGACCATGGCCCGAGCGCCCTTTGCGTGGATATTCCTTGAGGACATGAGGGCAAAGCACTCGCTCGCGATATCAGTGTACAACGCCCGAGGAGAGGCGGTGAAGGCCCCCGGGGAAATTGCTCCCGGGAACGACCCTGCCGTATTGCGCCTCGCCGGAGCAACGGCCCCCAGGCCCTTTACCGAGCTACGCGGCTCCATGTACTACTCGGCCATTCCTCTCAGCGCCGAGGGGAAATGCCGTTTCTGCCACAGCCAGGCACCCGGTGAAACGATAGGGGTGATCACCTTTGAAAGGAAGTACGACGCCTGTGTCTATTACACATGGGAACGGGTCCTTCCTTTCTCACTCATTTCCCTTGTTCTCCTTGGGGTCCTCATATTCCTCGCACAATGGGACCCGCGGAAGAAAATTAAAGAATTGTTTGACAAATAAACGCAACCGTACAAAGGGGTTAGGATCACTCGAAGGCGGAACAAAACAAAAATGGAACGCAGTAAAGAAAAAGAAAAGAAAACCCTCGTGATAGTTGAATCCCCCACAAAGGCAAGGACCATCACGAAATATCTCGGTAACAAGTACATCATCCTCTCCTCCATGGGGCACATCATCGACCTTCCCAAGTCGCGCCTCGCCGTCGACATCGATAATAATTTCAAGCCCGAATACATCACCGTACGCGGACGTGCGAAGATCCTAAACGATCTCAAGAAGAAAGCGGCAGCAGCGTCACGGGTCCTTCTCGCCACCGACCCTGACCGCGAGGGAGAGGCCATCTCGTGGCACCTTTTCAACGCCCTCTCGGAAAAGAACCCTAACATCAGGCGCATAGAGTTCCACGAAATCACAGAGTCCGCGATCCACGAAGCGATAAACAATCCCCGCGACATAGACACAAGCCTGGTGAACGCCCAGCAGGCCCGGCGCATCCTGGACCGCCTCGTGGGATACCACATCAGCCCCATACTCTGGAAAAAGGTGAAAAAAGGACTCTCGGCCGGGCGCGTCCAGTCCGTTGCGCTCAACATCATCTGCGAGAGGGAAAAGGAGATCGAGGGCTTCGAGCCGCGGGAGTACTGGACCATCGCCGCCGTCCTCGCATCCCATCGCCGTCTATTCCACGCCGCCTTCTATTCATACCGGGGAGATAGGGAGTATCTGAAGACGCGGGAGCAGGTTGATGAGGTCCTTGATCACCTCAAGGGAAAGGAATTTGTCGTTAAATCGGTTACAAAAAAGGAAAGAAAGCGCCGCCCGCTTCCGCCCTACATCACGAGCAAGCTCCAGCAGGACGCTGCGAACCGGCTCGGGTTCACCTCGTCGAAGACGATGATGATTGCCCAGCAGTTATATGAAGGGGTCGACCTCACCGGCGAGGGCCCCGTGGGACTCATCACCTACATGCGGACCGACTCCACGCGGGTGTCCCCTGCCGCCATGAATTCGTTGAGGTCGTACATTTCGGAAAAATATCCGGCGGAATTTCTTCCGGAATCCCCCAATGCCTACGCAAACAAAAAAGGGGCCCAGGACGCCCACGAAGCCATTAGGCCTACTGACGTTATAAGGGACCCGGAAGTCATTAAGAAAGACCTCTCTTCGGACCAATACAAGCTTTACAAGCTCATCTGGAAGCGCTTTGTATCGTCCCAGATGACGCCGGAATTGTCCCAGGCCACAACTGTTTCCCTTGAGGCGGGGGAATGCGAGTTCCGCGCCGCCGGAAGCATTGTACTCTTCGAGGGGTTCACCGCCGTGGACAGGGACGACAAAACGAAGAAGGAGACGCTCCCGGACCTCCAGGAAGGCGACAGGCCCGAGGTGAAGGAATTTCTGCCGGAACAGCATTTCACCACTCCGCCCCCGCGGTACAATGACGCCTCCCTGGTAAAATTTCTGGAGGAATCTGGGATAGGTCGGCCTTCCACCTACGCCCCCACCATCAACACCCTAATCAAACGCTATTATGCCGTGCGCCACGGAAAGCAACTGGTGCCCACGGTCCTCGGGAGGATTGTCAATGACATCATGGCGGGGTTCTTTTCACACCTCATCTCCATCGACTTTACCTCGGACATGGAAGCGAAGCTCGACCTCATTGAGGAATCGAAATCGGAATGGGTGAGCATGCTTAAGGACTTCTATCTCCCATTCAAAGACGCCATAGACCACGCCGAGGAGCACATCGAAGAGATGAAAGGCGTCCTGGACGAAGACACCGACCTCCTCTGTGAAAAATGCGGCCGCCCCATGAAAAAGAAGCTCGGCCGCTTCGGTTTTTTCCTGGCTTGTTCCGGTTTCCCGGAATGCCGCAACGCGCGCCCCATTCCCCTGGGGAAATGCCCCGTCGAAAGCTGCGGAGGCGAGGTGGTGAAGCGCTCCTCGAAAAAAGGGAGGCCTTTTTTCGCCTGCTCCAACTACCCCGCCTGCACCTTCATCACCCGGGACCAACCCTCCGAAAAGGAATGCCCCCATTGCGGAAGCGTGCTCTTTATGAAAAAGAAAAAACACGAAGGGGAAACCCTCTTCTGCCTGCGCGAAGGATGCGGCTACAAAATCGACATCCTTGACCAGTGAGGTCCCATGACCGGCGAGATCGACCTTTTCATGCAGTATTTGAAATACGAGAAAAACAGGTCTGACAGGACGGTCGATTCCTATAACTCCGATCTGATCCAATTGTACCGTTTCCTTGCCGGCGATTTCGGCGAACATGTCTTCGACCTCTACGATGTCCCGGCCGCACGGAAGGGCGAAGACATCGACATCGCTACGGTAACGCGAACGGACCTCACCGCATTCATCGAGTTTTGCTACGACGGCGGCAATAAAAAATCTTCAATATCAAGAAAGATCGCCTGCATAAAAACCTTCTTCAAGTTTCTTCACAACCGCGATATCATTTCGGTGGACCCGGCGCGGACACTCCTGTTCCCTAAGAGGGAGAAGATGCTTCCGCGGTTCCTACGCCTGAACCAGATCGATGAGCTCCTGGACTTCCCCGACGACAACTTCATCGGGTCCCGGGACAGGGCGCTACTTGAGCTCTTCTTTTCCTCCGGGGCCAGGGTCTCTGAAATCGCGGGGGCTTCACTAAAGGACCTGGACCTTCCGGGAAAACGGCTCAAGGTAATGGGGAAAGGAAACCGTGAGCGTATGGTCTTCCTCACTGAGGGCGCTGCGTCTTCGATAAAAGGGTATCTGACCTGCCGCAGGAAGGCCTTTGGCGAGGCCGAAGGCCCCCTTTTCGTGAACAGCCGGGGGGAGAGAATCACCCCCCGTGGAATCTTCCACGTCATCGACGAGAGGGCAAGGGAATCGGGGCTTTTTCGCAAGGTGTCCCCCCATGCCCTTCGCCACAGCTTCGCCACGGAGCTTCTGGACCGTGGGGCCGATGTACGGGCCGTCCAGGAACTGCTGGGCCATAAAAATATCTCCACTACCCAGATCTACACACATACGACCAGGGAAGGGCTTCGCAGAGTGTACGAGAATTCACATCCTCATGCCGCTCGACGCGGGGAATAAAATTACCCGCTTTACCCCGGGAAGCGGACAATCCATCCGTATCGCGCCCATCCTTCACTCGATGCTCCTGGCAATGGGGGGCGGAAGGGTCTCCCTCTCTCCGTACTTCTTCAGCTCGAAGCGCGACATCACGCTGTACGCGCAGGGCACCACGAAGAGGGTCACCAGTGTGGAAAAGAACATGCCTCCCAGGACCGCAACGGCCATGGGCACGCGCGATTCCGCTCCCGGCCCAAGCGCCAGGGCGGCGGGCAGGGCCGCGGCAATGGTGGAAAGGGACGTCATCACAATGGGCCGGAGGCGTATTGGGCAGGCCTTCAGGAGCGCCTCGCGGACACCGTAGCCCTGTTCCCTGAGCTGGTTGGTGAACTCCACAAGAAGGATGGAGTTTTTCTTTACCAGGCCCATGAGCAGGATAAGGCCGATAAAGCTGAACATATTGATCGATTTCCCAAACACGAGGAGGGCGAAGATGGCGCCGCTGAAACTGAAAGGCAGGGCCAGGAGGATGATAAAGGGATGGACCCAGCTATTGTACTGGCTTCCCAGGACCATGTAGGCGACGACAATTCCCAGGACCAGTGCGAAGAGGAGGCTCCTGAAAGACTCCGCCCCCGTTTTAGAAGCCCCTGTAAGTTCGACGGCATATCCCCTGGGAAGGACTTCCCCGGCAAGCCGCAGGGACTCGTCCAGGGCCTCCTGCTGGGTGTAGCCCGGGGCGGGGTTCGCCGTCACAAAAACGGCCCGCTCCCGGTTCACTCTGGTGATGGAAAGGAGGGCGCTCTCCTCCTTCACCCGCGTCACTTCCGAGAGGCGCACTAACTCCCCGCGATTATTGCGCACATAGAGGCGATTGATCTGCGTGGGAGACGAGCGCTCCTTCTCCTTAAGCCTGATGCGAATATCGTAGCGGTGCCCGCCCTCGGTGAACTTGCCGGTCTTCTTACCCCCTATAAGCGCTCCCACGGCATTGCCGATGGAAAGCATGCTCACCCCCCTCAGGAGGGCGGCATTTCTGTCGGGATAGACCCTTGCTTCGGGCTGTCCCTTTTCATAATTCGAATCCACGTCCACAAGCTTGCCCGATTTCCGCATGGCCTCTAACAATGTCCCGGTCATCTCCCCGAGCAGGTTCCAGTCCCTGCCCCGAACGATGAACTCCACTGGATATCCCCTCTTAGGAGTAAGGCCCCTCATGGAAATATCCTGCAGGGAAAGGCGCACCTTCTCCAGGCGGCTGTTCAGGCCCTTCCGAACAACCCCCATGAATTCCTGCTGGGTCAGCGCCCTGCCCTTTTTTCTATCGCGGGGGCGCTTATCCGGAGGCTTCATCGTGACGAACATCACTGCGCTGTTCGACTCGCCTCCCATAAAACCCCCAACTGTAACGGTGTACTTATCGACCTCCTCCCTCCCTGCAAGATAATCCTCTACGATACGGACCTGCCGGTCAGTATACTGGATGGAGGAGCCCACGTCGGTTTTCAGCGAAAGAAGGAAGATGCTCTGGTCCTGAGGGGGGACGAATTCTTTTTTTAAAGGAATCAGAAGCGTAAAGGAAGCGGCGAATATGACAAGTGCCGAAATGAGGACGAGCTTTTTACGCGCCAGGGCCCGGGCAAGGAGCCGCTGATAGATGGAGGAGAGAATATCAAAGACCCGGAACACGGTCTTCGTAATAATGTTGCCGCTCCCCGTGTAGAGAAACCGTGATGCGCGCATGGGCGTGAGGGTCAGGGCCTCGATCAGGGACAGGAAAACCGCCACGGAAATAGTCACCCCAAACTGGAGAAAAAACTTTCCGATGATGCCAGACATAAACGCCACAGGCAGAAAAATCGCGATAACCGAGAGGCTCGCCGCGACCGCCGCCGAGGTAATCTGGCGCGCCCCCTTCCTTGCCGCCTCCATCCGCGCTTCCCCCGCTTCCTGGTGGCGCGTGATGTTTTCCAGTACCATGATCGCGTCGTCCACCACGATGCCCACCACCAGGGCCAGGGCCAGGAGAGTAAAAGTATTCAGGGTGTAACCCAAAAAATAGAGTGGGATAAAAGACCCCAAGAGCGAGGTTGGGATTGCCAGGAGGATGTTGATCGTCGAGGTGAAGGAGCCGAGAAAGAGGTAGCAAACGAGGCTCGTGAGGATGCAGGAAAGGATGATGGTGAAGATGAGCTCGTTGTACGACTCCTCCACAAAACGCGCCTGGTCGTTGGAAACTTCTATTTGGTATTCGGGAGGGATGGTCGTTTTAAGATATTCCACCACCTTTTTCACGCGTTGGGCCACCTCGACGGCATTGGACCCGCGCTGTTTCATGATGCCGAAGCTCACGGCGGGTTTCCCCCGGAACCGTGAAATGCGCCGGATATCGTCGGTGGAATCCTCCACCTCCGCCACGTCCCCCAGGACAATGCGCCGATACACCGGAAGCCCGCCCCGTACCGACAGGGGCAGATCGCTCATGCTGCGAACGGTATCGGCCTCACCCATTGAGCGGATGATAATTTCATTATCCGGCGTTTCGATGAGGCCCCCCGGAATTTCCACATGTTCGCGCCCCAGGGTGGCTATGATATCATCCACGGAAAGCTCGTACCCGAAGAGCTTGTCGCGGTCGACCCAGATGCGCACGTTCCTGTCAACATAGCCTGCGAGGCGCACCTCGGCGACGCCGGGAATGGTCTGGAAACGGTCCTTCACATGGTAGCGGGCATAGTCCATAAGCTCCCTGGGAGGGCGTTCCGTGAAAAGCGACACCCACATGATGGGAAAATCTTCGGGGTTTCTTTTCGCGATAACCGGGGGCTCCATTTCGGACGGAAGGAACCTCCGCGCCTGGGATATCTTGGTGTTTATCTCCTGGATTGCCGCGTCCACGTCCTGATCGATATCGAGTTCCACGGTGATGTTTGCCATGCTGTGCTGGGCAGTGGAGGTGACCTCCACGATGCCTTCGACACCCATGAGCTGGTCCTCAATGATGTCGATCACATCGGTTTCGATGATTTCCGGCGAAGCCCCCTCGTATTCCGCGGTGATATTCACCATTGGAAAATCCACATCGGGCATCTGGGAAACCCCCATGCGGCTGAAGGAAATGGCGCCGAAGAGCATAAGGCCCAGCATGAGCATCCACGCGAAGACCGGGTTTTTTATGGAAATATCTGATAAAGTCATATTACCGCGCCTGTTCTTTCCGGGACTGGAAACGCTTCATTTTTCTTCTGGTCCCCCCGCCGGAGGGGTCCGCAAAGCGCCTATACCGTTTCCGTTGAATTCCCCCGTAGCGACGCCGAGGCGCACCCTGTTGTAGCGGTGCTGCAGCATCACCCGGTCATAATCGTCCCGGGCGCTCTGCATAAAAGTGAGGGAGGTGAGCACATCAAGAATTGTCACCAGGTTGAGACGGTATTCGTTTAAGGTGACGGCATAGTTGTTCACGGCAGAATCAAGGGCCTCTTTATACGCGGCCATTTCATTTTTTGAGCTTTCATAGCTCTGGAGGGCGTCTACGATGTCCTTCCTGGCGCTGCGGCGGACGAGGGAATCCCGAAGCTTCGCCTGTTTCACCATGGACTCCGCTTCCTCCACTCTGGCCGATACAATACCTCCGGAAAAGAGTGGAAGTTCCGCCCCCAGAGCGAAGAAGTAGTCCCGCCCCCCCATATCATGCTTCTGATACAGCTTGTAACTGCCTTCCAGATAAACAGAAGGGAGATGGCCGCCCCGGGCGGCCAGGAGGCGCGCCCGGGCGAGTTCGATTTCCCGGGCAGCGGCCTTCACGTCCCAGCGCCGGGCCATGGCATCCCCCTCCTCTCCTGAAAAATCCGTTGAGGTGGGTTCGTTCTCATCGAGGGTCACATCGGGGGGAATGCCGGTCACCACATTGAACTCCAAACGCGCCCTGGCAAGTTCGTTTTTCTGAGACTTGATCTCCGCTTCGAGTTTCGATATCTGGGAGCGGGTCCTAAGTACTTCGCTCTTTCGGCTCCTCCCAAGGGCGACGCGGCGGTTGAGTTCCCCAAGCATGCGGCGGTAATGACCCGCCATTTCTTCCCTGTTTTTTAGCCCCTTTTCCACCTGGAGGAGACGGTAATAACTTCTTGCCACGTCGAGGAGAAGGTCCGACGCCGTCTCGGAAAGGCGGATTTTTTTCAATAGTTTGTCATGGCGAGCATAAGAAAAGAGTGCCCACTCGTCGAGGCCCGTCACGATAGGCTGGCGGCCGTAGAGGCTCACTCCCGTGCCGTAATAGGTGGTCCGGTTCGAGGGCTCGTTGTCGGGATACATCTTCTGGGCCTTGAGGGAAACCCTGGGCAGGAAAGCCCCCAGGGCCTGCCACCTGCGCGCCAGGGATTGGGCGTACTCCTCGACAGAGATGGCAATTTTTTCGGCGTTCCCCAGAGTCAGCGCGTAAGCGTCGAAGAGAGTGAGCGTTTTTTTCCCTTCGGCCTTATCGACATCCCCTGCGGTAACGCCGGTGGCCTCGGATATAAGGGCATTTAGACGCGGCGGGCCATCGGCCCCCAGGGCGGGGAGCGCAAAGGAGCAAAAAAACAAAAAGGGCATTAACAGCCCTCCAGTGTGACTGCGAAACTTAATATGCACCATAAAAACCTTAATAAAGAGTCTTCACCGGTCACAAAAACTACTTTTACCCGCCTGCATTCGGAGGGCAAGTTAACCTGAGTCCTGAGTATGTCAGCAGTTGTAATTCATGGGACTCTCAAAAGGCAACCTTTAATAATTATGTTTTCCCGGCCGCCATCGGCGGGCGGGAAAACATAAGCTCTGAGTATGCCGGTGGTTAAAATTAACAGGAACCTCAAAAGTTAAATTTTTAGAGGTTCCCATTCTAATTTTTACCCTCAAAGCCCAGAAATGGTTCCATTTTTTTTAAAAAATTCTCTATTTCGTCGGGCTGAATGCCTGGCAGGCGGTGTTACATCCCCATCATCTTCATAACAAAGTCTATTGCGCCCCTGGTTTCAGGATTGAAAAAGCAATTGAACCCTTCCTGCCAGTTCGTGTTTTCAAGATAGTGTTTCATTCTATCGGCAATGGGCTGACGTAAACTCTTTTTCAGCAGGCCGAAGGCCTTGCCCGGATTGTCGTACCAGCTTGCGACAATTTCTTTCGCCCGTGGAAGGAGGGCGTCTTCCTCTGCGAGCTCGTCCACCATGCCCATGGCGAGGGCCTGGTCCACTGTGTAACGCTCACCATTGTACATGATGTCCCGAAATCTTATCGAGCTGTCCCAGCCGAATTTCATGATTTCCGACTGGACCACTGAAAGGCCGAGGCCTATTTTTATCTCCGTCATCCCCAGTTGGATTTTCGGGTGGTTCTTGGCAATGCGATAGTCGCATGCCGTGGCAAGGATGAGCCCGCCGGCCATGGCCGCCCCATTGATGGCCGCCACGACGGGCTTACTGCACATAAAAAATTCCATAAACACCGGCTCGGCCAATTCAGTGAAGAAGTCGATCACTTCCTTCAGGTCTTTAAAGCCCATAAATGTGGGAAGGTCGAAACCCGAGGAAAACATCCTCCCCTGCCCCGTCAGGACTATGCCCTTTATGGAAGGATCAGAATTGGTTTTTTCCACGGCATCACGGAGCTGTTGCAGCGTCTCCCCGGTGATGGAGTTGAATTTACCATTGGCAAACTCTACCATGAGTATCCCGTCTTCAATCTTCGTATTCAGCATTATAGCCACCTCGCAAGCATCATTCTGAGTAATTTTATAACTGCACTGATTCCGACAAAATTCATGGTGCGAGACGACATTTAATATGTCAATCATGTTGACGTGCGGTTTTTTCGACAAATGCTAAAAATAATTTTTGCCCATGATTAAACAATCCCTCCCCCCGTGCCGAATTAATACATATGGGGGTCGGTATACACAGAAATAGAACATTGACTTTTGCCGCAGCGGCATCCTTCGTCCTGGCGGCACTTATAGCCTGTGTGCCGCCCCAGTACCGGGGCGCCAGGCTCTCTTACGGCCCCGATATTCGGCGAAGGATCGTGGAAGAGGCGCGCCACCATGTGGGGACGCCGTACCGGTACGGCGGCGTTTCCCCGCGGGGATTCGACTGTTCCGGCCTGGTTTTGTACGTGTACCGGGAAAACGGCATTACCCTCCCCAGGTCCGCGGGGGACCAGTTCCGGGACGGGCGGAAGGTAACCCGGCGATACCTTCGGCCCGGCGACCTGGTATTCTTCCAAACCTCACGAACACCCATCTCCCATGTCGGGATTTACGCGGGCAGGGGAAAATTTATCCATGCCCCGAAGCCCGGAAAGAAAGTAAGCTACGCCCGGCTGGACAACCGATACTGGTCACAGCGGTATCGCGGGGCCGTAACATATCTTTAGTTAATCTCGAAAAATGGTTTTTCCCGCACGCTGACTTCCGGACTCATGTGTGTCGCCCGCCGCTTCCTTCCTTTCTCCCCATAAACTCCAGTATAAACTGGTCGGTTTCCCATTCGTCGAGGAGAGAGTTGTATGCCTGGGTGATGCGCTGATGAGTGAGCACGCCTGTAATTTTCCTGCCTTCAGGGCGGTCCGACACGGGGATCATCTCGAGGTTTTGCTTTTCTATGGCGTGAAGGGCGCTGGAAACTTTATCGTCTTCACACACGGTCCCAGCCTCATTGTAGATATCTCCGGCAATCAGGAGGTCCACCAGGTCCGAGGACATGAGGGCTTGTTTGATGTCATTCAGGGTTATGATACCCAGGAAATCCCCCTTATCATCGACCACCACAACGCTCCCGTAAGCCGAGGTGAGAAGCGTGTCGGTAAGCTCACGGAAGGCCATGCGATAATCGACCGACTGGTACTCCTTCTCCATGAGGTCGCCCACCTTCACGCGCCCGAGGAGATCCACCTCCCCACGTTTCGATACATCGATGCCTTGTTCAAGAAGCTCGTTCGCGTAGACCGACCTCTTATTATAATACATCGTCACCAGATACGACATTATTGAAACAAGCATGAGAGGGAGGATAAACTTGTAATCCCCCGTCGTCTCGAAAACGAGCATTATTGCCGTCAGAGGGATAGAGTTTACACCCGCCAGGACGCCCCCCATGCCGATGAGGCCGAATGTCACCGGATCAAGCGATGAACCGAAAAATGTATTCGCAAGAATCGCGAACGCATATCCCAGCATGACCCCAAGGCTTAAAGACGGCGCGAAGGTGCCCCCAAAAGCTCCGGCGTTGATATAGAGCACCAGAAACACCGTCATGAGGGCGAAAAGCACAAGGAGGGTCCCCGGGCCGAAGGCGCCTGAGAGGACGTCGTTTATAGTGCTGTAGCCAATGCCGAAAATGCTGTAATACTTGGTAACAACAATGCCGAAGGCGAGGGCCACGGGAATCAGTTTGAGAAACTCATTTTGGATTCCGAGCCTTTCTTCCAGTAATGTCTTTGTGTATTTTTTTATCCCGAAAAAAACGAGAGAGGCGACGCCGCAGAGTATTCCCATGGCGAAAAAGAACGGAAGCTCGCTCACAGAACCTGGATGATATGCGGGAATCGAGATAGCGTGGGCGTTTCCCACCACAGACCTCGATATGATATCCGCGACAACGGAAGAGATGATAAGGGCGCTTAAGGCCTGGTTTTTCAAGTCGTTCAGGAGCATCACCTCGATGCCGAAGAAGACCCCGGCGATGGGAGCGTTGAAGATCGCCGATATAGCGGCCCCGGCCCCCGCGGCGGTGTACATGCGCATGTCTTTTTTGTCCAGGCGCAAAAACTGGGACATGGCGGACCCCACGCCGCTTCCCATTTTGGCCGCGGGCCCTTCGGGACCCAGGGGCGCCCCTGTGCCGATGGTAAGGATGGAGGCTATGAAATGGAACACCGTTTTCGTAAAAGGGATGTATCCGTTCCTGATGATGATCGACTTGATGACGCCTGTAACGCCGGGATCACCTGCGAGTTTCCTGAAAAGGCGCGAGGCAAGGGCAATTAGAAAAGCCCCTGTGACGGGGATAAGGAACACAAGGCGGCGGTCGGCATGGAGCATCCTGGTAAAGCCGTCGGGGCCGAAAAATTTTCTTGTGCCTTCCAGAAAGATATGGAAGAGGATCGCGCTCAGCCCCGATACGATTCCCAGGAGAGTGGAAAGGAGGATATGGTAGACATAGCGGGAAAGGTCGCTTTTAAGATATCCCGTCCGCGCCTCATGAAGGCCGCTCCTTATGCGAAACATGTCCACGGTGAATGTCCCGGAGCAGGTTGTGATATAAAGAATGACATACCGCCGTACACATCATGCGGCGAAGGGTCCTGTCAACCTCTTTTGGCAGGAAATAAAAAAACCGGCCCCGTTTGGAGGTTTACCCCCTGCCCAGGATGTGGTCATAGAGGCGCATGATGGAGTTGGCATAACCAAATTCGTTATCGTACCAGAAGTTCAGGTCAACCATGGTGTAGTATCGGTTGTCCCGTTTCGATGTGCGCCTGTGCGTGAAAGGCGCGTCGTAAATCGTAGAGAACGGGCTTCCCACGATATCGGCGCTTACAAGCTGTTCCGTGGAGAATTTCATGATTTCCGGGTACTTTTCGGCATACTCCCTGAATATGCCGTGGACATAGTTGTTGTCAAACTCCCCCATCACCGTCACATCGAGGATTACGATGGACCCGGTGTTCGTGGGGACCCGTATGGACGACGCCTGAGATCCTATTCCGAGGTCCCGGATTTCAGGGACCACTTCCAAAACGGCGTTGGCTGCCCCTGTTGATGTCGGAATCATGCTGTTAATAATACTGCGCCGTTTTCGAGTGTCCTTGTCCCCCGCCTTCGGAAGCGTGTCCAAAACACTCTGCGAATTAGTTGCGGCATGGACCGTCGTCAGGGAATACGACAGGAACCTGTCCCCAAAGTGGTCCACCAGGGCCTTGATGGCGGGGGCACAGCAGTTTGTGGTGCAAGAGGCGTTCGAGATTAAGCGGTGCTTGGCGTCGTCATACCAATCGAAGTTCACCCCCCCAACGACAGTGACTGCATCTTCCGGCATTGCCGTCCCTTTGTTCTTCATCTTGAAGGGGGCCGTGAGGACAACCTTCTTCGCATTGTTCAGGTGTCCCCGAAGCGAGTTATCGTCGCCAAGGGAGGGGTCCGTCATCATCCCCGTGGTGTCGAAGACGAGCTCCACGCCGTGGTCCGACCAGGGGACCGAGCCGGGGACGCGGCATTTCGCGTCGGAGAGCCATATCACCTTCACGCCGTTCATCCATACATGGCCGTCCCGTATTACAACCCTGTCGCCGACGCCGAACCCGAAGAAAAACCGGTCATAAGGCCCGTATGTCGAATCGAAGGCCAGATACGCCGCCAGGTCCTCCAGGCCCTTCCCCGTTTCCCGGCCCGTCGATATCACCACGGACTCCTGCTCCTTCCTCGCTGTTATGAGCCAGAGGATGAGCTTCCCGATCCTGCCGATTCCGTTAATTCCCACGGGGGCCTTTAATGATATGGTAGCCATGATGTGCGCTCCTTACAAGGTGATTATTATTCTATGAGAATGCGGCAACAACTATTTCGTTTTTCCGCCCGTCTTCTCGGGCGGGAAAAGCCGGAGCGCGGGCCGGAACGGGGGATTTTAAGCGCCCGCATCACTTCCCCGAGAAGCCCGCTGGCTTCGTGTTCAGCTTTCCGGCGTACACGTTTCCGGTGTTCCCGTCGATGGTGATGAAGTCTCCTTCCCGGATTATCTGTTTCACCGCCCGGGTCTGGGGGTCCTCGACGACGGCCTCTCCGCGGTTCTCGTCGATCTTCATTATGGAAAAATCGCTAACTCCAGATTTTTCCAGACGCCGCATTTGAAGCACGGCATGGGAAGTCATGCCCCCTACGCAGGTGAGAATGCCGTCGGATTTTTTCAGGCCGATGACGTCCTCGGGGTTAGTCTCGGGGCGCACCAGAATCACGAGGTCCCCGGGGTGGCGCTCCCGCATGGCATCGATGCCTTCCATGGAGAACACCGCACGCCCCGATACGGCGCCGCCCGAGGCGGCGAGCCCATGGCCCAGGAGGCGCTTCTGGAGTACTCCGGGCTTCTCGTCAATTTCGTCGAAGGCGAACACATGCTTCGTCATGCCCCGTATTTGAAGAATGTAGAGCCGGTCGTCCTCGCAGGTGAATTCTATCTCCACATCGTTCCCCCATCGGTCCCGGATCATTTTTACCGCCCCGGCGAGCCTGGCATACTGCTCCGGAAACGACGACTCCAGCGAAGGAAAAGCCGCGGATTTAGCATGGATTTTTTTCTGCTCCTCGCTTATGGGGAACACCCGGGCCACTCCGCTTACGATGTCATGCCCTTGGGCGCGGGTTTTATATTCGCCGAAAAGGGAAAGCTTCTCATTTCCCAGGTACTGGCTATGGACCACTCCCGTGATGTTCCGCGGGTTTATGTTTCCGAAAACCATCTTCTGGACAATCACGGCCGTGCCCCAGACATCGGAAATGTTTACAAACTCCCGGTAATTACGGGCGATGACGGAGTCCCAGGACTCGAACACCGCGAGGATGGCGTAGAAGAGCTGCTTGTATGGGTCCTTTGGAATGGAGTAGCCGTAATCGTTGATTATGTAGCGGTACTTACGGGTAAGGAGCTTCATCTGCCTCCCCGTGAGTTTCTCTTTTAAATCGACGCCGGCGTTTGCCTTCGCTTCGGCCATGAGGTTTTCAAAGATGGCCCGGTCAATACCGTAGGATGATATCCCGAAGTCCTGAATGAGACGCCGGTAACAGTCGTAGGCAAACCAGGCGTCGACCTCCGAGAGGCGCTCCAGTATCTCCTCGGTGATTCCCACATTGGTGATGGTGTCCATAACTCCGGGCATTGAGAAGACGGCGCCGCTGCGTACGGAGAGGAGGGCCGGGTTTTGGGGGTCCCCGAAGCGCCCGCCGGTGAATTCGTCAACATAGCGCGCGAACATGCTGGTAAGCTTCCGCCGGAAACGGGGGTTCTTGATATTGTCTTCTTTCACCCGCTTGTAAAACTCCGAGGAGATGATGAACCCTTCCGGAACGTCAACCCCCACGGAACGGGCGGCGAACATGAGGCCGTGGGCCTTTCCCCCCACCTCCCACATCGGGGCGCAGACTCCGCCAGGCCGACGGGGTTGGCGCCCCTTTATCGGCTGGATTATGAACCCCTTGTTGTCCTTACGACGACGCCTGTTCATGGCCACGCCGTCGACGGTGTTTTCCAAGTCCACGACGAGACGGTCACGTATCCCCACAAGGAGATTGTCGAAGAGTTGAAGCAGCGGGGATTGCATGATCTGGTCCCGAAGAAACCTGTCCGCCACCACCTCCATCTCGGATCCGTTTCCCTCGGCGCCCAGAAAACGGGCAGAAATTTTTTCCACGCCGATCACCCGTATCGCCTCCCGGAGTACGAACTTGAAAGTCTCGTTGAAACGGTCCGATATCTCCCCGTGTATTACAAGAAGATGTGTGATGACATCACGGAACTGCGAGCGGTGCATATTGGGCGTGTCAAGGAGGCTCGTGACGGTGATCATCTCCTGGTTTACCAGGCCGTCCACGAGGAAGGCCCGAAAGAACAGCTTCAGCGTCTTTTTAATCTTGATATAATCAATGGGCGCAGCGTCTTCAAGGCTGATCTCCTCGATCAACTTTTCGAAGAGCCTGGAGCGCACAATATTCATATGGAATACCACCCGGAGGGTGTCGAACTTCTTCTCCTTGTAAGAGCCGTACATCGACGGGATGCCGAAGGCGATGTGGCGTTTAAACTCGATGGTATCCAGAGGTTCGAAGGCCTTCCCCGAGAGGAGTATTTCCTCTTTGAGAAGCGCCTGCATTCCTAGGAGGGCGTCCAGGGCCGCCATGACATTCTTACCCCGGAGGGCCGGGAAAAAGAAACCCGGAGGCGAGAAAAGCCCCTGGGAGGCGTACTCCTCCAGGCGGTCCATGATCCGCACGTCAGAAAAATTATACTTGTCGTACAGAAGCCGATAGACGCGGAGAAATAGGAGGAACTTTTCCATGTTCACCCTGGAGATGTCGGCCGACCAGGACCCGTCGTACAGCCCCCTGAACTCGCCATCGGAAATTTCGTAGAGGAATTCCCAGACGGGCTTTCGGGTAAAATCGACGCCGAAGGCCCTTTCGAGACGCCGGAGAATTTTCCCCATCTCCACGGGTGTCTTCTTGTCCAGGTACGCCTCGAGGCGGAGGAGGACTGCGGTGTTCCCTCCATCGCTTCCAAAGTGCTCCCCGGCTGTGGACAGGAATTCGTCCCTGTCCACGCGGTCCAGAAAATCCCAGAACAGTCCGCCCTCTTTGACTCCCAGGGCCCTTTTTACATCATCAACGATGCGCCTGGCCCCCTCATCCTCGTCCAGACGATCAAGGGCAAGCATTTCACCGAGACCCTCGTACACTTCTACGGGGACCATTTCGCGGAGCGGCCCCGGGTCCCCGGTGAGCCAGTAATCCATCACATGCTGTAAAAGGAGGACCGTCCTGCTGCTCGACTCAACGTGGACCTGTTTGCGGATGAAATGCACAAGGTCGTCCATGCGGTGGTTGGTGTCGATCCGCTCTGTCAGCGCCCGGATGTCCCCCGTGGCCCCTATGTCGTGGTAGAAGGCCGGAAAGACCGCGGCTAAAGACGTTATGAGATAGAACACCTCCCGATAATCGCTGTTGAGGAGACGTGATATGTCGCGTTGGAAAACGTCCGTGTCTTTTAAAAAGACGCCACCGAGTTTCAAATTCACGATGAGGCTCGCCGCAAGCTTCTTCATGGCCGGAGGGTCGAGCTCGATAAGGCGCATCCAGGTCCTGATGTTTTCCAGGTGGCTGGAGTTGACTATGATCGACCAGTCATTGGCAATTCCCGAGTACTCCGGGAATCGGAAGCGGAAGCGTACCAGGTGGTCGATGAAGTGGTCGATGAGATAGGCCCTTCCGGATTCGACGACTGTTTTGCCGATGTTAAAGACCGCCGTGAAGGCCGCCTGGAAGCTTCCTCCACGCTCAATTTCGGCGAAGAGCTGGGGCAGGACCATGTCGACGACGCTCCGGAGAAGCTCAGGCCTGTCCCAGGAGGAGAAGGCCGCGCAGAGGGACGCCACGGTGCGGGACATGAAGAGCTGGAGTTCGTGGTCGCGCCCCATGGTGGATTTTTCCACGAGAAACCCGAGAATTTTCAATATGGCGCTGTCGGAGCCTAGGGCGCCCTCCTCTACGGCGCGTTTTGTCCCCCGGCAAATTTCCTCCCATATTCTCGCGTTATGCCCAAAGTCCGCGGGGGAGCCCTCCCCTGTAAAAAGCGACATGGCGAGGCCCTCGGCCTCTTTTTTAACCGCCTCGATACTATCCGCATATGCGGCGCCAGTAACCTGGCGAAGAAGCGCCAGAAGCTCCTTTCCCACCCCGGGCCCGAAGGCCCGCTCAAGCTCCGCTATTTCTTCTTCCGAAACGGTAATGCAATGCCCGGCATAGAGGCGGTACTGCCCGGCGATAAATCCGGCTATTCCGCGGATTATACCGGAACGTTCCGGTTCCTTTTCCAGGAGAAGAACCCCGCATTTCCTGGCAAGTCCATTGACATAATCGAAATACAATCCCTTTCCGCTCTGATCATGCAGGATGTCCAGAAATTGCCCGGCGAAGCGGTGAAAATGGTCTCGAATGTGCAGGGCCGCATCATCGCGGAGCCCCTGTATCACGAAGGCATAACGGTCGAAGAACGTATCGGCGGCCCTGAGAGAGGAACCCTTGCCTCGTACTGTCCCTGCCGAAAGATAGTGGAATACAATTGGTAGAACCTCCCCTGCATGGGGAGCGATATCGTGCATGTAATCGAAAAGATAGGATCGAAGGCCCGAGATGACGTACTTCCAGTCGATGTTGGGATGGCGAAGCTCTTCGACGAGGCGGGCGATCTTCTGCCGCGAACCGAATTTACCCTCCAATGGGTCCAGGAGGAGCTCCGCCCTTTCCACGACACCCGCCGCAACGGGCGCCGCGGGGGCGGCGCCATCAGGAGCCGCGGGATGTATAATGCTTACATGCTCCATATCCAAAAACAGTGTTTTCTTTGCATCTCCTTCCCGGGGAAACGGCACAGAAAACGCCGCCTCCCATGTTTAGACGCCAAATTTTATCTGTCTCTTATGGAATATACAAATACCTGTCATTGTCTGGAAAGGGGCGTCAACACATTTGGATAAGCGGAATCCCCTTTTTCTATGTAGGGGAAACCCCTATGTCGAAAAAGGACCAGGGCGAATTACCTGGCTACCGCGCCCACGGGCCGAAGCCGTCCAATTGCGGGCAAAATTATCTGGGCATGGGGATTTTTAAACGTGCGACTTCTTAAATATGATGTGTACTGCCCGGAGCAAGGTGCGTTTGTCGGAATTCTATGAAAAAGGCGCGGCTTCCCGCTTGTCCTCATGGGGAAACGCTCCATTGAAGTCGTCGGCGGGAAGCACCTTGTTCAGGGGTTGGTACTTTCTTTCGGAAAGGTTGAACTCCATGCGGTTTCGGCTCCCCTCATCGTCGATGAAATGCGCGCGGAAGATATCGCTCACTTTCGCCCCGTCCTCCAGGCGGATGATCCCATTGTCAATGAGTTGGAGCAAGAAAGTGCGGATGATGCCGAAGGACATCTTCTGGATGTTAAGGTCCGACTGGTGGCGATGGTCATAGAGGCCCAGGTTGACATCGGCTATACTGTAGGGACCGAAGCAGGTGTCGATATTGATACCCGTTTCGACGCCGTAAATTTGCCAGAAGTTCACGGAATTAAAAAACGCCAGGGTCCCCGCCACCTCCCCCGAGAGAGGATACGCAAAGTTTGTAAGCTTTTGTATCCCCGGGTGGTCTATGATGGAAAAAAGGGGCTGGGCGACGAACTTCTTCACACGCCCCATGGCCCGCCAGAAGCTCGCCTTTGAGAAATCGTAGCCCTGCAATACAGGCCCGGCGAGCGCTGTAACAAAATGTGTGCCAAAATATTCGGGAAGCACGTCGGAATCGAGGAACACAACGACGATCTCATCGGGCCCCCTGCCGTTGACGTACTCCAGGTTCATCTGATAGAGGGCCCTTCGCATGTCGGACCCCTTCCCCGTTTCATCGTCCATGTCGGGGGGGCAGGAGGTGTTGTTCAGGAGCACCCTGAGGTTCGGGTCCGCCTGAAGGGCCTTCCTCTCCGTGAGGTCCATGACATCCCCCCTCCTCCGGTGAGAAAGAAAGATGGTGTCGATGAGGCCCCCTGCCTCCTTATGGAGGAGCCGGACCTTGTCGTGGATGAGGTCCGCCTCACGCTCTCCGCAGGTGGAAAAAACCACGAAAATTTCTCTGCGGCCCTTCAGCTCCCTGACTCGCTCGATAGGGAAATCCGCGGCCTCGAAATGGTCGATTACGCTCATGCCGTATACCTGAAAAAACCACCACCCCAGGGGTTTGTTTTTGTAAAGAAGAAAACTGAGGAATGAGAAACCAAACCGTCGTTATAATTGCAAGCCGGCTTCCACGAAGAAGATTAGATTGCCGAATCCAAAGCATGATTGTTTTTCTGGGGGATTCAAAGGATCATCGAAGGTGGTGATATTTAATTCACCGCGCAATCCCCCTGTGATAGAAAAACCGACATTTTCCAGGGCCACGCCTGCGGCAAGCTCCCCTCCCAGGGTCAGTGATTCATCCACAGTCTGTGACAATCCCTCTCCATTCCGGGTTAATTCTTCCACGGGTGCTTTGCCAAAGAAAAATCCGGTTTGAACCGCAATAGCGATACTATCGCTGTAACTGATTGTGCTAAAATCTCTGAAGCCGACAATCCAACCTTTGCCACTTCCCTTACGGGTAGCTCTCTGGATGGGCGTTACCGCCCCATTGACCGAGAGACTGCTTTCCATTCGTTTTGTGGACCAGATTCGGGGCCCTGCATAGAAAAAAGTATATCCCATGTCGCACGGGCTTGTAAATAGGCGGGCTCCTAACTTCAGATCGAAAACAGAGTAATACCCCAATCCTTCGGATTTCGCATCATAGGGAGTTCCGAAATCCGTTTCATCGCTCCATTCCAGGGTATCGATTCCGCCCACAAGGAGATTTCCCTCAACACCCAGGTACTTGTACGACACCATGGCCGCCAGATTAAGAACCGCCGTCTTTCCAGTAGCAAAGTCTGTATATCTGTTATCATGGCTTAAAAAACCCCAGTAAAGTTTTCCTGTTCCAAAGGCGCCCCTTAACGAGATATTGAGTTTCTCGTCGTTCACTTTAGCCGAGAGTTGTGCTGTCACAAGAAAGAGGGCCATTATTGCAAACAAAGCCATACGGAAACTTCGAAAAAGCGTTTTTTGGGGTGCTGTGTTCCTACAGGAGATCAATGTATATTTATGCATATTGCCCCCATTTTTTTACTGTTAAGGAACCCCTGAAAATTAAGGTCAGGCGGAAAACCCAAATGGGTCCTTAAAAATAGAATTTACTGCACAGAACTCCATGAAGAGCAATAAAAAAACAGCATCTTCCTTCCGTATAAGCAGTGAATCCCTGGAATTTTAAAAAATTGAAAAAAAATATTGACACAAAACGGCCACTTTCATACTATCCTCCCGTCATTATAGACAATGGTTTAAGAAAATGAGCTTCAACGCACGCAACAGCTATTTTTATTTTTGGTATTATTACTACGAGAACCGCTCGTAGCTTTTGCGCGTTTGAAAGCATATACAAAAGCCGCGAGCGAGAAGCTGGCGGCTTTTTTGATGCCCCCGAACCCTCGGAAAAGGCCGCCCGATTCAAAGGCGGCCTTTTGATTGCATGGTGAAGGAGGCAGTCATGGTGCTTTTGGTGAACGAGAAACCCGGAGCGGAAGCGGCGGAAAGGAGGAAGTTTTTCGAATCGGCAGGCCACCGCACCTACACCCTTGCCACAAGCCGCGGGAGCGTCCTCACGGTGATGGGGTCCCGCACGGAAGAGTTCGAGGCATTCGCAGAGTCCCATGATGAGTACCGGCTCCTTGCCCCCGACGTCCCCTATGTCCTGGCCAGCAGGAAGATAAAGGACACCCCCACGGTGGTGCGCCTCCCTAATGGCGCGGCGATAGGAGGCAGCGACCTGGCCATCATCGCCGGGCCCTGTTCCGTAGAAACCGAAGAGCAGATGATGGAGGCGGCCCATGCAGTGAGGTCAGCCGGGGCGACCGTCCTTCGGGGCGGAGCCTTCAAACCCCGCACCTCCCCCTACGCATTTCAGGGCCTTGGAGTTACAGGCCTTGTGATGATGCGACGCGCAGCCGAGGCTTACGGCCTTGCCGTAATCACCGAGGTGATGGACTCTGACGACATCCCCGTCATCTGCGAATACGCCGATATCCTCCAGGTGGGGGCCCGGAACTGCCAGAATTTCTCGCTTTTAAAAAAACTCGGTCGTTGCGGAAAGCCCGTGCTACTAAAGCGCGGAATGATGACTTCCATAGAAGAGCTGCTCATGTCAGCGGAGTACATTCTCTCCGAGGGGAACATGGACGTGGTCCTCTGTGAACGCGGCATCCGCACTTTTGAAACCGCGACGCGGAACACCCTGGACATATCCGCCGTTCCGGTCCTCCGCTCCATGACCCATCTTCCAATTGTGGTGGACCCTTCCCATGCCGCAGGCACCTGGAAGCTCATAGAGCCACTGTCCATGGCGGCCGTAGCCGCGGGGGCCGACGGCCTGGTGGTGGAAGTGCACCCGGACCCGGAGCGCGCCCTTTGCGACGGGAAACAGTCCCTGCGCCCCGACAGGTTCAGCGCCATGATCGATCGAATCAGACCTCTCGCTTCGATGGTGGGACGGAACCTTTCTTTATGAAACCGGGATTTTTACGAAGGCATTTGCGGCACCGGTCGTCGGAGCAGAACTGGCATGAAAAGCAATCCCGGCAGGGGTGCTTCTTTCGCTCCGGCGGGACCTCATCGGGCACGTAAACCTTTCCCGGGAAGCCCGGAATCCGTATGAATGGCATTATCGGTCAACCCTCTCGCGCCGCGAGAGTATCGTCCTCGGATCTATATCGGCTATGCTGTCGAAGACGTAATCGGGCCGGTAGGGAAAGCGCTGGAGCATTTTGAGGTTCGTCACGCCCGAGAGGACCAGGCAGCAGGTCATCCCCGCTTCGAGGCCGCCCAGGATGTCGGTGTCCATGCGGTCTCCAATCATAAAGCAGTTGGCCGAGTGGACGTTGAGTTTCTTTCGGGCCCAGTACATCATGGCGGGGTTCGGCTTCCCCAGAAAATAGGGCGACACACCCGTCACCTTCTCGATGGGGGCCACGAGGGCCCCGCAGGCCGGAACGACTCCCCGTTTCGTGGGGCCCGTGATGTCCGGATTGGTTGCGATGAAACGCGCGCCTTCCTCGATGAGGTATGTCGCCTCGACGATCTTCTTGTAATCGTACTCCTCGGTCTCCCCTATTATCACATAGTCGGGGCTGGTGTCCGTGAGGACCACGCCGCTTTTCACAAGCTCCGCGATGAGCCCCTTGCCGCCTATGACATAGGCGCTGCATCCCGGCTTCTGGTAATCGAGGAAATTGGCCGTGGCCATGGCGGAGGTGTAGAAATGATCTTCGGTCACTTCGATGCCGATGCGCGCCATCCGCTCCCGGAGTTGCGCCGGGGTATAATAAGAGTTGTTCGTGAGGAAAAGATAGGGGAAGCGCCCTTTTTTTAGTTTTTCTAAAAACGCATCGGCCCCGGGGATGAGTGCCCTTCCTCTGTTGATGACACCGTCCATGTCTATAAGAAACGATTTCTTGTAGCTGACGGCATCGCCCGATCGTCGATAGCGATTACGGTCCTTTTTTTCTGCCATGCCTCAACTTTTTGTGGGCAAGCGGGGAATGTCAAGCCCTTTGCGCGATTATTGAGATACTCCTCATTTGAAAAAGAAAGGCAGGATATCTCCAAGCCCCTTCATAGATCCGTTCTCAAGGAACTGAAGGGACACCACTGTGTCGGGATGGGGTGTTACTGAATGACCTTTTACATCACTTCCGAGTTTCTTCCGAGTTCCGCCCCTTCCTCTGCGGGCTGCTCCCGTGACGGGTTGATCTCCGTAAAAGAACGTGTAGGCGAAATATGTCTTACCGTCCCGCTGCAGGGTGATGCGATCGAACATCCGGATGTTTTCGCAGAGGAACACCGAGCGGTCCGCCAGTGTCACGACCGCCTCGCCGTGGTGCCAGACCGGCCTCTTTCCGGAGCTTTTCATCCGCCAGCGGCGAAATTCAATGGAGCGCACGTTTCCCATGTCTTCCCGGAGCGTATGGACAAAGCCGCGGCGCACATACCGCGCCGTGAGCTTCCTTTCAGGAAGGACCACCACGGCTTTCTCCCGGGAACCTCCGGCGAAGCTCACCAGGGCCCCGCATTCGAAAGCCGCGGCGGGCCCCTCTTCAATTTTTCCGCGGCCTTTTCCGCCCTCCTCCATCGGTGTCCCCGGGCCCTTTGGTTCCCGCGGCGCCACCGGGTCTGGCAACAGGCGGGCGGGCATCAGAAAACCCATAAGCGCAACTGCCAGGATGTACATTCGCACCGCACTCATGGTGTTTTCATTGTTTGGAAAGCCCATATCATCATCCATTCAATAGAATAAGGGAACCCCTAAAAATAAATTTTTAAAGTCCCCATGACATTCTAACTACTTGCATACACTGGAATCAGGTTTTCCCGCCAGCCGAAGGCGGGCGGGAAAACCTGATTATTAGCTTGCCATAAGTCGTCACAGGCAAGCTCTCTTAAGTTTCCCGAGTTTGTCTGAACTGATTCCCAAAATATCCCCGAAGATAAAGCAACACATTTACTGTAAACTCCCAATTTTTCCCGCCAGCTTTCGGCGGACTGGAATATCTTTGCTGTATTTGTCTGCCGTTTGATCTCTTGGTAGCTCAATAATTTCGGTTCTTCTTCCTCCCCCGGTGCCCCAAAGGCAGCCAGCGCATATCTGAAAAACGAGGCTAAAGGAAAATGGCATGGCCGAAGATTATTGTTTGACATGACCCGTGATAGATGATAATGGATTCGCGCATGGCGCTACATTCCTGGAAGGGATTTTCCCTGCACAGATAGCGCCCCATTCTTATAAAAGGGACAGCCATGAATGTACTCTCCTGAGCTTACGCAAATACTGAAAAGCATCAAGATATTCGCCGGAATGTCCGAAGGGCACCTGAACGAAATCAAGCCTCTTCTCAAACCCATGCAATGCACGGACAACGAACTTGTCATCCGGGAAGGGGACCCCGGGAAGGCGATGTACATCATTAAAAGCGGCGCAATGAAGGTGACCCGATCCGACGAAGAGGACGATGAAATCTTCATCGGACTTCTCAATGCCGGCTCCGCCTTCGGGGAGTTTTCCCTTATCGACGACCTTCCCCGGTCTGCAAATGTGACCACCATCGAAGAGAGCGAATTATTCCAGCTCGATAAAAAGGATTTCGACCAACTCCTGGACAGGGACAGCTCACTGGCCACGATTTTCTACAGAAACTGCCTCACAGAGACCTTCGCCAGGTTCCGTGATGCCCTGGCAAACATCACTTTCTCCCAGCACACTCTGCGTGAAAAAAACGCCGAGCTTGAGGAGATTAACAAAGACCTCTCGGTGGCCCAGCAAATCCAGAGCGTTTTCATAAATTCAGAGGCGATTGAACAGAACCGCCGAATCCACGAGCGTGTGCGCCATGAGTTCATCTATCATCCGTGCATAGAGGTGGGAGGCGACTTCATGAACATCGTCAGGATCGGCAAGGACCTCCTGGCGGTCATCATTGCCGATGTGGAGGGCCACGGAGTAACGGCGTCTCTCGCCACGGGAGTATTAAAAAGCGCCTTTTCGCTTTTGATTAAAACCCACGGCGACAGGCCAAGCGAACTAATGACCATGCTAAACGAACACTTCTGCGAAGTTCTGTCAAAGAAGCTTTTCGCAACAAGCTACTACGCCCTCATCGACCTTTCGGCAGACCGGATTATCACCGCGAAGGCGGGGCATCACCACCCGCTTTTCTGGAAGGCCCGCAACCGGGCCTTCACTCCAATGGAAGGGTCCGGAGTCGGCCTCGGCATCCTGGACGATGCCAGATACACACAGCAGGAATACGCCATCGAAAAAGGCGACAGGCTGATTTTCTTCACCGACGGAATTATTGAGCAGTTCAACCCCGAGCGGATGATGTACAGCCACAGACGGCTCAAAACCCTAATGGGAGACCTCATAATAAAAAGCGAAAAGGAGATATCGCGGAAGATATTTCGGGACGTCATCCACTTCGCCTCCGGGGCCCCCGTTGAGGACGACATAACCCTCCTCATGATCGAGTTCACCAGATAATGGATACTACCCGCCACCCCCGAGCTGTCGGCAGAATTCCAAACCCTTCCCGACTGGCCTTCTTTGGGAGGATGCTCCCGGGAGCGGGAGCATAAATCATGAACGGCACACAGATACTACTGGGCGTCACCGGCGGAATAGCGGCTTACAGGGCATGCGAGCTTTCGCGGCTTTTCATTAAGGAAGGGGCCATGGTCCGCGTGGTTATGACAGCGGCGGCGACGCGCTTCGTAACACCCCTCAGCTTCGAGGCGCTCACGGGCAATGCGGTACATTCCGACATTTTTGAAGAAGGTAGCCCCGGAGAGGTCCTCCATATTGCCCTGGCCAAGTGGGCCCATATCGCCCTTATCGCCCCTGCTACGGCGAATATCATAGGGAAAATAGCCTCGGGAACCGCCGACGACCTTCTGTCGACAGTGGTGATGGCGCTTCCACAATCCACCCCCGTGGCCATCGCGCCGGCGATGAACGTGGAAATGTGGAAAAACCCCATCTTACAAAAGAAGCTGTCTTACCTTACCGGGCTTGGTAAGTATCATGTGATCAGTCCCCAGGAAGGCCTCCTTGCCTGCGGAGACGTAGGCAGGGGGAAGATAGCCGAGAACGAAACCATCGTCAATGCGGTGAAAGAGCTGTTGGCTTAACAGCCGGAGCACCCCATCATCCCCTTTCCTCCAGCTCATCCAGGAGCCAGTCATCGTTCACTGTAGGGAGAGCGGCCCCGCAGTATGCGCAGTTGACCGCGTCACTTTCCGGGAGAGGCGCGCCGCAATTGACACAGCCGTGATCGCCCAGGCCGAATTTGTTCTCCATCCCGGCAGGCATGGAAAGCATCAGGGCATGTTCGCGGTGGAGGGGTTCCCGCCCCCTCCCCTCTGAGGCGCTCCACAGCACGAGCACTTCGGCGCGGGCCAATTGGTCCTCCAACCATATTTTTCCCAGGTCGACGGAGCCGACGGCAGTTTCCGCCAGATATTCCTTTGTTTTCGGCGCTTGCTCGTCTAAAAAATTTTTTGACGCATCGCGTCCCAGAGGAGCTCCGCTTCCACGGACCCTTGCCTGGATCCATCTCCAGAAAAGATAGGAGGCCCGGTCTTCCACCACCTGCCTGTTCATGGCGAGGTTCACCGCAGCAAGTTCTTCCAACCCCGGAACGCCGGACGACGAATCGCTGTTCCATTCTTCTCTCTGGGTGATTTCCGAAAGGACCCAGTCGTATTCTCCGGAATTATAGATGGACCCGCAGCTTGGACATTTGTTCACCTGGCTGAAATTGTCCGGCACGAATCCGCAGTTGGGGCACTGCCCTTTTAGCCAATCCTTCCCCGCGTCGGTGCGGACGCCCCGCTTTCTTGTGAACGAATACACTTCGGAAAAGTGCGAAAGCGAAGCGGAACCCAGAGCGCGTTTCACTTCTTCCACCCCCGCAGTCACAGGAAGGGTGATGTCCCGGGCCGATGCGGAAATCATCACATGGAGAGTCTGATAGGCCCCGCCATCGTTTAAGCCCGCGAGGCCGGACCAGGAAATGTTGACATCGGACATGAGGTTCTTCACCCCCTCGATGTCCCGCATGATCTCAAGCTGGATGCGATATCGGTTGTAGACCCCCTGGGAGAGATAGTTGCGCACGGGAGCCATGTCGCCGTCCGACCACGCGGCCTGAAGGCGGCGGAAAATCTCGCCGGCGCGGGAGAGGAACGTCTCAAGGGAAAAATCCGGGTCCGTCTCCCTGATTTTTGCAATGGCCTCTTCAACCGGGAAAGGAACCAGCGGTTCAGGCTGCTGCACCAGTGTTTCTCCGTTGAGCAGCCCTTTCCTTTCCAGATAGCGCTTCAGATAATATCCTCCGATGATGAATCCGGCCAGGACTAAGATCACCAGGCCCCAGTTTGTGGAAGACTCTTTTTCATTCTTGCTGGTATCGGAAAAATACCTCCCATAGCTTGATCCGGAGGAACGATATCTATCAGAGCTGCTGTAACTCCTGCTCGATGAAGATCTGTAGGACGAAGAAGACTTGTATGACCGTGAAGAGCTGGAGCTCGACGATCTGGAACGATAGCTCTGGCCGCGCCCGGCCCTGGCGAACCCGTCTTCGGTAATGACGAGCATCCCCCAGGTAAAAAGCGCCGCTGCGGCCCACAGGAGAACGGCCTTTTTCATGTTTTTTACGGTAATAATTGACCTTCTTTTTCGCGACTGTCCCATTTGCTCATCTCCTATCCGAAAATGTGTTCCTCCCCTCAAGGAGCGATTCACCGCGTTTCCAGCGGGACGACAATTTTTCCAATATGGCCCGACAGTACCGCTTCCATAAACTCTTCGCCTATCCGCCGGGAGCGTGAGGCGACTTCTTTCCAATAGCGGACCCTTTCGTCATCCCTACCCAGGAACAGTTTAAAATCTTTTCGGTCGGGGATTTTTCCGATGGGAAGCGATTTGACGAACTCATCCGAAGGCGCCACCAGCACCACGTTTTCCATATTGGCGGACGAAGGGCGCCGCTTCAAAGCCTTATCGAACCATCCCGGGACGATATGCCCGAAAAAATGAGGATAGAGCACGATCTCTTCGGGGCCGACATTGAAGGGAATATCGAGATGATAGTCTATAATTCCGCCGTCGCGGTAGACTCCGGCGGGGGCCCCTGAAATCTCACGAACCCCTTCCATGACAAGAGGGATGGACCCTGAAGCCTGAAGGACCTTGCGAAAGTTTTCCCGCGTAAGGGGCGCCCTGTCAATGGGAAAGTCGTTCATCCCGATAAAAGGAGACTCTTCCCGGGAATCGAAGAAGAGCGCTCTGCGATAATAGCATTTTAAAAGGCGGCGGGAAATCAGGTTCGACAGTGCGGCAGCGCTTAAAAAGGCCAACTGGATAAGGGCAATGTCGCTTTTGCCCATAGATAGCGAGCGCACCGCTACAATATTACTTCTCATAAAAGGATGTGATAGGATGTGGTCAATGGAGTCCCCATCCAGGTAGTTATCCATAACACGGTACAATTCACGGGTAACCTCGTGAATATCCGGCTTTGCCGAATAGCTCTGACTTATGTAAGCTTCTTCGAAAGTCTCTACGGCGGTGACGGGATTCCTCTGCGCCAGGGCCGCCATGCGCCAGCTCCCGATGGAAGAGCCGATGAGGAAAAGCGGATCCTTTCTCTTACCTATAAAATCAGGAAGCACCCTGTCCATACCGGCAAGAACCAGCCACTTTGGCCCACCCGAAGCGCCGGCAAGGACCCTCACCCGCCCGGGCGCAAGACCCTCGTCTCGCAGAATCTGAAGGGCCCTGGCTCCGGCCTTCACGGTAATTGACGGATACATCAAGAACACCTCTTTTAGAAACCGGATAAACCCCAATGGCGCTTTGACATCGGAGTTAAATCGAAAATGGGAAGGAGCGTTTGCTTCATGCTACGGCCATTTCACATGAGAAGCTTTTATAACGACAGAAAAACATCTTCCTTCCAATATCATATCCCACCGCAAAGCGCAACAGAAATTTCTATAAACTTCCTTTTTTGTCATACTGCATTCCTTAGTTATCTGGTTTTTCCGCCCGCCTTCGGCGGGCGGAAAAACCTAAGTCCGGAGTATCTCAGTAGTTTCAACACATGGGAGGCTCAAAATTTTAATTCTTAGAGGTTCCCCCAAGAAATATTTTTCAAATCGGAGCCTTGAAATACGTATTCATTATGAGCTCACAGGAAAAAAGGAATGGGAGAAATGAAAATACGGACTACCATAAATATAAGACGGGAACTTATGGATAAGCTTTGTGTTATCTCGAAAAAAAAGGGGATTCCGGTTCGGGACCTGCTTTCATCGATGTTGATAGAACAGCGGAACGATGGGAACGCGACATATCTCGCATTTTCGAGGGTGCGTTATCAGGAGCGCCGGAGGAATGCCCAATGGCGACGATTGCATATCACCCTGCGGGGCGATGAGTATGAGTTTTGTTTGGATTTGAGGAAGGTTAGGAAGATGTCTGTTTCTTTTTTGTTCGCCGTGGCCATCGAGCAATATTTGGACAAACTCGTAGAAAAATACGGGAAAGATATGGATAAGTATTGCTATCATGACTATGCAATCATGAAATTCGACGTGGAAGGCATCATCTGCTGGGTAATATACTGGGGAATGCCCAGAAAAATCCTAACCCCCTGAACACCCCCCCATACCCGTTCACTTCTCACTCCACATACCCGTTGCTGTCCGGGCGGAGCCATATTCATGGCCCATGGGCAATACTTTTATGGCGGGCAGATCGCGCAGATGGACCGGTATGCCTCGGTGGAAAGATATCGGTCACCCCGGTCGGGAAAGAGCACCACCACGGTTGATCCGCGCGGCAAATCCCTGGCAACCTGCATGGCCCCCCACAGCGCGGCGCCGCTGGATATACCGCAGAACAACCCTTCGGTTACGGCGAGGTCGCGGACGGTATCAAAAGCGTCTTCATCCTTGCAAATTAGCCTTCCATCAAGAAGGAGGGGGTCGAAGATGGTCGGTACGATCGACTCGCTCATGTTTTTAAGGCCCTGGATGCGATGGTTCAATGAGGGCTCCACACCAATCACCTTTGCGGGTATGTTTTTATCCCGGAAATATCGGGAGCATCCCATAAGAGTGCCGGTTGTGCCCATGCCCGCCACAAAGGCGTCCACACTGCCATCGGTATCCCGTATTATTTCAGGCGCCGTCGTCTCGTAATGGGCAATCCAGTTAGCCGGATTGCTAAACTGGTTCGGCATGAAATATCTGTCCCCCATCACCTCCTGAATATGGTTGGCCCGGATTATGGCGCCGTCGGTCCTGTCGCATCCCGCCGTGAGCTCAAGCTCGGCCCCCATGGCGAGGAGTATCGACCTGCGTTCTTCACTCACGCATGCGGGCATGGTAAGTTTTATCTTGTACCCCAGGGCCGCCGCTATCATGGCCATCCCAATACCGGTGTTGCCCGATGTGGGTTCAAGGATGGTTTTATCCTTTGTCAGTTCCCCGCTTTCGATGGCCGCTTTTATCATGTAATATGCGGGGCGGTCTTTCACGGACCCGCCGGGATTGGAACCTTCCAGCTTTGCCAGAATGCGCACACCCTGCGTATCGGGATTCCAGAGGTTTCTGATATCCACCAGGGGCGTGTTTCCTATCGCGTCAATGATGCTCATGGCCCACCTTATGTATGCTTCCAAAGGGTTGTGCGGCACATGGAGCTTTTCCCCACTGGCCGGATTATTGCAAGAATTTTATTGTCCGTAATACCGCCTGGCCCTTTCCTCTTTCATTTCCTTCGATATATGGTTTTCGCTTGACGCGTCGGTTTCACAAAGGTATTTTAGAGTCGGTTGAAACCGCTAAAGCCGACATCAACTCTACCATAGAGGTGCAAAAAATGATCGCCCGAATGGCCCGCTTCGCAGACCGGGGAAAAAAGGCAGCCGGAAATCTTATTCGCCAAATTCTATCATGGGCGCAGGGTAATTCCAAAGATTGGAAGTCCCGCATTGCCAGCATTCCTCGATCCCTCTTCGGCCGTTTCAGGGAGATGAGCACTCCATCAAAGATAGCCATTTGCGCTTTACCCGCCGCATTTCTCATAACAGTCCTGACATTGATGCGGACTACATCCGGCCAAATCCTCGTGGGCAATGAGGCGAAACAGGGCCCCCTCCCCCGGACATACGACGATTCGACCCTGCAAATAGTCCAGGCCACCCCCTCTGGAGATATCTCCATAGGCGATTTAAAAAAAGAGATAGCGGTGGTGTTCAACCATCCAGTGGTCCCCCTGGCAAAACTTGATACCGAGACGAAGGGGGTGTTTACCATACAGCCGAAGATTCCAGGGCAATACCGCTGGTATGGAAGCAGGGTCTGCGCCTTCGTACCGAAAAGCGCTTTTACCGCCGGCACTACCTACAGGGTCGAAGTACCCGGAGGAACCAGGGCCCTCAACGGAAAGGCACTGGCAAAGACATACGGCTTCGAATTTCGCACTCCAACTCTGGAAGTCATTGAACATTCCCTCCTGGGTTCCGATTATAGATATTATTACACCCGGAGGATTGAATATGACCAGGCCTTTAAACTGGTCTTCAATTTCCCCGTGTCCCTCGACATCCTGCGAAAACATCTGACAATTACGGGAAAACGCTCTTATGCGTACCGACTGTCGCGTCCCGAAAGGCCGTCACAGGAATTTTTAACTCATCCATCGAACGACAGCGATCATGAGCGTGTAGTACAAATTACCCCGGCGGACCGTTTTGGAAAGGACGAGGAAGTGCGCATCACAATATCAAAGAACTTAAAGCCGACGGGGGGAAATCGGGGTATGGCCCGGGACGCTGTCTACACCTACCGCACTTACGGGCCATTGGAAGCGACATTAGAAGGCGGTGTCCCGAAATATTTTCAGGATCTCTGGGATTACAGCATTAGATTCAACAACCCGGTCAAAAACGCCGATATCGCGCGTCTCATCACCTTCTCTCCCAAAGCGGTATATCGGGGGCAGACGGAAGGTACATCCATCTTCGTCCGTTTCAGCTCCTGGAAGCTCAGGCCTCTCGAGAAGTATCGCGTTACAATTTCACGAAATCTCAACGATTCTTTCGGAAACAGCTTTCGCGGCGAAAAATCATTTCAAATCACCCTCCCGCCGTATCGGCCGTCCTTCCATGCGGAATCGGGACACTGGAGCATTGAAGCCCTCATGTCCCAGAAGCTCCCGGTGGACATCACCAACCTCGCATCAGTCCGGGTCAGGGCCGCTCCTTTCAGCATCGAACAGGTGGGAAAGGCCATTGCGAGCCATAAATATTCAATCCTCGCCAGCACATCCGGCATAAAAGAGCTTAACTGGAATACCGGAGTGTCCCCTTCCGAGGCACAGCGCCTGGGTTTTGATTTCTCGTCCTATCTCGACGCCAATAAACGGGGCTGGATTGCGCTTCAGTTCTCCGCCGTGACCCCAAACTATTACAACAAACCTACGGAAACGACCTATACCCAGTATATCCAGTCAACAGACTTAGGCATGACCGTCAAGCAGGGCGATACAAGCTCCCTTGTCTGGGTGCATTCCCTCACCGGCGGCTCTCCGCTTAAGGGCGTGAAGGTCACGGCCTACGATGCCGATAAAGCCATCGCCTCCGGCGTCACCGACAGCGACGGCCTCTGCTCACTCGATACCGGCGCGCTCACAAAATCCTACAGGTCGATATTCGTCGCCGAAAAACCCAGCGCGGTGCGTGACAGGGCCTTCGTCACCGCCACAAACCACGGCGTGTACATGGCCTCCCTCGCCGACTATGTTGAATCGGCTTCCGCCCCCCATGCAGGAGGTGAGATACTATTCGACAGGAAACTCTACCGCCCCGGCGATGAAGTACGCTTCAAAGCAGTGGCGGCCCTTCGCCGTTCCGGGGCCCTCGCCCCCTTCACTCCCTCGGAGGGGACGCTGAAAATTACCGTGGCAAACTCAAAAGGCGTTACCATTTTTTCCAAAGATTACACGCCCACCGATGAGGGAGGGGCGGATGGCGCGCTCACCCTTCCCGCCGACTCGCCGCTGGGCCATTACAACATAAAAGCCGCCGCAATCAACAGAGCCGATAAAATAATTGAGGGCGATATTTCCGACACCTTCCAAGTAGAAGAATTCCGGCCCGCCGCCTTTTCCGTGGAAACGAAGGGCCTCAGGGACGCCGGTGTAAACCAGGCCCTTGACCTTCTCATCACCGGGAAATACCTCTTCGGGGCCCCAATGCAGAGCGTACGCGCGGTCTGCACAGCGCGCAGAAGGGCGAAGGCGCTTTTCGTCGAAAGGTTCCCCGAGTATTTTTTCGGCGATGAGGTCCTTCTTGAAAGCAGGCAGGGCACCTATGATTACTACGCGAACTACGAGGGGAAAACCGACCTCGCCGGTACCCTCTCCTGGAAAGTCCCGCTTGGGCCGATGCGCGGCACGGAAACCGACGGCCTCACAATCAGCTCACCCTACGATATGGAAATCGAGGCGAAGATAATTGACGTTGACGACAAATCGGTGACTAACACGGCTTCGTGCACGGTCCATGCCGGAAACTCAATCATCGGCATAAATCCAGAGGACGCGTACAGGAACTACAGGACCCCCTTCACTTTCAATCTCGTGGCGCTGGACAATGGGGGCAACAGCGCCGGTCCGACGGAAGCGGACCTCATCATCCACCGGGAAGAGATTAAGTCCATACAGAGTCAGGGGCCGGGAGGGTCCCGCCAGGCGGAAAACATCCGCACTGCAAAGACGGTCCATGAATCATCCATGGTGCTTTCCGGCGCTCCGAAAAAATTCACCTTCACTCCCGGAAGTCCCGGTTCGTACATTCTCACTGTGAAGGAGCGCAATGGCCTGGCGGCAAGCCGCGTCCGCTTCTACGCCTTCGGCGGCGATTTCGGAGGATGGGGCCTCTATGATGAGGACGTGGTAAAGCTCATCCCCGATAAAACCGAGTACCGCCCGGGCGACACCGCGCGGGTGCTGGTCCAGACGCCATTTCCCCGGGCGCGGGCAATAGTGACCCTGGAGCGTGAAAACGTCATCTGGCAGAAGACGATGATGTTGGAATCCGATGGAAAGCCGATTTCGGTGCCGATAAAGGCGGAGTATCTTCCCAACGTATACCTTAGCGTGATGCTCATCACGGGCCGGGCCAGTGGGCCCGCTTCGGAAAGCGAGCGTAAGAAATTTTTCACGGACGACCTCGGCGCACCCCGTTTCAAGATAGGCGTCGTCAATCTCAGGGTGGACAATGCATCGAAGCGGGCCCGTCTGGAAATAACGACTGACCGAGAGCAGTATGCCCCGGGGGATGATGTGGCCGTATCAATCACATCGGAGCCCCACGCCGAGATAGCGCTTTCCGTGGCGGACAGGGGGGTTTTGGACCTGGTTAATTACCAGTTTCCTGACCCTATAGCCTCGCTTTACCGGTCCTGGCCCCTTGGGGTCAGGGCCATTGAGAACCGGCGAAATCTCATCCCCCAGCTCAAGTACGCTTTGAAAGGGAACGCCCCTGGCGGTGGCGACGGTGATGCAGACGCCGGTTTTGGAGGGTTCCATTTCGACAGCGAAGACGGTACCCGGAAAGATTTCCGCTACACCGCCTTCTGGGGCCCCCGCATAAAGGCCGACGGGTCCGGGAAGGCCTCGGTGCGGTTCACTCTGCCGCATAATCTGACTACATTTCGCGTCATGGCCCTGGCTAGCGCAAAGGGGAAATACGCTTCCGCTAAAAAAGAATTCCAGGTGCGCCGCTCTGTCGTAGTCCAGCCCCTGATGCCGAGATTCATCCGTCCCGGCGACTCCCTCGAAGTGGGGACTGTCGTGTCTAACCAGACCGGATTTGACGCGGACTTCGATGTATCCGTAAAGGCGCCCCTTCTTTCCTTTACAGGCGCCGCTACGGGTGAGGCGAAAAGGACCGTCAGGGTCCCTGCCGGAGGCGCCAGGGAAGTATCCTTTGAAGTGTCACTCAACGTAGCCGCTTACGGTCGCGCCAGGGACGACATTAAGTTGCGCGGCCCCGTGGAAGTGAAGGGAACCATATCCTGCAGGGCCGCCAGAGGCGGACGGGACGACGCAAAGGACAGCATGACGTTCAGCTTTCCGGTATTGCCCCATCCTCCCAGAGAGGCCTTCACCGTCGCTGGTTTCACCGATGGTAAGGAATCCGAAGGCATTGTCATACCGGAAAGCGGCGAAGTCCTGGGGGGCCTCGGTTCTCTGGATATCGCGCTATCTTCCACGGCACTGACGGGGCTCAGGAACGCCTTCGAGTTCTATGCTACGAACCCCTACTTCTGCCTGGAGCAACGCGCCTCCGCCTACATAGCGGCCATCTCCTCCGGGCCGCTCCTTGAAAAGTTCGGCTACAGGGCCCCTTCAAAAAAGGGATACGATTTCTCCGCCATCAAGGAAATCTTCCTTGATGACCTCCATAGCTTCCAGAATGACGATGGGGGCTTCAACTTCTGGAAAGGCGCGACCCCTCCCCGGAGCGACCCGTATCTCACCGCCTATGTTTCCTTTGTTCTTCAAAGGGCCCGAGAGCATGGCCACGCCTTCGACCGCGCTATTTTCAACAGGGCACTGGACTATCTTGTGAGATATGTACAGCGTCCCGGAAAAGAATATTTCCACAATACCCTGGAGAACTTTTCCCTCATCTACCAGGTCCTCGCCGGCGAAGGGAGAAATGTCGGCAATCTGGAGAGGTTCCTTCTTCAAAATGAAAAGTCACTCTCCCTCAGGGCGAAGGGGAACCTCGCGCTGGGCATCGCCGATTCCCGTCGAGTGTCGCGCTTCGATGCCGATGCTGATACAAAGCGCCTCGTGGAGCACTTTAAAAACAGGATGGAAATCGGCACAAGGTCGGTATCTTTTCGTGAAGACTCCACAATAACCGGCGGCAGCGCCTATTATTCCGGCGCTTCCACGATGGGAGTGCTCCTGAGGGCCTTCATCAAGCTCGAGCCGAAAAACCCGATGATACCTAAAATGGTCCGCTATGCCGTGGAAGATAAGTCCCACCGCCTCTGGAATGAAAGCCACGGGGTGGGCAATCTCGCATGCGCTCTCCTGGCCTATTCGAAGAGGTTCGAATCGCCAGGCGCGGACTTCACGGGAAGGGTGCGCCTCGCCGGGAAAACCATTGCCGAGTCCAGGTTCCGAGGGGATTCCGACGTTATCGTAACGGAGAAGATTCCCATGGAGAAACTCATGTCGATGGCGTCGCCCAAAACCGTCCATCCCATCGAGTTCGAGAGGGTCGGCGCAAAGGGACGGCTCTATTACGCGGCGACCCTGCTGTACTCTCCCAAACTCGCCGCGGAGGAACCGCGGGACGAGGGGATTGAAATTCGCCGGGAAATACTTGCTCTTCCCGAAGCAAATACTGCCGGAGGAAAGCCCGCGAAAGCGGGGGTGCTCAAGAGGGGAAATATTTATCTCTACCGTATCACCGTGGTAAATCCTCGTCCACGGTTCCACTTCCTCATCGACGATGCCCTTCCCTCCACGATGGAACCGGTACAGTCGAGTTTCGCTACGGAAAGCGCGTCCCTCGACCGCTTCATCCGCGAAAAGAGGCGCGGGTCCCATCAATACTGGTGGGAATCCGGCAATGACCGCTACGAGCTCCGGGACGACCGCGTCGTGATTACTAAAGACTATCTCGCTCCGGGGATACACGAGTTCTACTACGCGGCCAGGGCCGTCGTCAAAGGCAGGGCAACGGCGCCTTCGGCGCATGCCATGCCGATGTACGAGCCAGAGGTTTTCGGCCGCACGGGAGGGGGCATACAGGTGGTGAAATGACCTCTTCTTTTGTATCTTCGAAGAGAGTGAGGTAGCGCTGAGAACATGGCCGGGGCATGGAAAAAAAACATCATCATCGGGCTTGCCCTCCTCCCCGCCTTCGCGGCGCTCATTTTTATCGCCCTTCCAATTCCGAGGGGTATTATCGACGGCTCCTCGGCGGTGTATCTCTCCGATGAAGGAGCGGTGTTACATGTGTCCCGTGAAAAGCGTTCCGGTGCATATCGTGAATGGATTTCACTGGAAGATACGCCTCCCCTTTTTGCGGAGATGGTCCTTTCAGCCGAGGACCGGCGGTTTCGTTACCATCCCGGCATTGACCCTGTCGCGATAGCCCGCGCTGCCCTGGTAAACCTCAGGGCCGGGCGAATCGTCTCCGGGGCCTCCACCATCACCCAGCAGACGGTGCGGCTTGTCTGGGCGGACTTCCTTCCGCGCAACAGATACCTCCGCAAAATATGTGAGCTTTTCCTGGCGCTTCGCCTTGAAGCGCATTATTCAAAGGACGAAATACTCGAGGCATACTTAAACCTTATACCCTTCCGAAACAACCGCATAGGAATCGCCGCGGCGTCGCGGGAGATGTTCGGCCGTGAAACACGGCATCTCACTCGGGAGGAAGGCGCGGCCATGGCGCTTTTTATCAGAAGGAGCGGGATGTCCCGTGACGCGTTCCTCAGGCGGTTTATCATATTTTACGGCTCGCTCATCGAGGGTCGGCTCATTCCCCCGCCTGATGGTCCGGTACAGGACATGGCGGAACAGCTTGCCGGTGCGCTTTTCGACGGGAAACGCGGCCCCGAAACCGCTGCCGCAACCCGTGTGGTAAACAGAACGCGGGAAGAACGGGCGGCGCCCCATTTTATAGACTGGTTCCGCATGAAATTTCCGGAAGTCAGAGGACAGGTGAAGACCACCCTGTCCGCCAATCTAAATCGCAGGATTCTGGGCATACTCAGGCGTGAACTTCAAACCGTAGAAGAATACGGCGGGACAAATGGGGCGGTGATAGTCATAGAGCTTCCCCGGGACAGCCGTAAGCCACTCATCCTCAGGGCGATGGTGGGGTCTGTCGACTATTACTCCGGGGAAGACGGACAGGTGAACGGCGCCCTCGCGGTACGCTCCGCCGGGAGCACCCTGAAACCCTTCATCTTCGCCCTTGCCATGGACCTCCTTGGAATACGGCCCTGGAGCACCGTTGAAGATAGGGAGATGGGCCTAAGGACTTTCGTGGATGGGGAAACCTTCCGTCCGCGAAATTACGACCTCCGGTACTGGGGCCCCATGACGGTGCGGGACGCCCTCGCAACATCTCGAAACATCCCCGCCGTCGACTTAATGCGAAAGTTAGGGGAAGGGACCTTCTACCGCTTCCTGAGCGACGCCGGGTTCGACCACCTCGTCCAGGGGCCTGATGTGCAGGGCCCTGGCATGGTCCTGGGGTCCGCAGGCGCCTCCCTCCTCCAGCTCTCCATTGTCTATGGCGCCCTGGCGGGAAATGGGGAATTGCGCCCTTTGAAAATCGGCTGCGATGAAAATGGAAACGCTATAACAGTGGGCGCCCGTCGCAGGCTCGTAAGCGAACGGTCGGCCCTCCTCATCACCCATATTCTGGCGGACCGGGAAGCAAGGCGGCGCGCTTTCGGGAAAAGGAACTTTCAGGATTTTCCGTTCGATGTGGCTTCGAAAACCGGCACATCCAGCGATTACCGCGACGCCTGGATAATAGGTTACACTACTCGCCATATCGTGGGGGTGTGGGTGGGAGACTTTAGCGGAAAAAAAATGCGCGGTGTTTCGGGAGGCTGGGGGGCCGGACGGATTTTTCACCAGGTGATGCGCGACCTCGTCGGCAGTGAAAAACCCCGCTTCTCATATCCTTTGTCCTGGAAAAGGGTTTCGGTGTGCCGGGCCTCGGGAAGGCCCGCGGGCGTCCATTGTCCTCCATCGACGGAACTGCTTCCTGAAAACGAAACCATTGAAGGCGCATGTCCGCTCCATGCCTTCCCCGGAGGCGCCCCGGCCCAAAATATCACGCCGTCATCGCCGGAGATTGTGGCCCCCCTGAACGGCGAAGTGTTTCTCCTCGACCCGCACCAAAGCGCCTCCACCCAGCAGGTGCCTCTGTCCATCCGCCTCCCCTCCTCTCCGGCGGGACAGAGCGTCCGGTACGCCGTAAACGGAGGGCCAAAGATTCCCGTTTCCGCAACTATCAGACGTCCTCTGCCTCTGGGGCCGGGCGCCCATACCGTGACTCTCTTCGTGGAAGGCGAAGCTGTCCAATCCGTGAGGTTTCAGGTGGTAAGGTAAACGGGTGATTATTCGTCCCCATCGTGCCTGAGGCGCTTCTCAACTTCCCGGGGATTTCTCTGAAAGTACCCATCAACCAGCCCGATCATCTCTCCGATGGAATGCTCCTTCCTAATTTCCGAGTAGAGGCTGTGGGAATGGAAGATATTTCCTGAAAAATAAAAGGAGAAGCGGTGCCCCCGGCTCCGGTGAAGATGTGCCGGGAGATATTCTTCTATATAGCGAAGCCCCTTGATGAATAGCCCGCGTATGTCTATTGTGATATCGCACTCCTCCCCCTTAGCCAGAGCATTGCACTGGAGGAATATCCAGGGCGATGCGACCGCCCCTCGGCCGATCATCACTCCGTCGCATCCGGTCTCTTTCATCCTGGCTAATGCCCCTTTGGCCGTAACTATATCGCCATTACCCACAACGGGAAGGCCGACTGATTCTTTCAGGAGCCTCACCAGGTCCCACCTTGCCCGCCGCGTATAACGGAGCTTCGCGTAGCGCGGATGAAGGACGATGTAGTCCGCTCCCTCGTCCCTCAGCATCCCGGCGAAGCGCACCAGGGCCGCCTCATCGTCCCTGTCGTAGCCCGAGCGCATTTTCACAGAAAGTGGAAGTTGTGTAGCACGCCGACACGCCCGGACGATTCGGGCCGCGCGCCTTTCGTCGAGAAGGAGGGCTGCGCCATGGCCTTTTTTCATCATCTTGCTAACCGGACAGCCCATGTTGATGTTGATACCCAGGGGGCCGTTTCCAGAAAGAATGCGGCATGCTTCCGCCATGACTTCCGCATCCCCTCCCTCGATCTGGTAGATGAAGTGGCCGTCGAAGGGGAAGCGCGCCGTCATGCAGTCATTGTGGAAGCCACCGGAGACAATCGCTCCGGCGGATAGCATTTCCGAGTGGAGCACTACCCTATCGTCGAACTCGGTGATGAGGCGCCTCAGGGCCGGCGTGGTTATTTCCGCCATGGGAGCGAGGAAAAAAAGGGAGGGGAATTTCATCGCGGCACCTTACCGAGGAGGGCCTGGTTCGCCTCGAACTCGATCCCCAGATACGATTCCCCGGGAAAAGTTTTTCGCAGGTGCGTGGTAAACCCGTCCGAGGTACCCCTGTAGGGGCGGTTCATACCAATCCTAATGCCCGGCATTTCCTTCTTGATGAGAAATGACAGTCGGCGGCAGAATTCCTTCTCCAGGGCGCGTGCCGGGTCGTACAGGAGACCAATATCGCAGTCACGGATTTTTCCATCCAGCACCGGAGTGAAACTATGTATCGAAAGATGCACCGCTGCGTTCCCTGCTACAATCACCGCTTCTATCGCTCTCCTGACCTTCTCCCTGTACGGTTCGTAGTATCGGGACAGTATCTTCCGTCGCTCTCTTTCATCGAGCCGGCGCGTAATTTCAGAAAAGAGGCCCCTGCCGCCCGGGGAGCGGTTGCAGTCCACCAGAAGGCGCGAAGTTTCCGTGTAGTAAAGAGGACTACCAATGGTCCGCGAGAGGGCCTTCGCCAGGTCAAGGGCGCCAAGGTCGTAGCCTTGGTGACTTTCAAGGAGTTTCTTTTTCCCACTGAAAAGCCCCGCATAAGGCCGGGGAATGCGGTTTCCCCCATGCTCACAGGTAATGAGGATGCGGAAATTCAAGGCAAATATGCCTCGTTGCGGGCAAGTCTACGTGCAAGGTCTCTATAGACCCCGGCGATATCTTCCCGGGAAGAGCTGCCGCGGCATCCCTCGATGATCCTCGCCGAGAGGGTGCCCTTCTCCGTAATCAGCTCCAGACGCGGACGAAACGAACGCAGCTCCGCATAGTGTTCCATCAGGGACTCGATTAAAAGGCGCCAAACCATCGACGCTCTCCTCGGTTTTCCGCCGAGGCCGAAAACGCTTAAATACTCGCCCTCATCGATAATCGTCTCTCCGCCGCTTCTGGCCGTCTTTTTGAGGATGGAGTCTAACATTTCCGTGGAGAGACTGCGTAACGCCCGGGGCGGGCAGAAAAAGCCCTCGGTCAAACCCCTGGCCAGAAAAAACACCGCCGCCGCCACGGCGGAATCCATTGATGGACATTCCTGGGTATCTATCAGGCGTATCTCAATGGAGTTGCGCTCGAAGCGGGCGATGGCGCCCCTTGAATTCAACCATTCTCCCTTCAGAATTTCATCGGGATCGTACGGTGCAATGTCTCCATACATCGGTTCGAGAATCTGCTCCACGTATTCCTTCATGTCGAATACGCCTTCTGGAATGACGGTGCCGGCAATTGAAGGAATTGCCGACTGGTTGGTCCTGTACGCCTCGATTCTAGTATCCGCATATCCTGTGGGGGCCCCGTCGACGACGGGGGAACTTGCCGCCAGGGCCGGAATGAGGGGAAGCAGGGCGCGCACGGCGCCGTGGAGAAGGCCAAACTCTCGATTGTCCCCGAAGGGCAGATTTAAATGGAGGCTCTGGAGATTGGCCCATCCGTGCCTCCGGCAGTCGAAGATCCGGTCATAGGCAGCATAAATCTCCCGTAACTCATGGTCCCACAGGACCGTCTCCCGCCGCGGGTCCATAAAGGGGTGCATAGCCGACGGCAGCAGCATGGCGCCCAGGGGCTCCAGCAGCGCGTTCATCTTCCCGACGCCGCCTGTGAAAATCGCTTCGATATCGCCAAAGTCAGCCACGGGGCCGACGGTCTTCAACTCTACCAGGTGCTTCACAAGCTCGTTGGAAACGCCCAGAGGGCCATCCTCAAGCTCGGTCACTACCCCCCCTCCGGAATCCCGCAGCAGGCGGTCGGACCAGGGACATACATCGAGGCTTTGCCGGTCGACTATCATATACTCTATTTCGACTCCGGCCCCCTGAAAGAGCCGAAGAGTTTGCGTTTCCATCAACTCCTCCAGGCCATCTTCTTTTTTATTCGTTCAAAAAAAACCTGCATAATTTTATTATAAAGCTCGTCCCGACTGATCCGGTCCTCGATTCCCGTCTCAACATTGGGATTGTCGTTCACCTCTATTACATAGCACCGGCGCCCGATCGTCTTCAGGTCCACACCGTATAACCCGTCTCCCACCAGGTTCGCCGCCCTGAGGGCCGTCTTCACCACCTGGGACGGCGCCTCGTGTATATGCAAGGAGTCCCATTTCCCGTATCGTCGGCTCCCCGTTGCCTCCCAGTTCATGATCTGCCAGTGGTCCGCCGCCATGTAGTACCGGCACACGAATAGTATCTCCCTGTCGATGATCCCTACGCGCCAGTCGAACTCCGTGGGCATGTACTCCTGCGCGATGATGAGGTCTGATTTTTCCAGGAGGGCCGACGCGGTCCTCAAAAATTCTTTATTATCGCCTACCTTTTTCACCCCCTTTGAGTAGGCGCTGTCGGGCTCCTTTAGAATGAGAGGATACTCCATGGTCTCGGCCACCTTCTCCATCCCTTCCCGGCCAAAGACCGTAGTTCGGGGCGTCGGAATGTTGTTGTGGCTCATGAGTTCTGCCAGGTAGACCTTGTTGGAGCACCTCAGTATAGACTCCGGGTCGTCTATCACCACAAGCCCCTCGGCCTGGGCCCGCTGGGCAAAGCGGAAGGTGTGATGGTTCACGCTTGTGGTCTCCCGGATGAATAAGGCGTTGAACTCCGGAATACGGTGATAGTCCTCCTTGTCGATGAGGTCCACGTTGAACCCGGTTTTCTCCGCCGACTTGACGAACTGTTTTATTGCTTTTTCATTTGATGGCGGTTCGATTTCCCCGGGATTCACCAGAATCGCCATGTCGTAAGGGGCGTGGCGGCGCCGACGTTTCGAGTAAATTGACCGTGAGAAATAACCCTGGGCGAACTCGAAGATGGAGGGAAAATGCTCTTCCGGCACGTCTTTCAATGAGATAAGCTGGATGCGCTGTATGCGCCAGCGGCCGTCGCGCCGGGCGAAGGACGCCCTAAGGAGCGGGGCGAGGAAGAGCTTGAATATCCGCTGTCCCAGCTCATCGTACCTGCGGGCCGGGTTCTTCCCGAAATAGATGCTGAGAACGAACTCATTGGACTTCAGAGGGGCCAGGGTCCGTTCCACATCCTCATCCAGGTCCTCTGCGATGATCCTCACAAGGTTCGGGGACTTCATCTCCTGGATGATGGAGATGCCGGGGAAGGCCCTGTGCCCCCGGGCCGACGCCAGGAGGGAGACGTAATATCCCATGCTCTGGTAACGATAGGAACGGCAGATGTTGAAGACCTTGGTGCCCTTGCTGTTGATATAGTCACTCCCGAGAAGGTAGTCACGGGCCGTCACAACGTCGATTCCCGGGATTTCAAGCTGCCAGTCTTTTAGATTATTGACAACGATCAGGTTAGCCATGGCGCCCCGCAATATCCCTCTGTATCACCAGGAGGTTCGAGTCATAGGTGAGAATGCCAAGAAGGATGGAGTGAATAAGCCGGTTTATTCCCACATGGTAATAGTTATCATGGGATATGGGGTTTTTCCGATACGGATCAGCGACGAGCACCCTTCGGCTCCGCAGATCGTAACGGCTCGCCACGACGAAGTGTCCCGACGGTTCTCCCAAGATATCGTCGTATTCGTTGGTGGCGACGATCTCACGCGGGGACCCGTAAAGATAGGTGGCGCTCAGGCCCGAGAGGATTGGGATGGCCCTGGTTAGAAATTTTTTTAGAAGGCTGATCGAGATGTCCCGATATTCGATTTTACCGCCCCTGTCCAGGAATTCCAAGTATCCGTCAGTAGCCAGGCGTAATTTCCCATGGGGCTTACACTGCGCCTGTCGGTAAAGGCGCTCCGCCAGGTCCACGCCGGAACGAAACCATGTGGGGTCAAAGAGTTGGAGGTTGTAGGTATAGATTGTGGCGCTGTATCCCCGTTTCAGGGCATGAATCCCCAAAAACACCGCCAAAGTCCCGCCTTCGTCGAGGCCCTTCACTTCCTTGATCACCTGGAAGAGAGGAATGTCATCGCCGTAATAGTTATAGACCGCGTGGAGGCATGTAGGCCCGCAGGTGGTGTCGTCGGGCTGAGGAAGGATTTGCAGGGATTTTTTCATCATGCGCTACATTTACATTGAAAACAATCAGGATACAACTACAATTTGTTTCGGCCCCGATTTCTCACCCCATTTTTTTCTTTCCGGCATGGAATGGTTTTAATGTTTCTATAGTTGTATTATGGCCTTTCAACTTAAAAAGGCCATTCCCTGTTATCCACTTCAATACACCCCCCAATACATAAATGCCGCCCTCCCCCCTGTTTCATGCTTCCCATGGCCGCGCCGACGCGTGCTCTTCAATTGGATTTTTTAGAAAAGCAGGCCCTTAAGCCTTACAGCACAGGCGCAAAGCTGTGACTCTCCCCCTTTTTTTGATGACTTTTTATTCATGAAATTTAAAAATGTGATAAATGTCCCAAAGGCCCTGCGATAATTATTTATTGCAAGCGAGAATACAAGCTGCCCTGCCGGGCCCAATGGGGCTATTTTTAAATGTTGGTTTTCACCTTTTTGGGACATGGAGCTACATTTGCTTTTTCAATATGCCGGCATATTTACCATAGGAATAGTCGTTGGATTTCTTGGCGGACTTTTCGGGAAAGGCGGCAGCGCCATCGCCACCCCTATGTTAAGCTTGCTCGGAATCCCCGGGTTTATTGCGGTTGCCGCGCCCCTTCCCGCCACAATACCGGGTACGCTTATTGCTTCCGCGGAATATTGGAGGTCCAACCTGCTCGACAGGGTTGTCGTCCTGTGGAGCATCTTGATAGGCGTACCCGCGACCATAGCAGGCTCATATTTGACTGAATATACCGGCCCAACCCCATTGCTGATTATCACCGGCCTGCTGGTTTTAGGTTTCGGCATAAGCTTTTTATTGTTCCCTCAAGAGAAGAAAGACCATTCACACCCTGAAGAACCGGCCGCAAAAAAGCAAAATCCAGGCTGGTATTGCAGGCTGGTCCTCATATCCCTTTTCATTGGACTTATTTCCGGTTTGCTGGCCAACTCCGGCGGATTTTTACTGGCCCCGAGTTATGCGCGCATATTGAGACAGCCGATTAAACAAGCGTTCGCCTGCTCCCTTGCCGTTTCAGCTTTTTTAGCCCTACCCGGAACAATTGTTCACGCTTCCCTGGGCCATATCGACTGGATGGTTACGCTAATTCTTGGTCTGGGTTCGGTCCCGTTTTCTATGCTTGGAGCGAAAGTCGCCATTAAATCAAAATCAAGTTTGCTTGAAACAATCTACGGCTTACTTTTGACTATCCTTGGAGCGTATTTTTTATTCAAAATCGTGTATAAGGCGTGGGCCCTTTAATTATTGATAAGCTCTAAGTGGGGTCCCCTGCGCTTTCCAAAAGGCAACCTCTAATAATCAGGTTTTCCCGCCCGCCTTCGGCGGGCGGGAAAACCTGAGTCCTGAGTATGCCAGTAGTTACAATTTATGTGAACCTCAAAATTGAAATTTTAGAGGTTCCCAAAAATCATTCATAGGAGTAATGACGAATGGCTAAAAAGTGGCAAGCTTCGGACATTCCAGATTTATCAGGAAAGATTGCCGTCGTAACCGGGGCAAATGGAGGCCTGGGCATTCCTACATGCCGCGAACTCGCCGGAAAGGGCGCAAAAGTCGTGATGGCCTGCCGTGATGTCGGCAGGGGGGAGCAAGCAAAAGAGAAGGTTTTGCAAGTACATCCGAATGGCAAGCTTGACGTATTGCCCCTGGATTTGGCAGATATTTCTTCAATACGCCGGTTTGCCGCGCAAGTACAACAGGACTACCATACGGTGGATATACTGATTAACAATGCCGGTATAATTGGCATGCCGCTCCGCCGCACAAAAGACGGTTTTGAGCTTCAAATGGGTGTGGATTGCCTTGGGCATTTCGCCCTTACCGGCCTTCTCTTCGAAAGCTTATGCAGGTCGCGCGCCGCCCGTGTTGTGAGCGTGGGAACCAGCAGCCATCCGCAAAAACACGGTGTAATAAACCTTGATGATTTAAACTGGCGCCATCGACGATTTCACAGCATAAAAGCGACAGTGCAGGCCAAGGTAGCGTTTCAAGTATGCACTTTCGAGTTACAACGCCGTTTGGCGGAGCATGGTATTGACCGGGTGCAAGCCATGGTGGCCCATCCCGGCATTGCGGAAACCAATGTGGCCCTTGCCGGGGCCGACGAGGCCGGTGCAAAAATCTCCCGGTTTTTCCTGGGAGTTTTTAATAAAGTTTTCACGCAATCCCCCGACATGGGCGCCCTGCCCACCCTGTTTGCCGCAACATCCGACCAGGTCAAGGGTGGGGATTACGCAGGCCCGGGAGGTCCATTTGAAATGTGGGGCCGCCCCGCCTTGCTAAAGCCGGGCCCCATTATGCGCGATGAGGAGTTGGCCGACGGCCTCTGGCAGGCCGCGGAGAGCTTGACCGGAGTTGCGTATTTGAGCTGATATTAAAAACTTTATGTGGCGAAAGAGATCATGACCATAAAAACTATCATGTATTTTATCACGGCGCTGTTCTGCTTCGAATGCGGTATTACCGTTTATCGCCTTAACAGGAAGGCCCTGGCGAACCGGCTCTATGCCGCGGGCGCTTTTCTCTATGCCGTTTTTTCCTTTACCTACGTCCAGATACTCGTTTCGCCGGATGCCGAAACGAGCCGCATGTGGTTCATGTTCTACTCTCCCCTCTTTTTCCTCGTGGCTACGCTCATCACACACTTCATCCTGGAGCTCTCCCGGTATCACGGCCTGGCAAGAAACCGTTATTTTCTCGCGCTGCTCTACGGGAGCGGCGCGTGCGTCGCCGCGGGGGTGATCTTCTTCGCCCCGGTTGTTAAGGGCTTTTATAAAAGCCCCTGGGGCTGGAATGTCCTGTACAATCTTTCCTCCCCCTGGACCTGGGTCGCGTTCGGCTATTCCTCGATCGTCCTTGTCCCCGGCATCGCGGCGCTCGCGCGCTGGCGAAAAAACGCGTCCAGGGAGCGCACAAAGAAGCAGGCGGGAATAATACTGCCGGCCGCGTACTCAACCATGGCCCTCTCTCTTGCCCAGATAGTCCTGACCATGCTTTTATTGGAGGAAACCACCAGCGCCGCCGGCGACGCGTACCACCAGGCAGTGTACATTTTTTTCATCGGCGCGATACGCTTCGCCATCTGGAAATACAAGCCTTATTTCGTTGATGCCTCAACCCCCGCCACGGAACTCTTTTCCGGCATCAATGACGCCGTTTTTCTTGCCGACCGAAAAGGCGACCTGGTCTTCATGAATGACCATGCGCGGGACATGTCCCGGCGCGAGCGGCCGTCAGGCGGCCCCATCTCCCTGTTCTCCCTTTTCACCGAGAACGACTATTTTCAAAGATCACTGCGGAACCTTTATTCCGGCGCATCACAACAACATCCGGTGACGCTCGAACTCCCGGCTTATGGCGGCGCCGGCATAATGGAGCTGTTCATGTATCCGCTGAAAAATGAAAGCGGCCTCACCGGCGGCGTCCTTGTCGTTTCCCGGAAGAACCCGGGGCTGGGGGCCCTCCAGCAACAGTTGGGCCTCACCGTCCGCGAGCTCGAGGTGCTGCTCATGCTGGGAAACGGCCAGTCGGCAGGCTCAATCGCGGAGGAGTGCGGCATCTGCCTGCAGACGGCCAAAAGCCACATCCACAACATCTACCGGAAGACGGGGCTTGCGAATCGCGTAGAGCTGGCAAACCTTCTGAACAAGCATTCCTGAAAATCGTTCATTTTCCACACACTCAATCGTTCGATGGATTTACAGGGCGGCGGGTTTTGGCTATAATAATTGTATTCAAATAACCGCAGGCAAGCTCTAATATTCAGGTTTTCCCGACAGCCCTCGGCAGGCGGAAAAAGCTGAGCCTTGAGTATGCCGATAGTTACAACTCATGGGAACTTCAATGTTAATTTTTAGAGGTTCCCTTATATTATTATTTGGAGGATTCATGAAACTTAAACTAACGTTCTTTTCGCTTCTCGTTGTTACACTGTTTACTCTTGGATGCGGCAGTTCATCCAGTAATACCGATTCCTCGCAACCGGCAGGACCTGTCCTTTCGGCCTGGACGCGCCTTGTGGGTGTTGCATCGGCAAATACCATAGGATGGGCTGTCGCGGTTGACGGCGACGGATACAGCTACACCACCGGCTATACGACCGGTATAATTGACACAACCCGTACAGGCACCGTCAATGAGGATGTTTTTGTCGCACGGTACGACAGGGACGGCACACGACTCTGGATAAAGCAGATGGGGGTTGATGGCCGTTCTACCCACGGCCGCGGTATCGCGGTGGATGCATCCGGCAATAGTTATGTCGCAGGCTGGACCGAGGCCAACCTTGTAGCCGGAAGCGGGGCCAGCACAGGCACCCAGGATTTTTTTATTGCCAAGTACGATAAAAACGGCACGCGCGTATGGGTGAAACAGCTTGGCGTGGCGACAAAAGAAACTACTGGCCTCGCTGTTGCGGTGGACGCTGACGGCAACAGCTACGTTACTGGCTATACTAAAGGCGATCTTGACGGTGAAGGAGCGGGAACACTCACCGGGACCCATGATATTTTTGTGGCAAAATACGACACTTCAGGAACGCTGCAGTGGGTGAAACAGCTTGGCGCAACAGGGTGTGAAAATTACGGCAACGGCATCGCCGTAGATCAGAACGGCAACTGCTACGTGACCGGTAAAGCCACAGGCGATATTCACACTATAGGCTCCGGCCTTACCGGCAGCGACGATGTATTTATTGCCAAATACGATACTTCAGGTGATAAAAAATGGGTGATACAAAAAGGTGCGAGCGGGCGTTCAACCTATGGTTGGGGCATTGCCGTAGATGCAAGCGGGAACAGCTATGTAACCGGCTTTACCAACGGCAATCTTCTTGTCGGCTCCGGTCTTTCGATCGGCACTGCGGATGTATTTGTGATGAAATATAATTCCAGCGGCGAACTGCAGTGGCTCAAGCAGACCGGCGTACAGTACTATTGGACCGAAGGATTTGGCATCGCGCTCGATTCAGCCGGCAACTGCTATGTTGCAGGGATTACCCAGGCCGACCTTGACGGCACCGGGCCAGGAACGAATACCGGCGATATGGATGTTTTCGTCATTTCGTACGATAAAGACGGGACAATCAGAATGATAAAACAGATGGGTACGGCGCAAGAAGAATTTTTTGCGTATGGCATCGCGGCCACCACGAACGGCACCTGTATCGTAGCGGGAGATGTGGACGCAGATTTCGACGGGCAGAGTTGCACAGGTTCAACTGACGCTTTCATAACGACAAAGCTGAACCAGTAATTTGACGTGAATCAAATTTGAAAAACAACCCCCGTACCCCGCACACCCCCGCAGGGAACGCAGATCTGCGTTCCCTGCGGGGGTGCTATCAGAATATTCAAGGTGGTTTTGCATGAAATTCAGGGGATTGCTTTATTTATTCATTTCAGTGATGTTTTTTATACGGGGCTCATATGCTTCGGATTACAGGGAGGAATTCTGCTCCGGTCATGCCGGGATATGCGTATTGATGGAACAGAACGGAAATAATGTTGACGTCTATCTCGGCAATAAATTTCCGCATAACAATATTACTACCACTGTTACGTTTGAACATACAGGCAAACCTGAGAATATAAAATGCACAACCCCCCTCCCTGTGACAACAGTATGCAGGGGTACAGACCCTGTAAAAGTCCTCTCCTTTATCATTGACGATTACGGCAGGCCATGGAACACGCATCTTAACTGGTACTGGCAGTTCGGCTATCAGGGAAAGGCTCTTGAAAAATATCCTTACCGTTTACCATACCGCAAGGGTGAACGTTTCCGCGTATGCCAGGGGTTTAATGATAAACCGACCCATCATGGAGACTATGCATACTCCATCGACTGGATCATGCCCGAGGGCACCCCTGTTTGCGCTGCAAGAGGCGGCACGGTGGTTAATGTTGTAGATCATTACTCCGGCGGCGGTTTTAAAGATGAGTTCCTTAATAAAAATAATACTGTGCAGATACTTCATGATGACGGGACTGTAGCCCTGTATAATCATATTAAGAAAGACGGGGCAGTGGTGAAAATCGGGGACACGGTCAAGTCCGGTGATGTCATTGCATATTCGGGGAATGTGGGTTATTCACAATCCCCCCATCTTCACTTCAATGTATTCATGCCCGTAAACGGAAAGAGAAGCAGGTCAATCCCGGTTGGATTCATCACAAATTATTCGGATTATGAAATACTAAAAAAACCCGGCATCTATTCCTGGACAGGTGCGGAAAACAGGAAGGAGAGGCCCTCTGTGTACATTGAAGACATGGTTTTCTGCAAAGATATTATAGATAATAAACCTTCGGGAATTGCCGACATATTTTCACCTCAGGATAAATTCAAGGCCGTCATCCCTTTAGATTTGCAAAAAGACCATATGATTGGATTTTGCCTTTATAAAGAGGACGTACCCGCACCGCTGTTACGCTACAGCTGGAAAATCAGGAAGGAGTGGTGGTATGCAACATGCGATGTTGATCTTTCAAAATTCCCATCACCTTCAGGTAAATGGAAAGCGGAGATTATTCTGGATAATAAAATAATCGGGCATAAGGAATTTACCGTCAAGCCCTGACATCATTATATGCGGCGGGGTGAAAGCTGGCTGGTGAAGTGTGTTTATCGGTGTTGCAATGCGAGGACTTTTACCGTAGAAAAGGTGATGTGAACAATACTACTGAAAAAGATGAGGGCCCCTTGGATTTCCGGTCCGTTTTATTTGATATCTATTATTTATCAGAAAAAATCCAACATTTTTCCAACGAAATCGCCGGCCTGGAATTCGCCGATGAACGGGGTTATCTGGGTGATTCTGAAATTGACAGGCTCCGCCTGTATAATGAAAGACTTGAAGATGCAAAAAAAATCGCCCGTGCACGGCTGCAAACCGCCCGCGAGAATCATCACGATGACTTCATCATGCATCTTGATGATGTCGTAGAACGTGTAGAAGCGTCCAGGGACCAGCTCAAGTTGAAAAATGACAGCAGGCTGAATCACGACATTGCGATGCTTGAAGATCTCATTGTACATGTAAAGGATATACGGCACGAGAGGAATCCGAAGTATTCGGTCTGGTGGGTATTTTTTTATATACAGTCAGTACTATGCCGGCATGGCGAGTTCCGTTTTTCTGGAAAAAGCCTGAACAGTGACGCAGGTGCGGTCACTCCCTCCTGTCCCGCCTGTTCATGCCGCAATAATATTACCGGCAGTATCGACATCTTCCTCCCGCCGGTCGTGGCCCCCTGGGAGAACGTGGCCATCCTGGATGAATATGCATGCCTCAACTGCCGGCGGCGGTTCCGTGTGATGTTCAAAATTCACTTCAATGATCCGGTCCGTTTTGAAATCATTAACGTCGATTTACCGCCGGTAAATTTTTCCTGGTAGATTTACCACGGGTATTATTTAAATGCTATTCAGTAATTTCATTGCTTCAGATTCTGTTAAGCGGGTGAGAATTTGTTCATCTTCGCTGCCAAAGGCGAAATATTCGTAGTCTGTTTCGTAGAGATAATACCTTTTGCAATCGGGGCATTGTTTAAGCTGCTTTGATCTGTCCGAACCGGGCCTGAAATCTTTGAACAGTATAAGATTTTTTATATTCTCGGGTAAATATGTACAATTTTCGCTGCCGTATTTTTGAAAGGCTGATTCTTTGTCTTTAAAATCCCCGCAAATTCTGCATTTATTCTTCATTATAGTCTCAGCAGGCACAATGAAATTCTCAGTCAAGGATGGTTTTGATCATTCCGCCACCATGATAATAATTCACGCCATCTTTAATGTCAATCAGTTCATAATTATAAGAATCGGGCCAGCTGGAGTTCCCCGCATCAGCATATCCCTTTTCTGAAAATACCCGGGAAGCCTGTTCATAGCTTGCGAACCTTTCAATAATTTCCACAAAATAGAAATCCCCTTTCGAGTACTTGAATTTGGCGATGGCATATTCTATTTTTTGCATATCTCTATAATATTTAATAAACTGTTTTATTGCCACAAATTTTGTGTAAAATTTTAACGGTTAAGACAATTTCTGTTCCTGTAAATTTACAAAAATTTTATTTTTACAGAAGAATAACCCAAAATGCTGAACTTGCGTCCTTTTCCCGGAACGCGTCGAATACCTTCGAGAACGTATCGGCCGCCACCGGGGTCATTTTTGGTGAAGGATGACATTTTAAAATATTGATTTTTTTACCACTATGATGTCTTATGTGGGGAAAACCGCTCCGGTGAGAAATGCATTCGATCCGCGATTTTCTTCAGCCGCCTGCTTTTATGCATAAAAAAAGCGGCAATTTAATTGAGAACGGAAAATGAATACCATAAAAAAGATATCCGAAGGTCTCTCCTCAATTCCATCAGGTACTGCATGGTATCTGGCTGATATCGCAGAATCAAAAGGAAAACAGGACCTCTATAAAAGCCAATCGCCTCAGAAACTTAAGGCGCTCAGGGAGCATGCCCTTGTTGAAAGCGCGGTCTCTTCAAACCGCATTGAGGGTGTTGAAATAGAAAACAGGAGAATTGGAACAGTGGTTTTTGGAAAGCCGCTGCTTCGAGACCGGAACGAGGAGGAGGTTCAGGGTTACAGGAACGCGCTTAATATGATTCATTCCGATGCGATGCAAATCGGCTTCACTGAATCAACCGTCAAAAAGCTGCATAAAATGATCCGGGGCAATATATGGGACGCGGGAAAATATAAAGATAAAAACAGTGATATTATTGAAAGATCTTCTGATGGAGAAACGCGCGTCAGGTTTAAAACGGTTTCCGCCTCACAGACCCCTGCGCAGATGAATGGCCTGGTATCAGGGACCAGGCTGGCGTTAAAAGACCGCGTTGCCCATTCGCTGATAATAACTGCTGCGGCCAATCTGGATTTTTTATGTATACATCCATTTCGTGACGGAAATGGAAGGGTGTCAAGGCTATTGCTTCTTCTTCAGCTTTATCACGCAGGCTATGAAGTCGGAAGGTTTATCAGTATTGAAAGGATTATCGAAGAACATAAAGAACGTTATTACGAAACGCTTGAGATGGCATCACATCAATGGCATACAGGCAGACATGATCCCTGGCCGTATATAAATTTTTCACTTTTTGTTATCCGGGACGCATACGCCGAGTTCAGTGCAAGAGTCAAAAAGATGGACGTCCCGAAAGGGGGTAAAACTGAAATTGTCATTTCCGCGGTCGAAAGGTTTAAAAAAGGTTTTACACTTTCGGAGCTTCAGGCCGCATGCCCTGAAGTAAGCAGAGAGATGATCCGCAAGGTGCTAAAGGATCTGCGTTCGGCCGGCAGAGTGGAGTCCGGCGGCAAAGGCCCCGGGGCCTTGTGGCTTAATAAGGGTAATATCCCTAAATAAGGGTAATAATAAGGGTAATATGGTTTCGCATCCCATTTCATCTTTTTTTCTTCTTGTTGTTTTTTGTGTTCTTCTTTTTTTCTTCCAATTTAGTTGATCCATCGATGCCAAACACCGAAGCGATATCGACATCATTCATAATTCGTTTGCTTTCAACCCGCTTTTTTTTAAGGAGTTTTTCCGATTTCTGGGCCACCGCGCTCGATATGAGCTTTTCCACCTCGATATTACGTAAGAGAAAAAACAGGGTGGGATCTTCGTCAAGCCTCGCTCCTACCCCGTATAGGACCGCGGCGACATGTTTGCACATGGATGCCCAATCGGGGCAGGAGCAATTAAAGCTGATTTGCCCTGGCGAGGGGAAAAGGCCCCTGTCTTTAGCGGTGAAAAGTTCTTCCAGGGCGTTCGGGAATTTTCCTTCTATCAATTCGGAGAGCGAACCAAGTTGGCCTTCGCAGGTTGAAATAATATTCCCCCAGACGGCTTTGGGCAATGTCTTTATTGAAATGGATACTTTATAGGGCTTGGCGCGGCTTCCCTGCACGAGGGCCGTTATGTTACCAGCGTTTATTTGCAGGTCTAACACGGCGCCATGACGGACATAACTCCTTCCGCGGCCGATACGGTTTGAATAGTCGGCATATCGTTCAAGATTGCGAATCCAGGCGATTCCCCACCATGTCTTGGCAATTTTACTGCCCGAAATTACGATTGGTTTTAGGTTTTGATTTTTCTTCTTAAGCCTGTTTATGGCGCTTTCGGCCTTTTTTTTCTTTTCCGAAACCGGGACATATCTTGGATAATCGTAATAACCCATATCGCTCCTTCATGCGGAAAGGTTTAATAAGTTGAATAATTCTTCATTGCTCATTTCGCTTATCAGTTTTTCCTGCGCATCGGGAATTATATCTCTTACGAGCTTTTGCTTATCTTCAATCAGAAGGTTGATTTTTTCCTCAAGGGTCCCTTCGGTGATGAATTTATGAACAACGACGTTTTTTTTCTGGCCGATGCGGAATGCGCGGTCGGTCGCCTGGTCCTCGACTGCCGGGTTCCACCATCTGTCAAAATGTATAATGTGGTTTGCGGCGGTAAGATTAAGGCCGACGCCGCCCGCTTTTATTGAAAGCACCATAAAAGGAACATATTCTTCGCCTTGAAATATGTCTACAATTTCTTTCCGCTTTTTCACCGCCGTTTCGCCATGGAGCACAAGCCCTTTCCTGCCGAACACATTTTCCAGAAATTCCGCAAGATGAGCGGTGATTTCCTTGAATTGCGTAAAAACAAGGACCCTTTCCCGCTTTTCCGCTATCGTTTCACAGATTTCCCTCAGGCGGGCAAACTTCCCGCTTTCCGATTCCAGATACTGTCGCTGTCCTAGATACTGGTCAGGGTGGTTGCATATCTGCTTGAATTTTATAAGCGAACCGAGTATTATCCCTTTTCTCCGTATGCCCTGATCGACTTCTTCCAGAGAGTGTTTAAGCTGAGCGACAAGGTCGGCATACAGCACCGCCTGTTTTTTGGTAAGTGCGGCGAAAGTTTTCATCTCGATCTTTTCCGGAAGATCTGAAATTATGGACTTGTCCGTTTTTAGCCGCCTGAGGATAAAGGGGCTCACTATTTTTTTCAGCTTCTTATGGCCTTCAGGCCTGTCTTTGAGCCCCCTGGTGAATCGAGTGAATTCTTTCGTTGTACCTAACAGGCCGGTATTTAAAAAATCAAATATGGACCAGAGATCAATCAGCCTGTTTTCAATGGGGGTGCCCGTCATTGCTATTCTAAATTTCGATTTGATTCGCTTAATGGCCTTTGACTGCTTTGTGCCGGGATTCTTTATGGCCTGCGCTTCATCTATGACGAGGCAATCCCAATGGATATTCTGAAGCCAATCGTATTTTGACACCAGGCCATAAGTGGTTATGGATAGCGCCTTGTTTTTTGTCATCTCCTTGCAATTTGAGCCGGCGTTTTGTTGTTGTGAAGGATGAATGACGGCATAGGAGAGGCCCGGGGCGAAACGTTCGATTTCGCTTACCCAGTTTCCGATAAGGGAGGCCGGAACTACAAGCAGGGTTTTTTGACCGACTGAGCCGTTATGGATATAATCAAGGAGCGCCAATACCTGGAGCGTCTTACCCAATCCCATGTCGTCGGCAAGTAGAGCTCCCATGGATATGGTTCGCATGTAATGAAGCCAGCGAAGTCCATGTTTTTGGTAAGGCCGTAAAGTTGCCTTGAAATTTTTGCCGCATGTTATCTCCGGAAGCGAATCCGGGCGCAGGAGGCCCGTCAGCATTTTTTGGAGCCATGCGCCGTTTGATATTTCAAAAACATCGGAATCGTCCGCCTCCGGCATTAAGCTGTCGCCAGCGAACTGTAGCCTCATGGCGTCTACAATGCTCAGGCTTTTATCCTTCGATGCTTTCTGAAAATTTTCATAAATTGAAAGAAGCTCATGTAATTTCCCGTGGTCTATTTCAATCCATTTATTTTTAATGAAAGCAAGCCCGTCGGATTCAGATAATAGCTTTTTTGCTTCCGCGATCGTAAGAGAAACGCCGCCAAGGGACAGTTGCATATTAAAACTTAGCAATGCATTGGCATTCAGACGCGATATATTTTTCTCGCCTATCGTTACGTTGATTTTTACGTTATTTGACTTGTGCCTCCACCAGTTGGGAACGCGGCAAAGTATGCCGGATTCTTCATAAAGGGGTATTTCTTTAAGGATGGTATATGCCTCGGATGTCGAAATCTTCAGCGGGTAAAAAATTTCCCGGGATTCAAGGATTGACGCAACGAACTCGCTTTTCTCCGCGGCTTTATATACGGTAACCAGCAATTCCAACATTTTCTTGCTGTCCTCTGCATATTCGGCAAGGGCATGATTGAGAGGGATATGCCTGGATTTATTATCATTGATGGAAGGCACCGTGTATGTTGCCAGAAACGCAAAAGGGGCTTCTTCATCCCTGTTTTCAACAAGATGAAAATATACACGGCCGGGGATATTGGCATCCATTCCCTTGGATTTAAAATATTCCGCGACCGTTCCTTTAAAAGCTTTAATTTCTTCGGAGAAAACTATGTGTAGTTTTCCCCAGGAGGTTTTTATCCATTCTTCAGATAGATGTTCCTGCCCCGGCATAAACGGCGCCGCGGCGATTAAATTTTGAATCACTTCTTTGTTTTCAGGAAGGGGCGCTCGTTCTCGGAATACTTCGAGTTCGGGCGTGCGTGAAAGCTCGTGTATATATGAAGAGGATATGTTTTGCAAAAAGCATAATGATGTTGAAAACGATCGATCTACAGGGTGAAATCCGAGATTTAGCAGGGCTTGTGACGGTTCTTTTTGGAAACGTGAATATAAATCCTCACAGCTTTCAGAAGCGACGGCTTCAGCCTCACGCCAGTCCAGCGTGTATTTTCCATGCGGTTCAATAATAGCGACGAGTTCTCTGGGCATAATAAAAGCGGCAACCTCTATTGCTCGGGTTTTTCTATCATCTCGCGCCAGCGTCAACTTCGCGCCGAAAGGTGGCGCTTCACGCGGTGTATGAAATCGATCTCGCCCGGGTCCTTTCCCTGTACCAGGGCGAGATAGTACGATATCCAGTCGCCAAAATACACCATGTCGATGAGGCGCTCTTTTCTGTCCGCGAGGTCACTTCGCATCGTGTGAATGGTGACCTCCTGCTCTTCAATAATGCGTGATGTAATGTCAATCCTCTCCCGGATCCGCGCACTGTACGATTCATCGACGATGAAAATTGCGGTGGTGTACACTCCTATTCCGCCCTCCCAGCCCACTATTTCATTGTGGTTCATTTCAGGCAGGACGGCGTGGAAGGCGTGGACTTTTCCGTTCTCGTTGAGCTGGGCCTTGAAGCGCGCCCCCACGGCGTCGGTCACCCCTTCGGCGGAATGGATTAAGAGCATCTGGTCCTCGATGATATCAGCAATCCCCAGGGGAGCGCCTCCCTCTTTCAACATGGCTGCCCGTGATTCGAGCATCCCTGCGATTGATGCGGCATGTCTCGATTGGTCCGGCACGAGGCCCAGGTTCTGCAGCAATTTCAGCAGGGTGAAAAAACTCGAGTAAAGTGCGTACCGGGGCTGAAGCCCCGGATCGAGAGGAAAGATGTCGATACCTTCCTTCCCGGCCCTATCTCCAATTTTTCCCCCATTGGTGATGCAGACTATCCGGCATTCCCGCGCGATGGCCTGTTCCATGGCCGAGAGGGTCTCCTCGGTGTCCCCGGAATAGGAGGAGACGATGACGAGGGTATCGCTCCCCGCCCAGGCGGGGATATTGTAAGAGCGGCATACCATGAAGGGGATCCTGAGCTCCCCGGCAAGGAAGTTTACGGCCAGGTCTCCGCTAATAGCGGACCCCCCCATGCCGCACATTATCACCTGTCGAATATCTTTACCCGAAAATGACGGCGTTACGGGACGCTCCCAGGCGCGCCTCACCTGTTCATGAGAGCGTACAAGCACATCGAAAAGATTGCCGGGATCGTGGGCGGCCACCATGTCTTTGATAGTTGATTTCATTATTAACTCGTTGTGTTTTATTATTGCCCGGGGAAAATCGCGCTCTGCACGGAGCGAGCATTTGACAGGTCATTTCTTTAGTCAAGAATATCCCGGCGGTACGATGAAAAAAGAACTGGATTTATACTCCCCCGATTGATTGTGTGAACTTATGCACTCGCAAAAATCATTGAAGCTTCAAAAGGCCGGAAACCTCGCCCAGACAACCCTGATTTTCCTCCTTATGGGAGGGCTCCCGGCAGCTATTGGGTGGACGATTGGCGGTACCATAGGGGCCCTCTGGGCCCTGGCACTGGGAATTTCACTGGTTTTTGTTACTCCGAAAATCTCCCCTCGCCTGATACTGAAGATGTACCAGGCACGGCCCTTAGCCGTCGCCGAGGCGCGTGGGCTATACGCCATCGTCCACGATCTTGCGAAACGGGCGGGGCTCCCTCACCCGCCGGTCCTGTACTATATACCAAGCCGAATGATGAACGCCTTCTCCGTGGGGAACGCCGATAACTCCGCCATCGCTGTCACTGATGGTCTTGCGCGGAACTTGGAATGGAACGAAATCACCGGGGTGCTGGCCCATGAAATAAGCCACATAAGCCATGGCGATCTCAGGATCATGAGCCTCGCAGACGGACTCACACGTTTCACCAATGCCCTGTCAGCGCTGGGCCTCGCGGTACTTCTCTTCTCTCTCCCACTCTATCTATTTGCAAAGGTCCTGATTCCTCTGCCGGCCCTGCTCCTTCTCCTTGCGGCCCCGACTATCAGCGTGCTCTTGCAATTGGCCCTCTCCCGCACAAGGGAATTCGACGCCGACCTCGGGGCTGTTGCCCTCACAGGTGACCCGGCCTCCCTCGCCGCGGCCCTGAAAAAACTTGAGCGATATCCCCTGAAAATATGGGACGTGCTCTTTATGCCCGGGCGCAGGGTCCCGGCCCCATCGGTACTGCGCACCCATCCGATGACTGAAAAGCGTATAACCCGGCTTCTTGAGCTTGCCAGTAAAACTGATGTTGCGGCTTCACATCCGGAACTTCGGGGAGGATACGACGGAGGCTGCCTTCTTCCTGGCGACTGCCCGGAAGTGACGCGAAAACCGCGGTGGAATTTAAAAGGTATATGGCATTGAGAAAGAAATTGCTTTATTGCCGGGCATTCATACATTCAGCCTCAAAAGACCCGGCACGGGAGAATGCGCAATGAGTCACGAATATCAACCCCATTATTCCGCCACACCATATGAGAGCCTCAAGCTCTTAGGAGTATCATCCGAGGGCCTCGACGATGTCGAAGCGCGCAACCGCCTCGCTACTTATGGCGCCAATGAAATCACCCGGGCCAGGAAAAAGGGGTTTTTCCGAAAGCTTTTAGATTATATTATCGAACCGATGGCCCTTATCCTCTTTGTGGCCTCGGCATTCTCATTTTTTATTCAGGATTACATTGAAGGATTTGCCATCGTGGGAGTGGTCCTCATCAACACGATAATCGGCATGGTCCAGGACCGAAAGGCCGAAAAAGCCGTGGAGGAGCTGCGGAAAATACTCTCTCCACAGTTCCGGGTCCTTCGAAACGGCTCAATTGAAGTTATAGCCGCGAAATTTATCGTTCCGGGCGACATCATCGTCTTCGAGGCGGGGGACATCATTCCCGCGGACGCACGCGTCATTGAAGGGAAGAACCTCCTGGTGGACGAGGCGCACCTCACCGGCGAAAGCGACTCCATCGCCAAAACTCCTGCAGCGCTTGACGCCGCCGACCTCAGGCTCTTCGAAATGAAGAACATACTTTTTAGCGGAAGCAGGGTCCTCCGGGGCGCCGGACACGCCGCAGTAATAAAGACCGGAAACAATACCGAGATGGGGAAGATAGCCCGAAACATTCAGGAGGCTGAAGAAGAGCGCACTCCCCTTCAGCAGAAACTCCAGCGAGAGGTGAGGTTCCTCGTAGGCCTTGCCATCGCCTCCGCAGCCGTGGTGATGGGACTTTCGTTTTTGAGGGAATTTCCCACACAGCAATCGATCATCATCGCCATAAGCATCATGGTGGCGGTGTTCCCCGAAGGGCTCCCCGCATCGATCACCATCGCCCTTTCTCTGGCCGTGGAGCGTCTGGCGAAAAACAATGTCATCATCAAGCGCCTCTCCTCCGTGGAGACCCTTGGGAATGTGGACTACATCTGCACCGATAAAACCGGCACTATCACCCAGCATAATATGACGGTAAAGGAGTACTACATAAGCGGAGATTTCCGCACTCCGGCGGACCTATTGAAAATGATTTCAGATGGAGAGTCAACCGTACTTCACCAGATGTTCCTCACTTCGGTGAAATGCTCCACAGCGGAAGTGGTAGAGGAGAACGGCGCCGCAGTAAAGGAAATGGGCGATCCCACGGAAACGGCCCTCATCAAATCCGCGATCCTCAGCGGTTTCAAACCCTCCACCTTTGACGACCACACAGTGCTGGACTCCATCCCCTTCTCCTCGGAAACCATGCTTTCGGCGGCCCTCGTGGAGTACTCGGGGGGGCTTCACGATATAATAATAAAGGGAGCTCCGGAGAAAGTGCTCGAACTCTGCGAAGAAGAATACTACGAGGGAGAATTCCGAAAACTTGACGAACACGGGCGGCAGATCATCCTCCGGGACCTCGCCGCCATGTCCCGAAAGGGGCACCGCCTCATCGGATTTGCCCAGCGGACAGGCGTGGGGAAAATTCCTTCTCTGGAGTTGAAACATCTTGAAGGGTCCGCCTTTTTAGGATGCGCCGTCATCTACGACCCTCCAAAAGATGAGGTGAAGCATACCATCGCCAAAACGAAGTCGGCCAACATTAACGTGGTCATGATCACCGGGGACAGCAAAAATACCGGCTTCTCCGTCGCCGAGCATGTGGGGATCGCCTCATCCATCGATGAGGTAATCGAGGGCCGCGAGATAGAACAGATGGGAGATGAAGAATTCGGCCGCCGCGTGGAAAGCATCAAGGTGTACTCCCGCGTCTCCCCCCTGGACAAGCTCGCCATCGTGCGAAAACTCCGGGAAAAAAACCACATAGTCGCCATGACCGGAGACGGCGTAAACGACGCGCCGGCCCTGAAACAGTCGAACGTGGGCATCGCCATGGGCCGCGCCGGGTCCCAGGTTTCCCAGGAAGCGGCCGAGATGATCCTCACTGACGACAATTTCGCCACCATCGTTGGCGCGGTACGGGAAGGGCGCACGGTCTATCAGAACATCAAGCGCCTCATCCGCTTCCTTCTGACCAACAACATTGGCAAGGTCCTGGCGGTCCTCATCACCCCGGCCTTTGGGTACGCCTCTCCTCTCACGGCCATTCAGATTCTCTGGTCCAATGTGGTGATGGAATCGCTCCCCGGCGTTGCCATAAGCACGGACCCCTCGGACGATTCAATTATGCGCCGCCGTGCGGCGAAACTTTCAGACCCCATAGCCGGGCGGTCAGACCATATCAGGATGTTCATAGACGGGACGCTCTTCGGCCTCGCTGTCTCAGCCGCCTTCATCGCCCTCCACCACCTTGACGGAGATGACGTGATTGCCCGTACGGCGGCCTTCTCGGTGATGCTCCTGTCTCCCCAGATCTACGCCTTCGTGTTGCGCGACGGCAACTTTCGCCAGAAGTTCACTCGCCCCAACTGGATGCTGAAGTCGGTGTTCTTCCTCACCATGGCGATGATCGGCGCCATCATCTATGTACCGCACCTGAACGTGGTCTTTAACACAAGGCCGATATACGGCTTTGTGGATTGGGCGATCATCGCGGGGCTTTCTCTGGTGACGCCGACGTTTCGGCTTATTGTAGACGCGGTGAAGCGTGATACTCCTTGACATTGCCGGGAGGTTTAAGAGAATCGGCCTTTTTAAAGTATAAAGGGAGAAGCCGATGGGAAATACGACACCCGGGGCGCCGAAGGGCTCCGACACGAAAATACTGCTTACGGGGGTCTTCGGCCCCTTCGCCCGCGACGACGAATACGGTAGCCGAAAAGTAAACCCGATGGAGCTGTATCACAACCAGGTGACACGCCTCCAGGGGCCCTTTTCACTTCGAATGTTTCACCGCACCTTCGGGCTTCTCATGATCGAAGCGAACATAGACGCTCCATGCACCATCCTCGAGTTCCCCACCCTCGAGCGCTTCACGGAAGAGCTGGACAAAAACGAGTACGACATTATCGGAATCAGCTCCATCATTCCAAACACCCTCAAAGTCAGGAAAATGTGCGAAGAAATACGCCGCCGCCAGCCCGGGGCCATTATCGCCGTGGGAGGCCATATCGCGAACCGCGATGACCTGGGCTCCATAATCGACGCGGACCATATCTGCCGGGGTGACGGAATCAGATGGTTTCGGGAGTTCCTCGGCCAGGACATAAACGCCCCGATCAAGCACCCGGCGCTCGTCTCCGGCTTCGGCACCCGCATCATGGGCCTTCCCATAAAGAGCAAAAACACAGCGGCGGTCCTCATCCCCTCCGTGGGCTGCCCCATGGGGTGCAATTTCTGTTCGACATCGGCTCTCTTCGGCGGCAAGGGGAAATCCATCACCTTCTTTGAAACCGGCGAGGAGCTTTTCTCCATACTCGAACAGCTTGAAAAAGACCTCGGGGTGAAGTCTTTTTTCATCATGGACGAAAACTTTTTGCTCTATAAAAAGAGGGCCCTGCGCTTGCTTGAGCTAATGGAAGAGCAAAACAAACCCTGGGGCTTCTATGTCTTCAGCTCCGCCAGGGTGATACGCTCCTATACGATAAACGAGCTGGTGCGCCTGGGCATCTCCTGGATATGGCTTGGGCTTGAAGGAAAAGAAAGCCGTTACGACAAGCTCAGGGGAATCGACACCATGGAGCTTGTCAGGGAGCTCCAGAGCCACGGAATCTGCGTGCTCGGTTCCACAATCATCGGCCTTGAGGAGCACAGGCCGGAAAACATCGAAGACGCCATCGATTATGCGGTTAAGCACGACACCGATTTCCACCAATTCATGCTCTACACGCCCCTGCCGGGTACTCCTCTTTACTGCGAACATGAGGCGAAGGGAAACCTCCTCCCCGAAAGCGAATGTCCCGCCGCCGATATCCACGGCCAGGAGCGCTTCAATTTCCGGCACCGGCATATATCCGGCGGCGCCGAGAACCGCTTCCTCCTCGAGGCCTTTAAACGCGACCTCGAGGTCAACGGCCCAAGCCTGGCCCGCATCGTCCGCACCCGCCTCGCCGGCTGGAAGCGCTACAGGAACCACCCCGACAGGCGCATCAGGTCACGATACCGCCACGGCCGCCGGGGCCTGGGAAGCGTCTACGCCGCGTCAGTTTGGTCCATGCTGAAATTCCCCTCTGGCGAAAGCTCTTCGAAACTGCAGTGCCTCCTCGATGACCTATACAATACCTTCGGCGTCATCTCCCGGCTCATCGTCCCCATTATTGGGCGTTTTCTGGTCCCTTTCATTCGCCGTGAATACAAGCGCCTTGCCGAAGGCTGGAGCTACGAACCTCCGGTCATCTACGAAAAAAATGAACGCGCCCTTGCGATCGAGGGCCTTTCCTTCCGAAAGTCCCGGAAAGAAATCGGGAAGGTTTCCCTCCCCGCCTACGACCTCTCCCTTGCCCTGGAGGACTGCCGGAACCGCATGGATGAGATATACGGCCAGCTCTCCGAGTACTGCACCCGCGCAAAGCTCCAGCTTTCGGCGCTCCGGCACCAGCTCTCCGAAAAAGGCGACCATGCCTCCGAACAGCTCGCATCAATCCGCACACGCTTAAGCGATGCGATGACGTCGGCGCGGGAACAGCTTTATCACGCGAGAGACTCCATGTCGGCGTCCTATCTGCGCTCCCGGGAACAGATTGATGAGCTGTTTAGCGAGATGCACAATCGCCTGGATGCCGCAAAGAACCAGATCGAGGAGGCATGCCTCCATATCGAAATGCTCATCGATGAAAAATACGGTCTGGATAGCGGAAAGGCCTGACCGCCCCGGCCCGCAAGCGTTTCAGGCTTATATCTTCCTCCAGTCCTTCGTTTTCAGGTCAAGCCCCATCTGCCCTCCGGGATTCATTATGCCCCGGGGATCGAAATGCCTCTTCAATGCGCGGAGCACCTCCATCTGCTCACGGCCCAGGTGGCGCTCCATCCAGGGGCCTATCATTCTTCCAACTCCATGATGATGGCTAAGGCTTCCTCCGCTTCGATAAATCGCCTCAATGATTGAATCCTGGAAGGAGACGTATTCTTTCAGTTTGTCCATCTTCGCGATGTAGATGAAATACAGGTTTGTGCCCTGGGGATAGAAATGCGACGCGTGGGTCATGCAGATTGTTTTTGGGCGCGCCTTCACCGCCTTTCGCACCTCCTGATGGACCCGATGCAGATTGTCCCAGGTGACGCTCGTTTCAAGGGTGTCTATCATAATGCCAAAATCCTGAAGGTCCTCCCGAAGATACGGGTCCCTGAAACGTCCCGGCTCCCATTGCTTCGTGGCAAACCCCGTAAGATACATGCCGCCGTACTCCCGGCAGATTCTTTTTACATTGCGCTTAACATTGCGCGTAAAGCTTTTATGGCCCTCGGACGAGCCCAGCATGAGACAGAGCTCCATCGGCTTGAAACCCCGTAGTTTCATCGCCGAATCAAGCGGAGTGCCGTCGATTCCGTAAAGCTTAAGCCCTATATGCGTTTCCTCCTGGTCGGAAATGCGGAAAACCGCCGGCATGCCGAACTCACCCTGGGACACTTCCCGCGACGCGTGGACCGCCGCCTCCCAGGTGGGGAAGATAAACCCGAAGCGGGTCCTGTTATCCGGCATGTGGCGATACACCTTCAGGGTGAGTTCCACGAGGACCCCGAAAGTCCCCTCGCTTCCCTTCATAATATCGTTCACCTTGGGGCCCGTCGCCGTGGCAGGGTAGTCCCGCGTAGCAAAGCTCCCCGCCGGAGTCACATATTCCTGGGCCACCGCCAGGTTGTAGGCGTCTCCATAGTATGTTGACGACTGGCCCGAGCCGAGGGTAGCCACCCAGCCGCCAGCGGAGGAGTACTCGAAGGACTGCGGGAAATGCCCGCAGGTGTAGTTCCTCTTAGCCCCCAGGGTTTCCACGGCCCTGTTGAGGGCGTCCTCAAGCGCGGGGCCCATTATGCCCGCCTGAACAGTGACGGTCTGGTTCAGCTCATTGAGCCGCACGATTTTATTCATGTGGGTGTTCATCACGAGGGTAACCCCCCCCTTTGCGGGAAGAAGACCAAAGTTCACCGAGGAACCTCCCCCGTAGACGTACACGGGAATCCTCTCGCGGTTGCAAAATTTAACGATCTCCTTCACGTCCTCTTTGTTCCGCGGATGCACCACCAGGTCCGACACCCTGCCGGGTTTTCCCTGGCGCATCTGCATCGCCTCTTCTACGGTTTTCCCGGCTGAATACTTCAAACGGTCGTAGTCGGTGGATGATATATTTTCCCTTCCCACTATGCGGGCAATGCCGTCTATTTTCGATTTCGCCAATCTAACGGGGCGGCCCAGCTTCACCTTCTCATCGCCCGCGTCCACTGGGGTGCGAAAATCATCGTCTGCAAGCCCAAAGACTTCTTTTATCTCGCGGTAAAGCTTTTCATTCGGATGTTTGAACCCAGAGGGGTCCCCCCACTTGAATATCGAACGGTACGACCCCTCCAGAGGGGCGGTCTCCCTCCAGGGTGGCCTGTAACCTTTCCATTTATCGGACATGATATTCCTCCCTAATTTTCAGTGATCACATCAATCGACAGGCACCGCCAGGGCCTTACGCACTAAGGCCAGCTCCTTCGTCAGGCGTTCCCTGCTCCAGTTCAGTTCCTTCGCCGCGATTTTCCCCACCTTTTTTAACACATCCTCGCCGGGATTCCCCAGAGTACCTATGCCGGTGCGGCGAAGGATGATGTCCTTTAGCGTCTTTGCCATTTCAAAGCGCACGGCGTATACCACCTGGGCTAACATTTCACCGTCGGCATTGAGGGGTTCCGCGAGTTCAGCTCTTTCCCGGGCGATGGCGAGCACTTTTCCAAGCTCTGTTCCATAAATTCGCGCTAAATAATCGACTGCCCCGGGGTTAAAATCGGCGTTTTCACGCCTGGATTTCGCCAGGTATTCTTCCATGTCCTTTATCTCGCATCCGGCAAGATAATTGTCCTTCGTAATCATTTTATTCAGGGGCCTGGAGATTTTCTTTTTCACGACTTTCATCACCTGCGCCGCGAGATTGCGGCTTGTCGTGTATTTCCCCCCCTCCACGGTAATCAGGTTTTGGAGCCCGTCCCCGGCATTGTCGTACACTTCATATTTCCTCGAAGTGGCATAAACATCTTCGGTCTGGTCCTCCACCAGGGGGCGAAGGCCCCCATAGGAATACAGGACATCTTTATACTCTATTTTTTCCCCATTGCCAAAGTTTTCATTCACCACGTCGAGAAGCTCCTGGATGGCCCTCTTCGTGACCCGCCATTCGTCGGGGTTGCCCACATATTCCTTGTCAGTAGTTCCGATGAGCGAATGGTTCCTCCACGGGATAAGGAAAAAGTGGCGGCCGGCCTTCGTCATGGAGCCGACGACATGATTGTTGATGAGCTTTTTTGTGATTACATGGATTCCCTCGGAACGGCGGAGCTGTTCCCCCCCGGGTTTTCCGTGGGCGAGGTCGAGGATGATGTCGGCCCAGGGCCCTCCGCAATTCACCGTCAGGGCGCCCCGCACTTCCAGGGTTTTATCATTGATAAGGTCACGGACTTTCACCCCCGCCACAAGCCCCTCTCCCTCGAAGATAAAATCCTCCACCTTCGTATAGTTTGCCGCCTTCGCTCCATACTTCACTGCAGATTTTACAAACGCAAGTGTGAAGCGTTCAGGAAAAATGCTCGCGCAATCGTAATACACGGCGGCGCCGGTGAGCCCTTCTCTTTTAACATTTGGCTCCAATTCCATTACGCGCTTCGGGGATATGTTACGGTGCATGGGAATGCGCTTGCTTTTGTCCCAGGTCCACCCCTTGTCAAAGGAAAGGATATCGTACATGATCATTCCGATTCCGATGAACCACCTGCGATTGGAGAGGCGCCCGCCTCCCGTGGTGAACATTATCGGTATAGGATACACAAAATTCGGCGCGATATTCTCGAGGATGCGGCGCTCCCTGAGGGATTCCCGCACCAGGCCGATTTCCATCGTGGCAAGATAGCGAAGCCCGCCGTGGATCAACTTGGACGTGGCCGCCGAGGTGGCGCCGCCAAAGTCCCCTTTTTCCAGGAGGGCCACGGAAAGCCCGCGGCTTGCCGCGTCATAGGCGACCGCGGCGCCGGTGATGCCCCCTCCTATTACAACGAGATCAAATTTTTCGTCCCTGTGTTTCTCTATAAATCTTTCCATTCAGTTCCTCCTTCCTGGCGCCGTCGAACCTTTCGCGCGGGCCCCTTCATTTCCTGCTTCTCACGGCTTCCATAGTGCGTCGGGCGGCGTATTCAAGCACTTCGCGCATAATTCTCCTCGCGTTTTTTTCACTCCCGGATGAGATGGCATTTACAATTTCCCTGTGGAACTTTCTGGACCGCGCTGAGTTTTCCGGATCGTCAAAATACAGGGGCCCATAATCCCTGAAAAGTTGATTAAAAAAATTCAGAATAAACACGTTTAAAAAATTTCCCGCCGCCCTGGCAATTGCGTGGTGCACTTCCAGGTCAGCTTCGAGGACAGGCATGGCATCTCCCTGCTCGATGATCAATTTCAGCTTTGCAATGTCTTCGGCACTTCGGTTTTTTGCCGCCAGGGCCGCCATTTCAGGACCTAAGATATTTCGGATATCCAGTATGCTCTTGATCATCTCAGGATCCATGCCCCCCTCACGGTAGATGAGGGACTTAAGAACATCGAGGTTTCCGCTTTCAAGGTAGTCCTTCACATAAATGCCGTCCCCGTGATTAATCGACACAAGGCCAAGCATTTCGAGCTTCTTGAGCGCTTCCCGTACCGTGGCGCGATTCACTCCCAGCGAGAGGGCGAGATCCCTTTCGGTGGGGAGTTTCTCCCCCGCCGGAAGCTCACCAGAGAGGATCTTTTCCCTGATCTGGGCCACGATGTCCTCATGGAGCCGACTTCGGCTGACAGGGTTCAGAGTAATGGCTGTAAAAGTATCCATGGCAAATTGGTACAATGATCGAGTGGTCGGACCATTTTTAATATACCGCTAAAAATTCATCGCGTCAAGTTCAACAATAAAAAAAACACGTTTTTCCATGTAATCTCAAAAAAAAATCCCGGTTTATCGGCCCACAAAAGGCGGAAAAACCAGGATTTGGATAAACCAGCGGGTAATATCAAAGAATTAGTTTTTCACGCCTGACAAAAGCAGGCGTAAAAAACAAAATTATGAATTTGAAAGTTTTCTGTGCTTTTCGTTACTTGCCTCTCTGCTGAAAGAGCTTTTCTGCCAGGGCCCTTTCCTTGGCCGTTTCACCCATTGTAACGTATTTCTGCATGGCGGCCATTTTTCTAAGTCCCCTGATGGTATGATAGGGATGGTCTTTCGTGAAAGCGTTCACCAGGGTCGCCGGAATGCTTCCCCCGGGATTCGCCTTTATGTCGAAGATCACACGGGTGTGTTCACGGTCGATATATTGCAGAATAAAGTGCGCTTTCAGGCTTGGCATCCTGACCCTGCCTCCCTTACCGGCATAGGAATGTTGAATCGACTCGATCACCACGGAGCCGCTTCCCGACTTTTCATCCTGAGTAACGCTGGAACGCACAACAGCGTCCCGGTCCGCCACGGGCCAGGGAGAGCGGTTTACATAGTAGACGATAAGCCGGTCGTTCCCATTGTCCTGAAGGGTTTTAATCTCGCTGCAGTTGTACATCCATTGGGTGTACGAGGGAACGTCGCGGAAGATTGAAGCCACCGTTTCGAGCTTGGCGTTCACTATTCCCACTCCCTTGAACTGGTCCAGAGAGAGCCCTTCCTGTGGTTTTGTGTAACAGGCTATCCCATCGGCGTTCTTACGAAGCTGCCAATCCCCCTGGGCTTGCAGGGACGCGGCGCCAATCCCGATGAGCACGGCACAGGCAATTAGAATTACGATCCTCCTCATTGCTACCTCCCTTTGAGAACGCGCGGAAAAATCCGCCCATTCTTTTAATATATATACCCGAAGGCGTGAAAACTTTTCACGCCTTCGGGATGCGGTCATACCTTTTCCACCAGAAGCGCGCCAGCGTTGCCGAAGGCCCCGCAGAGCGATGCCAGGCCGTACTTCGCGTCGGGGAATTCCGTTTTCAGAACATTAAGGAGCGTCACGGTGATGCGCGCACCGGATTCACCCAGGGGATGCCCCAGGGCTATGGCGCCGCCCCATACATTCACCCTTTCGAAAGGAGCGTTCTCATTATCGAGCTTAAGATCCCGGATGCACGCCAGGGACTGGCTCGCGAAAGCTTCGTTGAGTTCCACAGGACCGATGTCTTTCGGCGTCAGTCCGGTCTTCGCGAAGAGCTTCTTTACGGCCGGAATGGGGCCTATGCCCATGACGGTGGGATCGCATCCTTCCAAAACGCCCATACTGTACTTATACGAATAGGAGAGCCCCAGTGCATCGGCCTTCTTCCTGCTCATCATAAGGACCGCGCAGGCCCCCTGGGTAAGCGGGGAAGATGTGGCCGCCGTGACGGAACCATTGGGCTTGAACGAAGGCTGCATGGTCGCCATCTTTTCCTTGCTCACGTCGCCGCGGATCCACTGGTCCTGGTCCACCAGCATCTCGTTCCCCGCGTCGTCATGACCCATTATCGGGACTATTTCGTTTTTGAATTTGCCGGCGTCGCGAGCCGCCGCGGCTTTCTTGTTCGACCAGTAGGCCATGTTGTCCATGTCCTCCCTGGATATCTTCCACTGCTCAGCCACCTTCTCCGCCGTCATTCCCATGAGGAGATCGGCCCCATTATAATATTGGAGGAGGCGGGGCGGGAAATCCATGTTCGCCCCCATGGGGACTTTCTCCATGTCTTCCACGCCGGCGGCGATCATGATGTCCGTTTCCCCGGTGCGAATGGCCCTGGCGGCATGCATGATGGCGGACATGCCCGAAGGGCACTGGTTGGTAAGCGTGTTGGTGGGGACCCTGACGGGATATCCCGAGGCGAGCCAGGCTAATCGGCCCACATCATTCTGCATGCCCGAGGGGTTGGCGGTCCCCACGAAGAGCGCGTCCACGTCCTCGGGTTTCACCGCCTTGTTCCTTTCAAAGAGCGCCTTGTAAACTTCGGTGAGCAATTCATCGGGCCTCTTTTTTCTGAACCATCCCTTCTCCCTGTGAGCACGACCATTGGGGGTCCTCACACCGTCGATAAATACACATTCCTGCATGGCTTTCTCCTTACTTAAAAATATGAAAGGCAACGACAGAGGCTAAAGGGGCACAGTGAATATATTTCGAACGGAGACCGATCGAGAATATCATCGTTATGGAGTAGTTTCAGCTTCGCGGCAGTTGTTCTTCGCGCCCTGTGCCTTTGCAGTTTCCTTTTATTTACTCGGTTTTTTCTTCCGCCTAGCCGGTTTTCCGCCTGCGGGTTTACTTTTTTTTGCCTCTGCATATACTTTCACGGCCATTTCACGCAAGGCCTTCTTGTCCACTTTCTGGACCGGTGTCAGGGGCATATCTCCTACAATGCTCACCACCCTCGGCACCGCGTATTTCGCCACGCGCTCGGCAAGATAATCGATGACCGTCTGGCCCGTAAGCTTACTGCGCTTTCCTCCCTTTGGTTTCACAAAGACCACGACGCGCTCGCTTCCTTCGCGTTCGGGATCGGGCACTCCCACCGTGGCAGCCTCCTCTATTTCCGGGTGGTGAAGCAGAATATCGTCCACTTCCCTCGAATACACCTTGTATCCGCCTACGATAATCATGTCCTTGGTGCGGTCCACTACGGAAAAATACCCGCGCTCGTCCACCTTGACAACGTCGCTCGTGCGTACAAACCCTTCTTCGTCGAGGCCGCTTCCCGCCTTGGGCCAGTAGCCAAGCATTCGCTGGGGGCCTTTCAGGCACATCTCACCGGTCTTTCCGGCCAGGACTTCCTCCCAGGTTAGGCGACGGCCTTCGTCCACGTCGAGTATCTTGATCTCCGTGTCGGGAAATGGAATGCCGATGGTCCCGCGTCGCTCCGTGGTTTTTCTTTTGGCCTTTTTGGCCGACGATTTCATAAGAAAACCCGTGAGCAACCCTGTAATCTTCCCGGTGAGTATGGTGCCCTGGAGCCGCATGAAGCCGTTCACGAGGGGGCTGATCCCGGGTATCCCCAGGACAAAAACGAGAATGCGCACCTTGGTTTCACCGCCGAAGAGGCGGCGCAGGAGGGTAATGTTCAGATGCGTCGTCGGGGACATTTCCGAAAGGCCGTAGCCTTCCATGATGCCTCCCTGGCCCTTCTGCTCGAAGTTTTTCTGCGTCGCCTCCGGCAGTGGGGCCGAACCGGATACTCCGAGGATGTTCAGGTCCTTAACGTCCTCTGCGGCGAGGCTCATAAACTGTGCCGGCACGCCGAATTGAAGAACCGGCCGGTACTTCCGCATCATCTTCACCATGCCCTTCGTGTCCCGGGGTTCCGGGACCAGGAGCTGGTCCGCCCCCAACAAAGTCATGGTATGCATTATGGAATGTCCGTAGGAGTGGAAGAAAGGGAGCCCCAGAAGGACCGCAATGGCCCCCTTCATTATTTTCGCCGAAGGCCCCATCGAATAATAGTTCTGAATTGAGTTCGCGTAGATGTTTCGATGTGTGAGCATGCACCCCTTGGGGACCCCCGTGGTACCCCCCGTAAAGAGGAGGGTTTCAATGTCCTGCTCAACGTCAAAATGAACGTCCCCGATGGCGTCAGGCGAACCGTTTTCGATGAGGTCCGTAAGCCAGAGGGCATTTTTAGGCGTCGCGACGTTCTCATTGCCTTTCAGCTCCGCCACGTCCGTGGCGTAATCATCGAGCTTCGTGAGAACCAGGTGCCGGAGACTGCCCTTCTTCATGAGCTGCACTGCCATATCTACGTGCTGGGACATGCAGATGAGCACTTTCGGCGATCCTTCACGGAATTTATGCTGCAGGGTATCCAGGGGCTCCAGGGAGCTTGAGGGTATGTGCACCAGGCCTGCCCGGGATATGGCGTAATCGGCGAGAATGAACTGAATAGAGGTTGGAAGGATCGTTGCGACGCGGTCGCCTTTCTTGAGGCCCAGGGCGAGGAGGGACGAGGCGAGCTTTTTCGAGTTATTCTTCACCTCAGGATATGTCATTTTGTAGTCATATTGAATAATGCCGTTTTTCTTATATTTCCGCGCCGCCTCTTCAAGGATGTGAAAGACCGGTTTGTCGGGATACGGCTTGAAACTCTCAGGAATGCCAAGAAGCCTGTACTCTTTCTGCCATGGAAGCGCGTCATTACCCATCATCAACCTCGCATATATATGTATTTACCCGTATATAATCGCGTATTAATTCACCACATTCCAAAAACATACTGCCTGATGGACAGAGAAAAAGCCGATCACATGATCACAACCACCTAACACAACCCACAGAAAGACACGGAGCCGCAAACATCGCATCTCCGCGCCCTCTGTGTCGCTGCATCAGTTGTCAGAAACGATTTACGTGAAAAGCGGCTGGGTCGCCATGGCGAAGGCCATGTCGCCCTCGATCTTCATCGCTCCGGACATAAAGAGGTTCACGGGATTCTGCTCCTTTTTCATGAGGGCAGCCGTGTCCTTTGCGTTCATCTTGAAAATCGACTGCGGCTGCTTGGCATTGTTGAGGATCGCTTCGATCTTCACTACGGAGCCGCCAACGTCGGAAACCTCGGCAATGAAGCTGCCCTTGAGGCTTTTGAGGGCGTTGTACTTCGCCTTATTGATGTCGTTCTGGATCCCAAGGATCATGTCCAGGTTGCCTGTTTCGATCATCTTTTTCATGTCGCCTTCGGTAATATTGAGGCGGAGCATCGGGTTGTCCATGTCGGCCTTCTTGCAGTCGACGCTGGAACCGTCTTTGAGAATGTAACTGAAAGTGCTGTTTCCCACGTTCACCACCATGCTGATTTCAGTGCCGGCGAGCTGCTGGGCGGCGCCGGTCTCCTTCAGCTTTTCCGCAGCAAATTCCGGCATGATCTTGCCAAGAAGATCTTCTATGCTGGTGTTTGGATTGATAGAGTCAATTGATGCCATCGTTCACACTCCTAATTAAAAAATTGTTTTGTACTGACATGTCAGTCTAATTTGTGACGTAATTTGTCAAGCCTTTTTTATGAAAAATTTTCCGCTAATTGAGAAAGGACAGCCCGTGGCGGCATGACGATTTCACACTTTTATATCCACGCCTCAAAATATGAATTGACACTTGAGTCTATTTTAGCGATGACTGCACGCGATTTCTAAAATGCGCCAACATTCCATATCATGAACGCGGAAGAACGGAAAAAGCACATACTTACCTGCGCGAAAAAACTATTTTCGCAGCACGGCTTCTACAAAACGCAGATATCCGACATCATAAGCGACGCCGGGATTGCCCGTGGTACGGTGTACCAGTATTTCTCCAACAAAGACGACATCTTCGTGACCCTCGTCGAGGATTTTTATCACGACTGGGAAAAGTCGATCACCCTGAAACTCGAAAATCTCAACCTGGACCAGATCTCCCCCAAACAGTATATTTTTCATCGTATAAAAAACACCCTGGTGTTCCTCGAAACGGACCGTGACCTCTGCAACATAGTACTCAGAATGGGAATAGGGCTTCATCGTGATTTCGACACACTGATAGAGAAGTTCGAAAAGAAGATCATCAAGCTGGTGTCCGGGGACCTGGAGCTTGGGATCCGGTACGGAAGCGTGAGAAAAAACATAAACATGGAACTCACGGCGAACCTCCTTGCGGGGGCGTTATTTCGGCTTTCGTATTTTTACTTTGTCCAGAAGAAGGCGCCCCACCTCGACCTGGACGAAATCACGAAGGAAATTCTGGACATCATCATTCCAGGGATTTTTGTTCCTCAAAAAAAATGAATTGACAAATTTTTCACTTGACTTGAACTGACATGTCAGTCTATAAATTATGAAACAAGGGGCCCACAACCCCGCGCGACACGGAGGAACCATGATATCGTTTACCCCATCGGAAGAGCAGATCGTAATGAAGGAGACCCTGGAGAAATTAGTCCAGAGCCTCATCAAAGACAATGCCCACGACATGGATGAAAAGCGTGAAATTCCCGGGGAGTTTATCGAAAAATTTCGGGAACTCGGCACGGCGCAATCCCCCATACCCGAGGAGCATGGAGGATACGGACTCCCCTCCTCGCCTCTTATGAACGCCATCATCCTCGAAGAGCTGGCGGCCGGAGACATGGGCTACGCCATTGCGTCGACCCTGCCGTCGCTTTTCATTACCGCGTTACTCGACCTTGGAAGCGACGCTCAGAAGGCGAAGTACCTTCCCGCCTTCGCCGCGGGCGAATGCGAAGGCACCCTGGCGATCAACGAACCCCGTTTCCGTTTCGACGCCATGATGCCCGCGACGACGGCCGAGGCGAAGGGCGGAAGCTTCGTCATCAACGGTACCAAGTGCTATGTTCCCCTGGCGGGAAAGGCGAAGCATATCCTGGTTGCGGCCCGCTCCGGAAATGAAAACGGCCTTTTTATTGTTGATGCGGGAACGGCCGGCATGGCCGTAGGTGAGAAGGAAAAAAACCTGGGCCTGAATACTCTGGAAACGAACACCGTCCACTTTACGGAATGCAAAATCCCGGAAGAAAACAAGCTCACAGGCGCGGATGGATACGACAGGCTGCTGCAGAAGACGCGCGTTGCCATGGCGGCCCTGGGCACCGGAGTGTCACGCGCCTCCTATGAGTACGCCCGCAACTACGCCAAGGAAAGGGTCCAGTTCGGCGAGCCGATCGCGAGCCGCCAGGCCGTAGCCTTTATGATCGCCGAGATGGCCTACGAGGTGGACGCAATGCGCCTCATGACATGGAAGGCCGCCTCGTCCCTTGAAGCGGGGCGCGACGCCAAAAGAGAAGCGTATCTTGCCAAGCTGTACACCGGCGAAATGGCCATGAAGATCACCGACTACGGCGTCCAGGTACTCGGGGGCCACGGCTACATCCGCGAGCACCCGGTGGAGCGTTACTACCGCAACGGCCGCGGCATCTCCTGCCTGGAAGGCCTTGCGGCGGTGTAATAAACTAAAATGAAGGAACGTTCGCTATTTTAAAAGCGCCATTTAAAGCGCCATATGGTACAAATCGGAGGAATACAATGCTAAACCTTGAAACGCCGGATTATATCGCAAATTTAAGAAACGGCATCAACAACCTGGCGAAGAGCGTCCTGCGCCCCGTCGCCAGAAAGTACGACGAAGAGGAGCACGCCTACCCCAAAGAGCTCGACATGTTCCGTGGAATGCAAATCCTGGGAAAGCCTAAGAAAAAAAAGAAGGAAGGCGAGGAGAAATCCGCCGCGGACAGCGGGCCCGCAAAACCCAAAAAAGGAATTAATCTCTCCACTGTGGCGGTCATAGAGGAGATGTGCTGGGGTGACGCCGGACTTTTACTGTCCATACCAAACGCGGGGCTCGGCAACGCCGCCATTGCAGCCGTGGCCACGGACGAGCAGATGGAGCGATTTGGAAACATGTGGGCCGCCATGGCCATCACCGAACCCGGGTCCGGGTCCGACTCCGGGTCCATTGGAACCACGGCAATCCTGGAAGGCGATGAGTGGGTCCTCAACGGCGAAAAGATATTCGTCACCTGCGCCGACCGTTGCGACTGCGTTGTGGTCTGGGCAACCGTGGACAAGAAGGCCGGAAAATCCGGAATAAAGTCCTTTGTGGTAGAAAAGGACCGGCCCGGATTCAAGCTGGAGCACCTGGAGCACAAACTCGGCATCCGGGCATCCGACACCGGGACCTTCGTTCTGGACAACTGCCGCATCCCCAAGAACAACATTCTCGGCAGCGCGGAGGTGAAACAAGGGACCGAGGGTTTTAAAGGCGTCATGAAGACCTTCGACAATACCAGGCCCATGGTAGCGTCAATGGCAACCGGCATAGCCCGGGCCGCAGTGGACTTCATGAGGGAAAAAATTTTGGAAAACGGCATCACCCTCGACTACTCCGCCAACCCTAACAACATATCCGCCATAGAGAAGGAGTTCTATCTCATGGAGGCCCATCTCGAGGCAATGAGGCTCCTCACCTGGCGCGCAGCCTGGATGGCGGACAACGAGCAGTTCAACAACACCGAAGCCTCCATGTCGAAGGCCAAGGCGGGAAGATATGGCACCCTCATCACCCAGAAAGCCTGCGAGCTCCTGGGCCCCCTTGGATTCACCAGGGACGAACTTGCCGAGAAGTGGATGAGGGACAGCAAGATAATGGATATCTTCGAGGGAACAGGACAAATCCAGCACCTCATCGTAGCTCGCAATGTCCTGGAGATGTCAAGCAAGGAGCTTAAATAGCCGCCGCGGGGGCCGCCGTTTCCCGCCCTCCTGCCGCATTGATTCGTCGTATGTCATGCGGCGCACCGGAGCGTAAGGAAACAAAGTCACGCGACGGGCCGCATATGGGAACCTCAAAAAATAAGTTTTTTAAGTTTCCCAAAAATTGTTACTACTGGCAAATTCAGCAATCAGGTTTTCCCGCCCGCCTTCTGCGGGCGGGAAAACCTGATTATTACCTTAGAAGTTGCCATTAGTACTTTTCAACCATCACTTTTTTACAAGGAGATCATCATGAAATTAGAAGACGTCAAAAAAATCGCGGTGATCGGTTCCGGGGCCATGGGGCACGGAATCGCACAGATCTTCGCCCAGGCGGGATATCCGGTATCGATGAAGGACATCAAGCAGGAGTTCCTGGACAACGCCATGGCGAAAGTAAAGGACAGCCTCAAGTTCGTGGTCGACAAGGGCAAAATGACGCAAGAAGCCATGGACGCGACTTTGAAAAACCTCACCACCACCACCGACACCGCCGAGGCCGTCAAGGGGGCCCAGATTGTCATCGAGGCGGTGCCGGAAATCATGGATCTCAAGAAGAAAGTTTTCAAAGAGCTCTCGGACCTCTCGGCGAAAGACGCCATCCTTGCAACAAACACCTCTACAATGAGCGTGTCCGAAATAGGAAGCGTTGTAAGCGACCCCTCCCGTTTTGTGGGCATGCATTTCTTCAACCCCGTCAACCGGATGAAGCTCGTGGAAGTGATCTACGGCGATAAGACAAGCGACGCCACCGCCGACCTCCTTTGCGAGGCCTCGGCGAAATGCGAGAAAATCCCGGTCAAGGTCCTCAAAGACCGCCCCGGCTTCATCGTAAACAGGATCAGCGCCCCGAACCAGGCGCTCCTTTCCGCCATTCTCGACGAAGGCAAGATGAAACCGGACCAGGTGGACGCCACCATGAAAAAGATGGGCGCCAAGATGGCCCCCTTCGAAACGGCTGACTTTGTGGGAATCGACGTATTCTGCCATACCCTCGATTACTATGCCCAGACCCTTTCCAAAGACTATACTCCCGGCAAGTATCTCAAGGAGAAGATGGCGAAAAACGAACTCGGCATGAAAACCGGCAAGGGAATTTACCAGTGGACGGGTGGCAAGGCCGTTATCGACACGAACGCGGAAGGGGGCGACATTACCCCGATCCACTTCCTGTCCGTGCAGATCAACGAAGCGGTGCGCGTTTTCAAGGAAGGGATCGCAAAGTCGGTCCAGGACATTGACGATGGCGTGAAATTCGGCATGAACGCCTTCGCGGGACCTTTCACCCTGGCTTCGGGCATGCAGCCACAGCAGATAGCCGACGCCCTCAATTTTCTTAAAGAACGCTATAAGCTGGACATCTTCACCCCGGAGACGGAGATCCTTGACGGTTCCTTCAAGACCATGGGCAGATAAGCGGACGATACCGCGGGTTGCCGCAATGGAAGACGCTGTTGATTATTTCGAGCACCGCCCGGTAATCAAAAAAAGCGCCGGTCAGCGTCCATCCGCGGTATCACTGTAACGAAACACGATCAACAGGAGGTACAGCAATGTCAGATGTGGTATTGTTCGAACAGAAAGGTGCCGTAGGAATCATCACCATCAACAAGCCGAAGGCGAACCAGTTGAGCCATGAAGTCTTCGAGGGAATGCGCAAACTTCTCGACTCCATCGAGATGAACCGCGAAATCAAGGCCGTCGTGATCACGGGCTCCGGCGACAAAATATTCAGCGCCGGCGCGGACCTCTCCAGCGGTTTCGGCGAATTCGGCCCCGTGGATTTCCTCAAACGCGGGCAGGACGTCTGGAACAAGGTGGAAGACTGCGCAAAGCCGGTCATCGCCGCCCTTAACGGCCATGCCCTGGGAGGTGGGTGTGAGCTCGCCATCGCCTGCCACTTCCGCTTCTTAAAGAAGGGGGCACGGATTGGCCTGACTGAAACCAATCTGGGCATCATGCCCGGCTACGGCGGCACCCTCAGGCTTCCCCGCCTCGTGGGACGCTCAAAAGCGCTGGAAATCATGCTCCTCGGACGCCAGGTTGAAGCTGATGAAGCCCTGGCTATCGGCCTCGTCGACCGCCTTTGCGATGAGGGTAAAGTCCTCGACGAAGCTATCGCATTCGCGGAACAGCTTGCTAAACGGCCTCCCCTGTCGGTGAAGGCCATCCTCAAACTCATGTCGGCGAGCCCGAGCCTGTCGCCTGACCAGCATTTGAAGGTGGAGCGCGAGGAGCTCGGCAAGCTTTTCACCACTAAGGACATGATGGAAGGAATGACGGCCTTCGCGCAGAAGCGTGAGCCCGAGTTCAAAGGAGAATAGTCCCAAAGGCATTACACCTGTTTTTATCGCTCACAACGCGGACCGGTGCGCCATTCAAGGTTAAGCCCATCCACCTCCAGCTGCCTGGCGCATCGGTCCTTTTTTTTACTTAAACCTAACATTACGCCCCCTGCCATGGCCCCGGGATTTTCTCTTATGTCGCACCCATTCCATCCTTCGCCCCCATGTGCGCACTTAAGGGCTTTCTTAAAGTTTACCGCTTTGTTCGTTTCTTCGCTCTGAAGTTTGGTCCCTTCGGGTTCAGGTCCATGTACATTTTCCATTATACGCTTGATCGTGGAGGAAAATCGGTATATATTGTTTTCCACATACGCCGACCCTGGTCCTTTATTTGGCGGAAGGAACGGCCGCGAACCTGCTTTCCATCAGAGGGCCAAGATAGACCAAAATCCGAGAGAAAACAAATGGCCGACACAACACATGAAGCGCTATCTTTTTTCGAAATCCACGATATCCGGGATGAAGTTGACTTTTCTCCTGAAGAAAGAAAGATTCTTGGGCGTATAAATGACAGGGTCGCCGGGGGAAAATCCCTCACGGAGATCCTCGATTACATCTTCATTGAAGCCAACCTCATCATCCCCTGCGACCGGCTGGACATGGCCTTCGTGGAGGACGATGACAGGCGCATGGTGCTTCGCTACGTGAAGGCGCGATACAAGCCGGTCTATTTGGGCGTCGGATTCGCCTCCGATATCGCGGGGGGCTCCATCCAGAAAGTGTTCCGGTCCGGATACCCCAGCATCATACACGATATGGAATTCCATGCCCGGAACAATCCCCAGAGCGATTCGGCCCGTCTCCTGGTCAGGGAAAAAATTCGCTCTTCCATGGTATGCCCTCTAGTGGTGGAGAACCGCCCCGTGGGCATGCTCATGTGCCGTTCCCGGCGTCCAGGAGCATACGGAGAGCACGAGGTGCGCCTTCAGACTGCCTTCGCGAGGCGGCTTGGCCAGGCGGTGGAGAAAGCTTACCGCATTGAACAGCTCTCCTCGGCCATGCAGTCGTACATGGAGATGTTGAGCTTCGTTAGCCACGAAGTGAAAAACCCCGTATCGTCCATCATCATGCTGGGCAAAACTCTGGCCTCGGGCTATTTCGGCACGATGGAGGAACGTCAGAGGGAAATAGTGGAGCGGATGGTAAAGAGAGCGGAGTACCTCCTGAACCTGACCGGAGAATATCTCAATCTGGCCCACTTCGAGACCGGAAAATTCCACCTCCGCCCCAGGGAAACGGATTTCTTCAAAGACGCTGTCAGCCACTCACTGGAAATCATCGCCACGATGGCCGAGGAACGCGGGATGCGCGTCGAGACTATAATCGACCCTGCCCTTCCTACCGTGACCTGTGATCCCGAACTCATGAAAATCGTCATGACGAACCTCCTGTCCAATGCCGTGAAATACGGCAACAGGGGGGGGCTCCTGAGGCTCACGATCTCCGCCGGGGACCATCGCATGCTGGTCTCGGTGTGGAATGAAGGGCCTGGGTTCCCTGAAAGCGAGAAGATACGCCTTTTTCGACGCTTCTCCAAGCTCCAGACCCCGGAGCTCATGGAACGCCGGGGCCATGGCGTGGGCCTGTATGTCACGTGGAAGATATTACAGCTCCATGGCGGCAGGATCTGGGCCGATTCACGGCACGGAGAATGGGCCGAGTTCGCCTTCGAGATTCCCCTGCGCATGGACCAGTGTCTGCTTTTTTAAGCGATCTTTCCGAAAGGGCCAATGAGGCCGTATTTGCGGAAAACTCCTTTTTATCACTTGACGCATACAAAATTGTGTCACGTAATTTCACCGGAACATACGAGATCAGATTATTCCGTGTAAGAACTAATTTATGATGGGTAAATTATTCATCCGAACGTTTCTGTGCACCGTTCTCTTTTACCTCTCCGACGGCAGAGCGTTTCCTGCCCACCTTGCCGGAAACGATGCCGGCGTGTACGCCGGATACAGAAGGAGCGCAGTTCAGGGATTGTACGACGATTATCTCGGGGCGGGAAATTATTTCTGCACCGGCCTCCTTTTCCCCATACCCCTGCTCTATCGCCATCTTTTCGCCGAGGGAGAATTCCTTGCCGGAAGCCATGAAGTCACAGAAAGTCCATCTTCCAGCTTCCAGCAGTACACCCTTCGCCTCGGCGCCACGGCGGCGTGGCCCCTCTTTAGTCACTTTAATCCATACGCTGGCCTCTTCTTCCAGGAGTCCATGGTGCACCTCGATGCGGCCAAGATCAAAGAGGCCGAAACCGCCTTGAAGCCCGGCCTCGGCATAAGGGCCGGGGCCCTGGTGCCTGTTTATTCCATATTTGGCCTACGCCTTGGTGTCGAGTATTCCAACATAGCGCTTTCCGTTAAACATCTGAAAGAATTGTCATTTACTGCCGCAGCTACAATACGCATACCCTTTTTCTCAACGGCCCCTTCGGGCGAAGAAATGGGCACGCATAAAACAGGCAAGCTTTTCTTAAAAGACCATGCCGAGGAGCATTTCCGCCTCGGCTTGGAAATGGTGAAAAAAGGTGATGCTGATAGCGCCGAAGAGGCCTTTCGGAAAACCTTAACCGTAAAACCGGACCACACCGGAGCAACCAGAATGCTTCAAGAGATATCCTCGGCGAAAGCAGGCCATGCTAAAGCCAGGACGCTTCTCAAAGCTAAGAATTACTACAATGCGATCCCTCACCTGGAAAAGGCCGCAGCGTTCATCGGTGCCGCCGGAACTGATCTTGCCGAAACGAGGTCCCTGCTTTCGGGGGAACTGCCCGGCCTAATACGGCGGGGCATCCGCGCCTACGAGGAGCGGAATTACGACAAGTGCATCACACTCATGAAAAAAGTGCAAATTGTAGACCCGGAGAACGAAACGGCGAAGCTATACCTTCCCCGGGCCCAGAGCAGAAAAAAAGCCATCGATCGGTTGAAATGATTCCGGCGGCCGGGCAATGAGCATACGGTATAAACTGATAATCGTAATATCGGCGGTCATCCTCCTCACCGCCCTTCCCATTTCCCTCTTCCTCATTTCCCGGCAGGAGAGAGAGGATCTTCGGGACATCATCGCCAGGGGGGAGGCAATGTCGAAGATACTCTCCCAATCGGCTATGAATATAGTCCTCATGAACGAAGGGAATATCATCTCCTCGCGGATTGACGGCAAGGAGATTATGGAAATCCTGAAGCCCTATGTTGAGCAGGGCATGGTGTACGCTGATACGGTACTCCTTTCCTCCAGCCGTGACCTGAACGGCACGGTCCTCGCCTCCCTGGGAAAAGGCGCGGTTTCGCGAGGAACCTCAGTAAAGGAAGGGAAAATTTCTACGAAGGAACTTGCTGAACTTCTGTCGGGGACGGCATACCGGGAGATTACGGACCCGCACGGCGCCGGCCGCTATCTCGAGATGGTATCGATAGCAAAACTACCGGAAGGAACTCCCTTCACCATCGGGAGGATAATCTTTTCCAGGGAAGATGTCCTGGCCCCCCTGCGGGAGATTCGGACCACCGTCGTGATGATAATCATCGCCCTCGTCCTTTTCGTGGCGGCCGTAGGTTTTGTCTTCGCCACATACATTTCCCGCCCCATTGAAAAGCTCATTTCCGGCGTGGAAAAGATCGAGGCCGGAGAACTCCGCCACGAGGTGGACATCACCGGGACGGACGAGCTTGGGCGCCTTGGGATTTCCTTTAACCGAATGGCGAAGATTCTCGACATGAAGATATCGGAACTCGAGTCCATGAACCGGAGGCTTACCCACCTGGACGCCATCAAAGACGAGTTCCTGGCCAACACGTCCCATGAGCTCCGAACGCCGATAAACGGCATCGTGGGTATTGCCGAGTCCCTCTTGGAGGGGGCAGCCGGCAAGCTCGGCGAAGCTGCCCTGCACAATCTTTCCATGATCGTCAAAAGCGGCAGGCGCCTCACCTCCCTGGTAAACGATATCCTGGACCTTTCCCGGCTGAAAAACCACGATATCGAGCTGGTGCGAAAACCTGTGGACCTACACGCCGTGGTCCAGGTGGCGCTTTTGATTGTCGCCCCCCAGTCGAAGCTGAAGGGCATTGCCGTGGAAAACCTCATCAGGTCCGGAGATTATATCATCAACGGCGACGAGGACCGCCTCCAGCAAATACTTCTTAACCTCGTGGACAATGCCGTCAAGTTCACGGACCATGGGAGCATCACCATCTCCGCGACGGCTTCGGGTAATGACAGCCCCATTGCGGTCCTCATGGTGAAGGACACGGGTATAGGCATTCCCGCTAACCGCCGGGAGGCGGTCTTCGACTCCTTCGTCCAGGCCGATGGTACCATCGCGAGGCGCTTCGGTGGTACGGGACTGGGCCTTTCCATCACGAAGAAGCTTGTGGAACTCCACGGCGGTACGATTACCCTGGAATCAGAACAGGGCAAGGGAACGACCTTCAGAGTGGCCCTCCCCATCTTCGAGGGCGATGCCCCCACAGAAGAAGGATACATGTCCGGCTGTTTTGGAGGAGAGGCGGCTGCGAAGGATTACGCCATCTCCCTTGCGCCTGTCACCCCCCCTGTCACCCCCATTGAAGGCAGAGGCGCCATGGGGCTCATTCTCGTAGTGGACGATGAGCTCGTCAATCTTCAGGTGATGATTAACCATCTCGGCCTGGCGGGATATGAAGTACGCGTCGTGAAAAGCGGCCGCGATGCCCTGGAACTCCTGGACGGGGGTTTAGCACCGGACCTGGTCCTTCTGGACATTATGATGCCGGTCATGACGGGATTCGAGGTGTGCCGCCGCATCCGCCAGACAAAATCGCTCCATGAGCTCCCGGTAATAATGCTCACGGCAAAAAACAGCCCCCTGGACATAGTGACGGGCTTTGAAACAGGGGCCAACGACTATATTTTTTTGGTGGAATGGCCATGTCGCCATGGCCAAGCCCCCGTTACGTCCGTACAAGCAGTTTTCCCGCATACGGCCGTCCCGTAGATTTCCCTTCACAGGGAACGTCAAAACAACGAGAGTTGAAGCTCATTTGGCTTTATCATGCA
>JARKUF010000023.1 GCA_029974015.1 Spirochaetota bacterium
AGCCAAATGAGCTTCAACTCTCGTTGTTTTGACGTTCCCTGTGAAGGGAAATCTACGGGACGGCCGTATGCGGGAAAACTGCTTGTACGGACGTAACGGGGGCTTGGCCATGGCGACATGGCCATTCCACCCAAAAAAAAAAAATCGAAAGATGTGGACGGGCGTTCTATTTTTGATTATAATATATACTGCAAGTATATATTATAATCATGGATGAGCTGGGCCAAAAAAGCGGCTTTTCCCAAAGCCCATGAGGTAGGCCCGGAAACACATTGTAAGAGTTTAGGAGTACGATATGGAAACTTTACAGCACCGACAGATTGGCAGACTCATCGATTCCGATATTCCCGTTAATAAGAAACTCGGGCTCAGGTCCGAAAACCTCAGGGTGGTGAAGATACAGCGCACCTGCGTCCATGACGGCCCCGGGCTGAGAACCACGGTTTTTTTTCGTGGATGTAATCTCCGTTGCGCCTGGTGCCAGAACCCGGAAGCCCGTTTGTTCCGGGACGAAGCCGGAGTCGATACACTGAGCCCTATGGCCGATATCCTGGAGACCGTCCTCCGCGACCGGGACTATTTTGCGAGGACAGGCGGCGGAGTGACCCTGAGCGGCGGCGATCCGCTCCTCCAGAATTCAACAGGCCTGGTGCGTCTCCTTAAAGCATTAAAAAAAGAACGCATCCATGTGGCCGTTGAGACATCCCTTCACGTTCCCTGGAAGACCGTTGCCGCGGTCATTCCCTTTGTTGACCTCTTTCTCGTGGATTTAAAGGCCATGGGCGATGAGGCCCTCCACGAAAGGTGCACAGGCCATGGAAGCGCCCTCATCCATGGGAACATCAGAAAGCTTCTCGCGAAAAAGTCCCTTGTAAAGTTCCGCATGGTGATGGTGCCGGGATTCAACGATTCGGAGGAAGTCATTGACGCAACCGCAAAGTTTTTGAAGCAGGTGGGTCGTCCCCGTATCGAGCTTTTAAAATATCACAGCATGTACGAAGAAAAGGCGCGCCGTCTGGGCCTGATGCAAGGGGGACTTGGCATCACCCATGAGGAGAGCCTCATGTCGGTGAAACGAGCCGTTGACCTTTTCAGGGCCAGCGGGGTAGAGGCGGATTGTCTTGAGCTTGACGATTCACGGCGCCGCGGGAAATTCACGCAGCGCGTGTACAATATCCAGAAGGCGATTAGGGATAGCGGGCACGCCCTCTGCTTTGAGTCGTCCCGGCTGAAGACGAAATATTACCGAAAGCACGGGTTTAAAAAATCTGCACACATACATCGCGCCGAGCGCCTTGCCTATGTTCTGAAAAACAAAGAGATCATCATCTACCCCGGCGAGCTTTTAGCGGGTAACTTCACCTCGAAGCGGAAAGCAGGCCAGGTGTGGGAGGAACATTACGGCACCCTCTTTGTGTCAATCCTTCATCAGATCCATCGGCAGACTCCGGTGCCGTTCAATTGCTCGTTCCGGGAAAAGATGGCGTTCTATTTTTATATTTTCCCCTTCTGGATATCCCGCGGGTTACTGGGGCGGGTCAACAGGCGGTTTAGGGATTTTATCCTCACCCTGTCCCGTTCATCCGAGATGAGCACAGGGTTCAACAACAACATGGCGGCAATAGCCCACTTCATCGTCAACTTTGAGCGTCTTCTGGAACTTGGCACCACGGGGATGAAAGCTGAAATCGCCGCGATTCGGAAAGGACAGCCCGGCGACAAACAGGACTTTTATGAAGGACTCGCCATCACCCTCGACGCCCTTGAGAACTTCGCTGAGCGGTACGCGGGAAAGCTGGCACAGCTTGCCCGAACAGAAACCGACCCGGAACGCCGCCTGGAGCTTGAGGAGATGGCGGCGGTCTGCGCGTGGTCGCCGAAAAACCCGCCCCGGACCTTCCACGAGGCGCTCCAGTCTATGCTCTTTCTTCACGTGGCCCTCTGCATCGAGTCTTATGAAAACGCTGTGTCCTTTGGGCGATTGGACCAGATACTCTACCCATACTTTAAGAGGGACGCGAAAGCGGGTATTATCACTTACGAAAAAGCGAAGGAGCTTCTGGCCCTTTTCATCCTTAAGATGGACGAGGTTATTTTGGTAAATGACGGCGACACCTACCTCGGCATAGGGCGGCTCTTCGAAACCATGTCCACAGACCAGGCCTTGACCATGGGGGGGCTTGGAAAGGACGGGAAGGACGCAGTAAATGACATCACTTACATGCTCCTCGATATCTGCGAGCTCCAGCCCTATGCGGTGAACATGACGGCGCGTATACATCCTAAAAGCCCCGCCGAATATATGGAGAGGATCGCGGAAGTGTACATTAACGGCGCACCCATGCCGGCCCTCTACAACGACACCGTTTATGTCGACACTCTCCTGCGTCATTACGAAACCACGATTGAAAGCGCCAGGAACTACGCCATTGTAGGATGCGTGGAGCCCAACGCCTCGGACGACCACTTCGGAAACACCGATTGCGCAAACATGAATGTGGCCCTGCCTTTCCTCCAGGCGCTGAAGGGAGAGTCCGATGATTTGTGGAACTTTGGAGTTACAGAACAGCTTGATAAAATTGCCAATAAGCTCATTGAATTCATCTTCCGGGGGAAGAACCGGTTCTCACGCTTTGTCCTGTCGCGCCATGTTGCCCGGCGGTCACGAAAGAAGGTCAAAAAGGCGTCGCGGGCGTACAATCCTCCTGCAACTATGGATGAGCTCATGACGTGGTTCCAGCAACGGCTGAACGCTCTGGCGGGTTCTATTCTCGCGGACCATCAGAAGATTGAAAAAGTGATTCGCAAAAAATTCCCCACTCCCCTTGCTTCCTCCCTTTCGCGCGGGGGTGTGAAGCGAGGGCTGGATGTGAATGAAGGGGGCGCCGAGTTTAACAGCAGCGGCATCCAGGCCGTGGGGATTACCGACGTGGCCGATTCCCTTCATGCCATACAGGAGGTGGTGTTCAAAAGCGGGACGTACACACTACGAGAGGTAATCGACGCCATCGACGCGAATTTCGAGGGCGAAAAAAACAACTATATAAGGGAGGCCCTCCTCGCCGTACCGAAATTCGGCCAGGACGAATCGAAGGAAGCTGTGATGTGGGTAAACAGGACACTTGAAGTGTACGTTAACGCGCTGAATTTAGTGGGAAGTGATCCACGGGGAGGTTTCTATTCCGCCGGATATTACGCCCTGAATGTAAGCGATGTCTACGGAAAGAGGACTCAGGCACTTCCGTCCGGGAGGCTCGCGGGAGTTCCCCTTGCCAACAGCGTGGCGCCCCATTACGGCATGGAGCAGGGGGACCTTATGTCTGCGCTTAATTCTGTTGCAGGCGTGGACTTCGTCAAGTACGCCCCCAATGGCACCACGGTGACTTTCACCATCGACTCAGCTCTCTTCCAGGGGGCAGAGGGTAAAAGAAACCTTGCGGGGATCATTGGTGCCTTCTTTCAAAAAGGCGGAATGCAATTCCAGCCGAATGTACTCAACAGGGAGATACTCCTGGAGGCCTACGAAAATCCGGAGAAACATAAGTATCTCCTGGTCCGGGTGGCGGGATACTGCGCTTACTTTAATGATCTTTCTGACGATCTCAAGAAAATCATTATTAACAGGACCTGCTATTCGTAAAAAGCAGGATTTCTATAGAGGATGGAATTCGAAGGCGGAGTTACTTTCTCCAGACCGTTGAAACCGCCGCTTTGCGCATACCTGCGTGGATGCTTTCACGCCTTTGCCGATGCGCCAGTCGATCAACCGGGAGATATTCCTTTCGGGTGAATTCGGCAATGGGCCTGTCATTGAAGAAGGGCTTTATTTTTAGGGGCGACTCGCAGTCGCATAGCCTTAAGTGACGGTGACAGTCCGTCCTTGTAGCGGCCGCAAAACGCTACATGAGGCCAATATTAGGGATTATCACTCCGTGTAAAACCTTCACGCCGACGCCATCGAGCGTGAT
>JARKUF010000044.1 GCA_029974015.1 Spirochaetota bacterium
GGCATTCTATGCGGAGGCTAAAAGTGAATAATTCTGGACAAAACCTGCCACCTCGTAGTTAACTGTTTATGCCCTTGGAACGGCTTTGAAAGTGGCAGGTATTTTCCGGAATGGGTGGCAGGTTACGCCGGAATGTGCAAAAACCGAGGGTGTACGGCGAACCATCCTCCTTGAAATTTAGGAGCCCGCCGAGGAAGGCATAGGCGTTCTGCCTCTATCCGATGTAGACAATCTTGAAAATTAGCAAAGCCGTATTAGGGCCCCTCGCCGCGATAAAACGCAAAACGCCGCAGGACGCCGAAAAGGAAACATTGTATTCCTCGTCCCGATAAAGTAACTTGACAAAAACCGCCTGCATGCTACAATAATTTGGAACATCTAAAAATTAAAATAATTTTTAGGTTTCCAATTATTGTAACCGTCGGCTAAACTTGGACTTAGGTTTTCCGCCTGCCTTTGGCGGACGAAAAACCTATTTTTTTGAGGGCGCCAATTCCCTGGTTACAGGATATCATGTATGAACATTGTCCGCACCACATCCCTGCTGCTTATCGGGATGATAATTCTCGCCCTGGCATATCATCTCGCCATCGCCTTGAGACGACGAGGTGACCGGCTGCACGCCTCAATAAGCCTGGTATGCCTCTCGGCCCTGCTCTACCTCCCCTTCACCCTGGCGATCTATTCATCAGGGACCGTTGAAGAATATTTTCAAAATACGCTCCCCCAGATGTACGCAACGGCGCTCTTTCTCATAGGCATCACCTGGTTTACCAGGGAGTACACCGGCGCCCCCCTTGGTAAGTTTATCGCCGTGTACGGGCCCCTTATTGTGTTCGTCGAGATTGTGCGCACCTTCTCGCCCGACACCCTTATTTTCACAGCAGTCCGGGGACTTAAAACTTTCATGCTTCCCTGGGGGGAGACGATAAGCATTCTCGACGCCTCATCCACAGCCTGGCAATACATCTATTATGTCCTGATTTTCATACCCTACCCGGTGATTCTTAGGGCAATCTGGAAATACCAGCGAAAAGTAAGAAAAAACCGCGCCCTGGTCCTTATGTCCGGCATCATCATCTTCCTCCTCGCCAATTTCAATGATATGGCCGTAGTAAGCTTGAAACTCCCCTGGGTATTCCTCACGGAAATCGCTTTCGCGGGTCTCATAGCCGCCATAAGCCTCCGCCTCGTGGACGAAGTGATCAAGGCTGACAAAACCCGCAGCACCCTCGACGACACCGAGATTCGTTTTCGAAGCGTTTTCAATGTGGCGAACCAATTCATTGCCCTCCTCGAGCCTGATGGACGCATTATCGATATGAACCTCTCCGCCATAAAAGCCTCTGGAATGGAACCGGGAAGTTTAACAGGAAGATACTTCTGGGATGCGCCGTGGTGGGCCGACCTCCCCGACGAGCGAGAAAAGCTCCGCGACGCCGTAACCAGGGCCCGCGCCGGCGAAACGGTCCATATAGAAATAAATGCAAGGGGAAAGAAGGGAGATCTTCGGGTCATGGATTGTTCCATGGTGCCTGTCACCGCGGATGACGGGCGCATTGTTTACATAGTGCCCGAAGGAAGGGACATCACAGAGCTCCGCCGCGCCAACGACAAAATTTCACGGCAGGTCCAGGAACTCCAGGCCGCCATGGAAGAGCTCGAAGCCACCAATGAGGAGTTCGAAACCCAAAACGCCGAACTCATCCGCTCCGAAAACCAGCTTAGAGATAGCGAAGAAAAATACAGAGGCCTCGTTGAAAACATATCCGAGACAGTCTTCTCGGTGGACGCCGGCGGCACCATTACCTATATCAGCCCCGGCATAGAGCGCATCGGCAAATTTTCGTCCCGCGAGTTGATTGGAAAATCTTTCCAGGATTTCATCCACCCCGAGGACCGTGAAAAAGTCGCCAGCCGCTTCGTCGAACTTGCCTCCGGGATAGAACATCCCTTGGATTACAGGATACTTTTACCAGAGGGCGGGTTCCGCTGGGTCCAGAGTTCCAGCAACCCCATCTTCCGCGACGGCGACTTTTCCGGCGTTACAGGCATCCTCGCCGATATCCACAAACGGCGCATCGCTGAAGAAAAACTACTCCGAGAAAAAATGTTCATCGACACGATTCTCGATACCCTTCCGGGAATATTCTTCATGGTGGACACGGCGGGAAACTTCACCCGATGGAAGGGCCTTGGAAAAATGAACGCCGTATTTGGCTACCCAACCGAGGAAATCTGGAGGATGAAAGCGCCGGACATCCTTGCGGAAAAAGACCGTCACATCGTCCCTCAGAAAATGAAGGAGGTATTGGAAAACGGCTACACTACCATGGAAGTAACCCTGAGGTTCAAAAACGGCAGAGAGCAGGATTATCAGATATCCTGCTCCTCTATAGAACGCGACAGCGAAACATATATCATCGGGGTGGGGATCGACATCACGGACCGCAAGCGCGCCGAAGAAGAGCGTGAGCGCACGAGAATCCAGCTCCTCCAGGCCCAGAAGATGGAAGCCGTGGGGACCCTCGCCGGGGGAATCGCCCACGATTTCAACAACATGTTGGGCGGCATCATGGGGAGCATAAACCTGATTGAAATAGCCATCAACAAGGATGGACTTCCCGATACCGGCACCATCCGCAAGTACATCCAGACGGCGAAGGAGGCGTCACGCCGCGCCGCCGACCTTACCAGACAGCTCCTCACCCTATCGCGCAGGAGCGAGATCAAACTTGCTCCGGTGGATATGACAATGTCGATCAATCATGTCCTGAAACTGTGCGCGAACAGTTTCCCCAAGCAGGTCGTCCTGAACTTCCAGCACGATGAAACGCCACTGCGGGTCCTCGCCGACCCGATACAGATGGAACAGGTCCTTTTAAACCTCTTCGTAAACGCATCTCACGCCATGACCTCCATGCGCCACGAGGGCGAACGCCGGGGTGGAGTCCTCTCAGTCCTGGCCGATGAGGTCGTCTACGGTCCCGGCGCCTTCCACGAACATCCGGATGCGGCGCCGGGGCCCTATATAAGGGTCCGCGTGATCGACGAAGGCGTGGGCATGAGCGAAGAAATCCGCAGTCATGTTTTCGACCCTTTCTTCACCACCAAGGATACCGGAGAGGGTACGGGCCTTGGGCTTTCGATCACCTACAGCATAGTCCAAAAGCACGGAGGTTACATAAAAGCCGACTCGGAACCTGGAAAGGGGTCCACCTTCACCCTCTGCCTTCCCGCCCTGGTGGAAGACCAGGAAGCCAACGGAAATTGGACAAAGAGCCCCGGCGTCGTCGCCGGGGGCGGCAGGCTCCTTGTGGTGGACGATGAAGAGACGATGCTTCGGGTCACCCGGGGAATGCTGGAACACTGCGGCTACCAGGTAATCACCGCATGCGGCGCCGAGGAGGCGGTGGAGATATTTAAACGCGAAAATGATTCCATAGATGGCGTTCTATTAGACTTCTCCATGCCCGGGGCTTCGGGCCTGGAAGTGTTTGAAAAGCTCAAGGCGGTGCGCGACGACGTAAAAGTCCTCCTTTCCTCGGGTTTCGTTGAGAACGCCGATCTCCAACAGGCCCGCAGGAAGGGAATACGCGGTTTCCTGCCGAAACCCTTCACATTGGAGGCCCTTTCGGAGAAGGTCAAGAAAATGTTGGGCTGACCCCATGGACCATATCACGGTACGAGGCGCGGTGTTAAGGCGCCCCCCCGGAACACCGCAATCCTCTTCCCCTCCATATACTTTGACCTGAATGCCTCCGTCTCAGCCGCAAATATCCTCGAACCGCCCTCTCCCCGTATTTCCCTCTTAGCCGCTTTCACAGCTTCCGTCTTCAGAAACGACGGCACTCTGTGGGTGTCGAAACTGGAAAACCAGTCCCAGCTCAGGCAGTCCCGGAAAAATGGAACTACCGCGGGAAACCTTCGCCGCACCAGTTGCTCCATCGCCCCGCGTAAATACTCCCAGGAGATGCCGGACTCCTCATAAGCTTCAAGCCCCAGGGCCCTGTAGAAGTCCCATGGCGAATCAAAGCGGGGAAGCAGCTCCGAGAGCGTTATGCGAAACCGTCCTCCATTGTACAGGCCGTCGAGGAGGCGTGAAATCCGCTTCACCAGGGCAATATCGTCCCGCCCAAGCCAGCGGCTTCCCGCAATTTCGTATGGGGGGTCCTGAGAAAAATTCATTCCATACTCCCCTGCCCGCTCCCGCATCACGGTCCCCGGGAGGAGCTTAAGGGTCCCCAACTGGAAGTGGTGCGCCCCAAGGCGATACACCCTGTTGAATGAGTCGGCGAGGCGTTCCAGGTCCTCCCAGGGGAGTCCCGCGATGAGGTCAATATGGACCCGAACGGCGGTGCTTTCCAAAAGCCGCCGGACCATTCGCCCATCGCGCTCCCAATTACCAATTCTCCCTGCGGCATTCAGGACATCATCGTGGGTCGATTGGACCCCCACCTCAAACTGAAAAAGGCCGGCCGGGACCGTCTCGAGGAGGGCAATATCATCCTCTTCCAGGAGCGAAGGGTGAATTTCAAAATGAAAGGTAGTGCCGGATTCAGCATACCGCGACAGGAGCATCCTCCAGATTTTACGCCCCCGGCCCCTGTCGGCGTTGAAGGTCCGGTCCACAAATTTTACAAGGCGGGGCGCGTACTTCGCAATGCGGCTTATATCGTCCTCTACCTGAGCGGGGCCACGGAACTCGAGCTTCTGGTCCCTTCTAGAAGAAAGACAGTACGCACAGCGGTAAGGACAACCCCGGCTTGACTCGTAGTAAATGTTCCGGTGCGCGAAACCCGCCAGGTCGCCGTCGGAATATGGGAACGGCAACTCACGGAAATGCGGATTCTCCGAGTGGAGCACCCTCTCCGGCGATGAGAAGCCGCTTGCCGCCAGGCGCCGGAAACCCTCCTCGCCATGTCCGGTGACGATGAAGTCGGGAGCGTGTTTATCTGAGAGCCACTCCTCAGGATTGTACGATACCTCGGGGCCCCCAAGAACCAATGGGAAATTTTTCTCTGTTCCAATTAAGCCGAGCACTTTCTTTACTATCTTCGTATTCCAGATATAGACCGAAAGCGCCGCGGCAACAGGCGCCTCGTCAGCAATAAAACTTGAGATTTCCTCCGCGTCGGCGCGGATGGTAAATTCTCGGATGACCGTGGTATATCCGAGGCCTTCCACGGAATTTCGAAGATAATAAAGGGCGGCGCAGGGATGGGAGTAACGCGCGTTGATTCCTACTAAAAGGAGTTTTTTCATAAGGCAATCTAAAAAATTATGGGAACCTCTAAAAAAATTTCAAGGTCCCCATGAATTGTAACTACCGGCAACCTCTAAAAATCATGTTTTCCCGCCCGCCTTCGGCGGGCGGGAAAACATGATTTTTAGAGGTTGCCTTATGTTCTCCGCCCGCCTTCGGCGGGCGGAGAACATGGTTTTTTGACTACCCTTATTTTTTCTTCTCGGCACTCTTCAAGGCAATATTGTTCTGGGCCACCGCCAGCTTCGCCAGGGGAATCGAGTAGGGAGAGCAGGACACATAATTCAGCCCCACCTTCATGCAGAACTCGATATTTTCCGGATCGGCGCCGTGTTCGCCGCAAAGACCAAGTTTGATGTCGGGCCTGGCCAACCGTCCACGCAAGGCCGCTATCTGGATAAGCTCCTTCACCTGGTCTCCCAGGACCTTGAAGGGATTGTTCTTCAAGAGGTCAAACTGGGTATAACTCGGGAAGAAGGAATTGACATCGTCGCGAGAGAGCCCGTAGGTCGTCTGGGTAAGGTCGTTTGTCCCGAAGCTGAAGAACTCGGCGTAAAGCGCAATATCTCCAGCGTCCAGGGCGGCGGCTGGAAGTTCAATCATGGTTCCCACACTGTATTCCAGGTCCTGGACCCCATATTCCTTGATCACCTCTTCCTTAATGTCACGGATGCCCTTCACTTCCTTCCCTTCGATTTTCTTTCCGTTCTTTATGAACTTCAGCTCCTGCTCCGTCATCACAATCGGGATCATAATTTCCGGGACCACCTTGATCCCTTCCTTTCTGAGTTGACACGCCGCCTCGAAGATCGCCCTTGTCTGCATTTCGTAAATCTCAGGATAGGTGATGGCCACGCGGCATCCCCGGTGGCCCAGCATGGGGTTCATTTCCGCAAGCTCCTCGCTTCGCGCCTTGAGCTCCGACGGCGAGGCGTTTTTCTTTCGCGTCTTCATGTACGCGGCGAATTGCTTCATGCTTTCATCGGTCCTGGGAAGAAACTCATGGAGCGGCGCGTCCAAAAGACGTATCGTCACAGGGTGGCCCACCATGACCTTGAAAAGCTCATAAAAGTCGGAACGCTGCATCGGCCTTAGCGCCTCCAGGGCCGTCCGGCGTTCATCTTCCGTTTCGGAGAGTATCATCTCGCGGAATTTCATGATCCTTTTTTCATTGAAGAACATGTGCTCGGTCCGGCAAAGCCCAATACCGTCGGAATGGAATTCCCTGGCGATCTTCGCGTCCCGTCCCTGGTCGGCGTTGGCCCGGACGTTAAAATCTTCGATAAAATGTTCCACGATATCGAGAAAATCGATAAGCCCGTTTTCCTTGAAGTCCGGCTCGATGAGGCCAACCTTGTCGAGGTAAATCGTCGGGGGCTCATAGTAGGGAACGTTGATGGACACGTATTCCCCTTCTTTTACCGTCTTCCCGGCCAGGGTAAATGTGTTCCCGCGGATCTTCATTTCGGGCTGGACCATGGCCACCTTTCCCAGGCTCCGGGCCACCACGGGGGCGTGGGAAGAGAAACCGCCTTCCGTAGAGATGACCCCTTTGGCCACTTCAATGGCCTTCACATCCTCCGCGTAGGTGGCGGACATGACAAGGATCAGGTTCGTGTCCCCGGCGGACATCATCGCCTTTTTGTGCTCCTCAAGTATTTTTGGGGTTGAGAAGAACACCCTGCCGATGGCGGCGCCGGTGGAACCGGCGATGCCTCCCTTGATGGTTTTTACGTTTTTCACGGTCCTCGGATCAATGACGGGGTGAAGCAGCTCGTTAAGCTGGTTCGGCTTGATATTCTGGATGAGGAATTCCTCGGTGATGATCTTTCGCTTGCACAGGTCCAGGAGGGTCTTTACATGGGACTGGGTCGATTTCTCATCGACCTCACGCTGTTCCACAAGCCAGAAATCGCCCTCCTCGATGGTGAACTTAATCTCCCTTATTTCCTTGAAGTTGTCTTCCACCTTTCGCCCGATCTCGGCGAGCTTGTCATAGTACTTCTTGTCGATTTTGGCGATTTCCTTGGGTTTGATTCTGTCGATGTCGAACTCGTTCTGGAGAAAATCGCCCTGTATCTCGGGATCGCCCATGACGATATTTCGCGTATTGTATTTACCGGAATAAGAATTCGCGCCATAATTCCCGTAGACCATTACCTGGACCATAAGGGAAAGGGAATTGTCGACGTCTATTTCGCTGTCGCAATAGGAAGAAGCGGCCCCCTTGAGGATAAGTCCAAGCTGGTCGTACACGTCCTGGCTGAACTTGTCGCCCAAGAACTTTTTGAAATTATCTACGATACCCTGGAGCTCCTGGGCTTTGGGGGTTTTCCCTTTTGAGTCGAATTTTTTCAGTTCAGAGGGGTCCAGCTTGTGGACCTTCCCTCCTATGCTGTTAAGCAGGAAACGGTATTCCCCCCAGGCGAAGTCTTCACCGGTGAACTTCGCAAACCCCTTTACCGTAGAATCGTTGAGGCCGATATTGTGTATAGACGGAAAATTGGGCACGTTAAGGTCGGAGCTGAGGACCACTTTGAGCAGAAGGGGCTTCTGGGCGTCGCCGAATTTCTTTTTAGTATCTTTTTCCAGCTTTTCGATATACGGCTTTATAATCTGCTTCACGTTCACCTGGGGAAGCTTCTGAGTAAGCTGGGAATCGATGATGAAGCCCGGGGCGATGGGCAGGCCCATCATGGCCAGGTCCACAGCGCGGCGCCCGCGGATACCCAGCCTTTTATGAAGCTTGTCGTCAACTTCTGTCAAGTCCTTGCTGAAATATACTATATTTTCCATAAGTCAGGTCTCCTCCACCTTTAAATTGATGACAAAACGATTTCTCATCCGGCGGGTACGGGCCGATTAGAAAAGATTGAGCACGCGCCCCACACCTATTTTGAGAAACTGCTCGAATCGCTGGCTCGCCCCTTCGTACAGATATTTCTGGAGCTTGGATACTCCCTGGATATTTTCTCCCATTACCTGAAAAAATATCGAGTCTCCATGCTTCACCTTCCCCCACTTGAACAGAGAGTTGATATCGTTAATGAGCTCCCCTTCGAAGAAGATGTTCACCTTGCAGTCGGAGAACTTCGTTTGGTAGCTCTCCACGATTTTTTTCCACGCTTCAACGTTTCCGTTATGGAAAAGTTCATTTGAGACGGTGACGCCGTACTTTGGCGTCATCCGCTTCTTGCCCCCCGGCAATGCGGGCTTAGCTCCCGCCTGGGGAGCTGCGCCGGCAGCCGGGGCAGCGGCAGGCCTGGGGGCCTCAACCTTTGGCTGCACTGTCTGGTCGACAAAATCGGGGTTTATGAACACATCCTTGCCGACAAGCATTTCCTGCACAGCCTTAACGGCGTCTTTCTCAATTTTGGGGTCCCTCTCGGCCTTCAGATGTTTGACATAAATGACGGCAAGCTGGTCCCTTGAAAGCTCACGGGCCCTTTCCCAGTGGTCGGGATTTTTGGGGTTGATGAGGAGGACCTCGCCGTTGGGATTGAAATACACGAGCAGGATGTCCAGGGCGGTCCATTTCCGGGTTTCTTCTGCGATCTTACCGAACTCCGTGATGGTGTCTGGAATATTGAAGGAATCGTAGATGTACTCAAACTTGTCCCTTATAACCGCCCCCACTATGGGAAGCACCTGGTCTTTAACCACCTCGTCAGCATCCAACTGGACATTGATGACGTCCGCAAGGTTGCGGCGCCTCTCGATATCATCCACCACCTCGTTGACCTTGTAAAAGTGGCGCAAAGAGGTATTGAAATTGTTCTTCGTAGCCAGGGTGTAATAGGTTGTTTCCATAGCCGCAATGCTCCTTAAAATAAATTAACAGATACTGAGCAATGGGAACTTCTTGCTCATGTCTCAGGTTCCCCGCCCGGTTTAGGCGGGCGGGGAAACCTGCTTTTTTATGACTACCCATAAACTAAAACTGCTGACAAACCCGGAAATTAGTTTTTCCAGCAAGCCAGAGGCGGGAGGGAAAACCAATAGAGATTGCCATAATTGTACTTTTTTACCAAAGGCTTTTACAATCGGTATAGTATCAGCAGTATATCGTATTTTGCAAGTCTTTTGTTTTTTTTTCGCCCGCTCCCGGTTTCCCCGCCCAAACTACCATACGCCGTTTCTTCTCCCACAGGGCGCACCATAAAAAAGGGGGATATCCCTTCGAGATACCCCCCCCTGTCTTCATTTTTCGGTCCGATTACAGTTCCTTCAAACCGCCGGTTTTTTTCTTTGATTTCGGCGAAAGGTCTACGGAACCCTTGATTTCCGAATCGGCATCCCCGCCGGCCGATTTGTAGGCCGCTTCGAAGAGGTCTTCCTTCATTTCGTCCTCTGAGAAGGTCTGGGAAATGTCCTGCCGCATAGTTGAACGGCGCCTGCTGTAAGACGCGAAGGCCCGGTCCGCGAACCCCTTCGACACGCCGTAGAGGAACTCGTTGAGAACGTTTGCCATATTCTTCAGCATGTACTGTTTTCTTTTGATCGTGGTAATGTCAACATCGAGTACAAGCCCTGGTTGAATATGGTGCGGATTTACCTTGTAGGTGAACTCGTTGAACCTTCTCGTCATGAAATTAATACGCTCATCAAGCACCACGCGCTCGACGGGGTTCTGATAGCCGTGCATTTTCTGGAGAAGCTCGGAACAGTACTTCAGCTTGTTTTTGAGGTTCTGGATCCTGTCCTCGTAGGTCCTGTTGTTCTTTTCAACAAAGGACTCTTCGTTGTACATTTCCCCTATCTCGTTCCAGAGGACATGCTGGGGGTCCTGCTCCTCTTCCTTATGCATGCGCCTCCACTCCTTGCTCATCAAGCGTGCCGCGAGGTCATTGAAGTCCTTGATTGCGCGGAAACGCTTCTTCGACTCGTAGTGAGCATGGGTGACGTCCCATATCTTGAGGATTTCCCTCGTGAAGGCTTCCATCTGGCGGTCAAATTCCTTCTTCTCTTCCCTGAGCTGGTTCTGGTCGTAGTAGGCCAGCCTCATGGCGTAACGCTCGTCGGGAAGGATGTTGAAATCCATTTCCTCGTATTCACGGATCTTGCAGACCCGGGCGTTCTTCATGTTGTCGCAAACCTGGTAGCCGAGCTTCGACGTGTCCAGGATGGAGGTGATGGCGTTCACAGCCGTGTTGTAGCCGCGGTTGCGGATGTTCTCCGTGTCGATGATATGCTTGATGTTCTCGCGGACGTTAAGCGGATCGTACTCTTCCACGTCGATCTCGGCGCGGAGGCCTTCGATCTTGTCCATAAATCTCTTTGCGAGAATAGTGTATCTTTTCGATTTTTCGTCTTCCTTGTCGTCGTCGGTGAAATTTTCGATCCGTTTGATCTTTTCGAACATTTCTTCGGCGCCGGAAAGCTCACTCTTACCCTGGTCCACCAGGTCGTCTTTCAGCGTCTGGATCTGGCGGTCGATGAGGTCGTGGATATGCTTCTGGATCGCGTCTTTAAGTAGCGATTCCACCGTTACCTGGTAATGGTAGATGGGGCTTATGAGCTCCGAATCCAGGATGTTGATTGAGAGCTTCACATCGTATACGTACTTGGGCCTCAGCTCGTTGTCTTTGAAGATACACTTGAGAATCGCGTAGGCGTTCTCCCCGCGGACAAAGGCGCCCACGTCGGTCTTCTGCCGGAGGATGGAGTTGGTCTCGTTCTCCAGGTCGTTCATGCCACGCTGAATATGCCCATGGAGGTGGCCGAACATGTTGACCATGGCTTTCTCAATTTCCCCCGTATGGAACTTGTCGGCCCCGCCGATCTTATCCAGGAGTTCAACGACCTCCCGAGGCGTGTACCGCGCCAGGCTCCTGACTTCTTCCTTGTCCACGAAATCGCGAATCTTTTTGATTAATTCGTCCTCAACCGTCACCGTGTACCTGTTGAACATGTTTACATAGCTCTGGTTGATGTAATTGTACAGCTTCTCCTTGAGGCCCCCCATTATATCGAGCCTTTCAAGTACTTCAGAGGGGAGCTTCGTCTCAATGTGGTTAAGGACCTTGTCGGTGGTCTCATCAAGAATCAGTTTCTGTTCGCTGATCTTGTCACGCCCTTCCTGCGCGAGCGATTCCCGTGAACCGACGGCGTTCGGAATGGTGGGGTGAAATTTATTAGGACTCTTGGGAAATTGAGCTAATGACATCTATTGCCTCCTTAAAGATATTCAGAACTGGCGCCATGAAACGCTGATAACGAACAGGCCCGGTAATCCGCGAAAATGCGATTATTTATATACATACGCATATAATTTTGATGAGTCTTGCAAATATCGCCAAAGCTGTCAAGGCTTTATTTGCCGTTTTTATCAAAATTTTAATGGACCAACAGCCTTACAGGGTGGTTCAACCCTGCTGGGCTATAAACTTAAAGCTGTAATTTGCCACCTTGAACACGTCTCCGTCGTTGAGGAACTCTCCGGCATCCCTGTTGATAAATTCAGCCGAAACACCCTCCGGAAGCATCAGGCGGCACACGATCTTGCCCTTGGAGCGTTCGGCCCTGATGACGAAAGGCTTCTGGAAATCGAAGTCTCTCAAATGGACGTCCGCCCCTGACTTTCCAACCTTCACCTCCCTGAGATGGAACCTCCCCAGATTGGCGACATTCACATAAGGATCCAGGAGGGTGTAATTATAATTTTCCAGGCTCCCGGCCACCTTTATCTTCGAATACATTTTATACAGCCACAGCAATATGATCAGCACAAGGATGATAAGAAGCACGAAAAACCAGGGGGTTTCGAAGAAACTTCGTTCACTTTCCCTCTGCCTCTGTATGGTTTGCTGGACCCCCTCTACTGCTTCTGCGGGGCCCTTGCCGCCCTCGATGAGCTCAACATTCTTCGTCATGGTGCTGCGCAATTCATCCTGGACTTCCTTGAAACGGGAGTTGTTCTTGAGGTCGCCGAAGTTTACGAGGTATATGTACCACTCCTTCCCCTCATAGCCCTTCGCGGCATCGCGGATGTTGAATTTCTCCTTCCGGCGCCCGGGGGGAGGATCATCGAGGCCGTCGGTGAGCATCATGATCACCTGTTTCCGTTCGGGGTTTTTCTTTTCAAATCCCTCGGCAAGCCTGAACACGTCGCGAAGCATCCCCATGGTATACGTCCACATTCCCTCGGCCTTCACGGAGGAAAGGAGGCTGTTGACGATCTCCCTGTCATTGTCGTCCCTGACGGCAATGGTGGGGCGGACTTCCGTTTTTTCGTCGAAGGTGACGATGGTGAGGCTGTCACCGGGCTGTATTTCGTTGATGAATTTTTTCAGGCTTTCCCTCACCTGGGGGAAGATGTTCTTGCCGCCCTGGCCGATCATGCTCCTTGAGGTGTCGAGGACCACGATGAGGTCCCTGCCCCCGTCGGTAGAGGCGTCCTTCTTGCACGACGGCGCCGCCAGGAGGGCCCCCATCACGAATAGTAAGAGGTAAATTTTCGCTGTTGCTTTCAATGTTCTCACACCTCTCTATTTAATTATTATCGGACAGAAACGATGTGCGTGAAAAGTCATCCCTGGCATTATTTTTTAAAAAATTATCTTTTTGTCAAGTAGAATTATTTGGAAAAATCCTCAGTATTCCTTGTAACGGGTCGTTTCCTTTACGTATTTTCTAAGATCAAGGGCCATGTCCTTGTCCACATCGAGGTATTCGTTCAGAAGAATGAAAAACCATTTCATGGTGTCCTCTCCTGTGTCCAGAATCTTGAAGCTCCGTTTTTCCCTCCAGTCCTTGACGACTATTCCCCGGTTCATCACAGCCATGATATCGAACTCGAAATAGTTGTCCAGGCTTCGGGACACGTAAAAGTCCAAAATGAGGTTCTTTAAGTCCTGATAAGCCATGTGCATATCCATGGCGAGAATGAAGGCGGGAATAAACCGGCCCGACCCGCCCGCGTCGGCGAAACGGTCTATCTTTTTCATGTTCGCCACTCCGGTGAGAGTGTCCGCCAGTGTCACCGCCGTGAGGCCCGTATTCACGAAGACGGTCCCGTACACCAGGTCGGAGGGGACAGCATTCAACATGGCGTCCATGTTACGAAAGGCCTCGCGGTAGATGACATAATCGACATTCTCGATCGTATATCCGCCGGAATCGGCGATTTTCGCGGCCCCCAGCTTCAGGTGGGTAGGGACTATACCGGCAAGGAGTTCGCCGAATTTAGCACGGTCAAAGGCCTCATGCGTCATGGCCTTCGCGGGGGCCTTCTTTCCCCCCTTTGCCGCCCCTGTTTTCGCCTGTTTCCCCTTCCCGGGCCTGCAGGTTTTAATCAGATCATTGCCTAATTTTTCAAAATAGTCGTTGAACATCAGCCGCCTCGCATGGGCCGTTTTTCCACGGAGAACCGTTTCCGGGGCATGCGGCCCTCTTCACCAAAAATGCAATTTACAAAGGGAACCTCTAAAAAAAATTATTTTTTGAGGTCCGCATAAACTGAAACTACTGACAAACTCAGGGCTTAGTTTACTCCGCACGCCTTCGGGGGGGGGCGGGAAAACCTAATTATTAGAAGTTGCCTTATTTATATAGAGGTTTCCGTATGTTTATTTAGTACTCGAATTATTTACATGGGGGACCGGCTGGCAAGCAGTTTTTTTATCGGCGGGAAATTATAGTAACTCTCGATGATCGCCCCCACCATGACGCCTGTCCTGTTGGTCCTGCCGAGGGCGGGAACATCTTGTTCCAGGGCTAGGTTAAGCTCAATCGCAATCTCATCAAGAATCGCGATATGCCTGTCGATATGGGCGAGGAGTATCCTCACATCCTCATTTCCGCTCATAGATAAGCTTTCCCTCCTCCCGTATGGATTTCGCGTGCAGAGGATGTATCCGCTCAAGCTCGACAATGTCCACGGCGATGTCCGTCATATCCTCAGCGTCCGCCAGGGCATGGAGACCGTCGAGGGGGCCGGCTAGACCTTCCAGCGCGATATCGATATCTGATATCTCGGTGAAGCGCCTTTCGTCGAGAAGCGATCCCCACTGGTACACGCGAAGCGGCCTGTATTTTTGTATGATATGGGCCACGATCTTCTCGAAATCCGCGCGGGCCTTTTCCAGTCGCTCGCGCCTCGCTTCGGTACGGGCCCGCTTCCTCCGGGCCATTGTTTCTTTAGCGGCGGCGATATCGAAACCATTTTTATGTGCCGTATCCATGCATTACAGTGCAATTAATTTTATTATGATACTGCATAAGGAAGAATCTGTCAATATATTATCCGTAGCCCATCAAATAGCAATTGACATCCGCCAAACACCGATATACGGTGCTCTATCATGTTCACGGCAAGGGAGTAAACCGCGTGAATTACGGCCTCTTGCCGTTTCAGAAGCTAACATTTGAATTTGATACTGTACCGGGTTAGAGTATATTGAAGCCGGCCTCAATATACTCTAACCCGGATCATATAAAAGTCCGTCAATACCATGAGATTAAACGAAAACGAAATATCGATTATCAAGGAAAAAGCCGAAACAATATTCGGGCCTTCGACCCCTGTTTTTCTTTTCGGCTCAAGGGTGGACGACTTAAAAAAGGGGGGCGATATCGACCTTTTCATTGAAACGGATTATACCGGAGTCGAATTGCTGAAAAAGAAAATACAAATGATTACGGAAATCCAATTGGCCATGGGGGAAAGAAAAATCGACATCGTATCTTCCCGAAAAGATGAAGAGAACCTCTCCCCGATCATACAAAACGCACGAAAGCACGGTATTAAATTATGATTGAAACGGCCATCGCTAAAATATACTTTTTCATTATATGGTGACCTCATGCCACTAATCTCGGAATTCTTTGGAATTAAAATTTACATGTATTGGAACGAGCATTTTCCACCACATTTTCACGCTGAATACGGAAACTACACGATTCTCGTCGACATAGAAAATGGAGTGGTCATAAGGGGAACGTTCCCACTCAGACAGTTGAAGTTCGTACTTGCCTGGTGTGAACTCCACAAAGTGGAACTGATGAACAACTGGGAATCCTCACGAAATCACGGCAGCATTGCGCCGATAGAACCACTGAAATAAAGGCCGTCTATGAACATCCAGGTTATTCAGGTTTTACCCAAAGATAATTTCAAGGTTTATGTATATTTCGCCGACGGTAGGATCAAGCTTTTCGACGTCTCACCTCTCGTCGGCAAGGGTGTTTTTACAATACTTGAGGACGAAGATATTTATTATAACAGATGCACTGTCCTCAACGGCACTCTTGCCTGGGACGTTTCCGGAACTTTTGATCCAACCCGATGCATCGATATAGATCCATTCACTATTTACAATGAGGGTATTGACGTATCGGACCCGCTTTAGGAAACCGCGTAATCACACCGGTACACGCGCATCGGCCCTTACTTTTGTATAATATGGGCAACGATATTCTCGAAATCCGCGCGGGCCCTTTCCAGGCGCACGCGCCTCACCTCGGCACGAGTCCGCTCCCTCCGGGCCATTGTTTCTTTAGCGGCGGCGATGTCAAAGTTTGTTTAGTGTAGCGAGGTTGACCTGGCTACCAGAAAATCGATTCCACGGAAACACACGCGAACGTGATGAAGATGCTGTCGATGTTAGATGGGGTTATCATGCGCTGCGACAGGGCGATTAAGAGGCTTGGAAACGACATCCCCTTAACGATGGACACCAGTGAAATCCCAGAAATTATCCCGGTCGATCGATGTGAATTTTGAATCGGGATACGCTTGTATCCAAGTGGACGGGGCCTTTGTTTTTTTCCGTGGGCTGAATTTGAATTCATAGGCGAAAACCTGTCCTTCCGTTTCCTCTATATAATCAATTTCAACATTCGTGTACGTGCGCCAGAAATACCCTTTAGATTCAAGCCGGTTATATTCAATATATTTCTTTCTTTCTGCGATAAGAAAATTTTCCCATATTTTTCCGGCGTCGTTGCGCAATTTCAGCGGTTTCATGTCGCCTATGAGGACGTTTCGCAGTCCAGTGTCGTAAAAATATATCTTGTTCATTTTGGTGATTTCATTTCTAAGGTTTCTGCTGAACCCCGAAAGCCTGAAAACTATAAAGGCGTTTTCCAAAATAGAAATGTATTTCTCCACCGTGTCCTTGCTCATGCCGAGCCGTTCTCCCAGCTCCGGCATCGAAACCTCCGATCCGATTTGATAGGCGAGCAACCGCAAAAGGTCTTCAACTTTTGAACTGTTTTTTATGCCTGAAACTTCCAGAACGTCCTTGTATACATAGCTTTGCGCAAGTTCTTTCAGCCGCGGAAGCTTATCTTCATTTCCCACCTGGAGAAAAATGTCCGGATATAGTCCATATATGAGGATATTTTCAAGCATCGATTCAAGGTCAATCATCGAATAATGTCCGCGGAGTTCCTGCAGGGACAGGGGATACAAAACGTACGTCAGCGTCCTTCCGGTTAGGGGTTCTTTTATTTTATTTGCCAGATCGAATGAGGATGAACCCGTCACAAGAATTTTTACGCCGGGTACCTGGTCATGAATTATTTTTAAATTCAGCCCTATATCGGGCACCCTTTGCGCCTCATCGATAAACACTATTTCGGCGTTTCCGATCAATGATTTCAAAACAACCGAATCCTGCGATGAAAGAACGTCCCTGAACCGTTTTTCATCCGCTGAAATCTCAAGGGTTTTTTTATCCGTATGTTCCGCCAGCACATCTTTAGAAAGCGTGGTCTTTCCGGTCTGTCTCGCGCCGTAGAGTATCAATATCTTCCCAGAATTAATACTCCTTGTTATTGAATTGTGCAGTAAGCGTTTAATTATCATTGATGATCCACAAAAAAATCGTTTTTCCACATACTTGGAACAATTGAAAAAGTGATTTTTAGGTTTGCCCGATAGTCAAATATTAGAAGATTTACATTGAATTACGCTATTACATATTACCTAATTAAGTTAAAAGATGCTATTTGTCAATTGTTATTCTTCCTCTTTGGTCATTCTACCTTCGCTGTTTTCAGGAAACTGAATAATCGAATAGTTTAAGGGGCGCTTTTTTGCCCGCGGAAAGAGACAGGGGCGCCCTTTTCGAAAATTTCATCATCGCGGAATGCGTCAAGGCCAACCGCTACCTTCAATGCGGCTATTCAAAGACCAAAAAAACATTGACTTTTACCCGCGTCTTCGCTTACTTAACATAAGAATAGGAGTTATACAATGTCCCTTGAACAGAAAGACTTCGAATCCATTGAGCTTTTCCTTAAGCAGAACCTGCACCGTATCCTGGCGGACCAGAGTCTCGGAAAACCCCCGGCGGTTTACGAAATCGAACTGCGCGAACGCATGGTGCGCGTGGAAGAAGAACTGAAAAACCAGCGCGAGCTGATGAAACAGGGCTTTGAAATGATGGACAGGCGCTTCGAACAGGTGGACAAGCGCTTCGAGCAGGTGGACAAACGGCTTTCCGAGCTTTCCAACCGTATGTTTCAGTTCATGATCTGGACTTTCGGGCTCATCGTCACCGCGGCGGGTATCGTAATCGCGGTAATGAAGCTGGGGTGATACAACCAATCGTCAATAACGCTCTTCACCACCATGGCCGGCGTGACATTCGGCGAGGGACTCCGCCAGCTCAGCCTCTGGGCCGAGCGCGGAATGCGTCCGGGTTTCACCCGCGGCCTGGTCTGCTTCATTCTGGACCCGATGCGGACCATCAACAAGCAACTCGACCGCTGGGTGAGCGACAGTTTCACGGTTAACGTGAGTTTCGTCAATCCGGCGCAGACGATGATCACGGAGGCGGTGATGGAGAGAGTGAGGTAAAGAAAGCCTCCTCTCTTTTTCTGTCATTCCCGCGAAGGCGGGAATCCATTTGTTTCATGGCCCACAATCAGTTTTCTACTCTACTCCACTGATAATTACCCGCATCCACAACCATTTTTCCATTGACACAGCCATCATTATCACCTACTATAATGTGCGAGGTTGTACTATGGCAATAATGGAACGATGGAAAGGCACACAACCCATACTTCTTTCCACCGATGAGGCAATAGCATCGGCCGTATCGCTGTTTTCATCGAACCGGAAGATCATTGCGGCGTATCTTTTCGGATCGCGCGCCTTTGGTTCCGCATCAAGTGATTCCGACATCGATCTCGCATTTCACGCTTCCAGGGAATTCACGTGGAATGATTATTATCTTCTCTGGCGCGATCTTTCAAAATCGTTTCACAGCGATCGTTTCGATCTTCTCTGGCTCGACAGGGCGGCGCCAGATATCACTTTCGACGTCATCAAGTTCGGAAGGATGATATTTCATCGCGACGCAGAACTCCTCAACGACTTTGAGCTTTACGCGAAGAAACGATTCTGGGACTTTAAAATCTACCTCAGGGAAAGACGCCTGGCAAGGGAGGCTGACAGGGCATAATGGTATACCGAAAGGAATCAATATTAAAACGAATCGAAAAACTCAATGAATATTCAAACGACCTTCGTCCCCATGGAAGACTGTCCATCAATGAATTCATGGCGTCGAAAACCGAACGCTATGCCGTGGAACGAATCCTCTTTCTGATTGCTGAATGCATTATAGACATACTGGATCATTACCTCTCGGCAAAGCACGGAGTGGTAAGCGACGGATATGAGGACATCATTGACAACGCGCTGGAAAACAAGGTGATCGATGCCGGTATGCACTCGCAACTCAAGGGACTGGGAGGATTCCGAAACGTTCTCGCACACGGCTACCTGAAAATCGATTCTGCGGAAACGCACGCGAACATGATGAAGATGCTATCGGTGCTTGAGGGTGTTATCAAGCGTTTCGGGGAGATGGTTTAGCCCAGAGCGGGAAAGTCTTTTTCAATAACCAGGTTCATCTCCCCGGGGATTTCATCAAGTATCGAAAGATGTTTATCAATGTGGGTGAGGAGTATCCTCGCATCCTCACTTCCGCTCATAGATCAGCTTTCTCTCCGCTTTCATGATTGACAAATTTCAACCCATATATAATTTCTATTTCAATTCTGTTAAATCCTGAGTATGTCAGTATTTGCAAATCATTGGAACCTCATAAATTTAATTTTTTAGAGGTTCCATTAAATTATTTTTTAGTTGGCCCTTATGAAAATCGCAATCATATTTCCAAAGGACTCCGAGGCGCTCTTTAACAGGGCCTCCGGCCGCACCTTCGGCGGGGCTAATGTTCAAATGTTTATGATAGCTAGAGAGCTTTGGGGACGGACAGATGTTGAGCCGTTTTCACTTATTCCAGACTATCCGAGCATAGATTTTGACGATGCTGCCCGTTTCAATCTTATTCGTACTTTCAAAGAGAGTGATTTCATCTTCAAAAAGATATTTATATTTCATCGCACCCTTCGCCGCCTCAAGCCCGACATAATCCTTCAGCGTGGGCTTACGATAGAGTCTTGCTTTCTCGCGCTATATTCTCGCGTCTTCGGCATTAGATTCGTTTTTATGCTTGCCCATGATATTGAGAGTGAGGGTAGATATCAGAAAAATAAAAATAAATGCTACCTGTTTTTGATGCTTCTTTGGTTCGCTCACCTCATTATTGCGCAAAACGAACTAGAGCAAAATAATATCCTCAATAAACGTTCCCAAGCAAGGGTAGCCATCCTTAAGAAAGGGCTGGATTTAAGCAAAATTATGAAATCGTCTAAAAAGCAATATGACGCCATCTGGATAGCGCGTTGCGAGCAGTGGAAAAACCCAGAAGTGTTTCTGGAGCTTGCTGCATTCAATCCGCAGTTACGCTTCTGTATGATTTGCTCGAAGGTTGACTCACATGAGGAATTTTTCTTAGATGTGCAGAAGAAGGCTCTCAATCAAAAGAATGTTACTTTCTTCGACTTCGTAAAGTATGATGAGATATACATCTTACTCTCCAAGAGTAAGGTCTTTTGCATTACTTCAGACTACGAGGGTGATTGGCCTATGACAGTACTGGAGGCTACTGCGACAGGACTTCCAATATTGTCATATAAGCTGAATTACGGTGAGTTAATCGATAGCTACAAAGCTGGCATGTATTGTGATGGTAATTTTTTTAAGTTAGTGCAATTTTTAACACAAATTATTAAAAATAAAAAAGTTTATTCGAAAATGTCTTATTCAGCCTTTAATTATTTCTTAAAGGTTTATTCGATCGAAAAAAATGTTGATTTATTATTATATTATTTAATGGAACTACTTTACTCAACTTGACTGACTTTTATACCATACAAATAGGAGATTGAGGGAAAAAAGGCAAATAAAAAAGGCAAAAACAACCGATGAAGAAGGTGTCCAAACCATTATTCACGGGAGTTAATGCCTTTCATGTTTAAAATCGTC
>JARKUF010000045.1 GCA_029974015.1 Spirochaetota bacterium
AAGTTGTGTGGTGTTGTAGTGGATTCAAAGGATTATATAAAGAACAGGGTCAAAGAGGATTCTCTATATATTATGATGAAGAACAATTAAACCGTCCAGTATTTTTTCTGATATTTAGATCTCTCGATCCTGGTGTATTGGAAGAAAGTCAAATGAAAAAGCATTCTCTTAAATTGGAAGCTGATGCACCTGTTACTTTATCTGCTCAAATGGTACTCACTTATTGTCCTTCCTGCGGAAAGAATTTGATTCGTTGGTATTTCAAACAGATTAATGTGTTACTTAATGAAATTGATAATGTGTCGCTGAAGGATTTTAAAGGACTCTTTGATTAGGCATAACAGGTTACTCTTTTGAATTACTGAAAGGGGGAAATACGGAATTCTGCAACGGAAATAGAGAATTTTCCCTGTCCAAGAGAGTTTAAAATATCGAAAAACGTATATTAGATAAATCGAGATTGAAAAAAATCCAATTCAAATATTAATTCTCCTATTTCTTTCCCACCCTCGATGAAAGCGTTCGCCATACAGGCCTGTGGAGCGATTTTATCAAGGGAGGCCGATAGAAACATCGGCCTGATTTTTGGAGTTTTGGAAAGACTTTACCCAGAGAGGATATTTCACAAGGAAGGCCGAACGCCCGCAGTTACTACCGACACACCACTCCTTTGACCTTCTCCGCCTGGATAACAGGGGTGAACTTCTTGTAAAGGCTCATGGTCACATAGACCGAGGCGTGCCCCAGCCGGGCGGATGACTGGAATTGGGCGGATGATCTCGGAAACGTACAACGGCGGGGGATTGTACAGCGTCTCGCGCTCATACACCTACGACAAGGCCAATAACCGCGCGTCGAAAACCGAGGGCGGCGTCACTTCGACCTATAACATGTATCCAGGAAACCGGTTACAATATATCTCAAGGCCGGGGTCCAGCACCCAGCGGTTCACCTACGATTCGCTGGGGCAGCTGACCGCCGCCTGGACCGGGCGGAGAGCCTCGCAAGGGCAGGGGGGGGCGTTCTCTTCCGAAGGGCGGCACTTGGCGCCCATGATTTCAATCACGGCCACCGGTCCTCCCCCGCGTCCCATGGTTCCCATTTCAGACGGCCCGCCGCCCGGATTCTCCGTAAAAAAACCAAATCCCCACACGCGCGGGTGAAAAGCATGCCCCGGGTCAACTATAATATCGGAAGTATATTCCCCGGCGGGATGCCAATGCTCAGGCCGGGGATCGCATCCTGAAAACCGTCACGCGGGGGACTTTATCCCCTGCTTGAGAACAGTGAACCGATTCATCTACTTTTTTTCCGGCATCATTCTGTTGGGCGTGCTGGGCGCGTTGCTCTGGGCGGCCCGCACCCACCAGGAAACCGTCCAGAGTCTGCCCGAAATCCTCGCCCGCGATTTCCGCCCCCTCCTGGAAGGCGAACGCGTGACCGACATCAACCTCGGGGCGAGCGAGGAACGGGCGGAAGAACTCAAGCGGGAATACCCGTACATCAACGACGTGATGGTGCGCAAAATGAGTCC
>JARKUF010000015.1 GCA_029974015.1 Spirochaetota bacterium
AGCTGGGCAAGTGCCCGGAATGCGGGAAACCGGTCTACGAGGGAAAAAAGTCTTACTATTGCTCGGGTTACAAGGAGGGATGCAAGTTCGTGCTGTGGAAGAACAGCCTCGACCGGCTCGGGCACGCCGACATCACCCCCGTCCAGGCAAGGCAGTTGCTGAACAACGAGACGGTCGCCTTCACCGGTCTCAAGTCCAGGGCCGGCACCGAATTCGATGCCGAGGGAAAACTCGCCAAAAACGAGACTTACGGATGGCAGATCGGTCTCATTTTCGGCGACGCCGGCAAAGAAAAACAACAGCCCTCCGGCCGGGAAGAAAACGAATAAACAAAAAAATCAATAAACGGCATTTTCAATCAACCAAAAAACAAAAAAACTGCAACCGTGATCCCGCCCCTGGGAATTCCGATCATAGGCCTCGGCACGGGAGGAAAAGTCACCATGAAAAAAGTCATCATCCTCTTTTCATTACTTTTCCTCTTTCCCATGGGGCAACTCCATGCCTTCTGCTTCGAGGAGGCGGGTTCCATCTATAATGTCTCCCCCCGGCTCCTCTGGGCAATAGCCAAGGTGGAAAGCGGTTTTCGGCCTGACGCTCTCAACCGCAACGCCGACGGTTCGTATGACTACGGGCTCATGCAGATCAATTCCTCATGGGCGCGGGTCCTGGGGAAGGAGTTTTGGTCCTCCCTGGGCGATCCGTGCACGAACGTGAAGATCGGCGCCTGGATCCTCTCCGATTGTATCCGGAAGCACGGCTACACTTGGGAAGCGGTCGGCGCTTACAACGCCTCCAAGAAACACAAGCGCGCCGGGTACGCCAGGAAGGTATACATGGCCCTGCGGAAATGATCCTATGTTCGATGTTCGTGAACTCGCGGATATTTACAGCCTACCTGAAGAAGACGTGAAGGCGGAACTCCTGGAATCGCTCTCCAACTCGCTTTCCGCTGTTTTCGGCGCCGAAATAGAAGTCATGTCGAGCGAAGCAGGCGCCCTGGAAATTTACTCGTACCGGGATTCGTCCGGCGACCTCCAGGTCAGGAGCATTCCTCTTTCCAGCATAGGCAGGCACGCGATAAAAAGGATCCGGCGAGACCTCTCCCTGTCACTGGCTAAAATACGGGTCCTTCGCAATTACGATCTCAGCCGGGACCTCGTCGGCCGCGTTGTCGAGGGCATGATTATGAAGGCGGTGAACCACGGGTCATTGTCCATACGGCTGCAGGCGAACGGTTCCTGCAATCCCGGGAGCATGGTCGGCTCATGCCCTTACCGGTTCCAGACACCGAAGGAACGGGGGACATATCGTTCCGGAGATGTCCTGTCGTTTCAAGTCCTGAAGGTGTCCCCCGTAATGGAGAACGGCATGCCCCGGCTCGAAATTACACTGGGCAGGAATGGCAGAGGGTTGGTCGAAGGCCTCATCATGAAGCGAGTTTGGGAAAATCCTTCATGCAAAGACGTGAAAGCGAGGTGTGTGAAGAGGATCGCCGGGGCTTACTCGGAAGTCGTCTCCACTGCGCCGGTTTCTCGTGATGCCATAAAGAGCGTTTCGGACGAATTGAAAGAGTACATCCGGGTGGTGAGGAAATCATGATTGCTCGGTTCCTCAAGAGTTCCTGCGGGAAGGGC
>JARKUF010000029.1 GCA_029974015.1 Spirochaetota bacterium
AAGCGATCCATCGGCACGTTGAACAATTTTGCCAACTTGCGCGCGGTATTGCTGCTGATCGGCCTTTTCCCGTGCTCCATGTTGGAAACATGCTGCCGGGGAATGTCGCCTAACAACTCGCCCAACTTTTCCTGAGTCCACCCCTTCGCCTGTCTGTAAATGCGCACCGTGTCTCCCGGAGTCGTTTTCTCCTTGAGGTCCTTGTACCACGGCATTTCCAGGATGTTCACCAGAGCATCATCATCGTCGGTGATCTTGACCTTGTCCCCGTATTCGTCTTTCAAGGCGTAGATCAACTTAGTCGGGATATTCCTACCCCGGATTTTAATATCAATATGGCGCGTCTTCACGACTGCCTGCATAATACACCTCGATAATTATAGATTTCTTTTCGCAATGCCAACAGGCCACCCATTTTCTTGACAGATGGCAATGATAATCGAATGTTCCTATTTTCCCAAAATTCGGCCATTCATTCCTGATGGGACCTTTTTCCCGCAAGTCATCGATCAGGTTCACGAGTGCCTTTTGAATCGCCTCCGGTAATTTCCCGATATCCTTAAGAACCTTCTTTTTCACCAGAACTTCGTACATGGCTATTTGTAACCTAATAATGATTACATGTCAATGTTGAATTTCAACGAGGCATAATATCGATTTTTACTGATTTCCAACCAAAAATCCCTGCATCGAAAACATTATATATTAAGGAGCGATTGCGGCAAAGCCGCGCATCGACTCGTCAAAACACAAGTAAATCAGGAGGCAGTCATGGAAAACAAGCGCGAAGAGCTGGGCAAGTGCCCGGAATGCGGGAAACCGGTCTACGAGGGGAAAAAGTCTTACTACTGCTCGGGTTACAAGGAGGGATGCAAGTTCGTGCTGTGGAAGAACAGCCTCGACCGGCTCGGGCACGCTGACATCACTCCCGACCAGGCCACGATATTGCTGAACAACGAGACGGTCGCCTTCACAGGTCTCAAGTCCAAGGCCGGCAACGAATTCGACGCCGAGGGGAAGCTCTCCAAGAACGAGACCTACGGGTGGCAGATCGGCCTCATCTTCGGCGACGCCGGCAAAGAAAAACAAGAGCCCTCCGGCCGAGAAGAAAACGAATAAACAAAAAAATCAATAAACGGCATTTTCAACAAACCAATAAACGAAAAAACGGCAACCGTGAGCCCGCCCCTGGGAATTCCGATCATAGCGCATGGGCAGGGAGGAAAAGTCACCATGAAAAAAGTCGTCATCCTCTTCTCATTACTTTTCCTCTTTCCCATGGGGCAACTCCATGCCTTCTGCTTCGAGGAGGCGGGCTTCATCTATAACGTCTCCCCCCGTCTCCTCTGGGCGATAGCCAGGGTTGAGAGCGGTTTTCGGGCCGACGCTCTCAATCGCAACGCCGACGGCTCGTATGACTACGGGCTCATGCAGATCAAGTCCTCATGGGTGCGGGTCCTGGGAAAGGAGCTTTGGTCCTCCCTGGGGGATCCGTGCACGAACGTAAAGGTCGGCGCCTGGATCCTCTCCGATTGTATCCGGAAGCACGGCTACACCTGGGAAGCGGTCGGAGCCTATAACACCTCCCAGAAACACAAGCGCGCCCGGTACGCCAGGAAGGTGTACATGGCCCTGCAGAAATGAACCCATGTTTGACGTTCGTGAACTCGCGGATATTTACGGCCTACCTGAAGAAACCGCGAAGGCGGAACTCCTGAAATCGCTCTCCAACTCGCTTTCCGCTGTTTTCGGCGCCGAAATAGAAGTCCTGTCGAGCGAAGCAGGCGCCCTGGAAATTTACTCGTACCGGGACTCGTACGGCGACCTCCAGGTCAGGAGCATTCCTCTTTCCAGCATCGGCAGGCACGCGATAAAAAGGATCCGGCGAGACCTCTCCCTGTCACTGGCCAAAATACGGGTCCTTCGCGATTACGATCTCAGCCGGGACCTCGTCGGCCG
>JARKUF010000031.1 GCA_029974015.1 Spirochaetota bacterium
CAGTATTGCCCTTTAGGTCTAATTGAACGTCAGTAACTTCCCAAGGCCCTTTAACGTGAAGTATGTTTTTGTACAGTTCTTTGTCATTCATGCTTGACACTTTATACTATATGCTGCCCACTGTAAAGCCTGAAGCCCCAACAATCATTATTTCCGTACTTTCGCCAATTCCAGCACCGCCTTCGCAAAAGCCGGCAGTGTAACTCCCTCAAGGCCGAGGACGCGGTATGCTTTGTCGATGGTCTTTTTTTCTATTTGGCTGAACGATTCACGGCCGGTTTTCGATAGGGATTTTTTCTTAATTAGTTCTTGCAATTCCTGAACTTCGGTTTTTCCTTTCATTATGCGTAGCGCGTGGGCGATCTTTTCCTTTATCGATTTGTCAGAAACTGATTTTTCCCCTGCGGCTTTTCCATTTAAAACGAGCTTGCGGTATAATCGTGAGGCGTGATGTAACACTGCCTTTTGTCCGGGAACTCCCGCTCTTTTTTTCATATTGTCCGCCTTAACCGCTCTGGAAATAGGATTGAAATCGGCCCCATAATAATCCGCGGCGGAATCACCCAAATGTTCGACAATAATTAAATCTGCCGCATTGGCCGGGTCTGGTCCTTTTTTTTTCTGCATCATAAATCCTCCTAACCCAGCATTAGCAAACTGGTATATCCTTTCCCGGTAAGGCAATCTCTGAGGAGGCGTATCGCCCTGTTGAGATGTTGTGAGAGCATCGAAGGAGTGAGATTAAGCTCTCTGGCAATTGCTCCTTTTGGCTTTTCTGAAAGAACTTCGTATATCATTCCGCGAAAGGCCGGTGGGAGCCTGTCTATGCAGTGGTAAAGGTCATCCAGCTCACGGTTTTTTTCGAAATCTTGCACATGATGGCCGCGGGAATCCTTCATGTGCTCAAATTTTTCCGAAACGACGACCCTTCCCAACTTGCTCTTCGCGGAATCCAGGATCGTTTTTATAATGGAGCGCATATAGCAATAGAATTCTCCGTCGGTTGATCCACGGAAATCTTTTATGCGTTCGAAAAACCTGGTTATTGCTTCATCGATTAAATCCAGGTAGGCATCCTCATTATAGCTTATGGCATAACGGTTAAACCATTTCTGTATTTGTTCATAGACTTTTATAAAAAGCTTTTCATCCAACTTGCCGCCGGAGCGGAGCTGTTGGATGAATGTCTGCACAGGGGTTTTTGCGTCATTGTTGGAGATAAAAGCCACGTCTTTCATACCAGATTTTGATGGTTTTGCCGGGTCCTGAATTTCCTGCATGAAACGCCTCTTCCGCTCAAAATTTGTCCGATATTGCCCAATATATAATTCCTTCTTGGATCATTGCAAGAAGAAAACACACCCCTCTTTCTTCTAACGAAAATCGTTAGAATGTATCCGTCACGGGCCCTTAAAGGGTTAGACGGAAAAACAAACAAAATTTCAGTTTTTTTTCTGAAGGGAGCTTCTAAAAATAAAATTTTGAGGTTTACATTAATTGCAGCTGGTAGCATATTAAGGATTTCTGTTTTTCCGACCGCCTTTGGCGTGCTGGAAATTCCAATTATTAGAGGTTACCTGAAATAAATATTGGGGAACCTCTAAAAATTTATTTTTTTTGAGGTTTCCATGATTTGTAGCTGATGACATACTTTAAACTTAGATTTTTCCTCCAACTTAAGGCGGGCGAAAAAGCTGATTATTAGAGTTTGACTTATCTCCGTAATGAAATGTTGGATGCAAATAATATGGACCTGAAAGAAAAAACCAACCAGGAAATATTCATCAAAAACCTTTTCTCGATACTCTCGGCGGACAGGGGCTCTCGGATCTTTTGGAAGCCGAGCCTTCTTTGCGTGGTCCGTGAATTGGGTTTGCAAAGAGACACGATTCAGGTGTGGTTCGAGGATTGGAAAAAGAAACCCGGAGAAATCCGCCTGTTTGATGAGGGCAATGGGTCGAAAAACGGCAACCGCGACCTTCTGTTTTACTCCTGCTCCGCGCTCCTGGCCGATGATGCTGTGCCTGTAGAAATGATTGAATGCCTCGGCAGCCTCGCCTCCCGCTGTGAGATTCCCGTTTCTATCGTACATTCTATACTGTCCAACAGGATAAATTTCATGGAGGAAAAGTCCTTTATTAAGAGGGCCAATAAGATAATCCTTTCATTTACGGGACAGCCCGGGCAGCCCAAAACGCCCAATGTTAATGCTCGCTTAAAGCAGGTTTCAACGGGCCATTTTTATGTCGCCAACCAGGTCTCCCACGAGGGGCTTGATGAGCTGCAGCGGCTTCTTCTGGCGTACCGCCTTGGGAGCCATGCGGCAATAGACGGCCCTCCCGGTGTGGGGAAAACGCATAGCGTAATGGAAATCGCGAAAATACTCGGGCTGAACCTCTACACCAAGACCTGCTCCAGCCGGACGACGGAATCGCATATCATATCCTATCCGGTCCTTGGTGTAAGGGAAGGGGCCAGCGTTACCACGCATGTAAACGGCCCCCTCGTTTGCGCCATGCTTGAGCCGGGCATTTTCTACGGTGACGAGTTTAACCTCCTTAAAGAAGACGTACAGAAGCGCATGAACAGCGCCTTCGACGAAAGGAGGTATATCGACAGAAACGACGGAGTGCAGATAATGGCGCGCCCCGGCTTCTGGGGCATCATTTCTTACAATCCCACACAGAACCTTACCGCGCGGGACCTAGAAGACTCAGTGGCCGACCGCTTCATTCATCTTCACTATGGGCGCTGGCCCTCGGCCTTTAAAGCATATGTGGCCCATCGCAAGGCCCGGGCCGACATACGCGGCGGTGAAGTCAATGAAACTGATTTCAACATATCGCTTTCCTGGAGAGGCATCTCGCGGGATGGAGGTTTTTTCGTTGGGAAAAGCGGCGATGGCCACATTAAGTGGTATGATTTTTTCACCGGCAAGCTTTCGGAGAACGAGCCCGATTATACCTACCAGGTCAACGATACAGAAAGCATTATTCGCGGTTTAGGCGGTTTAGATGGAACAAAAGTAAACATAATGTCGGAGTTGGAGAGGAACGCCCTTCCCGAGATAGCATTCGCCCGGGTTCTTTCCCAGTTTACTGACACGCTTCAGTCCCTCTCTGCGACCGGCAGATCGCCAATGCTAAAAAAACTTGGTCTCGGAGACACAATTGAGGAAGAAGACCTGGAACTTCTGTCACTCCATGGGAGCTCGGCTCGCATTGAGGTGGCGGCCCTGAAGCATTACCATTACCTCCTCGAAAAGGGGTTTAACCGCTACCTTGCCCAGTCTTACGCGGTACGCCTTGTCATTGACCAGGTGTGCTACGGCCAGTATCGTGAAAAAAAGCTCCGTGACCATACCGCATATGGGCTTGTGCAAATCGTAGCCCGGAGCATGCGCCTCCTAATAGATCTTTCACGGTACAACACCAACCTGACGCCGCCTCCCGGGAAGAACAAATAATCCGGCAGGCTGAATGGACACCCAGAGCTTCAAAGCTTCAATTTCCCCGGAGTCCCGAAAGCACATTGCGAAGCTTTATAAAACCGCGCGCAAGCACCGTGAACTGTTGTACAAAATAGCCGCCCTGGAGTTGATGGAGCACCAGGCGCCCCTTTTCGAACGCTTCGTCTACACAGAAGGTTTTGCCCTGTACGCGCGCTCCCGCCTTCACATTTCCCTTTCTCGCATGGAAGAGACATTGCACATCCTGCTTCGGCGCATTGCCCTCGAAATTTCCCCCGAGAAGGTGGGAAAAATCGCATACTTCATGTCAATGGAAATTTATTTTAACGTCGAAAAGAGCTTCTTCCTGGTTCCTGTTGACAGGGACGCTTACAGGCTTTTCGAGAAGGCTTTTATCTCACTGGGAGAGCAGAACGATGCAGTCCTGGAATTTTTTCTGGAATTTTGTGGTTCTTATTTTTTCGTCGATTTTAAGGACAGGTATCGTTCCGACCTTCCACTGTACACCGAACTTTTTACGCGCCTCTCTTCTTTTTTGTTAGCGGTCAAATCACAACAGCGGTTAAATGATGCTGTCGGTTTCCTTGTTAACAGGCATGTCGTGCGTTTTTTTTACATGGCCCGCGATATCGATGCCTGGCAAGATTTTACCGTCAACATCTTCAATCTTTTCCTGCACCATCCAAATCCCTCCTTTTTTTTAGAACTGCTGGCTTTGTATTCAAAGAGGTATCCCCACAAAAAAGGGGCGGATGGTAAAGAAAAAGAGGGGGCCTTCCTTTTCAGGAGGCTGATGCGCGTCTGGAATTATCTCTGGATCCTCGGGCCGGAAAAAAAAGAAGAATTCAAATCTTTTTTGGACATATACGGCCATCCGCGCGAAGATTTTTCAACATTTGTGTGGGACACTGTTTTCGAACTGGAGCCTGAAAGGGCCGTAAAAGGGGTGGCGATATTCACCTCTCTCGCCTTTACGTCAATCCGGGGCTTTTACGGGCAGGATACTTCCTCGCTGAAATTTCTCATTAAAAACATAATTGTAGTGCTTTCAGAAATCGAGATAAAGGACATTTCCACTTCGCTGTACCGGATTGTTTTGAAACTCCTGCTTGGACAGAAAGTTGACCGCAATTACCTGAAACGCCGGGCGGAATTCTTTCAGTGGCTTAAAACCAAGACGTCTTCGGTCCGCCTCGAGCTTGAAGTAATCCGATTTCTGCTCTTCGAATACATCTTTATCGCCCTTAAACAGGTGAAAAATACATATGGAATGAAGATGGACCGGTTCTGCGACGAGATACACAGATACTACTGTCAGCAAATAGACCATGTGTACAGCAATAAGTTCTTAATGAGGACAACTGAAACAGACACGGTATTTCAGCCGGTCCTGGACCTTCTGCGCGACAATGTATGGAGACCGGCCCGTGAAAAATTCGCCGAAAATATTGCGCTCCTCAACGAGATAATCAGCGTCGCGGAGAGCATTGACCGGGAGGATGAGGCCCTCATGGCCCTTGAGTCCGTGGAAGCCGGTGAACTCGAACACTACCACGAATCATTCATGGATACTTTTCGAAGCGATCCCGAGCGCATGGAAGAGGCAATTGTCCCTGATTTCTGGTATAGAATAAGTCTGGGCCAAGCCTTGCCGCATATCCTGTCAGTAACGGTGCCTCTCGCTGGAATGTTGAAGATCCTTCCGGGAGGGATGGGCGCTTACACGGACGGGCATACCATACATCTTCCAGAATACATGAATTTTTTCAAAGACCCTTTAGACCCACTGGTTGATAACAGAAATATCACCCTTTATGTTGGGATGGCGATCCACGAAACCGGGCATATTCTGGGCGGTTCTTTTGTGTTTAATTTGGATTATTACTCCCAGAAGCTTGAGATGCCTGACCTCTTTCGGACAATCATGAACGTGTTTGAAGATTTCCGCGTAGAAGCGTTCATGATACGAATAAAGGCCCATTATCAGGTTGAGGAAATTATACCGGCTATGAACCGTTTTCTCCTTTCACTGCTTATAGAAAAAATTGAAGGGCTGGGCCCTCTCTTCCTTCAACATGTGTTCATGGAAGCTAATGGATACAATGATGTCGTTAAGGAAAGCGAAGTGTATTCTGAAAAGCTTTCGCTCCTTTATCGGGCCAATTTGAATACCGGAAGGTTCAGGAGCATCCGTGAAATGTCGGAATACGCGATAGAGCGCCTGAAACATCTCGACATAGCGAATCCGCTTTCGACATACGAACTTTCGCGCGAAATGTACGAAATCATGCGCCATTGGCCTGAAACCGAACTTGAGGGGCTTTTAGATCCCGAGTTCATCGTCACCGGCCGGCATTCGTTTCACGGTGATGATGGTTCCTCCAGGACTTCCCCCCTTACCCGGGAAGAGCTCAAAGAGCTCTACCGCGAGTACGATGAGAACCCCCGGGCTTTTCTTGAAAGATATAATATTCCAATATTTCCGGAACTACTGCCAGCCGAGTCGGGGAAGATGGGAGAGGCGGATGCTTCGAATCGTCATCAGACCAGGATTGAAGAATATGTCGGCATGATTATGGAAAGCTCCCCCGCGCATGATTTCTCTTCCCCCGGGACCATTGATTTTTTCCGCCGGACAAAATCAGATGATGCCGTCGCTGAAAGGCAGGTATCCAACCGTGAAGATGAGCCAGAGCACGGCAAAAAAGCCCGGGACGAAAAAAAACAGCGCAAAAAAAAGAAAGGCGGCGATAAGAAAAAGAAAGCTAAAAAGAGCAAGGAGCCCCAAAAGTTCGTTTATTCCATCGATCCGCGCACCAGGTCCCGAACCCGTTTATCCGAAGTGAAGGAATTCACTGTAAAGAACGTATCGCCCTATTATTTCCGGCGCTTTCGCAAATGGGAATACCTGGCGCAGAAAGTCTACCGCGAACTCGCAATACTCATGCCCTCCGTCAAGGAGGAGTACGATACATCGTCCACGGAGGGTGAAATAAACATGGACCTTCTCATAGAGGTCCTTTCAAACCGGCAGCATTTTCACTCCTTCGAATTCCTCGATATTTTCACGGAAACTCGAAGGAGCCTTAAGGTGATTATAGGCCTTGACGCGAGCTACTCCACGAGCCTCTGGGTGCAACCCTATCGGGGCTCCATGGACGGGGCCACCGTCGCCAATATCGACGGCATCACCCTCTTTGATCCGCATCTTTCCCAGGAGGAAGCCCTGGAGTACGATACCATCCTCGACATAGAAAAGGCCTTTGCCATCATACTGGGGAGGGCCCTGTCATGCATTACCGAAGATGTGACGATCATGGCCTTCAATTCAGTGACCGCAACCAATGTGTATCGCGCTGAGACAATTGAAGCGGTGTCATCATTCGTAGAAGACGCCGCGAACCGCGATGGCGATTTCATACGTTATGCCAGACAGCTATTTGAGCAGAGTGACGCGGAGGTGAAATATTTTTTCCTTCTCTCCGACGGCCGACCCGATGCTGACAACTACAAGGGAAAGGAGGCCCTGGACGACACCCTCATCGCCATGCGCGAAACAGTAAACGCGGGGATTCGCCTCATCTATTTCAATGTGGACTTGACCAGGGGAGATTATTTCGAAATCTTCAAGCGTGAGGCGACCTACGCGGAATACTTCAACAATCCGGAGCAGATCCTGCCGGCCATTCCTGAGCTCGTGCGAAAGGTGGTTGCGACGGTTAAGTGATGTTAGCAAGCATCACGTGAGCGAACTTCATCTGGTCCACGGCCGACGAGCTGCTTAGAGACTCTTACTTCCAATTCAGTTTTAATCTTTTATGACTTTTGGCGCAGTCTGTGAGATATAAATTCATTAACCTTTGATATGGAATTCCAATTTCATCCGCTAATGTTTTAAAATAATTAATTGTCTCTTTATCTATCCTTATGGTAATCTGTTTTTTAAGTTTGCTTGAATAAGGATTTTTAATTGAATTTGTAAAATCATATTCTTTTCTCATGTTAGAACTCCTGATATTGTCTTTTTTCATTTTTTGTTGCTTTCCTTGCAGAAATTATCCTTATGTTCCCAGTGTCTTTTGTATAACAATGGCAAACAACAAGAATGTTTAATTTCGCACTCAAGCCAAGAATTATGAACCGTTCTTCATCATCAGAATGGTCGGGATCATGTGTTAATCGGGCATTTTCATCATAAAACACTGATTTTGCTTCTTCAAAAGGATATTCCGTGTTTTTGAATGTTAGCGGAATTCTTCCTGGAATCCCATGTAAATGAAATATTATACATAACTACAATATAATTATAAAGTAATTATATGTCAACTAGTGGGCACATCTAAAAAATCAATTTTTGAGGTTCCTATAAATTGTTACAGCAAGCATATTCAGGAGTTAGGTTTTCCCGCCCGCTGAAGGCGGGCGGGAAAAACTAATTATTGGAGGTTGCCTTGAGTAGTTTTCAAACCGCCTTTCAACAAAAAAACGATTCCGAAAGCTCGAAATCGTTCTTTCCTGCTCCCCCGGTAGGACTCGAACCTACGACCCAGTGGTTAACAGCCACTTGCTCTACCGACTGAGCTACAGGGGAATGCGAACAGCTAAAACTTCTTAAAAACAAAGCCCGTTCCTGTCAAGGTTTTTGCGTTTTTTCCGTTGCAAAAAAATGAATAATCGTGAATATCAGCTAAAAATTGTAAGATGCAGCTCCCCGGCCCGGAACGTCCCAGAGCTCCCCGTGGAAAGGGTATTTACCACACGGCCTGTTCGGTTGTTCGGACGCTCTCTCTGGAGGGCCCGCCCGGGGGCTATGAGCGTCGCGGCGAAGGAGCGTACAAAGCGAAATGGACATAGTAAAAGAAATCCGGGGCCTGGCTGGGAAGAAAAACGCCATCATCCTGGCCCACAATTACCAGCGTCCGGAGGTCCAGGACATCGCCCACCACACCGGCGATTCCCTGGAACTGGCTCGCATTGCCGCCTCCAACGATGCCGAAATCATCGTCTTCTGCGGCGTTCACTTCATGGCGGAATCGGCGGCCATGCTGTCTCCCGAAAAAAAAGTCCTCCTCCCGGATCCGGGAGCAGGGTGCCCCATGGCGGACATGGCGGAACCCGGCGATCTGGAGTCCATGAAGCGGGAGCATCCCGGCGCGGCGGTCGTTACTTATATAAACTCATCGGCGGACGTGAAGGCCCTCTCGGACATCTGCTGTACTTCCGCCAATGCTGTGAAGATCGTCCAGCGCGTTGAAGCCCGGGAAATCATCTTCGTCCCCGATAAAAACCTCGGCCATTACGTCTCCCGCTTCACCGAAAAGAAGATCATCCCCTGGAAGGGTTTCTGCCCCACCCACGAGCGTTTCACCGCCGAAGACCTCATGGCCGTGCGCGGGAAATACCCCGGCGTCCCTGTAATAGTGCACCCGGAATGCAGGCCAGGCGTTGTGGACCTGGCCGATGAGGTGCTCTCCACCGGGGGAATGGTGAAATTTGCCGAAAAAACGAAGGCAATGCGTATCATCGTCGGGACCGAAATAGGGATGATTCACAAGCTCAGATCGGTCGCTCCCCATATCGAGTTCATACCCGCATCGGGGTCCTTTATCTGTCCCAATATGAAAAAGATAACCCTTGAAAAACTGCGGGACTCCCTGGCCGAAGAAAAGCCGGTCATAACCGTCCCCGAAAAAACGGCGAAAAGCGCCGTCCGATGCCTCGAAAAAATGCTTGAATTTTCAAATTGACGGTGTAAAAATACTTCCGGCAATATCCAGGACTTAGGATTTCAGGTTGCCTGATGCTTTAAGTTTATAAGTTTCCCTTATAAAGAGAGAACCAATAGCACATCGCCCCGGAAATAACAATTGGCCGAGAAAGAAAATCGTGACATGGACAATATCGCGACGCAGCTCCCCGGCGATGAAGTCCCCCTGTCCTCCGAAATAGAGAAAATCAGGGAAAAAACCTTCGACAGCGAGTTTAAGGAGCTCGTCAGCCGGGTAACGGCCCATCGTCCGGACGGCGAATCGCTCCGTGAAGAGGCCGAGAAAAACCTCCTCGAGCGCTATCAGAGGCTTTTTTACAGGGCCGCGAACCTCTACTGGCTTGAAGACATCCATCCCAAGGCCGATCCTTTCCTTTTCGACAATGCGGCCCTCGGCGACTCGCTTTCCCTTCATATTTACAGCGAGATGGACAATCTCGGGCTTCGCAGTTTCGCCATCATGACTTACGATTTCATTAAAAAATCCTTCGCCTGTTCCCTCAACCACATCACCCAGTACAACCGCGACAATCTGGTCCTCGATATTGACGAACAGCTTTTCCGACGAATCATGAAAACCCGCCGGGGAGTCGTTGTCGACGCCGCCGACATAGAAAGAGACCTTTTTCTGAAAAAGAGGTTTGTCGCCGAAAACACAGGAACGGTCCCGGGGGTCCTTTACTTCCTGTCCCTCGATTTCCTCGAGGAGGAGCTATTCTCCAGGGCAGGGGACGCGGCCCCTCCGCGCATACCCCAAATACCCACTGTACTCCTCGTGTTGACAGAGACCGGAGAGAAAGCACCTGCACCGGAGGAACTGTTTTCACGCCTTAAGAAAAACTTGTCGTTTCCTCTTTTGCTGTATAAAAACCTCCTCTATCCCGGGATTGCCGGGTACAACGCCGACACCATGGGTGGGGCCATGGGCATTCTGGAATATTACTTCACTCTTTTCTACCGGGTCCTCGAAGGCGCGGTGTTCTTCGTCCATTATTCCCAGAGGAGCAATCCGGAAACCGATTACATTTTTACATATCTCGCAAAAAAGATAATCGCTGACTTTTCAGCCGGGTCCGCCGTGGTGGCCCTCGACAAGTATTCTTTTTTCGCGTTCTGCCGCCCCTCCGACTTTGCGGCCCTCAGGGACCTCCTTGCGGACTACAACAGGCATTCCGGCCTCCCGTTCCGTTTTGTATCGTGGTCGTATCACCAGGGGCTTACATTCAACATCGCCCTTTTAGAATACCTGAAAACGAAGATGTGATAGCTTTTTTTATGTTTACTCGACCACCCTCCGGGGTATATTGGTAAAAGGTGCGATATTGGCCATCGGACACTGCAAAGAAAAAACCTGTACCTTCCCCGGTCGGGTGAGGGCGATATGCGTTTTCCTCTTCTTGATGTGTTCGCGCCTTGCATTTGGCGCTGGCAGCGCCGGCACTTCGGGGGCCGATTTCCTTGAAATCGGCGTGGGGTCCCGCCCCCTGGGGATGGGGGAGGCCTTCACCGCAATTACCGGCGACATCAACTCCATATACTACAACCCGGCCGGTCTGGGGACCGTGCGTTATCCCGTCCTCTCATTAATGCACCAGGAGCTCATCCTCGATTCCCGCTTCGATAACCTGAGCGTCGCCATTCCCGTGTACGACGGCTTTCTGGGACTTTCAAACTCCCTTTTCTGGGTGCCCCCCTTCGATAGGATCGATATAGAAGGCAATACATCCGGCACCGTTAAGTATTACAACGCCAGCGGAACAGCGGCCTATGGAATTTCCCTTGGCTTCATGGAGGTGGGGCTCGGAATTAAGTACGTTTATCAAAAAATTGACACGCTTTCCATTCATTCAGCCGCGGCGGACATAGGCGTCCTCAAGAGGATGTACATGTATTCACCCTTCGACGCACCGACGCGTAACTTTTCTGTGGGCCTTCTTCTTCAAAACTTCGGCACCAGGGCTTTAGACTCCCCCCTGCCGAGGACCATCCGCCTCGGGGCCGCTTATTCTCCCACAAAGTGGCTCACCCTCTCTGCAGACATGATTGAAAGCGCCATAACCGCTTCCGATCTTTACGACTTCACCTATGGTTTCGAGGAGAGCTTCCGTATAAACACCGGCGCGGAGTTCACTTATTTAGATTTGATTTCCCTGAGGGCGGGATACCGTTTTAACGACGCGGGTACTTATTCTTTCGGCATGGGATTTAACTATCAAGTCCAGCAGGTGAACTTTAACGTCGATGCTTCGTACTCGGATACGGGGATTTTCGGGCCTGTGTACTCCTTTACTGTGAGCTTCAAGCTCATGTTAAAGGTCATCACAGTTGAAGACACCATGGAAGCGGAGAAACATTATCAGGAAGGGATAAAAAACTACGTAAAGAAGGACATCGACGGCGCCATTAATGAATTTGAAGAAGCACGCAGGTACAACCGCTATCATAAGAACGTGGGACAAAAGATCCGGGATTTAAAACGCCTGAAGGACCTCATGAAGGAGAGCGAAAAGCTTGAGAAAGAACTCGAGAAGTACAGGACATATTAGGCCCGTGAAGATAACGCCGGATTTCTGCCCCGCCGCGACGGGGTCGGTCCTCTTTGAACTGGGCGCCACGAGGGTAATATGTGCCGCAACCGCTTCCGGCGTCGTCCCTTCCCACGCGGAGAGCAGAGGTTGGGGATGGGTCACGGGGGAATATACCATGCTTCCTTATTCAACGAGCCCCCGAACCAGGCGTGACCAGTTCAGAAAAGACGGGCGGGCCGTGGAGATACAGCGCCTCCTGGGCCGCGCCCTGCGCTCCGCCGTCGACCTCCCGCGGCTTAAGGAATGGTGTATCACCGTGGATTGCGATGTCCTGGAGGCCTACGGAGGCACCAGGTCCGCCTCAATCACCGGCGGATATATCGCAATGAAGCGCGCCGTAAAGCGGATGCTTGATGACGGCCTCCTGGAAGAAAACCCCATCGTCGATGCGGTGGCCGCCGTGTCCCTCGGCATCGTCGATGGTGAACTGATGCTGGACCTCGATTATAACGAGGATTCCCGGGCCGAAGTTGACATGAATGTGGTAATGGACGGGTCTTTCAGGCTTGTGGAAATACAGGGCTCCGCCGAGAGGCGCTCCTTCTCGAAGGAGCGCCTCGACGAGATGCTGGCCCTGGCGCAAACCGGCATCGAGGAGCTTCTGGAAATACAGAAAGCCTACTGAGCCTCCCTCCTATAAACAACGCCCGGCAAACTCTAAAAACCGGGTTTTACCGCCAAAAGGCCAATTACGGTTCAATTTCGAAAGTCCCCACCGCCCATGATTTCTCATTGAACGCCGAAGTACCCCGGGTCATTCCCGGAGTGAAGTTCCTGGTCTCGGCGCGCACCATCTTATTGTTTTTATCATAGTGGCGCACAGTTACGTTTAGAGTGGACCCTCCGGAGTAGTAGTTCACGAAACAGCGGACTGTCGTTTTTCCGGGCACCGAGAAGACGCGGATGTTTTCGGGGCCAAAGCCGCTCATATTGTCCACGTCAAGGTTTGCCCTGTATCCGGAGTGATCGACATTCCTGTTGGCATAACTCACATGCCATCCGGCGGATTCGCTGTCGAGATGGAGGTCCATGTCGCCGTTGCCGTCCCATATCATCTCGAAACGGGCTATGGAAGCCGTTACTGTGGAATTGATGCGCATCATGGGTGATCGGCCAACGTACTGCGCTCCATTTTTCACCGTGGCGCAAACATAGTTGTGGCCCCTGGAGAGCACTATTTTACTGAGCAGGCTCTGTGAACTGCGCCCGGAGCGGGATACGAGGGTTTCCTCGCCATTGTTCCATATGTAGACGGAATTGCCTGCGCCGCTCAGATTGTTCGGGAGTCTCAGATTTGAATCCACCACGCCTTCTCCGGTTGAACCGCTTAAGGGCTGTGGGAGATCGGTGACGATATTCCCCCTGGAAGTGACCGTCATTCCGAGGAATGGAATGATGGAGTCCTTGCGTGGGGGATTGAACCCCTTTGAATTAGCCTCTTCCCAGTAATCCTGAGGTGGGGTAGGGGGAGGGTCCTTTTTTTCTTCTACGCCGGGAGATTCGATCCTGAGAACGCGGCTTCGCCCCCACCACTGGTTTCCGGATTTAACCAGGAAACTCAGATAGTTCTGCCCCTGGTCAAGGGGCACCTGGACGGCTATTTCGCTTTCGGCTTTCGCAGCTCTTTGCAGTTGTGCCTGGCGTCCGTTTTTCCACACAAAAACGTCGGAGCCCTCCCTCGGCGCATTAGTGGGAAGTATCGCATGAAGATACACGACCCCTTCCGTCGTGGTGCCGTAGAGCGGGACAGGTACGCGTGCGACGGGCGTCCCCTTGGCGATTACCTGGAAGGTGGTGAATATCTGTTGCGGGATATGGATGATTTTGAAACCTTTGGAATCAGCCTCTCCCGCTAAATCTACAGTGGATTTGATATCGCCGATGCGTCCCTTAATACCCTGGCTGACAAGATAGCGAGCACCGGTTGGACCGATTTCTGGTTCTCCTGCCGCATCAGAGCTGAAAAAGCCTCCAGGAGCGGAAATGAACATCAAAAATACCATTGCCGCAAGAGAGAAGAAGGCATATTTCAATAGATTGGTTTTTTGTAACACAGAAGCACCTCCGGACGTATATTATATATGGTAAGCCATAGACGCATTCAATTTTAACATATTTAAGGGTAGTCGCAAAAACTTCGTTTTTCCGCCCGCCATCGTCGGAGGGGGAAACAACAGGGATTGCTTAAATATACTCTTTCTTATAAATTTCTGCAAACTTTTTTTGTAACTTATTGAAGTGAGTGCTAACATAAAAGGCAATGGGAAGCTCAAAAACCCCTGTTTCAGGTTCCCATATATTGACTTTCAGCAAACTCAGGAGCTATAATAACCCGCATGCTTCTGACATACGGGACAAAATATGGCAAACTCTGATACCCTGGTTTTCCCGCCCGCTAAAGGTACGCAGGAAAACCTGAGTCGCGAATATGCCGCGAATATGCCGATAGTAGCGATTCATAGAAACTTGAAAATTTAATTTTTAGAGCTTCCCGTAATTCATAGAGTTTGCCTAATAACAATGGCCTTTTCATTAATCCTCCTTGAATAATGAAGGAACCTCTTTAGGCCCCGGACATTGGACGGGGCCATTATTTTTGGGGAAATTACAGTTTGGTGTTATACTGGCAGTGAAGATTGAAACGGACAAGGGACCAGGGCATGGACAATCAGAATCGCGAAAGGATTAAGTCGATCGTGTCGTTTATACTGTTCACTTTTATCATGTTTTCCGTTATGAAATGGGTTTTGCCGAGGTTTGGCATCCGCACCTGAATATCGGGACCCTGCTCCCCGGTCGGGGAGCGGAAATAAAGCGCTCGATTATTTGACGGCGGATGTTCCCGCCTTTTATATGTAAATAGTATCCGGTTTTCTGTGCGCCTGACACGATTCGAACGTGCGACACATGGCTCCGGAGGCCATTGCTCTGTCCAACTGAGCTACAGGCGCCTTTTGTGCATTTCACGCGATGCGTTAAAAAAATTCAATTAAAATTTTCCCCTTCCTTTCCCTGTGAAATACTCACCCTCCGGCGCTTTTCTTCGAAAATAAAATGATTGACCATCCCGCCAGGATATCGTAAAATAAATTGTTTTTAGGATATCCTGTGGATTTTTGATATTGGGAACCTCTAAAAATTTAATTTTTGAAGTTCCTATGAATTGTAACTACTGGCATATTCAGGACTTATGTTTTCACTCCCGTGTGAGGAGGGCGAGAAAATATAAGTGGTTGCCCGGAGGTGAAATATGATTCGCTTGATACGATGTGCGTCCATTGCCCTGCTTCTTTTTTGTTTCAGCACAAGGGGGGCCATTGCACAAAACTCGCCGAACCTCTCAGGCCCGGAGATGAGAGAACGTTTAGAGTTCATCCAGACATCACTTAACTCGGGTGAAGGCGGGGCCACCATCTGGTGGTGGAGTTGGTTAGGGATTTATTCAGTCCTCACCGCCGGGAGTTTTATACTTGCGGGAGTCTCCGATGGAGACACTGAAAAAATCACCAACACCGTTTCGGGAGTCCAGTCTGCACTGGGCGCCGTGGGAATGCTCATAAGCCCCTTTGCGCCGAGGTACGTCCCTGAAACGGTTCGTTCCCTTCCCCGGGGAACTGAGAACGAACTTTCCTCTTCTTTCGGGGAAGCCAGGGTGCTTTTCAATGCTGCGGCTGATGATGCGGTAATGGGCCGCTCCTGGATAAACCATGTTCTGGCCCTTGTGGTGAACGGCGGCGGAGCACTTGTGATCTGGAAGAAGTATGGCGACCGTATCGAAGATGACGGTGAGAACCCAAAAAAAGAGGCTCTCATGAACTTTGTCCTTGGTACAATCGTCAGTGAGATACAGATTTTTACCCAGCCCACCCGCGCCATTCGGGACAGGGAGGAATACAGGCGCCGTTTCGGTACACTATCCAGGGGGGATGCCGTCAACGTAAGGTATTTTGCCGCTCCAACAGGGCGAGGCATGGTACTGGGGGCCTCCTATCCCTGGTAAATGTGGGAAATGTTGAATGTGTCAAATGGCTTTCTTACGGATTTAAGGAAGTACTGGCGTACACAATAAATGTGAGGAGATACCATGAAAAAGATGCTTCTCTTTGTGTTTTCTGCGCTGTTCATCGTAACGGCTTTCTCCACAAACAAAGTAACCTTTGCCGCCATGAGCGAAGAGGACCTTGCGAAGAAGAGGGAAGGGTGGTACCCCACTGGATTGCCCCTGGTGAATTTTTCAAGCGATACGGGACTTGGTTATGGGCTCAGACTGTATCTTTACAATAACGGTTCCAGGGAAGACCCGGCTTTCGCCACGGCCCCCTACTTCCTTCAGACCTACATCCAGTATTTCGCCACCACGGGGGGATGGCAGTATCACGAATGGAACATCGACCGGTTGAAAATATTTGGAAGCAATTTCAGGACGAAAGTTTCATTCGTTTATGAGAAAAAACTGAATGCAAACTACTTTGGCCAGGGGGCCGATACAACGAGAAAACCGCTCACTGACCCCACCAGCGGAAAAGAATATGATACCTACAAAGATTACCAGAGCGGTTTTCTAAAGGCGAACAACTATGAAAAATATAAATGGAACAACTACACCATTACTGCCCCGAAATTTTCGATAGACCTTTATTATTATCTCGGGGAATACTTTAAATTCCTGCTCGGGTATCAGGTACGGCGAATCGACATCGACCCCTGGGACAACCGTGATTTTGAAATCGGCGTATTTGGCGGAGATTCCTATACCCATGTAGGCCCCACCCTGCTTTCTACGGTTAAACCCACGGGGTATGATGGAGGCTGGACCAACTTTGCCCGCATAGGACTGGCCCTGGATACACGGGACTTCGAACCGGATCCCAACAATGGCGTATACATAGACTACGCCTTTGAAGTGAGCGATAATTCCCTCGGCTCAGAGTACGATTACTTCCGCTCTACAGTGGGTTTCAGGGGGTATTTATCGCCTTTCCGCAACCTGGTAGTGGCGGCCCGTTTGGCCTACACCGACACATCGGGCGAAGTGCCGTTCTACGAGAAGAGCTATTTCGCCTTCCTGCTAAATAGGTATAATGGCCTTGGTGGATACCGGACCCTCCGTGGATACATGGAAGACCGCTTTGTGGCGAACACCATGACCATGGCAAATATTGAATTTCGATACAAGGTCGGGGAAATTAACCCGCTGCGTCAGCTCTTCGCTTTCAAGATCATCGCCTTCTGTGATACAGGGAATGCCTATGACAACGCAGGCGATCCGTTTAATGATCCCCGCTGGGGAGACTACAAGACCTCCTACGGAGGGGGACTCGTGGTCGCATGGAACATGAACACCATCATACATGTGTACTACGGGATGAGCGCCGAAGAAAGCGCTATTTCAATCAACTTTATGCATTCACTGGAGTGAGAAAACGGCGTTTGTGTAGGTTTTTTATTCGCCCCATTGCGCCCCGGGTCACGCCGGGGCGCTGTTTTTTCCGTCCCCGCGCTTTTCTTTAAGTATAGCGATGAGCTCTTCTCCGCTAAAACGGTATTTCTTTCTGCAGAAACCGCACTCCATCTCTGCGCCATCGTCCTTTTCTTTCATATCTATTAGTTCTTCTTCTGCAAAGCCGCTAACAATTTTTCTTAGCATATCTCTCGAGCAACGGCAGTTATGGTGCAGGGGGGTGGAGTGGGAGATGATGAGGGGGCGTTTGTCGAATATTTCCGAGAGGAAGGCGAGGATGTCATTGCCATTTGCAAGATGGTCGCCGAGCGAGGTGCTGCAGGAGGTGATTTTTTTTTCCAGCGATGCGATCACTTCCGGATCGGTATCGGGAAAAACCTGTATGAGGATGCCTCCGGAGGCGATGAGTTTGAAGTCCCTGTCAAGCTTGGCGGTAAGAATGAGTGCCGAAGGTACCTGCTCTGAAAATGTAAGATATCTCGCCACATCAGCCGCTATTTCGAAGTCTTGTATGGGGGTGGTTCCGCGATAGGGGTCCCGCAGCCCCAGGTCCTTGATTACTGTAATGAAACCTTCACCTATGAGACGGCCGAAGCTATAATCGCCCTCTGTATCCAGGGGGTCAATGACGGGAACGGCTATGTAGCCGCGGACATTGCCCCAGGCGTCGATCTGGACGTGAATTTCCTTCATGGGGCCCGAACCGGATATTTTAAGGCTCAGGTTTTGGCGAGACCCGGGTTTCAGCGAAGAGCTCATCAAAACCGCAGCGTTAATTGCCCTGGTGAAATGGATCGACGCCTGGGGCGTCGTTCCATGAACATCGGTGATTTCTTGTGCAATGCCGAGGGTATGTGCCGTGTAGGCCCGGACATTATATTCGTTGCAGAGTATGCGGGTGAGGGTATCTTGGCGCATTCCAATAACTTATAAAACGCGGGCGGCGATTTCTTCGCCGCCTGCGTACAGAATACCTTTTATAATGCGTGAAAAGATTAGTACACGGCCCTTACACGGGAAAGCCAACCGGGGCGTCGGCTGCTCCAATTGGATGTCTGTGCAGAATAGTTGATTGAAGTTTCAACTTCTATCATAAGTTGGCCAAGCTGGTTGATAGAATCCGCGTTGCGCACATTGGAAAGCCATTCACTGCGATTGCTGCTCCAGCTACCCACCTGGGCGTCATATTTCACATTCGTCTCGAATTCTATGAGAAGGTTCTTCAAAAGCTCCAGATTGTCGCCGGCCGAGCGTACCTGGCTGATCCAGCCGCTCCGCCGAGAACGCCATTGGTCCGTTTGAGCAGAATAGTTTACGCTTGTTTCCAGCTCAATAAGTAGATCACCGAATTGCCCTGCCTGGGCTTTCATGGGCACCATGGGAAGTAGTAAAAGGGCAGCGCAAACAAGAATAATGTACTTTTTCATACGATCCTCCTAAAATAAGTTTTTATGAATTGGACTTTCGAATTATTCAAATATAACCAAACCATGGAAAAAAGCAATTAAAAAAAGTTACATTTGAAAATTAGGGAACCTCTAAAAATTAAATTTTTGAAGCCCCCATGAATTGTAACTTCTGGCATACTCAGGACTCAGGTTTTTCCGCCCGTCTTCGCCGGGCGGAAAAACCTGATTATTAGAGGTTGCCATTAGGTTGCCTTGGCTGGGGCTTCGTTCCATGGGCCGCGTTGATTTCCAGTACAAAGCTGAGGGGGTACGCCTTGTAGGCGCGGACATTAATTCGTTGCTGATTTTGCGGGAGTGGGAGTTCGGGAGCATTCAAATGACTTTAAAACGCAGGCGGCGAAGAATTCGCCGCCTGCATAATGATTTTATTCAAAAGGCGTGAAAAAAAAGGCGTGAAAAAATTAGTACAAAGCCCTTACACGGGAAAGCCAACCGGAGCGTCGGCTGCTCCATGATGAGGTTTGTGCCGAATAGTTGATTGAAGTTTCAACTTCTATCATCAGTTGGCCAAGCCTATTGATGGAATTTGCGCTGCGCACATTGGAAAGCCATGCACTGCGTCTGCTGCTCCAGGTGCTCACCTGGGCGTCGTATTTCACATTCGTTTCAAATTCTATGAGAAGGTTCTTCAACTGGCTCAGATTGTCGCCGGCCGAGCGTACCCTGCTGATCCAGCCGCTTCGCTGGGAACGCCATTGGTCGGTTTGAGCAGAATAGTTTACGCTTGTTTCCAGCTCAATAAGCAGATTCCCGAACTGGCCTGCATGTGCTTTCATGGGAACCATGGGTAGCATTAAAAGAGCGGCGGAAAAAAGCATAATGTACTTTTTCATACAATCCTCCTAAAAAATTGTTTATACTTATGGGAGCCTGTGGGAGCCTGTAAAAAATAATTTTAAAGCTCCCATGAACTATAACTTCAGGGGACCTCTAAAAATTAAAATTTTGAAGCCCCCATGAATTGTTACTGCTGGCATACTCGGAAATCAGGTTTCCCGCCTGCCGAAGGCGGGAAACCTGATTATTAGAGGTTGCCTTCAGACAATCCCAGCCATTGGATTTTGCACCCGCATTTTGCTGGCTGAAAACCCAGGCGTTGAGATTGCAATTTTAGAATCTTTATTTAATCAAATATAACCAAACCGTGGGAAAAAGCAATTAAAAAAGTTCAAAATAAAAATTTTTTGTGTTCAGCTTCTGAGGGGGCCTCTAAAAAATATTGGGGCTTCAGGCTTTGCAGTGGGCAGCATATAGTATAAAGTGTCAAGCATGAATGACAAAGAACTGTACAAAAACATACTTCACGTTAAAGGGCCTTGGGAAGTTACTGACGTTCAATTAGACCTAAAGGGCAATACTGTAACTATCAAGGTAGAGTACGCCAGAGGCAAGAAACCACATTGCCCTGAATGCCATGCAGAGAAAACGATTTACGACCATCGAGTACGTCGATGGCGCCATCTTGACACATGTCAAATGGCAACGATCATTGAATGCAAAGTTCCTCGAGTATCGTGTGATACGCATGGCATAAAACAGATACCTGTCCCATGGGCAGAGAAGAACTCACATTTTACGGCACTCTTTGAAGCATTGGTGATAACATGGCTAAAGGAGACATCCATTTCAGGAGTGGCAAGCCTTCTTGGTCTTAGCTGGGACCAGGTCGCCGGCATTCAGGAACGTGCGGTCAAGCGAGGTCTGGCGCGAAGAGAAGAAAAGCCAATACAAAATATGGCAATTGATGAGACTTCGTTTCAGAAAAGACACGAATATGTGACTGCTGTTTATGACAAAGATCGGGACATCATAGTTGACATCTTAGATGACCGGAAGTCTGAAACGGTTGAAAAATGGCTTAAAAATAGGCCTTTTGAGCATCTTAATGCGGTAAAAACAGTTTCTATGGACATGTGGGATCCGTATATTCTTGCTATTAAAAACGCCGTCCCAAATGCGATGGAGAAGATATGTTTTGATAGATTTCACGTAGCTCAGCACTTTGGAAAAGCCGTAGATAAAGTAAGAGCCCAGGAGCATCGATGGTTTATCGCAAATGGACAAGAGAGTCCGTTGACTAAAACTAAACATGACTGGTTAAGAAATTCGAATCGCACTGATAATCGATCGCGCAGAGATTTCATGGTTCTTACTCGAAAGTCGTTGAAGACAGCGCGTGCCTGGGCTATTAAAGAAACAGCTTCTCAATTATGGGATTACACATACAGAGGTCCAGCTGAAAAAGCATGGCTTAATTTGATATCCTGGACAGTTCGCTGCAGGCTTGAACCTGTGAAAAAAGTTGGCCGTATGATCAAGAGATATCTCTGGGGGATTATAAACGCGATCATGTTCAA
>JARKUF010000040.1 GCA_029974015.1 Spirochaetota bacterium
GGGCATTCTATGCGGAGGCTAAAAGTGAATAATTCTGGACAAAACCTGCCACCTCGTAGTTAACTGTTTATGCCCTTGGAACGGCTTTGAAAGTGGCAGGTATTTTCCGGAATGGGTGGCAGGTTACGCCGGAATGTGCAATTGCACAACGCATGACCGCATAGGTATTTGAAATACACCGGTAAATGATCATGCACGGCTTTACCGTGAAATTCAGGCAATATGGTGAATGCGTTAATAGCTTCCGAGCCTCGTCTCTTATGAGCAAAATAAGCTGTTAATAATGGCGTGCTCGCTGTGTGAATCCAGTGCAATGAGCCGCCAATATTGGCTCCCGTTTCATCAAAATTCACAACGCGTGATTCCACTATCCTCTGAATAACCCAATCGCTAAATCCATGTAATGCTTCAGCGCAGCGCGCCGATGCCGCAACGATTGTCCCTTCGGATAATGGAACATTAAACAAATCAGAAAATATTTCAGCGTTCCGTTCAAGTGGAATCAGCTGATAGTTCCTGAAATATACTGCTATGGAACGAAGGTAATCTCCATATTGCGCCTTCTGCGTCACCCCTTCCGGAAATGACGCCCTGTTCTCGGCTCCGCAATGCGGGCAGTCGATTATCTCAGCTCGATATTCAGTCACTTCAACAAGAGGCGCTGGAATCTCGAATACCTGACGTGGTTCATGCCCTTTCTTGTGAACTCCCTTAATTGATTTTCCACAGCACGAGCATTTGTTATTCTTAAGTTCCACCACATGGTCAGGGTTAGCAGTCATTTCAAGAGTTTTACCAGGATGCCCTTTCTGGCCGCCTGATTTTTTCCCTGTTCGTTTTCTCTGGCTCTTTGTTCTTTTTCTCCTATTCAATCCGTCACTTGAAGGCGGCTTACTGCTGTTATGGCTGTTTTTCCCGAGTTGGCCTTCAAGTTTATGAATTCTTTCTGTCAGGTATTTTATCTGATCTGTAAACTCTTTGATTAAACCTTCAACCAGGTTTACAACAGCTTCTTTGCCTTGATCATAGACCTTTTCAATATCTTCTCTTTTCATAGAGACATAATCTATACAACGTCTTTAAAATTAATAGCAAAATTTATTTCTTTTTGAAAATTTATGGCTGAGTAGTTACGTAATTTTTATATCTGAAAACCGGAAGCATAATATAAATATTTCCGTTATTTTCCAAAAAATAATTGACATTGATAATATACTCATTTTTTTTATTAAAATGTCGGTATATTAGTCGGAGTATTTTTTCTGTCCTTTGCAGATGTTTAATTATAATAAGGGTATCTCTAAAAAATTAAATCTTTAAGTTCCCATGAATTAAAACTACTGGCATATTCAGGACTCAGGTTTTCTCGCCAGACTTCGGCGGTCGTGAAAACCTGAGTAATAGAGTTTGCCAAAATCCCATACAGGAGGGATACGGCATGAAAAATACGTTTTTAATTCGCGCTTTATCGGTTGCCCTGATGGCGTTATGCCTCGCCTTTACGGGGCTTGCAGGTTGCGTTGGCGGTGACATGGCCACAGTTACCATAAAGATAAATCACCCGAATTTTGATCAAACCTATAGCCCGTCCTTTTTTGACAGGGTGATCGCTTTTTTTAGTTTAAGCTCAAGGGCGGAAGCCGGCAACCTGCCTCAGGGCCTTGAATTTGAACGTATACGCCTTTTTGTGACAGGGCCTACCATTGCGCCCATCAGAACCCAAATACCTATGAGTGAAGGTGCAATTACCCTTTCGGTACCATCCGGGAAGAACATATTATTCAGGGTCAAAGCGGACGGCATGGGCGGAATCGACAACCCCACCTACGATTACGCGGGTGAGTTTACAACCACCCTCGTGCCGGGCGAGTCGAAAGAAATTGCTATCGAAATGAGGCCAGCCATATATATGGGTGGTTATAAAGGCGAAGACGCCTGTTACTGGATAAATGGGACTTTTCATCCTCTTGGAGCAAACTGTTCAATTAATGATTTAACGGTATTCAATAATACAGTGTATTCTGCAGGCTATTTAGATGAAATCAATTGGCAAGCGTCTTATTGGACAAATCAGGATAGCTATGGATTAGATGACGGTAGTGCTAGCTCTATATTCGTAACCTCAGAAAATATTTACATTGGTGTGAACACCGAGCATAATGGATCAGGCTACTATATTACTGGCGATTATAAAAAGTTAACGGATTCTGGTGGATACGTTAACAGCATATCAGTTTATAATGGTAAAGTATACGTATGCGGATCTGACAGCGGTAACTCGGTATATTGGATCGATGGAAAGAAAACCGAAATTGGCGACTCCTTAGATAATCAGTTAACCGGGATGTTTATCTGGAGAGGGGATGTGTACCTTAGCGGCAATACTCAGAACCAGGACAGTTTCCGGCCATGTTATTTCAAGAATACGAAGCGATATTATCTCGAAGATGAATCGACTCCAGCAAGCGCGACTGGGATTGTTGTAGCGGAAGGTGATGTTTATGTTTCCGGATATATTAAGATTGAAACAGATCGCTATCAAGCCTGTTACTGGAAAAATGGCAACAGGATTGATATGCCTCTGGATCATCCAGATTATTCCTCATCAATGGCAAATGCTATTGCCGTAAAGGATGGGGACGTTTATCTGGCAGGATATTTTCAAGCTAGCAATGATTTCTCAGAAGCGGCTTGTTTCTGGAAAAACGGGACAAGATTTGACCTTGATGATGATGAAGTTAATGGTTCAAGCGCTTCATGCCTTTTCGTATATTAGCGAATGTTTCGGGTCGGCCATCTTGCTTCTCTAACATCATGTGGTAGCCCCTGGTAGAAAGAAGCTTGAAGGCAAAACCGGGTCTGTGAATGTATCCGGGTTAGAAGAACAGTCTCAACAGACGGTTAAAGTGCCCCACCGCCTAATGCGGGAAAACATAACTATTAGAGGCTGCCAAATTATTTTTTTTTGCTTCTCCATAATTATATATTTGACTTTCTTGAAAAAATTTCATACTTTTAGTGAGAAAGCCGGAGTTCCGATGCATTTGCATTATGTACTTGTTCATCAAAACCACCCGGCCGGGAGGATTTTTTATGAAACCAAAATTAGCCAGAACATTTTCGCTGATGGCCATTTCGCTCCTTGTTTTAAGCGCGGGATTCACCGGCTGTGCCGGCGGCGATTCGGCGACGGTGCGCATACATTTCTCGCTTCCTTCAAATGAAATCGCGTACCGCCCCACAATAATTGACCGGGTGCTTTCTTTTTTCACTGTTGGGACCATGCTTCACGCCGGACCACCGCCAGAGGATGAAGAAATTAATATTATCCGGGTGACGGTAAGCGGGCCGGATATGGACACCATTACCGTGGACGGCGATCCGTCGACAGGATATATTGAGCTTGAGGTACCTTCAGGACATAATCGTAAATTCGAAATTCGAGCGGGAAATAGAGTAGAAGGTGAACCGGATAACTGGTATTACGGCAATGAGACGAAGGTATCTCTCGCCGGTGGGGAGACGAAAATCCTCAGACCGGTAATGGTAGGTATGGTGCATAATATTTATCCATCTTCATCTAATGGACTAAATATCTCTTGGTCTTATTATGGCAAAAAGCCAACTCAAGTAATTATTCAGATATTACTTTCTGAATCTGGACATTGGGAGACTTTAAGTATTAAACCTGAAAACCTTGATATAGCCGAGGATGATAAATATTGTAGTTATAACGATATAAGTAGCACTATTGATTCTGGTTATGTCAGGATTAAACATATGATAGGGGATAGCAGCGGTCTTTTTAGTGAACCAGTAGAAATACAATATAACCCATAACAGTCGCTTTTATCGATTGTTATTTATCGTGATGTTGTACTATTTCTAACATGAAATATCCGTTTGCGAAAGTTAGCCTCTTGAGGTAGAGAAATAGGAATAATGTTTTTTAAGTTTTGCTATTTTTTAAGTAACGAATTTTACCACATTGAAAATTAAAGGAGAATAAAAAATGAAAACACTATACACTTCGCTTTTAGCCTCACTTGCCCTTGTGTTCACTCTCACCGCCGTCGACTCTGCGGTGCTTGTGGTCTCAACGAAGGGCGAGGCGGCCTACAAGGACGGCGCCTCCTGGAAGCCGCTTGTGAAAGGGCAGTCCATAAGGGAAGGCGCCATGGTGATGACCGGGGTAAAATCGCAGGCGGTGCTCAATATCGACAACAACACGCTTACGGTAAATCAACTCACCACCATCAAGGTGCTCAGGAACAGCCTTACGAAGTCATCTTCGGACAATGCCATCGGCCTTAAAAACGGTTCGGTGAACGCGCGCGTAAAGCGCATCGGGGCACTCAGGACCCGCTTCAATATTGTTACGCCGGTGGCGACCTCCTCGGTGCGCGGTACAGAACAGAACACCTCTCATGGCCCGGCCTTCGGCACACGCATAGAGGTCCCGACGGGACTCGTGAACGCTTCCAATGAAAGCGGGGTTAGCCGCAATGTCGGCGGGCGCTCCTCCTTCAGCCTGCGCCCCGGAAACCAGCGCCCGGAGTCCCTGCTTGGTGATCTTCGTAATTCGTCCATTACCGGGCTCAATCCGGCCAATATTACCGGAGACGAGCAAACAGGGCTTCAAGTTTTCGGCGACCAACTGTTGGACAACTTCGACGATGCCCTTGGCTTCTACGGCAGAAATGTAGGCGGGAAGGCCAACGTAAATATCGACCTCATTTGGCCACAACCATGATGGGCCGGCGCAAAGCTTTTATTTCCCGCCAGCTTTCGGCGGGCGGGAAACCGCATTTATTGTGTATTTCAGCGGTTGCAATTCCTGGAATTTCAAAAATATATTTTAAAGATTCCACTCTGGTTTTGGGACCGATCTTATAAAATAAATCTTAATAAATCGGACATCGGTTTGATGTTCAGGCCCGGGCCTCCCGGGCCCGGCCGTGGAACATAATTCAAACCGTAATACTATGGAAAATAAAAAGGAGAGATACATGAAATTTACACCGGCCGTACTGCTCTTAGCCCTCATGTTTGCATTGCCGTCGGCGGCGCAACAAATGGGTAATATCAATTTTTACGCCGAGCTTGGCGACCGGCCTGTAGCCACTGTAGGCGACGCGGTGAAGCTCTTTGCCATCACCCTTGGTAAGAACCCGAGGGACTTCAACGAAGCGAAGAAATTCCTTGTACATGAAGGCGTATTTCCCGACCGGCCCTTCGCCGAAGGCGACGCGCTTCGCAGGCGTACAGTAGCCTACATGGCGGCTCGATATTTGAAACTTGGCGATTCTTTAATGTATTCGATTTTTAAAAATGAGCGTTACGCAGTAACCGCCTGCGGGGCGAACGGCATAATGCCCGCGGGAAAAGGCGAGTGGGACATTCTCTCCGGCGGGGAGCTCATGGAAATAGTGGCCAGAGTGGCCGAGCGTGCGGAGGGGAATAGATGAAACAGACAATCCGCGTTTCTTTTTTATTTTTCTTTGCGTTCTTCTTCGCGCTTCTCATGAGCGCGGGCGCGCTCTTCGCGCAGACAGGGGCCCCGGCCGCGGGGGACGACCTTTCTTATGACATAAATGCAGACCCGCAGATGCGGCCGATTTCCGGCGAGTGGAAACCCTTTACGTTTTCGTACGGCGGATGGATTACCCCGGTGATAATCGACGAAAGGCGGGGAAGCGACTCCGCGCTTACCACATCAGTCACCACCATGCGGCTCTGGCTGGAGGCCACCCTGTGGAAGGACAGCTTTATACATGTGCGGGGGAAGGACGTGTATCTTACTGGCCTTGCCGAGAAAAACCGGGAAAAGCCCGATGGGGAGAACACCATCGACCTTGACCTGGCGTTTATCCAGATGTCGTCTCTGAGGGGCGCGCTGCGTTTCTCAGTGGGGCGCAAGTACTTCATCCTTGGCACGGGCCTGGCGTTCAACGGCCGCGGCGACGGGGCCGAGCTGGACTTCTTCAGCCGCTATGTCGACATAAAGGCATTCGGCCTTTACACTGGTCTCCTCGATAAGGACCAGAACCCCTACGGCCTTTCCGGCAAGGACTTTTCCGATGGCGCGAAAAGGATATTTATTGGAGGCACAATAGAGCGAAGTTTTACCAACCAGACCGCGTATCTCCTTGCCCTGATTCAGATGGACAGGCAGGATGAGGAAGCGGGCGAAACAAACCGCTACAATTCGCAGTACTACGGTATTGGACTCAGGGGCCTCATCACCGACGGGATGGACTACTACGCTGAATTCATCTACCAGATGGGTGAGAACAGCCTCGAAACCCCCAAAACAGACATAAAAGCCATGGCTGCGATGTTGGGTTTAAACTATTACTTCAAAGGGGCTTACAATCCGGCCCTCCTCTTTCAATACGCTTATGGCTCGGGCGATGCCGACGTTTCCAACTCTGACGACACCACCTTTACCTATTTTGGAACTTATGTTGGAGGATACGCGCTCAGGCCCCAGCTTCAAAACATTCATATCGCCCGGCTTGGCTTCTCGTTTCTGCCCTTTTATGCCTCCAATAAACTCTGGCTGAAACGAATGAACCTGATTGCGAGGTACAGCTACTATATGAAGGACAAGCCGGAGGCACCCGCCTCAATTGGCGAAGGCCCTCTTGAAGAACGTTTTCTGGGGCAGGGAATTGACCTCTCGCTTCGATGGGCTATATTTAGCGACTTTTCCTTTTTCGTGAATTACGGCCTGTTCCTTCCGGGGGACGCCTATTCCTCCTCGGAGGGGACCCGCAATTTCGTGATGGGCGGGTTTAACCTGGTGTTCTGACCTCATCCCCGGGTCCCCTCTCTTTGAAAGAGAGAGAGGGGACCCCTTATCCTGCCTTCTTTTACCGGGCCCTCAGTGTTTTTCTTGACAGCGAATAAATTACATGTAAGCTGAACAGAGAAAACCTCCATGAGGGCCGCCTGCGAGGTAATGGAAAATCACATTAAGAAAGCCATGAAGCCCACCGGCAGAAACATCGTCCGAAGTTCTCTTTACGGACATGGCCGGCCAATTATAATATGACAGGACCTGGCTATGATAAAACAATTCTTCGACTCGCTTAAAGAAAAAATAGTGAAAAGCCGCCTCACCGCAGCGGCGATTTCAATCGGGGCCTTTGTCATTGTTTTACTTTTCAGCTTCACGGAACCCTATGAGCTCTTTAAGCTGAAGCTTTACGATCTCAACTTTCGGGCGAAACCGTCCATTCCCCAGTGGGAGCATCTAACATATCTTAATATTGACGACAGCGCCATCTACAGCGTGGGCCAGTTTCCGTGGCCAAGGCATATCTACGCAAAAGGCCTCGACATACTAAGCAGGGTGCAAGCGCGCCAGGCGGTGTTCGATATCCAGTTTATTGAAGAGTCCCCCCTTCTTGTCGACCGAAAAGCCATGCCGGGCCTCGAAGAAAAAATCAGGGCGGGACGGCCCGTTAAAAGCGAGGACATCACCAGGGCCCTTATAGACAGCGACCGCATGTTCGCCGATTCCGCAAAGACTTTTGGAAAGGCGGTAATGGCTTATTCATTTTCCAGGGAAAAGCTCCAGCTTTACAATCTTGACGCGAAGGCGCTCGCGGAGCGGAGGGCAGCGGTACAGGAGTTTACGGAACGGGCCTCAGTTCCTGTACCGGAAAACAACAGCGCGGCATTTGATGGGTTGATTGACCAGGGCAGGGTGCAGATACAATATCCGGTGCCGAAGCTTGTCCATTCAGCACGCACCTTCGGTTTCGTGGATTCCGATTTCGATGCCGACGGAATCGCACGAAAAATCCGCCTCGTCCGGGTTTTTGAAGGAAGGATATATTTTCACATGGCCCTTGCCACGGTTGCTGACCTTTGCGGCGTTTCTTTTAAAGATATCGAGATTGTTCCGGGCGAGCGTATTGCGCTTCGAAATGTCGAGAACCCTATAACTCGAATACGTGAAGATATCGTAATACCCATCGACAGGCAGGGGATGATGTACATAAACTGGGCGGATGAATTTGAAAGCGAGTTTAACCATCTCTCATTTTACGCCCTTCTGGAATACGATATGGTGCGCGACGAGGTGCACGGATATTTTGACGATGAGGAAAAAAACTCGGGGAGTACTGAACGGAAACTTTTGTATGGAACACTCTCAAAGCTCTACGCGAAATTTGAATCAACGAAGGAGGGTCCCCGGCGTCAGGAAACATGGAAGGAGATAGGCGAGACCCGGAAAAAAATCTATGAAATTGAAAAAGGTTACGCTGCTCCCATTGCCGATGAAATTAAGCGCCTCAAGGAAGAGCTGAAAAAGGGAAAAAATGCGGAGATGGAGGCCGAGCTTCAGAACTTGAAGGTCTTCTCAACTGCAATCAATATAGCTCTTGCCGTGGACAAGCTCCGCGACAATTCGGTGATAATGGGACTTACCGCAACGGCCACCTCCGATATCGGGGTCACGCCGCTTTCCTCCGAATACATGATGGTGGGGACTTATCCCAATATCGTAAACACGGTGCTCCAGAAGAAATTTATCATAAAAGCAAACCCGTTTGTTTCTTATGCGCTGATGCTTTTCTTCGCCCTTGCCATAGGCCTCGTAATACAGAAACTGTCCGCCGCCCGCTCCATTGTGACGGCGGTCTCCTCGTTTTTACTGGTGAATCTGGGCATCTTCCTGGTCTTCGCCTTTGCCCGCGTATGGGTCGACCAGGTTGGCATTTCGCTTGCGCTCCTGCTTCCGGCCCTTGTGATTATCGCCACAAAGTTCGTTAGCGAAGAAGGTCAGAGGCGTTTTATCAAATCGGCCTTTTCCCATTATATCTCTCCACATGTGATTGAGGAGATCATCAAGAACCCGGAGTCGCTCAATCTTGGAGGAGAGATGCGCGAGATATCCATCTTCTTCTCCGACGTTGCCGGTTTTTCCACCATCTCCGAGAAGCTCACGCCGCCTCAGCTAGTTTCGCTTCTCAACGAATATCTCTCGGAAATGACCGACATTATCTTAAGCTACGACGGCACCGTGGACAAATATGTCGGCGACGCGATAGTGGCCTTCTTCGGGGCCCCGCATCCTTTCCCCGATCACGCGCTGAAGCTTTGCATGGCGTCAATCGACATGAAGAAACGCCTGGCCGAGATGCGGGAGAAATGGCGCGCAACGGGCCAGTTGGAGATAAAGGCCCGCATGGGCATAAATACGGGGAATGCCGTTATAGGAAACATGGGCTCCCGAACGCGAATGGACTACACAATGATGGGTGATTCGGTTAACCTGGCCGCGCGTCTGGAGGGCGCCAACAAGTATTATGGCACCTATGCCATGATTAGCGAGAGCACCTATAATCATGTAAAGGACCATGTCGAGGCGCGGAGGCTCGACATCATACGGGTAGTCGGGAAAAACGAGCCCATCCAGGTCTTCGAGCTTCTGGGAAGGAAGGGGGAACTGCCCGACTACATGATGGAGATGCTAAGCAAGTATTACGAAGGACTTGAGCTTTTCTCCGCCCGCGACTGGAAGGGTGCCAGAATAGCCTTCAGGGCGGGGCTTAAGATCGTCCAGGACGACGGGCCCTCGAACACCTATGTTGATCGCTGCACGGAGTTTCTTAATTCTCCGCCTCCAAAAAATTGGGACGGCGTGTACAAGATGAAGGGTAAATAGTTGGGAAACCACTAATGCCTTGTGGTATTCTTTCTGAGCCTGGCCCCGCAGAGTGGGCAGAAAACTCCAATGTCCCTTCCCATAAAACGCCCGCAGGAGGGGCATTTCAGCAGTGATCTGATTGGGCCGATGCAGGGCGCCAGGGCGGCGCCCAAAAGTACGATAAGAAGCGGCCAATATTTTCGCGCCAGATCATCATCGAAAAGGATAATCGATATGGGAGCTACTATGAGGAGAATTAGCCATCCTACAAGGTAGATTGCCCAGGGTCTGGCTGCTTTAAGTCGCGCCTCGTAAATTTCGGATACATCATTTTCCATCTTGATTACCCTATTCTGTTAATATTCTCTGATAGGAACCTCTAAAAAATTATGGGTAGTCACAAAAATTTTGTTTTAGCGCCTGCTTTCAGCGGGCGGTAAAACTGGATTATTAGAGCTTGCCTGATGAAAAAAGAGTAGCTGCATTTCTCTGCCGAGCTTCGGCTGGTGAAAAAGCTGTATCACTTTTAAATCTCTGTCAATTATCATTTCCGGTAATTCCAAAAATTTAAGTGCAGGAACAAAAAACTGCGATTAACCGCAAGCCCGGGGTAGGGGGAATCGCAATTACTGATTGACATTGTCATGGGGTATGCTATTATTCAGGATTAAAGGGTGGCACAAATGAACTTTTACAGGGATAAACTCGTCTACATCACCGGGGGTTCGAGCGGGATTGGACTTTCGACGGCCAGGCTTTTGGCATCTTATGGAGCGAACCTCATCATTATTGCCCGCGACGAAAAGAAACTCTCAGATGCTAGGGATGATATTTCCGGCTTTCGTAAAAGCTCTGTCCAGACGGTGGAATTTTTTTCAATGGACGTTGCGAATAACGCTGAGGTTGAAGCGAAAGTCCCGGAGTTGGTGCAGAAATACGGCGTCCCCGATGTCCTCATGCTTAGCGCCGGGGTAGGTACTGCGGATTATTTCGAGAATATCCGTTTCGATGCCTTTGATCGGGTGATGAAGATCAATGTCTATGGCCCGAGAAACTGCGCTCAGGCGTTTCTCCCTTTCATGAAGGACCGTGGCGGAAGTCTGGTTATTCTTTCGTCGATGGCGGGGCTCATAGGAATGTTCGGCTACTCGGCCTATGGCACTTCAAAGTACGCCGCGGTGGGTTTGGCGGAATGCCTGCGGAGTGAACTGAAGCGCTTCAGAATAGCCGTGAGCGTTGTGTGCCCTCCCGAGGTCGACACGCCCATCATCGTTGAGGAAGCGAAGTCCCTTCCGGTGGAAGGGCGGGCCGTAAAAAGCATGGCGGGATTCCTCACGCCCGATTACGTCGCCAGGGTGATAGCAAGGGGCGTTGCGCGGAAGAAGTTCCTCATCATCCCCGGTTTTGTTGCGAGGGCGATGTACTTTCTGCACAGGGTTTCCAATGGCACAATCTCAAGGACAATCTCCGACATGGTGGTTAAGAGGGCGCGAAAGAAGTCCGCGAAATCGAGGGTGGCCGGGAAATAAAGCCAGTACGCATCCCCGGGGCGCATTGCCTTTTAACGGCTGCGCCCTTATCGTTTTTCCATAACGGGAAATGAACAAAACCATAGAGGATATTTGCAGACGCGTGCTTGACGGCGCCAGGGATTCTCTCAGGGCGCTTGATGGTGTGCTCGAGTCTCTTCATGAGTACAAGCTTGCGCTTATGGAGGAACTCTTTGCCGTGGCCTGCTCGGAGTGGCCCGGTGAAAAGTTAGCATCCCTTTTAGACCCGGAGCGAGGATTTGCTTCAGGGCCCGCCGTGCTGACCTTTGCCCCGGAAGGGGTTGCTGTAGTGACCGCCGAAAGCATCGAAACGTTGAGATATCGCCCCGAAAAAAGCCCGTTTGCGAAAGTCGATGATGCTGAGAAAGATGAGTTCGGGGTCGCCGGGGCGGAAATTGTGATGGCGATGCTTGGCAGCCATGCCGGCGTGTCTGCAATCATGCCGGTTTTTTTTCCCGGAGCAATGCTTGCGCCGGAATGCGCACGCATCGTTACTGACCCTGCGCTTTTAGACCCTTTTTACGCCTGCAATTTTCTACATTATTTATACCGCCGTGTCGAGCTTCCGGGACAAAGGGAAGGAGTGATTAGCAAAGAAAAATTGCTTCATATCGAAGTGCCCCTGCCTCCCCTGGAGGAGCAGAAAAATATCGCCGAACGCCTTTTGAAGATATCCGCTCTGATGCTGAAAGCGGAAGAAGCCTGCATCGGATTAGATGCCGTGAGGAACGGCTTTTTGACCTGAAGAGGCCGATGGCTATGGATTGGATGATAATGCTGTTCATGAATAAGCCTGGGGCCCTCATACCGCCGATGTCCGGGAAACGATGTCCAGAGAAACAACATTAAGCTCGAAGATCGTACCGCCGTGGCAGGGGAAAAGCCTCCTCGATTATCTGTCCGTTCGGTTCCGATACCATACGCCGGAGGAGTGGGCGGGTCTTATAGAGCGCGGAAAAGTTACTCTCAACGGCCGCTCTTCTGCTCCCGATGCGGCCATAGCTGTGGGCGATACTGTGTCCTACTCCGTAGCGCTTCAGGAACCTCCGGTTGACAGAAACATTGAGATCATCCATGAGGAAGATTCTTTCATCGTTGCCTCAAAACCGGGCAACCTGCCTTCCCACGCCGATGGAAATTTTATCACGCACACGTTTATACACATTTTGAACGAGATGATGGAGGGACAGGGCCGCCGGAGAAAGTTGAAACTTGTGCACCGTTTAGACCGTGAAACGAGCGGCCTTCTGGTGGCGGCAAGGGACCCCGCGGCGCACAGGGACCTGGCGCGGCAGTTTGAGGAAGGGTCCGTGGAAAAGGAATATATTGCCGTGGCGCGGGGGCTGGTAGAAAAGAATTCTTTTGAAATAAGGGGAGCGATTGGGCCCTGCCCGGAAAGTTCCGTGTCTGTCAGGAGAAAGGTGATGCCTCCCGGCTCTTCAGGGTCGAGTCCGGCCGCCACACTTTTTGAGGTAGTTGAAAGACTCTTAAATTCCACCGTGCTTCTCTGCCGTCCCCTTACGGGGAGGACGAACCAGATAAGAGTGCATCTCGACCATGCGGGGCACCCTCTGGTGGGCGATAAGCTCTATGGAATGAGCGACGAGCAGTTCATCGAGTTTGTTACCGCAGTGCGTTCAGGAAACTTTGGGCCACTCCCCTGGCAGGACGCGCCCCGGCATTTTCTCCATGCTTCCCGTCTGTCCTTTCGCCATCCGGTGAGGGGTGTGCGCGTCGCTTTCGAGGTCCCCGTGCCGGATGACATGAGACAGTACATTGAAACGCACAGGCTGTCCGCTAAAGGAGTTGATGTATAAGTTATACCAATAAGAAAGTGAGGAAACCTAAGTGCATTCGCAATCTTATTCTTTCCCATCCGTGCTCGCCGCACCCTCTGTCATTCCTGCGCATGCAGGAATCTCATGGAGCATTCTCACATAAGAGAACAACTGAAAATCCGCTTTTTCCTGACATGAGATTCCGGCATTCCGCTGCGCTTCAGCCGGAATGACATTGCTCGGCGCTCTCTCTGTCACGCCTGTATGCTGCAGGCAGGAAAGCATAGTTTTTATGTCACCCCGCATTGTTATGGATATAATATATCCATAATCTTAATTTATGGCTTGACCATTTCCCCGATGTCGGCAATCCTGTTAATTGATGACGGTGTATCTTGACAACGCGGCGACATCCTGGCCGAAGCCGCCCGGGATGATGGAGTCCATGGCGGAATTTAACGGCCGGACGGGGGCCAGCCCCGGCCGCTCGGGGCATCGGCTTTCCATTGAGGCGGGGAGGACCGTTGAAGAGGCCAGGGCACTGACAGCGGAGCTTATAAACGCCCGCGACTCGCTCCGTATCGCCTTTACGAAAAACGCCACGGAAGCGCTGAACATCGTCCTCCTGGGCCTCCTGAAACCTGGGGACCATGTGATTACATCCGACCTGGAGCATAATTCGGTCATGAGGCCCCTTCGCCTCCTTGAGAGCCGTGGTATTGAAGTTTCCATCGCGCCCTGTTCAGCGAAGGGGGAGCTTGACCCGGAGGCCGTGGGGCCCCTGATTAAAAAGAATACGAGATTGATAGTCCTGGCCCATGCCTCAAATGTTACGGGAGGAATTCTCCCCGTCGCCGAAATTGGAAAGCTCGCGAGAGAGAGGGACGTCCTCTTCTGTGTCGACGCGGCCCAGACTGCGGGGGCAGTGCCTATCGACGTCGAGGAGATGTGTATCGATTTTCTCGCTTTTTCGGGGCATAAGTCTCTGTACGGCCCACAGGGCACAGGGGGGCTCTTCGTGCGGGAGGGGCTGGAACACGAATTGGATTTCATCATGGCGGGCGGTACTGGGAGCCGTTCCGAAGAAGAGCTGCACCCGGATTTCATGCCGGACCGTTTTGAGGCGGGTACCCCTAATGCCATCGGTATCGCGGGCCTTGGGGCGGGCCTGCGCTTTCTACGGGACACCGGAGTGTCCATCATCCGGGAGAAGGAGTCACGCCTGATAGGGGCGCTCATCGAAGGGCTTGATGAAATTGAAGGTGTAATCCTGTACGGCCCGCCCGCGGGAGCGGAGAGGGTCCCGGTGATTTCGTGTAATGTTAAAGGGATGGGGCCTTCAGAAGTGTCCCAGAGCCTCGACGAGGAGTTCGGCGTAATGACTCGCCCGGGGCTTCACTGCGCCCCGGCGGCGCACCGGACAATCGGCACCCTGCCGGAAGGGACCCTGCGTTTGAGCCCGGGATATTTCAATACGATGGAAGATATCTGGCATGCACTTGATGCTCTGGAGTCAATTGCGCTCACAGCATGGCGAAGAGGATAGATTTTATTTAATATTTTTGTCCCACTCGTGTTTTGTGACTTTTATGCGCGGGTTGATGAGAAGGAGATTATTATGCTTCATATTGTAGACGCAAAGGGGCTTGCCTGCCCACAGCCGGTCATCATGGCGAAAAAGGCCCTGGATGAGCATGGCGAGATTGCGGTCCTCGTGGATAATAAGGTCTCAGTGGAGAACCTCACTCGCTTTGGCGCAAGCAGGGGTTGCGCTGTGGAGGTGGAGGAATTTGAAGGCGGGGTGACCGAAGTCAGGCTTCTTATGGGCGGCCAGGCCCCTTCTGTTCGGAAGGAAAGCAATGTTGCCGCGAAGGCCCCGGCGGGGCCCCTGGTGTTCGTATTCTCCCAGGACCGGATGGGCCGGGGTGACGATGAGTTGGGGAGCTTGCTTATCAAGTCATTCTTCCACGCCCTTGGGGAGCTTGACAACGTCCCAGATACGATGGTTTTTTACAACAGCGGAGTGAAACTCGCCGCGGCCGGGTCCGAAGTGTTGGAGGACCTGAAAAAACTCGAGGAACAGGGAGTGGATATTCTCGTTTGCGGGACCTGCCTCAATTATTTCAATATCGTCGAGGGCCTCGCCGCTGGCAGGGTTTCGAACATGTACGATATCGCCGGTGCTATGGCGGGCGCCGGAAGGACCGTGATGCCATGATAGGTCCCCATGAGTATATGGTGGCCATTTTCAAGTCGGTAAGCCACGCCATGAAGGCGGAACGCATACTGAAAGAAAGATGCGTCCCATTCAAACTCATCCCGGTGCCGAAACATATAAGCTCTGACTGTGGTGTTTGCATCCGCTTTGCCGCCGATGCGCGGCCGGATGTGGAAACTGCCTTGATTGGAGAAGTGGACATAGCCCTGATTCGCCCATTAGTTTAACAGCTTTTCGGGTTTAAAAGGTTTAGAGATATGAGCGTAAAAAGCAAAAACAATCAAAAATCGGGAAGGCTCTTTGTCTTCAATATCGATCATAAGTCGCTGATTGAAGTGGATGCGATGGTGAAAAGCGAAGAGGAATGGAAAAAAATCCTTACGCCGGAACAGTTCCATGTAATGAGGGAAAAAGGAACGGAGCGTCCCTTCACGGGGGCCCTGAACAACTGCAAAAATAAAGGATTGTTCCGCTGTGCCGGCTGCGGGACCGACCTTTTTCTCTCAGATGAGAAGTTCGATTCCGGCACGGGATGGCCGAGCTTTTCCGCCCCCGTCCATGAGAACAATGTCCGTTTCAAGGAAGACAGAAGCTTTTTCATGGTCAGGACAGAAGTGCTGTGCGCACGCTGTGGCGCCCATCTGGGGCATGTCTTTGACGATGGCCCGCCTCCCGGAGGGAAACGATACTGCATGAATTCGGCCGCGATGACTTTTCGGGAGCAGGAGGTAAGATGACGGATTCTTGTGACATCAAGAAGCTCAATGCCATTCGTCTCACCGAGTCGGTCTCCGGTTCGGGGTGAGCGGCAAAAATAGGTCCGGCGGACCTGTACGAAGTTATGAGGGGGGTTGATATTCCGGAAGACGGAAATGTACTTGCGGGCGTCAGCGGCGCTGACGACGCGGGAGTGTACCGTCTTTCCGGCGATACCGCCCTCGTCCAGACCCTGGATTTTATCACCCCCATAGTGGACGACCCATTTACTTTCGGAAGGATAGCGGCGGCGAACAGCCTTTCCGACGTCTATGCTATGGGCGGTACCCCCCTGACGGCGTTGAACATCGTGTGTTTTCCAACGTCGCTTTTTTCATTAGACAGGCTTGCGTCAATTCTAAAGGGGGGGCTGTCGGCCATTGTGGAGGCAGGCGCCCAGCTTTTAGGCGGGCACAGCGTTGATGATAAAGAGCTGAAGTACGGACTCTCGGTGACGGGCCTGGCCCATCCGGGCAAGCTGATTTCCAACCGGGGACTTCGTCCGGGCGACGCCATCATCCTCACGAAAGCGCTGGGGACCGGGATCATCGCTACCGCTCTTAAAGCCGGCCTCGTTGGCGATGAAACCCGGATTCCCTTCGAAAAGTCGATGGCGCAGCTCAACAAAACCGCGGCGGAAGTTATGCGAAATTTTCCCGTCCGGGCCTGCACCGATGTGACGGGTTTTGGCCTGGGGGGACATCTGAAGGAGGTGCTTGGTAAGGACAATCTGATAATCGAGATATACGAAGACCTCCTTCCGGTCCTTCCCGGAGCTATTGATATGGCCTCGCAGGGAATGAATCCCGCGGGGCTCTATAGGAACCGGGACTTTGTTGGAGAGATGTTTTCTTCCGGCCATGCGCGGCAGGAGATATGCGATATGGTTTTTGATCCCCAGACTTCAGGGGGGCTGCTCATCGCCCTGGAAAGAGATGTTGCAGATGATCTGCTTACGGCCCTCCACAGCGCGGGTGTATCAGACGCCTCGCTCATTGCCAGCGTGGCATCCTCTAAAGGTCCCTCCATTGTCCTCGTATGACGGGGACTTATACCCGGGGCGCTTCTTTGTTTTCGCTGGCTTTTTTACAGATTTAATGAAGGTATTCTTTTGTCGAGTTCTACGGTGCTTTAATCATGCTGGAGAAAATCTTCCTTCCCCCGGCAAAACTGGACTAATCACGAAAAGAAGCATAGCTTAAAAGGGTTGTCTAGACCTCCAGTTGAAATAATGGTGTTTTTACTGGCGGGAAAACCTGATTATTCGAGGTTGCCAGGAATAAAAGAATTGTGTATATCACGAATTTCGTGATATAATGCGAATAGATAGGTTTCCCGACACAATGAATACCCTTACTATTTCGCTCATAATTTCTTTTATCAACACCGTTGTTCTGGTGGTTATTTTTTATTACCTCTACCTCCAGTATGATGAGAAAGCCATGGGGACCTGGTCCCTTTCCTGGCTCGTGTATTCCTTCCGGTTTGTCTTTATGCTCTTGGCCGGACAATTTGGCGGGAGAGCATTTTTTACTGTTGGGCACGATATTTCTTCCCTGGTAAGCGCATTCATTCTTTTGTATGGACTTTACCAATATTCAGGGGAAAAAATGCGGGCCTGGTGGGGCGTTGGGTGCGCTGTGTGTATCGCCTGGACATTCACCCAATTTGCCGCAATCACCGGCTTTTTAATGTACGCTTTGCCGATTTCCCTATATACGGCCGCCATTTTCTTTAGGACGGGCCTTGCTTACTTGCGCATGCCGCGCCCCAGGAGCTATGGTTCGATTATCACAGGAATTGCTTTCCTGGTCTGGGCTTTTCACAAATTGAATTATCCCTTTCTCAGGCCGATGGACTGGTTTGTCCCCTGGGGCTATTTCATTTCTTCGACCCTTTTGATCCTGGTAGCGGCGGGCATCCTTACAGGGTATTTCGAGAAGGTGAGGAACCGGCTGCTGGCAAATGAGAAGTCCCTGGACGAGGCCCTTCTGGATTCCTTGAGGCGGGAAACCCAGATTACTCTTCTCCTGGAGGGAGCGCGCACCATCCTCGAGAACCGGGCTTTCGGTGAGACCGCGCGCACCATTTTTGAGAGCTGCAGGAGGTACACCGGCGCTACGGCCGGATATGTGGCGCTTCTCTCGGCAAATGGGTTAAACAGCGAGATCATCTACCTCTATCCGGAAGAAGTACCAGGGACGGCGTCTGCCTCCAGTTTGGTCCAGGTACGGGGCCTCCTCGCCGAGGCCTTCGCCTCGGGACGAGTCATGTACGAAAATTTTCCGGAAGGGGCGGAAAATAGCGGATATCTGCCGGTAGGACACACCGCTCTTGAGAACGTGCTTATCTCCCCCCTTGTTGTAGGGGGAAAGACCGTCGGGGGTATTGTCCTTGTCAATAGGAAAGGCGGATTCATTGAGGAAGACGCGCAGATCACCCGGGCCTTCGCGGACCTGGCTTCGATTGCGCTTATGAACAGCATGTCCCTTGAAATGCTTGAGAAAAGCGAAAACCGTTTCAGGACCCTTGTAGAGTCGATGAACGACGTGGTCTTCACCCTGGACAGAGAGCTGAGGCACACCGGCCTTTATGGCAGTTGGGTGGAACATTATTCGATTGAAGAGCATGCGTTCCTCGGAAGAAAAGCGGTTGAAGTGCTGGGTGTTGAAGCCGGGACAATACATGAACAGATGGCGCTCCGTGCCCTGTGCGGAGAGAACGTCACCTATGATTGGTCGCTTGCCGGGAGCCATTTCCAGACGTCTTTGTCTCCAATCAGGGACGCATTGGGGAACATCACCGGAGTGGTGGGCGTGGGGAGGGACATCACCTTGCTGAAGGAGACCGAAGCGAGGCTCGATGCGTCACTTCGGGAAAAGGAGCTTCTCCTCAAGGAAGTGCACCATCGCGTGAAGAACAACATGCAAATCATATCAAGCCTCATCAACCTTCAGTCCCAACTGATTGGCGACAAAGAACACAGGGATATTTTCTCCGAGACTTCGGCCCGCGTCCGCACCATGGCCCTGGTGCACGAGAAGTTGTATCAGTCTGAAAATTTCGCGAAAATTAATTTCCGGGAATATCTGCACGAGCTCGTCGCGGGGCTCATTTCCATGTACAAAAGGGATGGCGTAAATGTAGACCTGATTATAAGGGTTGAAGATATAGAAATAGGCATTGACCGGGCCATTCCCTGCGCGCAGATAGTCAATGAGCTGGTTTCCAACTCGCTGAAATATGCTTTCGGTCCGGGTGATAAGGGAGTAATTGAAATCTCTTTTGGGAAAACAGACCAGGGCAAGTATTCTCTCTTTGTGGCAGACAATGGACGCGGCCTCCCCGAGGGGCTCGACATAGAGAAAGTAAAGACTCTGGGTTTACAGCTTGTGGCGGGACTCGTGAAACAGCTTAAAGGAGATCTGTCCATCGAAAGAGGCGCAGGCGTGAAGTTTTTTGTTTTATTCGAATAGAGTTCTCTGCTCCCCGGGGCCTTCATGGACGGCGCCTGCCAGGCAGGGATATAAAGGGTCATGGGAGCGGCGGTTTCTTTCGGCGGTTTCGCAGTTGCTGTTTGCGTAGCAGTACAGACATCCGTGCGGGCAAGTATTGTAGGCGCCGATATCGGCGCTTTTCGCACAACCGCATTCCTTCCTCTGCCCCGGGTCCTTTCCCGCGGCGACGGGCCTGCCAGCAAGCTTCTGGATTAAGGAAATATCGACGCAGCCCCCCCGGGTAATTCCAAAGCGGGCTGTGTTTTCCTCAGGGGCGCACCATTCAAGGGATATTCCGTATTTCGAGGCGATATCGGCGAGTGTACGGGCTACCTGTACTTTCCTTGAGAATTTCATTTCTATTGGCTGGACTTTCGCGAGATTGTGCCTGCATTTGCGGTAAAGATGAAGAAAACTTATGATGCATTTTTCTGTGGCCCCTGTCAGGGCCTTCGAAATTTCTTCGAAGCGGCAGATGTGAAATTTTTCATCAATGGAGCCCGTGAAAAAAATCGGGTCATAGCGCCAGTGGACCCTCTCCGGCCCGATGGAGCCTGAAAGGGAGCGAAAATTATTTAGGGCCTCGTCGATAGATGGGACATGCCTTTCAATATCTCTGCCGTAAGGAGTCACTGTAAAGAGGAAATAGTATGGTACGGAGGCAGCGTCAAGTTCATGAAGAATGGGTTTGAGGGGGGAAGGGTTCTTTGTCCAAAAGACAATGCAGTCGACATCCTTCGGGGCGAGCGATATCATGCGAATTTGACGGGGGTTGAAGGGATTGCGGACATGGACATATCCGGCTCGAAACCTGTTTATGAACCACTCGCCGTAAAATGCCGGTATATCGGTCCGCCTGCTTGCGCTTATTATCATGGCCAGTTTTTGGGATGCGGCCCTTATCGTCTCCAGAATACAGGCGTGAAGAGTACGAGAACAGTGTAAAGTTCAAGCCTGCCGATGAGCATGGCAAAAGAGAGCACCCATTTAACCGGAGTGCTGAAGAAGCCGAAGTTTTCTGTGGGCCCTACGAGGCCGAACCCCGGGCCGATGTTGCCCAGAGTAGTGAGGGCCGTCGTTACCGCCGTGAGGATGTCGTGCCCGGAAATAGCGACAATGAAAGTGACTGCCAGTAACATGGCGATGTAGAGGAAGAAAAACCCCGACACGGCGTATGCGACGTTGCGTGCTACAGGATTTCCGCCTATCTGAAGAACAAACACGCCCCGGGGGTGCAGTAGGTGCTTCATCTCATTTACCGCCTGTTTAAAAAGAATTACAAGGCGTATTACCTTAATACCTCCTCCGGTAGAGCCGGCGCATCCGCCGACAAACATAAGGATGAACAGTATGGACTGGGCGAAGAAAGGCCACCGCTCATAATCCGCCGTGGCGAAGCCCGTAGTTGTGACAATGGAAGCGGACTGGAAACCCGCGTACCTGAGAGCGTCAGCAGCGGAGCCATACACTGTTCCATAAAGGGAGACGGCTATGAGGGCCGTAGAAATGAAAAAAATTGCCAGATACGTCTTCATTTCCGTGTTCTTCAAGAGAAATTCCGGCTCTCCCGTGAAGAGGCGATAGTGTAGTGTAAAATTAATTCCCGAAAGAACCATGAAGACGGTTATCACCCAGTCGATATAGGACGAGTTAAAGGCGCCGACGCTGGCGTTTCGAGTGGAAAACCCGCCAGTGGCAAGTGTGCCGAAGGAATGGGTGAGAGCGTCGAATAGGCACATGCCTCCCGCCATAAGAAGCGCCGTTTGAATGGCGGTAAGGCCAATATAGACCATCCAGAGTTTCTTCGCAGTCTCGGCTATTCTCGGGGAAATTTTGTCCACCGTTGGGCCGGGGGTTTCAGCCTGAATGAGCTGCATGCCCCCTACGCCCAGGAGGGGCAGAATGGCCACGGTGAGGACCACAATCCCCATCCCTCCCAGCCAGTGGGTGAGGGACCGCCAGAAGAGGAGAGAGCTGGGAAGGCCCTCCGGATTTGCGAGGATAGTGGCGCCCGTGGTTGAAAAACCGGAGGCGGTTTCGAAAAAAGCGTCGGCATAGGCGGGTATCGCCCCGGACAACCAGAAGGGAAGGGCGCCGAACAAAGAGGCTAATATCCAGGAGAAAGTCACGAAAAGGAAGCCGTCTCTCGTGGAGAGGAGTTTTGCGCGCCGTTTTCGCAGAAGGGCCAAAAAAGTTCCCGAGAGGAAGACGATGGCGCCTATCGTTACGATAAAGGCTTTGATTGCCCGGGATTCGTCGCCGACAACGGCTATGATCATGGGGATGGTCATGAAACATCCTATGATGAAGACAACAAAGGCGAGGATCCGTATGACGACGAGGATGTTCATTGTTTTTGTGAAAAGAGCCGTTCGATTTTCGGTATGGATTTTTTTTTCGTTATGACGAGGACCGAGTCGCCCTCGGCGATGGAGAAGTCGCCGTCCGGGACCATTTCTTCTTCGCCGCGGGCCACGGCTATGATGAGGGAGTTTTCCGGCAGGGTAAGGTCCCGAAGAGGTACGCCGATGGCCGCTGAAGATGCACCGGCGAGGAACTCGATGACCTCGGCCCTCCCTTCGAGAATACTGTGGACGCTTTGTATGTTTTTCCCTCGCATGTATTTCAGTATTGCGTCGGCGGCGCAATTTTTCGGGCTGATGGTCGAGTCAATGCCAAGCCTGGAGGCTATGGAATAGTAGCTCGCCTTGTTCACAATTGCCACGGTCCTTTTAATGTCCATGGATTTCGCATAGGCCGCGGTGAGAATATTAAGCTCCTGGTTTCCCGTGGAGGTGACCATAAGATCATAGGCATGGAGCCTCTCCTCGTCGAAGATCCCCTCATCGGAAATGTCGGCATTGATGATGAGGGCCCCTGGGATGAGGCCAGCCAGAATGCCGCAACGACCGGCGTCGCGCTCCACAATCGTGACGGTGAAGCCGTCCATGATGAGGACTTCAGCGACGAGGGTCCCGATTGTGTCCGCCCCGACGATGACAACTTTTTTAATTTTTTCCGTTCCCCGCCCGGCCCTTGCGAATATTTTCCGCTGGTTTTCAGGTGTGGCCGCCAGGTAGAGCATGTCACCTGCGTTGATGACGGTCGAACCCGTGGGTATTATGACATTATTTTTTCTTGTGATCGCCGATACGAGGAAATTTTCCGCGAAGGACTGACGGATTTGGATGAGAGTTTTGCCGCTGAAGGGGGACGCGGGATCCACAAAGAGGTTCCTCATTTGTATTCCGGTTTTTGCAAAGGTCATGACGCCGCTCGTTGCGCCCATGGCTATTGTCTGGATGACGGACCGGGCAGCCTCTATGCCGGGATTGACGATGAGGTCGATATCGAGGAAGGATTCACCGAGTATCTTCGAGCGGTAGTAGTCTAGGTTGCGCACTCTGGCGATCTTGTGGGGAACATTGAACTCGCTCGTTACAAGCCCCGATGCTATCATGTTGATTTCATCGGAGTTGGTTACGCTGATGAAGTATTCGGCCTTTTCTATTCCGGCTTTAACAAGGGTTTCCGGATTGTTTCCGTCCTCGGCGAGGACCATGCAGTCCAGCTTCCCCGAAACGGCCTGTGCGATGCCGGGGTTTTTTTCCACGATGACCACGTCTTTATTCTCGAGGATGAGCTGGGAAGCGATGTGTATGCCTATTTCACCTGCGCCGACTATTACTACGTGCAAACCCGGTTTCTCCTTTTTTATATCACCGCGTGATATTTATGAAGGGTTTTCCTGCCCGCCTTCGGCATGCGGGAAAACCCTATTTTTTAGAGATTGCCAAGAATAATTTCATGGTAGGCTGACATTCCGGCTTGGTCAATAAGATTTTGATGAAGTGAAATCGTCCTTTTTACGAAAATCCGCATGGTTCACGGTCCTCCACCCCTTCCTTCCCCTCATAAAGAAGATGGGGGCGAAGGGATTAGGCAAGGTTTTCCGCCACGAGCTCCGTAAGAGACTTCATCTCCACGTCCATGGAGTACCCTGCCTTGATGGTGTCAAGCTGGAAGATGCAGTTTTCGCATGCCGAGACGACGATTTTTGCGCCTGTAGCTACGATTTGATCGTACTTGGCCTTTCCGCTTTTTATCCGGAATTCCTCATTGTCCAGGGCCACGAGGCCGCCACCGCCGCCGCAGCACCAATTGTATTTCCTGTTTGGAGTCATGTCTCTGAAATCCGCGGCCAGAGCGGAAAGGATTTCCCTGGGCTCCTCGTAGACGCCGCCATTGCGACCCAGTTGACACGGGTCGTGGTAGGTCACGGGATCGGTGATGGTTTTTTCATTTAGCTTGATTTTGCCTTCACTCAAGAAGCGGTGGATAACTTCAACGATGGAGCTTACCTTGAAAGGTTGGGGCCCCATGAGATATTTGGGGATCCGGTAGGCGGTGCCGCACTCCACTATCACCACCTCCTTAACGCCGAGGGCCTTCGCTTCGTTGATGATACGGTTGGCTATAAAGTCCATCTTCCGCGGGTCTCCCAGGAAGGCGCCGAAGTTCACCGCCTCGAACCAGGAAAGTGTCCAGTTGGCGCCGGCGCTGTTGAGAATCACGGCGGGGTGTACGATGGAATGTGCCCCGGATAGACCTACAAAAAGGATGTCTGCGCCGGCTTTGTCCATGGGAATAAGCCCCTCGGGTGGGACGCCGCCGAGTTTTACAGCGACCTCCTTTTCCAGGTCTTTGATCACTTCCCGGAAGCCATCCTTAAACTCGTCGATGCTCTTGCCTTTTTCCACGGCGCCGTCCGCCAGAATGGAAAGCTCGTCGGGGGCGCTTTCATTGCCGATGAGAAGCGATTTTGCAATCCCGAGCAGGAAGGGGGTATCGATGGCGAAGGGGCAGTGGACCATGCATCGCCGGCAGGCGGTGCATGAAAAGGCGGCGTCAAGGAGTTCGTCCATGGAGTGGTCGTCAATCTCCTTCGAGTCTCCCCAAAATGGAAAAAGCTTTCCCGAGGGGCGAAGGTATTTTTTAAAAATCCGGCGCACCACTTCGGCCCTCCCCACAGGAGAGTATTCCTTTTTAGGAATGCCGTAGAAGACATGGCAGGTATCGTAACAGAGCCCGCACCGCGTGCAGAGGTCGAGGTAGTACCTCATGGGCCTGGTGAGCCTGGTTTTCATCAGGCCGATAAGTTCTTTTCGCTTTTCATTGTCCATGGCTTACTTCCTCTTGATGAATTGTGCTGCGAACATGAATACCGAATGGACCATCTTGCTGAAGGGAAACAACATCAAAAACAGGTTCGCGAAAAACACGTGGAGCACCACGATGACATAGTGGGGCGACGCGATGATTCCGCGTGAAACATGTGGGGTGGAGGTGAAAAAGCTCGAAAGGTATTCACGGTACGATTGCACCGGAATATCGAAACCGGCGATGCCGTAACGGGAGGCGAGGTTCATGTGGCTCCCGAAGATGAAAGCCAAAAACAAGAGGAGGAGGATAATGTAGTCTTCCGGTACGGAAATCTCCCGCCAGGGCGATTTAAATCGCCGGAATAGAAAATAAAGTGTCGATGCGATGAGGACGACGCCGACCCAGCCAGCTCCAAGAAACACATAATGGGGTATGATCTGGAAGAGGGCGAACTCGCGGACAAGTTCCAGGTGCCCGATGATCAGAAGCAGGAAGGCGGCGTGAAAAGCGATGATGAAAAACCAGAACACTTTGTCTTTTCTGAATGCATCTGGGATGAAAAAGGAGTCACGGAGGGCGCCCAGTTTCGGGACGGGCCCCCGGGGGAATACCGCCAGGGTCCCCTTGATTTTCGGAGAGCGAAGTACGACTATGAACTTAAAAAGGATGCCTCCGAAAAGGGTGCCGAATGCGATGTACACCATTGGCACCATCACAAAATAATAAATGCTGTCCCACATGGCGAAACCTCACGCTTTGTATGGTATGCTCATATGCCGCAAGCCTGGCGGAACGAGTTTTGACCGCCTTTTTTTTAGGAGGCAATCTCTAATACCCAGTTTTCCCAGCCCGCCGAAGGCGGAAGGAAAAACAAGATAACTAAGTTTGCCAACATTAAGGTCGGTCATAAAACTATGTTTTCACGCCCGCCGAAGGCGGGCTTGAAAACATAGTTGCTGAGTTTGCCAACCGGCAATCTATAATAATCAGGTTTCCCCGCCCGCCTTCGGCGGGCGGGAAAACCTGATTCCTGAGTATGCCAGTAGTAATAATTCGTGGGTACCTCAAAAATTTAATTTTTAGAGGTACCCAGGAGTGATTTTACTTCAATTTCTTGATAAAAAACTTTGAAACGTCACCTTCCCTCACTGTGGAAACGATTTCATTGCCGCTGGTCTTCGCCCAGGCGGGGAAATCGGCGTGGGCCCCGGGGTCGGTGGTTTCCGCCACGAGGACCTGGCCCACCCGCATTTTTTTTACTTGCTGGCTCACTTTGACGACGGGAAGGGGGCACTTCATCCCTTTCAGGTCCATGGTTATGTCTGCTTTAATGTCTTCGGCCATTGAAATTCTCCTCTTGTATGGTGTAGTATACTGCCGCTCTTGAATATTTTCAAGCCAAATATCGCAGGAGCCCGGGTCGTTATTTCTTTCAGATAAAAAGCTGTATCCTGCTGTTTCCGGCTTCTTCAAGGAATTTGGCCACACCGACGAAATCCCTGCCGGGATAATCGATCATCTCCTCCGGCTTTAATCCCATAAGGTCCATAGACATTTCGCAGATATACAATTTTACCTCCAGCTCTGCGGCCAACTGGATCATCTCTTCGAGGGAGGAGACGTTTTTTTTCTTCATGAGGTATTTCATCATTCCGGTACCCATGCCCCCCATGTGCATCTTGGAGAGCTTCACCTTCCCGGCCCCCTTCGGCAGCATAAATCCGAACATCTTGCCGAAGATATTTTTCCCCTTTGCCCTTTTCTTCTTGTCCCGCAGGGCCGAGGTCGCCCAGAAGGTGAAGAACATCACGACTTCCATTCCCATGGCCACGGCGCCGGTGGCAATTATGAAGGAGGCCAGAAGCTTGTCCAGGTCGCCGCTGAACACAACCATGGAAAGCTTGTTTTGGTTAGCGTCTTTCAGTTCCTCCATCCGGGACCTCAGTTCGCCCAGCGTTTGTTGAACATCCATATATATCCCCTAAATTTAGTATTTTAGTATATTAAAATATATTAACAATATAAAACATCTTCGGATAAATTACAACAAAAAAAGACGGATTATGGAAAAAATATTCTTAACCGGTACACTCTGGTTAAAATCCGAAGTCGTCATATCGCACCATCTCATCATCCACGCCGAGGGAAAAGAGCATCTTTTTCACCGCCTCCAGCATAAATGGGGGGCCGCATACGTAGTATTCAATGTCCTCCGGGGAAGGGTGGTTCCTGAGGTAGTCCTCGAACAATACCTGATGGATCATCCCCGTGGGGCCCGTCCAGTTGTCCTCTTCCATCGGTTCCGAGAGGGCCACGTGGAAGCTGAAGTTTTTGTATCTTTTCTCGATGTCGCGAAATTCTTTCGCGTAAAAGAGCTCGCGCAATGAGCGGGCACCGTACCAGAAGCTTGCCTTCCTCTTCGTTTTAATGGTGAGAAACTGATGGAATATCTGGGAGCGAAGGGGGGCCATGCCGGCGCCGCCGCCGATGAATACCATCTCCCGGTCCGTGTCCTGAACCGCGAAGTCGCCGTAAGGGCCCGAGACCGTCACCTCGTCGCCGGATTTGCACTTGAAAATATACGACGACGCCATACCGGGCGGAAGCTCTCTGAACGCTTTTTTCGAGGGGTCCCAGGGGGGCGTGGCTATGCGCACATTGAGTTTGATGATGTTTCCTTCGGCAGGGTGGTTCGCCATCGAGTAGGCGCGGTTTATCACCGAGCGGTTTTTCGCCCGGATTCCAAGAAGGCCGAGTTTTTTCCAGTCGACGCGGAACTTCTCGGCGATGTCTATGTCGCTTCCGAAATGGATTTCGAATTCCGGCACGTCGATCTGGATGTAGGCCCCCGGTTCGAAATCGAGTGTTTCCCCGGGAGGAAGGGAAAGAACGAGCTCCTTAATGAATGTCGCCACGTTTTCGTTGGAAACGACGCTGCATGCGAACCGCTTTACCGAGAAGGCCTCGTCGGGGACCCGTATTGCCATGTCCTCCCGGACTTTTACCTGGCATGCCAGGCGCCATCCTTCGCGTTCCTTTTTTCGGCTGATGTAGTTTTGCTCAATGGGGAGGATGTCGCCTCCTCCGCTTTCGACGCGGCATGTGCAGGTCCCGCAGGTCCCCTTGCCCCCGCAGGCCGAGGAGAGGAAGATGTTCTTTTCCGCCAGGGCCGTCAGGAGGGGCCTACCTGGTTCAACCGTAAGGGCACGGGATCCGTCGCCGTTGACGGTAATTTTCACCTTCCCGCGGCGCACTAATTTCTTTTCGGCCTCCACGATGAGGGCCGTCAGGAGAAGTATAATCGCCGGAAAGGCCGCGGCGGCGACGAGGACCGTGGCCATTGTCAGTCCCCCAGATTCACGCCGGAGAATATCATGAACGCGACCGCCATCAGGCCCGTGATGAGCATGGTTATGCCGAGGCCGCGCATTCCACCGGGGATGTTCGAATATCTTAGCTTGTGGCGGATTGCCGCCATGGTCACGATGGCGAGGAACCATCCGAGGCCGGAACTGAATCCGAAAACGGAGGCCTGGGCCAGGGTGTAGCGGCGTTCAACCATGAATAGCGCCACGCCCAATATGGCGCAGTTGACGGTGATGAGGGGGAGGTAAATTCCCAGGGCATTGTATAGGGTGGCGGAAAATTTTTCCACCGCCATTTCCACGATCTGCACCATGGCGGCGATGACGGCGATGAAGGTGATGAAAGTAAGGAAGCCAAGGTCCACCCCCGCGAAGCCCGGGCCAAGCCAGGTGAGGGCCCCTTCGCGAAGCAAGTACTCGTTAAGGAGCCAGTTCACCGGCGCCGTGATGGTGAGGACAAAGACCACGGCCAGTCCGAGTCCCAGGGAAGTTGAGATTTTTTTTGAAAGGGCCAGGAAGGAGCACATCCCCAAAAAATAGGCGAGGATGATGTTTTCTGTGAATATCGCCTTTATACCGATGTTCACCAGGTCCATGAGGTCAGTCCTCCCTGTATCCCGTCATCGTACGCTGAAGCCAGATGATGAGGGAGAGTATAATGAAGGCCCCCGGCGCCAGGACCATGAGGCCGTTGTCGGCATATCCGGCCAAGTAGAACGGTTCCGGGATTATCCGATGGCCCCAGAGGGAACCAGAGCCTAAGAGCTCCCGAAAGAACCCCACCACAGCGAGGACAAGGGCGTATCCGACCCCGTTTCCGACCCCGTCAAGGAACGAAGGAAGGGGCGGGTTAGACATGGCGAAGGCCTCAAGGCGTCCCAGGACGATGCAGTTTGTAATGATGAGGCCCACGAAGACCGAAAGCTGTTTTGAAAGCTGGAAGGCATATGCCTTAAGGAACTGGTCCACCAGGATCACCAGGGTGGCGATGACGGTCATTTCGATTATTATGCGCACCTTTGAGGGAATGCGTTCCCGTATGAGGGATATGACGACGTTCGAAAGGGCCACCACAACGATGACCGAAACTCCCATCACCACGGCGGTTTTCAGGCGCGAGGTCACCGCCAGGGCGGAGCAGATGCCCAGGATCTGAATGGTTATTGGATTGGCCTCGCTTACCGGCTCAAGGAGAATTTTTTTATCGAACGCCATGGGGGCCTCCTTTCTTTTCACGGAGGATGTACGGCCCGTAGAGCGCAAGGCTCTTCTTTAAAAGGGCCGTGACTCCTTTGCCGGTAAGGGTCGCCCCGGTGATGCCGTCCACCTGGTGGAGCGATCCCGGGAGCGACGTATCGGCCCTGTCCTTCATCACCGCCACGGAGACGAGCTTTTTCCCGGCGTCGAATATCTTTTTACCGATGAAACGCGCGCGGAATTCCGGTGACTGTATTTCTCCGCCGAGCCCCGGCGTTTCCCCATGCTTGTGGAAGGTGATGGCGAGGACCGTTTCTAGATCACGTTCAAGCGCTATATAGCCGTATATGGAGGACCAGAGCCCCTTTCCGTACACGGGAAAACAATACGCCGTCGTTTTTCCATCCTGGACCCTGATGAAGACCGGAAGCCGCCTTTCCGCGGGTGCCTTGTCCATTTCCCGGGCCAGGTCTATGAGCTCGGCTTTCACGTCGCTTTTTGCCGGGGCGCCGGTACCATCGACTATGAGGGACTTCACCTTTTCCCGGTAACAGCAGGCGATATCGGCGCAATCCTTCCCGCTTAGCACTCTGGAGGCGCAATCTCCGGCCCCGGCTTCCGTCATAAGCCCCAGGGCCTGTAGGATGTTTCGCTTGATGTCCGCCTCCTGGGCCAGCTCCTGCCGCGGCCTGAGGGCCTGGGAAGCCAGGGCAAGGAGGAGGGCGCATGCCAGGGCCACCCCGAAGGAAAAGAGAAAGGTGTAGGAGTTACCCTGCCTTTGCACGGAAACGCCTCCTTCTCATATGTATTCTAAGAGACGTGTAGTCTATGAGGGGTGCGAAAACATTCATGCACAATATCGCGAGCATGGTCCCCTCTTCGTATGCAGGATTGAGGACCCTCACGAGGATGATGAGGACTCCGATGCAAAAGCCGTAGACATATTTGCCGCCGTTTGTCGATGCCGCCGATACCGGGTCCGTGGCCATGAAAACAGCGCCGAAGGCAAAGCTTCCCATGGTCAGGTGATACTGAAGGGGTAGGGCCATGATGGAGGCCGGTGAGGGGGCCAGGGCATTGAAGAGAAAAACCGCAGCGGCGCCGCCCGCAAAGACGGAAAAAATAATGCGCCAGCTTCCAACTCCCGTGGCAATAAGGATGCTCGCCCCAAGTAGGATGGCAGCTTCCGATGTTTCCCCAATGCACCCGGGATGGAGGCCAATGAACAACTTCCAGAGGCCGTATCCTTTGTCCGCCAGATGCCCCATGGCGCCGGCTGCGGCCTCGTGGGCGACGGCCAGGGGGGTTGCCATGGTGAAGGCGTCCACGGGGGCGCCCGATGTGAGGGTCCAGACATCATGTCCAGAAAGGCTTTTGGGATAGGCAAAGAAGATGAAGGCCCGGGCCACCAGGGCCGGGTTGAAGATGTTCATCCCTGTGCCGCCGAAGACTTCCTTCCCCAGGACCACGGCGAATGCCGTGGCGAGGGCCAACTGCCATAGGGGTATCGTGGGTGGCATGATGAGGGGGATGAGCATCCCCGTAACAAAGAAGCCCTCGCTCATTTCGTGCTTCCGGACGATGGCGAATGCGAGCTCAATTGAAAGTCCAACGGCATAGGTGACGGCGTAGAGTGGCGCCAACACTTTAAGGCCCTCTATCATGCTCGGAAGGAATTCCGGAGTTAAGCCCTGGGATAGGAAATGTTGATGCCCAAGATTGTACATGCCGAAAAAGGCGCAGGGGACCAGGGCGATGACGACGGTCATCATCATCCGCTTGAGGTCGTAGGCGTCGCGGATATGGGCCCCTCCCGTTGTGGGCCTCGGGAGCCGATAGAAGAAGGTCAAGAGGGCATCGTATATGGGCCAGGCGGCGCGCATGCGCCCTCCCTCCTCGAAATGCGGCTTCAGTGCGTTAAAAATTTTGCCAATCATGACATTATGTTTTAAATAATGGCAACCTCTAATAATTATGATTTCCCGCCCGCCTTCCGCGGGCGGGAAATCATAAGTCCTGAATATGCCGGTAGTTACAATTTATGGAAACCTCAAAAATTTAATTTTTAGAGGTTCCCTAAAGGGAAAACCTGATTATTCAGGGGTTTCCTAAGGTCATCCTTCCCGCATAATCATGTTGATGCCGTCGCGGAGTACCTTCTGCATGTCGATCTTCGACGGGCAGACGTATTCGCATATCGCAATCTCTTCTTCCGCGATCTCATAGATTCCGAGTCCTTCCATTTCTTCTATATCGCCGGCGAGGATGCTTTTTATCAGGTGGACCGGGTATATGTCCATGGGAAGCACCTTTTCGTAGTTGCCCGTGGCAACGAAGGGTCGCAGACCTCCGTTCATGTTTGTATCTAGGTCGAAGAGGCCCCCGGGGAAGAGGCGGGAAAGGAAAGAATTCGAGGCGCTTTCTTTCCTGAGGCCCGGGCGTATCCATCCGAAAAGCTCGGGTCTCGCAGTCTCCCGGATGACGCTCACCTGATTGTCGAAAAATCCCGTGAAGCCCCGGAAACCGGCGTTTCTGCCCGTGAGAACATTCCCCGCAATATACCGCGCTCCGGGGTCTTCTTCGCCCCCCAGAAGGTGGCCGATTTCCGCGCCCTGTACAGTGCGCAGATGCGTGCGGATAGGCGAGGCGGGACCGCCCACAGCGATCACTGTATCGTAGGAAAGCCGCCCCGTGGCGAAAAGCCTCCCAATGCGGACAGTCCCTTCCAGGGTGCAGTACCATACGATGTCCCTGGGGCCCCTCACCGGGGCGATGTGGTGGATCTGCACGCCCACAGTTCCGGAGGGATGGGGCCCCTTAAAACTGTGCGCCCGGACCCCCGGAATTCCTGAAGCGAGGCGGGCGGTTTTCCCATCGCCGTGTTGCACCGAAAGGTGGACTTTCCCGGAGGTTAGGCGGCTCAGAATACTGAGGCCCTGTGTCAAATACTCTTCATTTCCTGAGAGTACGGTCCCCGTGTCCGGGGCCAGGGGAGAGGCGTCGAATGCCGATACGAAGATATCGCGGGGCAGATCGGCGGGCCTCGCCTGGACAGCGAAGGGGCGTTGCCGCAGGAAAGCGAAGAGTCCGGTTTTCACAAGGACCTCGACGATGACCTCCCTGGAGGCTGCGCGGGCCAACCCGGGCGGCGGCTTTTCGGCGGTGCCCTTTCCGTCGCCGGCGATGATAATCTCCGCAATTCTGCGGCGGTCCCCACGGTTGATCCGCTCGATGCGCCCGCTTAAAGGTGCAGTGAAGACCGGAGCGCCGGATGTCTTATCGGTGAAAACGGGAGTTCCTGCTTTCACTCGGTCTCCTTCCCTCACGAGAAGGGAGGGGGTGATGCCGGGGAAATCCGCCGGGACCAGGGCAGCCCGGGAGGGCATGCCCCTGTCTTTGCATTCAGAAGAAGGGGCCCCATCGAGGCGTATGGTGAAACCTTTTTTCAGGGTGAAATCGGCCATTATCTGTCGCCGTTGCCTCCGGTTCTGCAGGCGCCCGTGGAGTTTCCGCAGGTGCAGTGTCCGGAGGGCCCGACACAGCCTCCAGGTGCGCCTTTTTTTCTTGAGGCGAATTGCAAAGCCGCCATGAAGATCAATATAAAAAGAATAGTAATAATGAGGGTCGTCGACACGTTTATTTCTCCAGGGCCGTCCTCGTCCGAATATATCGATTATGATGAAAGAAGGCAACCTCTTAAACTAGGGTTTCCCCGACCGCCTAAAGGGGGGGGGGCGGGGAAACCTATTAATATATAGCAGAGTGGGGCGCCGACGCAAATATTTTTTTGTCCTCTTTGAAAATTATCTTGTCGTTACAGTGCAATCGTTTAAATGAAAGAAAGATAGATACGAGGATTTTTCAATGCAAAAAAGAAGAATATTGCTCCTGACGGCGGCCTGCGCGGTCCTTGCAGGGTCCTGCGCCGGGGCGCCCCAGGTCCGTCACTCCGATACCGGCTGGCAATCCGACGACGTCTTTCGGGTCCGTGCCGCCGGGTTGTCGGAGGGCGGCGGGCCCGTTAGCCTAAGGGAATTCAGGGCAAAAAAGGCCGCCGTGGAAATGGCCAGGTATATTGTCCTGGAGGAGTTCACGGCATGGATAATTCTGGGACTGGATGGTGGAGGGCCGGGATATGACGAAGCGATGGGAAGGGTAAAACATGAGTTTGCCGCGGCCGCTTCGAAGGGAAACGTGGCCCATGAGGAATACGACGCCGGGGGCAATTGTTTAATCATCTACGAGGTTACGGGGCCGTGTTTGCGACAGTCCCTGGCGAAGCTGAGAAACCAAATGGGCCTTGGCCGGTGACGTCCTGGTTTAGGCCTTGAGCTTTGTTGCGAAGTCTTCCGGAGGGAGCGGTCTGCTGAAATAATAGCCCTGGTAGAAGTCGCACTTGTTGGCCACAAGAAAATCGAGCTGTTCCTTAAATTCCACTCCCTCGGCGACGACTTTGAAATCCAGGTTGTGGGCAAGATCGATGATGGTCGTGGCGATGGTTGCCGATTTCTGGTTGTCAGGCAGAAGGTCGATGAAGGATTTGTCGATCTTCAGCATATCGATGGGATAGTCCTTCAACTTCGAGAGGGACGAGTATCCCGTGCCGAAATCGTCTATCGACATCGAAAGTCCCAGGGCGTTGAGCTCTTTCAGCTTTTCAATGCTCTCCGCCTCATTGCTCATGATGCCGCTCTCGGTGATTTCCAGCTCAAGCCACAGCGGTTCCAGCTTCGTGTCCTTTAATACATGTATGATGTTGGACACCATGTCGGGATGGTTGAACTGGTATGGAGAAAGGTTTACCGCCACTTTCAGCGAGGGAAGCCCCTCTCGCTGCCACCGTGCGTTCTGCTTGCACGCCTGGTAAAGGATGATGTTGCCTATCTCCTCGATCATGCCGTTTTTCTCGGCCAGTGGGATAAACTCGAAGGGCGGCACAAGTCCACGGTCCGGGGAGCGCCACCGTATGAGGGTTTCCATGCCGATGATGTCGCCGTTTTGGGTCACTTTAGGCTGGTAGTGCGCCAGGAATTCGTTGCGGATTATGGCGTGGCGGAGTTCCTCTTCCAGACGTATCCGCTTTATGATCTCTGCGTTCATCCCCTCGTTGTAGAGGTAGTAGGTGTTCCTTCCCCTCTCCTTGGCGTGGTACATGGCCGTTTCGGCGTTGCGCATGAGGGTGTCTTCGCGCGCTCCGTCGCTTGGGAAAATGCTTACGCCGATACTTGGGGTGATGTGGAAGACATTGCTTTCCACGATGAAGGGGTCCGAGAAGACGCCGAAGGCCTTCTGGACCACGTCCACGATCCCTTCGGGGTTCCCAATATCCGTGAAGAGGACCATGAATTTGTCCCCGTCAAGGCGCGACACCAGATCGTCTTCGCGGAATGATATTTTCATTTTTGAGGCGATTTTCTGGAGGAGCTTGTCACCGGCGACGGGGCCGTGCATCTCATTTATGTTCTTGAACTTGTCAAGGCCAAGGCACATGACCGCGAAGACCCTGGGGCGGTCCCTGCGCTGGGACTTCACTATCTCCATCCTTAGCTTGGTGGTGAACATTTCCCGATTGGGAAGCTTAGTGAGTTGATCGTAAAAGGTGTAGTAGGCGAGGAGCTCCTCGGCCTGTTTGCGCTTCGATATGTCGATGATGACGACCAGAATTTCCCTGTTTTCGTCGTTCTTTTTAGCTGTAATTTCCGTCCAGAACTTGTTCCCCTTCGTGTCAAGGAGTGGCGCTTCAAAGTTAAACACTTCCCCCTGGGATTCCAGGCGCCGCATAAGGCCGGTAATGTCGCCGGGATCGGCGAAGAGGGAAAAAAAGTCTGTGCCAATTATGTCACCCCGGGACCCATGGCCAAAAAGCGTATATCCAAGGTCGTTGGTTTCAAGGATCGTCTTCGTAGGGAAGTCGACGGTGAGCATTCCCACCAGGGCGTTGTTGTAGAGGCGACGATATTTCTCCTCGTGCAGTTTCATCGCCTTCTCGGAGATTTTTCTTTCCGTGACGTCCCTGGTGTTCAGCAGTAGCCCCTGGATGAGGGGATTGCGGAAAAGGTTGCTCCCCGTCGATTCCATGTACCGCCATGTGCCGTCCCTGTGGAGGTGCCGAAATTCAAGGAGCGTTATTTCTCCGTTTTTAAGCCAGGCGCTCTCCTGGAGCTTTTTTAGAACTTCGCTTTTATCGTCGGGATGAATGTAGTCAATGGAGTTTTTCCCCAGGCGCTCTTCCTGTGAATAGCCCAGAACTTGAAGCACGGACTGGCTCTCGTATTTGATGATGCTGTTGTTATCGATGATGGAGATGATTTCTGAGCTGTGCTCAATCATGGTGCGGAACTTTTCCTGGCTTTCCCGTAGCGTGTTCTCCGCCTCGATGATGTTCGTGATGTCGATGGCGATGCCCCGGATGCCGATGGTGATTCCCGCTTCCTGGATTGGTGTGGTGTAGAGGTGGATGGGGACGAGGCGGTCCTTCCCCTGGAATGTGTACCCCTCGCCGTTGTAGCGTTTTCCGTGAAGGGTTTTTCCGAGCCCCCTGGCGGCCCTCTCGCGCTGGTCCGCCACGATGATGTTGAACCCATTGGTCCCCAGCAATTCTTCCGGGGTGTATCCGAGTATCTCGGTTGTGCGCTGGTTAATATAGAGGATGGATCCGCCGGTATCGAGTTCGAAGACGATCTCAGGCAGATATTCCACCAGTTCCCGGAAACGGCGCTCGCTATCAATGAGGGCTTCAATGTACTGCTTTTTGTCGGTGAGGTCCCGGACAATGCCGCGAAAACCGGCTTTCTTTCCGGTTTTCCCGTAAAAGAGTTCCACTGAAGCGCTTATGGTCCTGCTCTTCCCGCTTTTATGGAGAAGCTCCCAGTCGGAAAATTCTGCGCGTTCACTGCTGCGGTATACGGAAGAAAAAACCTTAAAAATTTTATCGGCCGTTTCAGGTGAGAAAAAGTCGCGATAGCTTCGGCCGAGAATAGAATGGAGGTCCATGCCGACCATTACCGTGAAGGCATTGTTCACGAAGGTGATTTTGCCGCGAAGGTCGGTCTGATAATATCCTTCCTTCATGGATTCAAGGATGGTGCGGTACTTTTCTTCCGACTCCACGAGGGCGTCCTGGATCGATTTGAAGTCGGTAATGTCCCTGGCGATGCCGAAGAACTCCGCTTCCCCGCGTTCATTTATCACTCTACTTACATACTGTCCAACCCAGATTGACCTGCCGTCTTTTTTGAGTATGGGAAGCTCGTGATAGGTTTGATTTATCTCCTCTTCGAGTTGTTCCTTGTAAAAATTGAATATCTCATCTCGATACTCTATGGGGATTATGTCCTGATAGTTCATAGACAAAATCTCATCGGGAGCGTATCCGAGCTTCTTGACGCCAAAGCTGTTCATATACTTGAAATTACCCTGGCTGTCGTTGCGGTAAATGATGTCGTTGGCGTTTTCCACCAGCTCACGATATTTCTTTTCGCTTTCCTCGAGGGCTTTCTGGACTTTCAAATAGGGGGACACGTCGCGGGCTATACAGCGGAAACCCGCGGGTTTCTCTTTTTGATCCAATATTGGCGTGGGAAATATTTCCAGGGTTTTCGTTCCGCCGGGGCCTCCAGCAACAGAAAGGGGCGTCCATTTTTTTCCGGCCTCCGTTTGGTCGTAGCTTTGGAGAAGGTCGGAGATGACGCAGGCAAAGGCATTGTCGAATAGGGCGGAGCAATGCAGGCCGATAATCTTCTCGCGTTTTATATCGAAAAAGGAAGCGAAGGTTTCATTTGAGTAGGTGATGGTCCCGTCCAGACCGCACTCGAAATAGCCTTCTAGAATTTTTTCGACCAGTGCCTGAAATCTTTTTTCGTTTTTTGCAGACATAGTTCCTTTTTGTTGGTCACGCGAAATCCGGGACTTTCTCTCCAATTAGCAGGCCACAGTAGGTAAAGAACACATTAGCAACTATCCATAGGGAACCTCTTTAGAAGTAAATTTAAGGTCCACTTAAATTGCAACTATTGGCATGCTCATGACTTGTATTTTCCCGCCAGTCTCAGGAAGGCGGGAAAACTTGATTATTTAAGGTTGCCCATATAAAAAAGCTAATCCGGGCCTGGATTTCAAAATAAAATTCATGTTTGGTCAATAAGAAAATGTTTGGAAAATGGATATAATGAGATAAGTTTACATATATAATATATTGGCGGGTAATATTATGTACTTTTTGTTAAGGGAAGCTATAAATACATGGAACCTCTAAAAATTAAATTTTTGAGGTTCCCTTAACTTATAACTACTGGCATACTCAGGACTTAGGTTTTCCCGCCCGCCGAAGGCGGGCGGGAAAACCTAATTATTAGAGGTTGCCAATTAGAAATTGCCTTAAATTCTCAAGTTAAAAGGGAAAAATGACGAAGATGTAGTCAGGGAGAAATCGGTTTCAAGGATGAAACCTTTCCCAATCACGGAGGATGAAAATGACAATAGAACGATGTAAAAAATGCCCATATTACATGGTGCACTTTAAAAACGGAGTGCTTTGCAATTACCTGTTTGACGTACAGGAACGCGCCATTCACAGGGGCCGATGCGTCCAGGCTTGCCCCATTGATTAGTCCAGCTTCTTTTCCGAGTCCCCCACAACGCGGGCGTACAATTCCGCGCCGAGGCATTCCTCGGCGTGGCGGCACCAGCGGGCGCACGATTCTATTTCCCTGTAAATTACGGTGAGGCAGGTGGGGCATTTAGCCGATGTTTCATCGGAAAAAATTTCAACGGTAGCTCCGCATCCCGGACATGTCTTAACGTGAAGTTCCGGGGTCCTAAGATTCGACGTGCCAGGACATAATGGTTTCATGGTATTCTCCGTGCGATAGACAGGGAATGGCCGCCATTTCCAATTCTATCACGCGACTTCTTTTTCTCCAAGGGAACTTCGAAAACTAATTTTTTAGCGGTTGCCACAAGATGTTTACTCATCTCTCCCGGGCCCTCACACTATGTCACCGCCGATGGAAACGGTAACGTCATGTACCGGAATTGAAACACCCGCTTTCATAAGGGCCTCTTTTACGATCCTCCCCAGGCCGAAACAGCAGGGGACTTCCATGTGTACAAGCGTGATTGATCGTATTTCCCGCCGTCCGAATAGCTCGGTCAGCTTTTCAATGTACGATTCAATGCCCTTGTCGAGCTTGGGGCAGAAGATGAAAAGTTTTTTTCCGCGCAAAAACTTCTTGTGGAACCCGGCGAGGGCGAAGGGGACGCAGTCCGCGGCGATGAGCAGATCCGCGCTCCGGAAATAAGGCGCGTTAGGATTGATGAGATGGAGCTGTACCGGCCACTGGGTGAGCTCGGATTGTATGTCATCGGTACCGGCGGCGGTTTCTTCTCCGTTTCGTTGAATTTCACGTTGCATTGAGCCGGGACATCCCATCCGCAAGTGAGTCCGGGCCGGGCCGTTGAGACCGGAGTTGAACCCATCTGGAATGGTGTGGCCGTTGAGCTCCAAATACCTGAGGGCTTCCAGGAGGTATTCCGTTTCATTGTGGTCCCTCAGGTGTTGGAGATGTGCGCGGATAGTTCCGGGCCCCTGCTTTACGACATTGGCAATGACCCTTTTTTCATCGTAAGGTTCCGCCTCCCTTTCCTCTACGGAAATGGCCCCTTCGGGACATTCGCCAATGCAGGCGCCGAGGCCGTCGCAGAAAAGGTCACTCACCAGGCGGGCCTTCCCGTCGATTATTTGCAGCGCCCCTTCAGGGCATCCGGGTATGCAGGCGCCGCAGCCGTTACATAGGGTTTCATCTATTTTGATTATTGTGCGAAGCATTTTTTACAGTCCTTAATATCGTTAGGATTCCTAACTACATGTGCAACTTATCACGTGACCCCGGGGCCTGTCAAGAAAATTACCATGATTTTTTTGCAAAGAGATTGTTGCGCCTCGAAAAGGTTGAGGCCCGCAATGACAGTATTTAATTTTGTAAAATTAGGCAACCTCTAAAAATTAGGTTTACCCGCCCGCCTTCGGCGGGCGGGTAAACCTAAATCTTGAACATGCAAGCAGTTACAAATTATGGGAAATTTAAAAAATTAAATTTTGAGAGGTTCACATTATTTTTAGTGGCGGGCACCACGGTAATGTCGACCCTTCGGTTCAGGGACTTGTTGGCATCGGTGTTGTTGGGGACAATGGGATTGAATTCGCCGTATCCAACGGCAGAAAACCGTTCAGGCCTTAAGTTCGTGTTCTTTAACAGGTAACCGAGAACTGCCAGGGCACGCTCTGTGGAGAGCTGCCAGTTGTCGCGGAATGTCCGGGTACTGATGGGTACATTGTCGGTGTGTCCTTCCACCATTATACGGTTTTCCGGATAGCCTGCGAGGATATCCTTGATCTTGTCGAGGGCCCCGTAAACGCCTCTTCGAAGCTCCGCCGACCCCGACTCGAAGAGGATTTTATTGTTGATGTTGATGACGATCCTGTCGCGAAGGCGCTTGATGCTGATGTCCCCTTTGCTGATTTCGTCCCTGAGTTGCTTTTCTAATTCCTCGGCCTGCAGGCCCATACGGGAAAGCTCTTCCTTCTGGGTCTCCGTGAGCTTTTTGAGCGTTGCGTTCTCGTCATTTAGGTCGGCCAGGCGGGACTCGAGACCAGACAGTTTTCTTATGCATTCACCGGAGATATCTTCGATTTTTTTCAGATGTTCGTCTTTTTCATGAGCAAGCCGTTTCAAACATTCGTCAAAATCGTTCCTGCAACGGGCTTCGAGCCTCCGGTTTTCGTCGATGAGTTCTTTCACTTTTTCACTACTCGTGCTGCGTGTGATTTCAAGGCTTTTTTCAAGGGACCCGATCTTCTTCGCGCAGGACGCCGCCTCGTCTTGGATGCGCCGCTCAAGGAAGGCCACCTTTTCTGCGAGAATTCCTATCCTGTCCAGGAGGTCCTTTTTTTCTGAAAGCAAATTGGCACGGTCGTTGTCGTACTGTTTTTTGAGGTACTTTAACTCAAGTTCCAGGGCAGTTTTTTCGTTGTAAACACGGTTGTACTCTCCCGGGAAATAGAAAAGGTCCGCCTTAACCGGCGCCGGGGAGTATATGAGGGCGGAGAAGAGGACGGGGGCCATAATTGCGATTTTCAAGCGTGAGGTCATTTTCATTCCACTTCGTATTTAAAGGTCCGGTACTGCTCCAGGGCGGCTTTTTCCCTGTCGATCTTTTCGCTCTTCTCCCGCGCCTTTTTCACGAGGTCTTTTTGTTTTACAAGGAAGTTTTCGTAGTCTTCGGTGTTTATCTTTTCTTTGGATTTAAAGAACTTGGCGATGCCCGACTTCTTTTCCGGAAACTCTTCCGGACGGCGGTCCTGGTAAGACCGCGCCACCCTCGCTTTTTCAAGCTGCATTTCCCAGACTGCTGCGGACATCTCTGTCTCACGAAGTTCGAGGGCCGCCGAAAGGTAGTCCCGCCTTACCGCGGCATATTTTAAATAATTCTGATGGGCTGAGATTGCACCAGTCAGGTCCCGTATGGCTTTTTTGTTTTTTATCGCAAGCGGCTCGTCTTTTGTGAGATTGTATAGCTTTTCCTTCTCTCGGAAAACCGCCATCTTCCTTTCCAGAAAATCTTTCGTGGCGCCGGCAAGGGCCTCGTCCTGGACAGCAATGTCCCGTTCGGTCCTGGCCGAATCAACGTCCTTTTTTCGGCGAAGTATTTCCTGCTCGAGCTCCTGTATCCGTGCAGACTCGTCGGATTTTATTTCTGAAAGATATGTAGTATCTACGGGCGTTGGCATCGTCGTGCATGTCGTGCCGATGGCGCAAATTAGCATGAGGGCGAAAGCGGCATGTGTTTTCATTGCTCGACCTTATTCATTGGGTTTTCTGCGCGCCTTACTGCGGCCAGCCCGCTGCTTTCCCTGCGAAGTGGGGCGTTTCGTTCGTTGCAGGTATTCTTCGGGTATCGCTACGGCATTCCCGTCACGGGTCGCGGTAAAATGGGGCGAAAGTATTTCTATACCCGCATCATTGCATCTGTCAAGGATGTTCTGATGCAGCTCCGAGTATATACGTCCCGTCGCACCGGGAGTATCGGTATAGCAGTTGATTTCGTAGCGTACGAAAAAATCATCCAGGCCCGTCTGGAGGACGAAGGGGGCGGGTTCTTTCTTTACAAGCTCAGTCGCAAGGGCGGCCTCCTTGAGAATTTCGTGAATTTTCCTCCATGGAACGTCGTAGCCCAGGGTCACTGTGGAGTGGAGGACCAACCCCTCCCGTTTAGCAGAGGTGCTGTAGTTGATGATGTGGCTCCCCATCACGATTGAATTTGGAATGGTGATGATTATGTTCTTCGATGTTTTGATCCTGGTGACAAGTAAGGTCTTCTCAATCACTTCCCCAACGGTGTCGCCGATTTTCACCTGGTCACCGAGTTTGAAAGCGTACATATAGGTGAGGATTGTCCCCGCCACAACATTTGCGATCACTGAAGTGGAACCGAGGGAAAAGAGCACACCGAGGAAGATTGACACTCCTTTGAATGCTTCGGACTGGGAGCCTGGAAGATAGGGAAATAGAACGATAATGGTGAAGACGATGAGGAGGCTCCTGACAATCTTGTAGGTCGGGTCCGCCCAGTCACGGTGGAAGTTGGGGATCCTGACATTTCCTTCAGCGATTTCTTCAAAGATAAGTTTTGTAAGTTTTATCAGATAACGGGTCGCCAGAGTGATGACGGCTATGAAGAACAGATTGGGGAGAAACCCTATGAATGAAGAGCCAATGGTTTTCAGGGGCGATAGGATGTATCCGAAGAGAGTGTCCGCCCAGGTGCGTGTAAATTCAAAGAAGCTGAAGGCAATGGGTATGAAAATATATAGTAAAAAAACGTTCACGGCGATTTGGAAAAAGAGCACCGTTTTCTTGAGTATCTCGACAATCTGGTTTTCGGTCAGGATGTCGATGGTCTTGATTTTCACTGGCCTGATGAGGCCGCCTTTCCATTTGGATATATTGTTTCGCAAAAGTTCCATGGCCATCTTCAGTATCTTGTAGATGCCGATGCCCACGGCCGCTGTTAGGATCGTCAGCAGTACGCCCCTGATGATGTCCTTGATTGCTGGCGATTTCGCCAGGGGGAAGAGCAAAAAAATCACGGTAATGAAAAGGTAGAGAATTCCTATGGTAAGGGCGAGTCTTATTCCGCGGATAAAAAGTACAACGGCGGACACCACTGTTTCATCGCTTATGATCTCGCTCCCTTTGATGGAGATGGAGCTGAAGATGGTTCCTTTTCGGGTTTCCACGGCGGCATAGATTTTTGCGAAGAACCTCGAAAGAAAAAACAGAATCAGAAGGAGCAGTATGAGCGCACCAAGGGTGATTACAGACTTGATAATTACGTCCTGATGGTCAATAAAAAACGTGTAGATGTCCGAAGGCCTGTTGACGATGGCAAGGGCAGGCCGGGTTTTTAGGAGTTCTTTAATGGTACCGGCATATTCTTCCGCGAGTTCCCCGGCCTTTTTTCCCTCGGCCTCGGCGTCTCCGGCGGTAATGGACATGATGATGGTGGTGTCGTAAATGATGTCCGTAGTGAATTCCGAGGATATAACTTTGAGATTGTCATCGTCGAAGGACTTTGTGTCTTTGATGGCCTTAAGTCGCGATGAAATCGTTTCGGCGCGCCGGGCGGGGTCGAGGGGGCCCAGGAAGGAATGTACCCTGAAAAGTTCCTTTTCTTCGAAGATGACGGGGGTCCCTTTTTGAGGAGTTGATAGAGCGCCCTCTGTTCCGGAATGTGCCGTGATCTTATCGGCCGGCGGCGCTGTTACGGCATTTTTCTCAGGGGATTCCGCTATTAGGGCGGAGGTTAAAATGCAAATTGAAAGAAGTGATGATAGCGCTGTTTTCATGGATTTTTTTAAGAAACCTCAAAAATTAAATTTTTAGGGGCTCCCCTGTGAGATCACAAAAAATTGGAAAGTGCTCATAAGAGAATCATTTGTCTTGGATTGTCAAGAATAAATGTCAATCACCGATTCTTCTCCGGCTGGTAATCCCTTAACCTTAGGGAACCTCTAAAAATTAAATTTTTGAGATCCCCTTAATTTGCGACTACTGGCATACTCATGACTCAGGTTTTTCCGCCCGCCGAAGGCGGGCGGAAAAACCAAATTATTAGAAGTTGCCTTATATTTTCCCATACCCCGAAGGCGGGCGAAAAATCGTTGTTTTTGTGATTGGCTTGAATTTTTAAAGAGGTTCTCTGCAGGCATTGCGCCTTATAATAGTGTTGACACTTTGATGTAATTGGCATATTTTGAAAGAATGAAAATACTCGTTACCGGAGCATCCGGCTTTCTTGGAACCAATATTGTCCGCGAATGCCTTCGCAGAGGCCATGTTGTCCGCGCCTTTTCCCTCGAGGGATCGAATGTATCTTATATTGAAGAGAAGGGTGTGGAACTCGTATTCGGTGACGTGGCCGATCCTGCGGCCGTGGGGGCGGCGATGAAAGGGATGGGCGCCGTGATCCACGCGGCGGGGGACACGAGCTTCTGGAAAAAGAAGTTCGTAAGCCAGCGGAGGACCAATGTCGAAGGCGTTCGTACAGTCATGGAGGCGGCCCTGGCCAATAAAGTGAAGCGGGTTGTACACACGAGCACCGTGGACGCCCTGGGATACAATCCCGACGGGCTTGCGGACGAAACCTGGAGCGAGTACAACTATGGCGGAATGGGATACAATTACGCGGATACCAAAAGGGAAGGAGAGCGCCTTGCGCTCTCATATGTCGACAGAGGGCTTGCTGTGATTGTGATAAACCCGGGAAGCATGATTGGGCCATACGATCATACGCTCCAGTTCGGAAGGCTTTTTATGGACCTGCGGGACGGAAAAGTGCCGGCGGTCCTGCCCGGCGGCGCCCCCTGGGCCCATGTGACGGAAGTTGCTAAGGCCCATGTGGCGGCGCTGACGAAGGGAAAACCGGGAGAACGATACATCTGCGGCGGCATCAACGAATCGTATCGCAGTGTTTTTGCAATCATTTCGGCCTCCGTTGGGACCCGCCCCCCACGGTATACTATGGCGAAATGGATGACTGTGACTTATGGTTATCTCATGGAAATTTTTTCTAACTTCACGGGAAAACCTCCGGAACTCAATCCGGGACAGGCGCGTTACATGTCGGTTTTCCCAAAGTATGATTCTTCAAAAGCAGAGAAAGTTCTCGGATTCAAGGCCGTGCCGATCGAGGAGATGGTTGCCGATGCCGGGAAATGGTATGCGGAGAACGGATTCCTATGACGGGGCCGGCGTTTTCCTTCAATATGTTATGCTTTGCCAGTATCCAGGCGAAATTGGGAATACGGATTTCTGTGAGTTCGCCATTATCCTATTATGCCGTCTTAGATATTTCTTTACCCTCCATTGCGGCCGATTCCGTTTTTTGCTCTGTCCGGTTTTCATATAATCGCTTCTTACTATGAGGGCCTCCATGGATTGGTTGATGAACCGCCTATTAAGACGCTATGAAGGTGAAAGCCTTGTGATGAAGCTCAAGGCGCGGTTTATGCTGTACATCTCATTTTCTTTCCTGTTTGTCTTCGCCGTTGCCGCGCTTTACTCCTGGCATATTGAGTTGAATGACCCGAACTACGGCTATTCCATCGATGTGCGCATCATGATTGCACTCATTGCCGGAATTGTATGCAACGTTGCGGGAATTTTGGTCATTGTCAGAGGGCGGTATGCCTTCGGGGCCCATTTCATCCTTTTATGCGGTTTTACCACGGTTTGGATGGTCATGGCTGTGGACAAGTCCTTCATCCTGTCGCGGCTCAACACCGCCCTGTTCCTTGTGGTCCTCCTTTCGCTCGTGCCGGTGGCGACGACCCGAAAACCTTCGGTGTTCGTCGCCTATCCCCTGGTGAACTCCGCGCTGTTCTGCCTGTACCTATGGTACTTTCGCTACGAGCTTGGCCTGGCCTACGGCCCTCTGATCGATCATATCGCCGACAGCCTGCTTTCCATAGTAGGTGCGGCGATTATCGGTTATAATATTTTCTCAATCAACAAGAAAGCGCTTGAGCATGCGGAGCAGGAGGTGTTTTTTCGACGCAACACCGAGGAGCTTCTTGCGCAGAAAAGTTATGAGCTCGGTGAAAGAGTCAAGGAACTGGATTGTTTGCACACAGTTTCCGCCCTGTTGGAACGCCCCGGAATAAACGAGAAGGATATTTTTCAGGGAGTTGCGGATATTCTGCCCTCGGCCTACCAGTATTCTGATCTGTCCTGCGCCCGCATCACCTTCGGCGGAGTCTCCTACCAGACTGAAAATTTTGCGGATACGCCATGGAAGCAGGAGCGGAAAGTATCGGTCCAGGGCGTTTCTTTGGGAAGCGTGGAGGTCCGATACCTACAGGAATTGCCGAAGATGTACGAGGGCCCTTTCCTCAAGGAGGAAGGGATGCTCCTCAACACCGTGGCGGAGCGCCTCGGAAGGGTCGTGGAGAGGATGAGGGCCGAGGAGGCCCTTCGGGAAGGTGAAGAGAACTACCGCGGCATTTTCGAGAACGCCTCAATGGGGATTTTCCATTCCCTCCCATCGGGGACTTTTCTAAGGGTAAACGGCGCCTTTGCTTCGATTCTCGGGTTCAGCGGGCCGGAGGAAATGATTTCTTCAGTGAAGAACATCTCCTCGCAGATTTATGCCGATCCCCTACGGCGCGATGAGGTAATAGAAAGGGCGTTCCGTTTCGATGGATGGAAGCATTATGAAATGCCTTTTAAGAGAAAAGACGGTACAGTGATAATCACCAATCTGACCGTGCGGGGGGTGGATGATAAGAACGGCAATCCCGCTTATCTGGAAGGATTCGTGGTTGATATCACCGAGAGCAAGAAGGCCGGGGAGGCGTTGAAACTCAACGAAATGCGGCTCAACGCCCTGTTGACCCTCTCGGAAAAGACCCATGGCCTCAGCGAGGCCGAAATAGTACAGGCCTCCCTTGAGGAGGCGCAGAACTTGACAGGAAGCCCCATAGGTTACTTCCATTTTATCAATGACGATGGGGAAACGATACAGCTTGCGGCGTGGTCGCAATCGGCCCGCAAGCAATGCACGGCAGAGGAACCCCAGCACTATCTCCTCTCCGTTGCAGGAGTTTGGGCCGATTGCGCAAGGACGAAAAAACCCGCGGTCCACAACGATTATCCGGCCCTTGAAGGAAAACATGAACTTCCCCGGGGCCACTCGGAACTTGTACGGCACATGAGTGTGCCTGTCATCGAAGGTGACGAAGTGAAGGCTATAGCCGGAGTGGCAAACAAGGCGACGGAGTACGAAGAGGCCGACGTGCGGCAGCTCCAGCTCCTTGCGAACGACACCTGGAGAATCGTGCGGCGGAAGCGGGCAGAGGAGGAAAGCCAGAAGCTTGCGGCGATCATCGAGACCAGTTCCGATTTTATTGGAATTTCCGACCTGGAAGGGAGGGTCCTTTATGTCAACGAGGCCGGGCTTCGCCTCGTTGGCATCGATTCCCTCTCCGCGGTCAAGGGGAAGTATATAGGGGATTTCTTAGCGCCGGAAGAGGCAGTGCGCCTCACGGGAGGAATGGTGTCGTCGATAAAGGAAAGCGGGAGCTGGGTAGGCGAGTTCAAGATGATTCACACGGCTTCCGGCAGGCCGGTCCCGGTCGAGATGAACGCCTTTATTATAAGGAGCCCCGAAACGGGGAAGCCGATGGCTTTTGCCGGCATAAGCCGCGATATTTCCGAGAGGAAGCGCGCGGAATTAGCCCTCTTCGAACTTGCTACTTCGGACCCACTCACGGGGGTTTACAACAGGCGCAGGTTTTTTGAGCTTGCCGGACGCGCATTCAAGCACGCGCTTTTAAAGAGCCAGGAACTTTCGGCCCTGATGATTGACGTCGACCACTTTAAGGCTATCAACGACAAGTACGGACATGCCGTGGGAGACCAGATACTTGCAAAGCTTGTGACCAGGCTCAGGGCCGGGCTCAGGGATTCCGATATCCTTGGCCGCTACGGCGGTGAGGAATTCGTCGTTTTAATGCCCGGCACCGATAGAACATCAGCCTTACGGGTGGCCGGACGTCTTCTGGACGAGGTACGCAGGGACCCCGTGAATACCGGGCGAAAGACAATCCCTGTCACCGTCAGCATAGGCATTGCAGTCCTGGAAGAGGGGCGCGACCTTACCACCGACGATCTCATAAATAGGGCCGATGAGGCGATGTACCGGGCCAAACATGACGGGCGCAACTGCGTGAGGGAATGGACGCCTGGAACGGGCATGGGAATATGAGGCAAACTCAAATTAATTTTCCCGCCCTCCGAAGGCCGACTGGAAATAAAAGTACCGATCTGCGTTTTTTCCCCTTCGCCCGGGCATGGGCCAGGTTTACGGCAGTACCGGAATTCCCTTTCCCTTCAGATATTCTTTTACCTGGCGGATGCTGTAGGTCCTAAAGTGAAATACCGATGCCGCCAGGAGGACCTCTGCGCGGCCCTTCTCCACGGCTTCGGCAAAATGCTCGAGCTTTCCCGCGCCCCCGGATGCGATCACGGGGAGGGACACCGCATCGGCGATGGCGCTGGTGAAGCCGATGTCGTACCCCTGCAGTGTGCCGTCGCCGTCCATACTGGTGGGGAGCAGGGCTCCCGCCCCGAGGGATTCACACTGACGGGCCCACTCCACGGCGTCTTTGCCGGTCGGTCTGGTCCCCCCGGAAATCACGAGCTCGTAGCCGGACGGCATTGCCGCGTTGCGCCGCCCATCGATGGCGATGGTGAGCCTTTCTGGGCCGATTGTCTTTGCCGCTTTTTCCACGATGGCCGGGTCTTTCACCGCGGCGCTGTTAATGGAAACATTGTTCGCACCGGCGTCGAGGACCATCTTAATATCATCCAGACTTCCGATGCCTCCCCCGACCGTGAGGGGAATGGTTATCACCGAGGAGACGTTTTTCACCCATTCCAGTCGCGTCGCACGGTTTTCAAGAGTGGCGGCGATATCGAGCATGGCGAGCTCGTCGGCCCCCTCGGACTGATAAAACTTCGCGTTCTCTACGGGATCGCCGGCATCGCGGATATCGGCAAAGTGCACCCCCTTTACAACGCGCCCGTTTTTCATGTCAAGGCAGGGCATGATTCTGACTGGCTTCATGGCTTTTCCTTCTCAGGTTTCATGTTTTTCATTTATTGCTCTTCCCGCGGTGTCTGAAAACACCTCGGCCGGGCCTCATAGGGTCCCCGGCCGGATGGGTCATGTTTCCACGGGCGCGGTATTATTCGCTGTCTACGATTTCGGCCTCGGGGGCGTTTTTTTTCACCGATTCGATGCCTTTGAGGCAGGCCGTCTTCGATGAATAACCCTCTCCTACAGCGATAATTTCACCATTGGCCGCTTTCAGTCTGAAACGGTATTCCCCTTTTTTGTCTTTGTACACTTCAAATTTTGCAGCCATTGTCCTCCCTCCTGGGTGCGTTTTGATTGGTTTATGGCAATTTTTAGTACTCAGGTTTTCCCGCCCGCCTTCGGCGGGAGGGAAAACCTGAGTACTGAGTATGCCAGTAGTTACAATTTATGGAAACCTCAAAAATTTAATTTTTTAAAGGTTCCCTTATTCTTGGCTATGGTATGATGTAAAAGGGCGTACGTCAAGTGAAATCTTGTGTTATCTGGACGTCAACTCTCATCTCCCCAGAGAGCGAAGCGAAGTCCCGATGTCCGCATCACAGGGCGTTCAATGGCCCTGGCCAGGACTTTAGGGTCGCCCCATATTTCTATTTTGCAGCGGGCCCGGGTGACGGCAGTGTAAAGGAGTTCCCTCGTGAGTACGGGGCTGTCCCTGTCGGGGAGCACCAGCAGTACCCGGGAAAATTCCGAGCCCTGGCTTTTATGGACCGTAAGGGAATAGACGGTTTCGTGGAGGGGAAGCCGCGCCGCGGCCACTGAGCGTGTGCTTTTGGGTTCGCCGCCGGGGAAATGGGCGAGGAAGGCCCCGCCGCTCCCTGTACGGATGATGCCGATGTCGCCGTTAAAAAGGCCCAGGGAGTAGCTGTTGTTCGTTATCATCACAGGCCTGCCATTATACATGCCCTGGCGCCGCGGCGGGGCAATCCGGCTTTCAATGATTTTATTTATCGATTCCGCGCCCCGGGGCCCGCGACGAAGGGCGCAGAGCACCATCACTTCGAAGAACTGATTGAGGGCATCGGCGGGGTCCCCCTCGCCAAGGCTCTGCCAGGGGCCTTTGGACGCGAGGTCGGCGACGCGAGCCCTCAGCTCTTCGAGACTTCCGGGAGGATCGAGGCGTACCGTGTTGTAGCCTCCGTCAGAAAGTTCGCCAACTGTATCCGCGGCTCGTCCCGCGCGTATGTCGCGTCCGAGCCTGGCGATATCGCTGTTGAACCTGTAGCTTTTATCGAGATAAACAATAGTGTCGCGCATAACGGCATCGCCAGCTTCTGCAATGGGAAGCTCATCGCCGGACAGCCTCTTCGCCAGGGTGGCGAAGCTGCGGGAAAAACATGGCGCGCTTCTGTCCACCCCGCCGCAGATGTCCCCCAGGACGGAGCCGGCCTCCACTGATGCTAACTGGTCTTTGTCTCCCAGGAGAATCACCCGGGATTCCGGGGGCACCGCATCAAGGAGCTTTGCCATGAGGGCCAGGTCCACCATCGAAGACTCATCGACCACTACCGCGTCGAAGGGGAGAGGGCTGGACGCATCGTGACGGAAATAAGGCGTTCCGGGCCTGGCGCCCAGGAGGCGGTGGATGGTGAAAGCTTCCCGGGGAAATTCCTGCAGGATTTCCGGCGCCGTATCTTTGAGGGTTTCTCCGGGGGCCATGGCGCGGTCAATGGATTCTTTCAAGCGCGCGGCAGCTTTTCCCGTTGGGGCAGCAAGCGCGATCGTGTATTTTCCGCCTTCGGCACGTGCCTGTTCAAGAAGGAGGGTGATGATCTTTGCCACCGTGGTTGTCTTTCCCGTGCCGGGTCCGCCGGAAATGACGGTGAAACGTCCGGTGACGGCCCTGAGGGCGGCGACGCGCTGCCAGTCGGTCTTTTCCCCGGAGGGGAAAAGACGCCGGAGCCCCGCCGCTAAGAGGCCCTCGTCTATTCGAGGCGGGTCAAGGTGCAGCCGCCCTTTGATGTTTTCAGACAGGCGGGTTTCGTACCGCCAGTAGCGGTAAAGATAAAGCCTTCCGGAAGGATCGAGTATCAGCGGGGCCATTTCTCCGGGAGGCGCGGCTATGCGTGACGCGGCCAGTGAGGATTTCCATTGCTTTAAAGCGGGAAGCCTTTCCGCAAGGAGAGGATCGGAAGTCCCCGTCTCTTCTCCGAGGAGGACATCCCCCAGAGGTTTTCCGGCAATGCGGTTTAAGTCGAGGCAGGTGTCGCCGGCGATAACGCGGTTGGAAAGGAGCGCCCCCGCCAGGGCCGCCGAACTGTCTCCCGCGCGCTCTTCAAGGAACCGGAAGAATTCACGGTCGAGGTCCGAAAAAGCTTCGGCGCTTATGAGGCGTTTCGGATCAGCCATTGTCCCTCCCGGCGATACGGGCATCAAGCTTTTCGATGAGTTCCCGGGCGGGGCGGTCGAAGAAAACTCCCCGGCCCGGCGTGGCGGGGTCCATCCCCCTTATGAATAGATAGAAGGCCCCTCCAAAATGTTCTTCGTAGCGGTATCCCGGAAGGGCCCGCTTCAGGTGGCGGTGAAGGGCAATGGCGTAGAGATGGTATTGTAGATGATAGAACCTTGAGGCCATTGCATCGGCCATTTTTTCCGCGGTATAATGGTTTGCATCGGGGCCGAGATGGTTCGATTTCCAGTCGGCAATATAATAGCGCCCGTCATGGGAAAAGACGAGGTCGATGAAGCCTCTGACGAAGCCGCCGACGGGCGCCACTTCAAGGCGCGAGGCGGGGCTTTTCCAACCGGAGGGGATGTCGTCGCGGCCTTGAAGGACCAGCGCGGCGATGTCCGACGGCGCAAGGGACGCCATAGGAAAATAAAATTCAAGCTCGGGGAGGCGCACTTTCGGGAGAAGGTCGGCAAGCCGGAAGCTGAGAACGCCGTCGGTCAGGGGGGCGGAAAGGACATTGAGCGCCATTGCTGTCACAGTCTCATGCCATGCCTCGTCGAAGCCGTACTGATGGAGGAGCGATTTGATAAGCTCCCGGGAGGCGGGGGAGCCGGGTGCGGCAAAATCTATTTTCTCGAAGACCGAGTGGATGAAAAGCCCCGCCCGTGTTCCACGGGGAAAATTATGTATACTGTAGCCGGCACCGGACGCGCCTTCTTCGGCGGGCGGTGCAGCCTCGCTGTCGCGGTCCCGCCACTCCTGGTCGTCCCCGGCGGAATGAGTAAGGGAGGAAAAGCTTGTAAGGGACCATCGTCGATCCGAAACTCCGCTGAAAGTACGGCATGTGAGGGCCCTCGCGGATTCGGCGGCACGGTAACGGGGCGCATCGCCCTCGGGGAGTCCCGTCACAAGGACCGCCCCGCCGGATGAGGCCTCAAGGTCCCGCAGGTCCGCGAGCCTCTCGGCGTAGCCGGACGCAATGCTATCTTTTGCTGCTTTTATCACATCTTTATCATTGCTGTGAATGTCATTGATGAACGTATCCCAGTCCGGGATCCGGCCATGATGAAACGCGTAGAAGGGCGCGGAGAGTTCTGTTTTATCTATCGCGCCCCAGACCATGTAACAGCGGTCCTTTGCCCGGGTGAGTGCAACGTACATAAGGCGGAGGCTTTCCGAGAGCTCCTCTCGCGCCGCAAGGGCCAGGTTTTCGATCCGTTCATCTCCCCTGGTGCCGATATCGATGAGGCGGGAGGAACCGCCCCCATCATCATCTAATTCATGGAAGGAAAAATCGCCCTTAATTGTCACAGGATCAAAAAGACATGGGCAGAAGACGATGGGAAACTGCAGGCCCTTGCTCTTGTGTATGGTGATGATCCGGAGGGCGCGGTCGTCGGTTTCCAGACGAAGTTTTGTTTCCTCCCCGGGTTCGGCCCCGGTCATCATGCGGCGCAGAAACTTCAAGAGCCCCTCGGCGCCCAATCTCTCTTCCTGTTCGGCGCGGTGCAGTATTTCCGCAAGGTGGAGAACATTGGTGAAACGGCGCTCTCCATCTTCATAAGAGACGAGACGCGGGCCCACCTCTAAGTCCCGGAGAAGGCGGCGGAACATCGGCATGAAGCCCTCCTTCTCCCAGTCATGGCGGTATTTCAAGGTCAAAGCAATGACGCTTGAGAGCTTCTCCTCATCGGCGCTGAGGCTTGCGATGTCGCTGCCCGACTTTCCCCAGAATTCCGTGGACATGGAAGCGAAAAGGAGTCCCGTATTTGAAGGGTCGGCAATAGATGAAAGGACACGTTCCAATTCGACGGCCTCGCGGGTGACGAACACGCTCTCCGTGCCGTAGATGACGCAGGGAATGCCAAGGTCCCGCAGGTGCTTCGCGACTTTCCGCGCCTGATGATGCATTCGTACCAGAACAGCTATCTTATCGGCGGAACAGCCCGCGGCGAGGATGCGGCCGATTTCCCGCGCCGTGTGAAGCGCACCAAGTTCAACGGCCGTTCCGCGGTTAATTGTGGCTTCGCCGGATTTCGTTATTCTGTCAGAGTAGGATTCGTCTATGAACCAGATCGTCAGCGGCGCGCCCGGGAAGGGTAATGGCTCGTCCACCTTTCCCGAAGATGGCGACACCGGCGCGAAGCCGATGCCCTCGAGGACGAAGGGGCGGGCGCCCGCTTCGGTAAGGCGGGAGAAGACGGTGTTCACCGCGGCGACAAGTCCGGGGCCGGAGCGGTGGTTTTCCAGAAGGGAATATCTGCGGCTGCATTGCCCCGCGGCCTTAAGATAGGCGAAGATGTCGGCGCCGCGAAATTTATAGATGGCCTGTTTCGGGTCACCGATCATGTAGAGGGAGTTTTCTTTCCCGTCGAAAATCGTGCTGAAGATTTCGTATTGGAGGGGGTCGGTGTCCTGGAACTCGTCGATAAGGGCGGCGCCAAAGCGTTCCCGGACCCTTGCGGTCATGGGGCTTGATTCACGCGCCGTGACGGCGGCGTGCATCTCCGTCAGGAGGTCGTCGAAGGTTCGGACATTTCTCCGCTTCCGCGATTCCGCCAAAAGCTTGCCCGCATTTTCAATGAACTCCGCCTTAAGGGAGATGACATAGTCGTCCAGAATTTCTTCCAGGGAGCCCCTCGCTTTGTGAAACTTTTCCCACGCGTCGAGAAAGGGGTGTGATGGGGTCTCCTTCCCTTTGTTGGTCGCAGATACCATGTTCGAGGAAGTGAAGTAGTGGATTTTTTCATAATCGCCAAGCAAGTCGCCCGCGGCGATGAAGCCGTCGAGCTCGGCGAAACGCTTTTCGAGGGATTTGGTCCTGATCTTGTTTCCGCTGAGGTTTTTCTGTGCGACCGCGTTTTCAATGAGTTCCTTGACCTCAGCCTGTCCCTTTTCCCAGAGCTTACTCGCTTCTTCGAGCAGAGCCGCGGCGCTGTCCCGTGCATTTTCGATGGCGGAGGCTTCCGGGCGTTGTACGCGGGGAGCGACGGAGGTCCCGGGGTCCAGGGAGCGTTTCTGGAGGATTCCGACAAGCCCTTCGGGGGTGATGCCGTTTTTTATCGCCCGCGCAGCCGCCTCCGCCGGGGCATCGTAGAGATTGCGGCGAAAGAAATCAGCGGCGGTTTCATGGAGTATCTTTTTATCTTCGGTGAGGAGCTCCGTGTCGAAGAGCGTGCCCGCTTCGAAGGGGTTGTCCTGGAGCATGCGCTGGCAGAAGCCGTGTATTGTGAAGATGGCGGCCCGGTCGAAGTTGCGAAGGGCTGCTCCAAGGCGCTCGAGGAGCGGGCCGTTGTCCGAGGCGGCATACTTCTTGAGGAAACCCTCGATGAGTAAGCGGTCATCATCTCCCTCGTATTTTCCTATGGTGAAGGCGCGTTGCATTTTTCTCAACATGGCCCGTATTCTGCCCTTAAGCTCCTCCGTGGCCGCCACTGTGAAGGTTACCACGAGGATCCGGTCCACCGGGAGTTTTTTCTTAATGAGGAGGTGCAGAAAAATGGCGGTGATGGCGTAGGTCTTTCCAGTGCCGGCGCTGGCTTCGATAAGGTTGACCCCTTCCAGAGGAGGATTGATGAGGTCGAGGGGCCGCATGTCGGAGGTGCGGGTCATTGGGCATCCTCCACTCGCTCAAGAATAGGGAGGAAAACCTGCGTGGAAATTTTCGTGAACTGTTCTCCGAAAAGTTCATCTTCATTGAGACGGCCGAAGACGAGTTCAAAATAGGGATCGGCATTTTCACCGCGCGAGTCCTGTTTGCCGTACCAGGTTTTCCGGGCCTCGGACAGAGCTGCGGCCGGGTCATCTGTTTTTTTTAATTTTTTGGCCCAGGCAAAGGAAGACTCCGGCATGAAGCTCAGGAGTTCCGCGCCTCCTCGCAGGAAAAGTTTTATCAGACCGGACAGTATTTCAGACGCTTCGCCGGGTTTCATTTCGGGGAAAACCTTTGTGCTGTATCCTTCCCTGGACGAGGAAATAAGGGCGGTGCGCGAGGGATGTTCGGGGCCTCTCGCTATGGAAAGGGCGAGGTGGCGTATCCAGCCCCGGAGAAGGTCCTTTACCTTCAGGGTGGCGGGGCGGAACAGGAGTTGATATTTTTCCCAGAGGGCGTCGAGGGAGCCGGTGATTGTCAATCCGGAAACGGGGATGGAAAGGTCAAGCTGCGGCAGTGCGTTCCCGCCAATATGCTTCTCCGCGTATCGGACAAAGCCGGCCGTTTCCCGGATAAGCCTGTTTAAGGCGACATCACCCGGGGCCCCGTGGGGAAGCACGCCAGATGCCTTAATGTATGGGCTTTTATCGGCAACGCCTCCGGCGATAAGGCTGCGGCAGATGGAATCGACAAGCTGATACCGGTCAAGCCAGTCAATTTCAAAGGGCTCGTCGTCATCGCTTTCCGCGTCAACGCCGGGGATGTGGATTCCCAGGACGCCGCGGAGTAGATGCTTCGCCGGGTTCGCGAAAAAACCCGGGAGTTCGTCCAGGTTGATTGCCCCGGGAAGGAAGGGTTCTCTGATGGGGCCCTTGATAAAAGGCCGCTGGCTATCTCGGCGATGGAGGTTCTTCGCGGTTTCACAGCTTTCTTCGGAATAACTGAAAAGTCCGGTGTCAGAGTAGTACCGCAGGCTGAAGGGCTGGAGCGGATGAAGCGTCACTATTGAGGCGTCCTTCCCGGCTTTGCAGGCCTGATGGATGTAATCGATGAGCTCGCTCACCAGTATCGAAGGGGGAATTTCCGCGTCGTCGATGATGCTCCGTCCGGTGTAGCTGATGTAGAGGCGCTCCCGGGCGGAAATTAGCGCCTCAAGAAAAAGATACCGGTCTTCTTCGCGGAGCGAACGGTCTCCGGGCCGGGGGTTTCGCGCCATGAGGTCGAAGGCCGGTGTGCGGTCCTGGCGGGGGAAGGAGGAGTCGTTCATTCCTATCATGCATATCACTTTGAAGGGGACGCTTCGCATGGGGAGCATGGCGCAGAAGGTCACGGCGCCGCTTAGAAAATTACGTGAGGAGACGGCTTCGCCGAAAGATTTTTTTAAATGCGCGGAGATGGTGTGGAAATCGACGGGGTAGTCGAACCGTGACGTTTCGGAAAGTTCCCCTAGGCGTCCGATGATTACCTCGATGGCGCGATAGTCGTTTAAAAGCGCGTCATCGTCTCGAATAAAATTTTTCAGGACGCCCGAAAGGGCGCTTTGCCACTCAGTAAGCGTTTTTTTCCCGGGAAGCGATTTGGCGCAGTCGTGAAGCTCGTGCATAAAGCGAGAGAGTTTTCCCAGAAGGAGCGCGTCGTTTCCTTCGATGCTGTCGTATGGCAGAATTCCATCGAAAGTAGTGTCTTCGTTTCCGGGCATGGCGAAGCCCAGGAACATGCGCCGGAGCCCCGTCTTCCATGTATTCTCATCGGCCTGGGGAAGTGAAAGCTTTGATTTGCCTTCTCCGTCGAAGCCCCAGCGTATCCTCGTCTCGTTGATCCATCGCCGAAGCATGGGAAGTTCTTCCGCACCGATGTCAAATGTGCTGTGGACTTCCGGCCGCTCCAGGATGTCGACGATGCGGCTGGCTTCGAAGCGGGAAGCGACGGCATCCAGGATGGAGAGAAAGGCAGAGGCGAGCGCGCTTTCCCTCCCCATGGAGCGGTCGGCCACGGTATAGGGGATGGGCGGGTTAGCACCTCCGCCGAAAACCGCCTCGATGTAGGGCGCGTATTGTTCAATATCGGGAGTGAGGACCGCTACTTCGTCGGGCGCGATGGACGATTGCTTTTCATCAAAGAGGCTTATGAGATAGTCCCTGAGGACTTCCACCTCCCGCATGGGGCCGTGGCAGGAGGAAATGGTGATGGAGCCGTCCTTAAGGGCGGCTTCGCCCGCATCGATGACGCTTTCTTTCATGTGGAGGATATCGTCCTGCAGTGATTTGAGGAGGATCTCTGGTAAAGCTGTATCGGCCTCGATGAAATTATGTTCGAATTGGGGGGTGCTGAGTGATGATAGAAGGCCGAGGAAGTCCCTCCCCAGGGTGCCCAGGGATGCCAGGAGGGAGTTACCGGTTTCGAGGTGCATGTCGGTTTCGGAGATGCCGGGGCCGATTTTTTTTCTAAGTATTCGCGTTTTTTCAGCAGGCGTGGGGATGTCGCCCCAGTACTCCTTGCAGGGATTAAGAAAGAATACGCGAACATCGATGAATTTGCCAAGTGCCGCCAGGATTTCAAGATGAAAAGGCGGCAGGGACGGAATACCGAAGACGATAATTCTGCCGGGGAACCCTTCGGGCGGGGAAAAATTATTTTTAGTAAGGGCCTCCAGGAAATCGTTGTGTCGGCGCGCACGGTGGGGGACCGGCGCCTTTTCCGCAAGGGCCCGCCAGAGCCGGGCCTGCCATCCGTCATCATTTCCTTTTTCCCAGGACATTATCATGTCCGTCCTGTAAGTGAGATACTGATCGAAGGTGTTGGCGATACGGGAAGAGAGCTGCCATAGTTTCATGAGGCCGGACGCACCTTCCAGATACCCGCGCAGTTCAGCAAAAACTGCATCATCAAGAAAATGAGGTAAAAGGCCCATAATGCTCCAGGTCATCGCGTCGCGGTCGAAGAATCCTTTGTCAGCGCTGTCCGAGGGGCCGAGAACCTTGTCGAACACTTCGTTCACGATTTCATTGGGGAAGGGATAGCGGCAGTTGGTCCATATTCCTAATTTTCTCGCAAGCTCCAGGGAAAGCCATTTCCTCATGCCCAGGCTCTGTACCACGATCACTTCCTCCTCGAGAGGGGAAGCCGGAGGTGATGAGGCGAAAAAATCGCAGAGCTCTTCCAGGAGCTGTTCGAGCCTGTTGCTCATGTAGATGTACAATCTGTCCATTTTCGCTCTGGTCTTCTCCCAGGGAAGGAATGCCTTCAATTGCCAGAATAAAGCAAAAAAATGCAGGGAATTTTGAATTGTGTAAAGAAAATTTTAATGTGGTATCTTCCATATTCGTATTAATAAACGAGGGATGCGAATGGAAAAAATAATTCACCGACAAAGCCCGCCCGGGCGGTCTTTTTGAATTTTAGACTTTTAGCGCGGAAAAGTTTCGAGAATATCCGCTTTCTGCTTTACAAATAATGGCTGTAATTTATTTATACAATGCTTTTGGTTTTTATTGTGCAATGGGAGATAGGGGTGTTTGCCGTTTTGAACGGAGAATTCATTTTGCCCCTTTCATGGGGGCCGCCCGGTCATAGGTACGTGGCGCTCCCTACAGATGTCGAAGTATGAGTGTGTAGCGGGGGCACCATCAATGTGTGAAAAGGTATGTCATGAAGGAGGATGTCAAACCCGCCGTTGAAACTCGGAAAGGTGGTACAGGAAAAAATCCAGAAAAAAGAAAGATGAAGAGAATAGAAGCTCCCGGCATGAGTACTGTGGATCCCAAAGACCCGGTATTATGCGGGGAGCCCTCAATGGAAGGATGGGTGGTCCATGTTCTTGCCGATGAAATCCGGGAAATGACCGAGGTGGAGCTTCTTCAGCTTCTCTCTATCACCCGGGAACGCATGTAAAGAAACCTTTTTTTGCCGGAACCGTTCATTCTATCTTGACAGAAACGACAGGTGTATCTAACTGTGTAGATTGTAATTGAATAATTATAAAAACGCGCCAGGGTGTTTTTTTATCCCGCGGCGCGTCCTGTCGGCTAAAAAAACCAGAGCGATAGAGGTGGAATAATGAATATCCTGATTTTCGGCCCCAATGGCAGTGGAAAGGGGACCCAGGGCGCCGTGGTGCAGAAAAAATTCAATGTGGTCCATGTGGAATCGGGTGTTATTTTCAGGGACAACATCAAGAAAGGGACGGAGATAGGTAAGAAAGCCAAGGAGTATATCGACCGGGGTGAGCTCGTTCCCGACATCATCACCATCCCCATGATTGTCAGCCGGCTCCAGGAACCGGATTGTAAGAACGGCTGGCTTCTGGACGGCTTTCCCCGGAGCATCGAACAGGCGAAGGCCCTCGACGAGGCCCTTGGCAAGGCGGGAATGAAGCTCGATTATGTTATTGAAATTATATTAGACAGGGAGATTGCCAAAAACCGCATCATGGGGCGGCGTCTCTGCGCCAACGACAACAATCACCCGAACAATATTTATATCGACGCCATCAAGCCCGCCGAGAAGGACGGCCAGATGGTATGCCGCGTCTGCGGCGGCGCCCTTTCGGCCCGTTCCGACGACCAGGATGAAGTCGCCATCGGCAAGCGTCATGACATCTACTATGACGCCAAAACAGGGACCATTGCCGCGGTGAATTACTTCAAGGACGTTGCGGCGAAGAAGGGTATGAAGGTGGTTGGCCTCGACGGGAAGCCCGGCGTGAAAGAAGTGAGCGAAGAACTCATGCAAAAGCTTGGATGATGGCTTAAGAAGATGCGTGAAAAAAGGCACCCGGCGGGGTGCCTTTTTTTTTCGTATCGACGCGGGTAATTTTTTCTTTTTGTATTGAGAGCTGGCCGGGCAATGGAGTGCCGGTGCGAATTTTTCTTCTTGAAAAAAAATAGGGATATGGCGTAGGCTTTGAACCAATGGCGATTGACGGGAAGACGCAATGTGTCCTATCGCCGGGAGTATTCCTCTCTGGAGGTTGTAATCATGAAAAAAGCTGTTAAGTGGCTGGGGATCATCATCGGCGTCATCTTCGTGCTGATAGTGACGGCGGGCATACTGATTATGCTCATCGTTGATAAGGAGATGATCGCGGGCCAGATGGAAAAGGCTCTCAACCGCCATGTAGTCATAGGCGATGTCAGCGCGGGGCTCTTTTCGGCCCTTTCGGGCATTGAAGTTCGGGACGTAAAAATATCCAATTTTAAAACCCCGGAGGAACTCAAAGCGCTCCAGGGTAAACCTGTAGCGGCAAACGATCTTTTTGTGGGGCTAACTTCATTTACGTTTAAGGTGGAGCTTCTCCCTCTTCTCTCCCGGCGTTTTGTGCTGAAGCAGTTGGTGCTGTACGAGCCTGTCATCAATATCGTCAAGGGCAGGGACGGCGGATTCAATTTCGACGACCTCACGAGACCGAAGAAACTAACGGCGGAAGAAAAGGCGGAGGAGGCGAAGCGGCTCGCAGAGGCGGCGAAGGAGCCGGCAAAGCCCCTGACCGCCGACGACATCCCTGTCGATATAACCGTCGGAAAGGTGGGCATAGAGAAGGGAGTGGTGACATTTATTGACCGCGGGCTGGACCAATCCTTCCAGGTTTATAACCTCACTGCCCTGGCGCATTCCATCGATATCGCCCCGAAAAACCTCGAAAAACAGAATTCCGTGGGGCTCCGCATCGAGATGGGGGTAAAAACCACAGGTCCGGTAAAATCCGGGACCGTCAAATCGTTTGATATAGGTTTTTCCGTGAACGGAACAGTGAAGCCCTTCGACGCGAAGACACGGCGTCTGGACCCTTCGTTAACAGCGAAAGTCGGTATGCCCTACGGACAGATGACGGGGCTGCAGATCTTCGAAAAAATGATGTCCGTCGAAGCGCTGACAAAGTACAGCGGCAAGTTCGATTTTCTGAAGAAGGAAATAACATGGCGAAACGCCTTTGTAACCGTAGCCTATGGAGGCGGCACCGTGAAACTGTCCGATGGAAAGATTCGCACGGATGATTACATGCTGAATTTCGCAGGTATGGTCGGCATGAACAACAAGGCCGTAGGTCTCAATCTCGACATGACCCTGGCGGAGAAGCACCAGTCCTCCGTGCGTAAAGGCATAGAGAAGAATGCTGGAAGGCTCATCAAGGGGAGAGCGGCCGATTATGTGAAGGCCGAAAAGGTTGCTGATGTGGCAATGAAGCGGCTGGTGAACAGTGAGGGGAAAGTATACCTCAAGTTTGACGTTTCCGGCACTATGAGCAATCCCGTTGCCCGTCTCACGCATCCGAAACTTCCGGCTTTATCGGACCTCGTGTCTGACGCGGCGGGGGGGCTTAAGGACGTCGCAAAAGACAAGGCGAAGGCGGCGGCGCAGAAAGCCGCCGAGAAGGGGGCCGATAAGGTAAAGGGCAAAGTCGGCGGAAGGCTGAAAAAACTGTTTTAAGTGATGTGCGCCGCTGATTTCCGCGGCGCGGCGAGTCTTTTTTCGAAGGGTGATGTAGAGGGCCTTCAGCCGTGACATCACCCTTTTTGCATTACAGGCAGTCACTCCTGTTGTGTTTGTAGTAGGCGATCTTTTAAAATTAGGTTTTTCCGCCCGCTTAAGGCGGGCTGGAAAAACCTAATTTCTGAGTTTCCCATCGGTTACAATATTCCCTCAGGCGTACATCTTTTTAAGCTCACGTTTTAAAATCTTGCCTGATGGGTTTTTGGGCAATTTTTCCACGATAATGACTTTCTTGGGACATTTGAATCCGGCTAAGCGTTGCTTGCTGAAGGAGATTATTTCCGCGTCATTTAAAGTCATTCCCCGTTTCGGGACAATGGCGGCGGTAACAAGCTCTATCCACTTGGGGTCCGGCGCGCCGAAGACGGCCACTTCTCCCACTGCCGGGTGTTGGTAGATCACTTCCTCCACTTCCCGGGAAGCGACGTTCTCTCCGCCGGTTTTAATCATGTCTTTTTTCCTGTCGACGATGAAAAGGTATCCATCGTCATCGAACATGCCGAGATCGCCGCTGTGAAACCATCCATGTGCAAAGGCCTCGGCGGTTTTTTCGGTGTCGTTGAGGTATCCCGCCATGACATGGCCCGACCGGTGTACAATCTCCCCGACTTCGCCTGCGCCGAGAAGCCGGCCTGTATCGTCCATCAGCGCCGTTTCGACATTGAGGACAGGGCGGCCTGCGGACCCGGGTTTTGATAGCTGGTCTTCGGGGCGAAGGATCGTCGCAACAGGGCCCATTTCTGTTTGTCCATAGTAATTCCAAAGCCGAATTCCAGGGAATGAATCGGCCAATTGTTTAATTATCTCAACGGGCATTATGCTCGCACCGTATGCCGCCTTGACCAGACTCGAGAGGTCCAGTTCTTTCAGTCCGGGATTGTTGAGGATGCCGATCCACACTGTGGGAGGGGCGAAGAGGTGGGTGACTCGGAATTTTTCGATCGAGGCGATCATCTCCGCCGGGTCCGCCCGGTGGAGAATTATGTTTGTCGCACCGGCATATAGCAACGGTGTGAGAAAGCAGTGGAGCTGTGCGCAATGGAAAAGAGGAAGGGCATTGAGGCTCACGTCTTCAGGACGATATTCTCCTTCGAAGATACAGCTATAATACTGGGACATGAGGGCCCGGTGGGAGAGCATGGCCCCCTTGGGGCGCGACTCGGTGCCGCTGGTATAGGGAATCTGGACAATATCTTCCGCGGAAATGTCATGTTCCACCGGATCGGAATTGGAAGATCGCATTTCTTTTTCGAGGTTAAAAAAACCTTCCGGTGTCGGGGCGCCGGATAAGGGGATAAAGCCCCAGTGTTCTACCGATGTGAACGAACCGCGCGATCCCTGTATTGCGGGTAAGAGGGCGTCCTCGGTAATGAATATCTTCGATCCCGAATGGTTTATGATATATGCTATTTCATCGCCGTTGAGCATGTAGTTTACTGGAACCTGAACGGCACCGATCTTCGCTAGGCCAAAAAATGAGATCGGATAATAGTGGGAATTATAAGCGTTGATCGCGACCCTGTCCCCCTTGCGTATGCCCATGTCCAGCATGAGATTTGCGAATCGGCAGGATTCACGTTCGAGTTCTTCGAAAGTAAGGGTGATGTCGCGAAAAATGAGGGCGGGTTTGGCGCGAAACCTGGCAGCGGTCCTTCTGGGTATGTCGCCGATGGTGTCGCGGTGCATTGAGTAGGCCATGATTTCCTCCCGAAAAATCGCAGTGGTCATAACTGAATTGTACTTATGGCCAATGTTCCGATGGGCCTTTATTAATTCAACACTTTTTTAAATTGTATTGGGCAATCATAGTTTGAATGGGAGGTCAAAAGATAGCGGCAATCACTGAAAAAATTTTAAATTTTTTATCGGCCAATTTCGTATGGTTTTAGGAGGGCAATCTAATTTTTTGCGTTTCCCCCTGTGGATAATTGGAGGTTTGTATGGAAATTGAAACGACAATCTGTATTGGATATGAAAATTTAAATAGAATTGAAGATGCCGCCGCCACGGCCAACGTCTCTGTTGGACAGATGATATCAACTCTTCTTAAATATGCGTATGGGAAAAAGGGGAAACCCGCCGGTGAATTCGGTGCGGTGAGATATTGCTCACGCGGCGGGAGGGGATACTGGCAAAGGCTTCATGTGAAGTTCAGAGTGGACGAGTATGAGTTCTGTATAGATTTGCGGAAGGTGTGGAAGATGTCTGTTTCTTTTATTGTTGATGAAATGATTGAGCAATATTTAGATGAAATGATGCGTGAAATTTCGGAAAGTCCGGATAACTATCGATACAGCGATTACGCAATTGAGTCATTTGTGTTTTATGGTGTTCAATGCTGGATCATCTACTGGGGCGTACCCCCCAAACTCCTCTCACACAGCGCATAAACCCGCAATCCCCGCATTCCCCACATGCGAACACCAGCTCCCCAATCGCTGCGGAATAGTTCATTCTGCTAAGTTGTACCGGCTATCAGGCCTTTTCGGCCGCCTTTTTTCTGTCGAGAAGCACGATACCGATAATCCCTGTCACCATCAGGAAGAAACCCACCACCTGGGCCTGGGTGAATCCAAAAGCCATCTCCGGGTTCGTTCGGATGAACTCGACTAGGAAGCGGGGTAATCCGTTGAGAATCATGTATAGGAAAAAAAGCTTTCCGGCGGGCCATTCCTTGCGGCGAAGCTGCAGCATGAATCCCAGGACCAGGACCGATACGAAAACCTCAAAAAGAGGTGTAGGATATACCGGGCTCGATGTGGGTACGATGCCGTTGGGATAGGAGGTGCCTAACCATTGGAGGGCATGGTAGGGTTTTACGAGGATTCCATAGCATCCGTCGCCTGCAACATGGCATCCAAAGCGGCCAAAGCAATACCCCAGGGCCATGGAAGGCGTTGCGGCATCGCAGACCGTGAGGACATCAACCTTGCTTCTTTTTATTACAATATAGCTCAGTCCGAAGGCCATGAGGAAGCCGCCATAGGCGGAGAGGCCCGCACCTGAAAAAATCATTTCCACGGGGTACTGGAGAAATTCGTTCCAGTGTTCCAATATGTGGAATACCTTTGATCCGATAATTCCGCTCGGGATGGCCACCAGGAGAATTTTATAGGCAAGCTCCGGGTCGATATTGCGCAGTTTGAGCTCGCGTTCCAGAAGGAGAAACGCGAGATAGAACCCCAGCCCGAGCATGACGCCGTAGCCGCCAATTGATATGAGCTTGTACTGAAAAAGGATTGGATACATGGATACCTCGCAGGGCCGTGGTGTGACCGCCATATCCCTATGGACGGGCAAATTATGAGGTTATTCTGTAATGTTTCCAGTGTCTCCCTGTCAAGGAAAAAAGATCCGGTTTTTTTGGAGTTTTTCTTGACAAATTCCGCCCCATAAAAGAAGTGTTTCTATATGAAGAAACAATCGGCAAAATTGCTCCTCAGACGTACCGATTGCGGACGCGGCCTCTGGTGGTGGATTTACCTTCTGGTGTCCGCCTGAGGCGTTGTCATTGTACAATCTGAAAAGCCGCGGGTGGGCGTCACCCGCGGCTTTTTTTATATATTGAGAGGGCCGCGGTGCGATGAATGACCGCGGCTTTTTTATATTAAGGGGGAGTGATGATTTATCCAAATTTTAAAACGGTGAAGAAACTTTCGGAGGGGTTTAACCGGATTCCCGTGTACCGTGAACTTGACCTTTCGGAAATAGGGCTCCTTTCCCTCATGAAAGCCCTGGCAGGCGGAGGAGATATTATCTTCCTCGAAAGCGCGAGGCAGAACCGTACATGGAGCAGGTTCTCTTTCCTTGGCTTCAATTCCGGCAGGCTTATTGAATTTTCCGGGGGAAAGGTAATCGAGCATAGAGATGGAAGGACCTCTATCGTCGGTTCTGATATTTTTTCCTTTCTGAAAAAAGAAACCCAAACTTTCTCTTCACTGTCTTATGGGCGCTTCGGCGATTTCAACGGCGGACTGGCGGGTTATTTTTCATACGAACTGGTGAACCATATTGGAATTCTCAGGAAAGGCATTCGTGAGAAGGACGGCGGGCCGCTTGCGCTTCTCATGCAGATAGACGATTTTCTGGTTTGCGACAACAGGAAAAACAAATATTACATCGCGACTTCAATCTATTATGACGGCAGCGGTTCTCTTAACGCCCTTTATGAGCAGGCGTGCACGCGCCTTGAATATCTCGAGGAGTCGGTCCTTAACCTTGTGAGAAATACCCCGCTTCCATATCTTCCCTCAAGGCCGGGAGATGTGGACCTCGAATACCTTGAAAGCCGTGAAGATTTCATCGAGAAGGTGAAGCGGGTAAAAGAGCTCATCGCCGCCGGGGAAGTAAACCAGACCGTGTTGAGCATGAGGGCCCATATTCCCCCTGATATCGACCCCTATAGCTTCTATCTCAAGCTTCGCTCTGTGAACCCTTCGCCTTACATGTTTTTTATGAAAAGGGGCGGGCTCACTGTCGCGGGAAGTTCTCCGGAGATTCATGTGAAGGTGGAGAAGGGGAAGGTGTATCTCAAGCCGATTGCCGGCACTTCCCCCAGGGGAAAGAACAGAAAGGAAAACCTTGAAAACAGGGCGCGCCTTCTGGCGGACGAAAAAGAGCGGGCGGAACATCTCATGCTGGTGGACCTTGCGCGCGACGATGTTGCCCGTGTTTCGAAGGGAATGAAAGTGGACCTGGAAACCTTTATGGCGCCCGAGGATTATTCCCATGTAATCCATCTGGTTTCCCTAATAAGCGCGGAGTTGGACGAGTCGAAAGACATAATCGACGTACTGAGGGAAACTTTTCCGGCGGGGACCGTTAGCGGCGCTCCGAAGGCGCGGGCCATAGAGATAATAGATGAGCTGGAGACGGCCCCGAGGGGGATTTACGCCGGAGCGGTGGGCTATGTTGGATACAATGGGGTCCTCGATACTTGCATTACAATCCGCACAGCGGTTTTTTCCCCATCGGAAAGCTACCTCCAGGCCGGGGCAGGCATCGTCCGCGACAGCGTCCCCGAAAAGGAATACGAAGAGATATTGAACAAACTTCGCGCTCTTTCCGTAAGCCTTCAATACGCGAAAAAAAAGACCGGGGAGGCGGCATGTGTTTCTTGTGGCTGATAACTGCAATTCTCTTATCAGAGGTTGCCATGAAGCATTTCAAAGAAGAGGAAAAATCTGATTTTTTTAATCTTACATTAATAAAAATTTTCGGAGGCGGATATGAGCACGGTAAAGGATAAAATTCGGGCTGTAAGCGAGGGCGAAGTGCTCTGCGCCAGAAGGTCCGAGGAACTTTTCGACGCTGTTTTCAGCGGCGCTGTTTCCGAGATTGAGCTTTCGGCTGTACTCACGGCCATGAAGGTCCGTGGGGAGGCCCCAGAGGAGATTGCCGGTGCGGCGCGCTCCATGCGAAAGGCCGCGACGCCCCTTACTATCGGCAAAAACGGTCATATCGATACCTGCGGCACTGGAGGGGACCACTCCTTTTCATTCAACATATCATCCGCCGCGGCCATCGTTATCAGCGCCGCCGGAATTCCCGTGGCCAAGCACGGCAATCGGTCTGTATCAAGCCGGAGTGGCTCGGCCGACTTCCTCGAGGCCCTGAGAATACCCATAGGCTTTACCGGCGAGGCGGCAAGGGATTATTACCATGAGCACGGCTTTGTGTTCATGTTTGCGCCCAACTATCATCCGGCAATGAAGTACGCGGCCCCGGTGCGAAAGGCCCTCTCGGTGCGGACAATCTTCAATTATTTAGGGCCCATTACAAATCCGGCGTTTCCCAAAAAGCAGATGATAGGCGTGTTCAGCAGGAATTTTCTGGAGAAGTACGCCAGGGTTGTCGCGGGCATGGGTTATGAGCGGGCCCTCATCTACTCCTCGGAAGACGGCATGGACGAAGTGTCCCCCTCCGCTCCTACTCTGGTGTACGAAATTGAAGGGGGACGCATCAGCAATTTCACAATCAATCCCGGCGAATTCATCTCTCCCGAGGAAGCTGCGTCATTGCCCCATCACTGCACCGCGGCGGAAAACGCTTCGCTTTTTATGGAAGCGATTTCATCTCCTGTGCCCACGGCGCTGGGAAAGTTTATCGCGCTCAATGCCGCCCTTGCAATGTACACCCATGGCAAGGGCGATATCGCCCGCCATTATCACAGAGCCCTTGAGATTGTGCACGGCGGCGCGGCCCGTGAAAAAGTGAACAGCTTGAGGGGCCCCGTTTGATATGAAAGCCGGATTTGACCTGAATAAGATGAGGGAGATAAAACGGGAAGAGCTATCTGAAGTTCATAATCTTCTTTCGAGGCATATTTCACGGGAACGTCCGGTGTTTGCGTTCGAACATCCGGCCCGGGAAGATAATGGCATTATCGCTGAGATAAAGCGGCATTCCCCTTCAAAGAAAAAGACGCGGGGAGAGGTATGCCGGATATCGGCGGCGGAACAGGCTGAACGATATATCGCGGGTGGGGCCTGCGCCCTGAGCGTATTGACGGACGCAAATTATTTCGGCGGCTCCTGGTCAGACCTCTATGGCGTTGCCCGGAGGAGCAGAGTACCGGTCCTCTGTAAGGAGTTCATCTTTTTCAGGGAACAGTTGGACCTCGCCTGGCGCCTTGGGGCCGATATGGCCCTCCTGATAGCCCGGATGCTTTCCCGGGACGAACTCCGGGACCTCTACTCCCACGCAGTCGAGAGGGGGCTTGTGCCCCTTGTGGAAGTGCACCATTCCCGTGAGCTTGCGGAGGTCCTGGAACTCAATCCGGAATTGCTTCTCGTCAATTCCCGCAACCTCTCATCCCTGGCCATAGATTCCGCGACTGCGGAGAGGACCTTTGCGGAAATTCCCCCGGGGACGACTGGTATCTGGGCAAGCGGCATCAATGACGCTGCCGGGCTCGCAGCAGTGAGGGCCGGGACGGGAGCGCGGTATTTTCTCGTGGGGACTTCTTTAATGGAGGCGGAGGACCCGGCGAAGATGTTGAAGGAGTTTTCAGATGTTCGTTAAGTTTTGCGGTTTTACCAGGGAAAGGGACCTTGAGGAGGCGGTGGAACTTGGAATCGAAGCCGCGGGCTTCATTTTCCACGAGCGTTCAAAGCGCCATGTGACTCCCGGGCGGGCCCGGGAACTGGTCCGGGTCCTGGAGGGGTCCGGCGTGTCCGCTGTGGGCGTCTTCGTTGACGGGCGTTTGGACGATATACGAAATACCGTCGATATGGCGGGGCTCGATATCGTCCAGGTGTATTCGCCCGCCCTGGCGGAAGGGCTCTGGCCCACGGTGAGGGCCATCGCCGCGCACAGGATAAGCGGCGCGGAAGACCTCGCGTCGATTCCCGCTCCGAAGGAAAACGACATCATCCTCCTCGATTCTTTTTCCCGGGAATCGCATGGCGGTACGGGGGCCGCGTTTAACTGGGAATACCTCCGCGGTTTTTCTTATCTGGGAAGGACCGTCGTGGCGGGGGGATTGAACGAGAATAATGTGGCGTATCTGGTGAGAAAGATTGGTCCTTTCGGCCTCGACGTGTCGTCGGGTATAGAAACAGCTCCCGGCGTGAAGTCGCGGGAGAAAATGGCATCATTCATGAAGAATTTACGGGAGGCGCTATTGCATGAAAAGTCTACCTGATGCGGCAGGATACTTTGGAAACTTTGGTGGAAGATTTGTTCCGGAAACTCTCATAAACGCCCTGGGAGAGTTGGAGAGGGCCTACTCTTCCTTCCGAAAGGACAGGGCGATGAAACGTGAACTCGACGGCCTCCTGGGCAGATACGCCGGGCGTCCCACTCCGGTATATTTCGCGGAAAACCTGTCGCGCGAGACAGGGGCCGAAATTTACCTGAAAAGAGAGGACCTGCTTCACACCGGGGCCCACAAGCTCAACAACAGCCTGGGGCAGGGCCTTCTGGCCCGCTTCATGGGAAAGAAGCGCCTCATTGCGGAAACGGGGGCGGGCCAGCACGGCGTCGCGACGGCAACCGTGGCGGCCCTTCTGGGCATGGAGTGCTCAGTGTACATGGGGAGCGCCGACATGGCGCGCCAGGCCCCCAATGTGGCGCGGATGCGCCTCCTTGGCGCCGAGGTGGTTCCCGTGGAATCGGGAAGCCGCACCCTGAAGGACGCCATCAATGGGGCATTGCGCGATTGGGTGAAGAACGTCCGCTCCACCCATTATCTCCTGGGTTCCGTCGTGGGGCCCCATCCCTTTCCGATGATTGTCCGCGATTTCCAGTCTGTCATCGGCATCGAGGCCCGGGGGCAGATGCGGAAGCTCTGCGGCGGGGACCCGGACTATGTCGTCGCCTGCGTGGGCGGCGGAAGCAATGCGGCGGGGATTTTTGCGGGATATGCCGAAGCGGCGAAGACGAAGCTCATTGGGATCGAGGCGGGGGGATACGGCAGCGGCCCGGGAGAGCACAGCGCGAAGCTCAGGCGGGGACGCCGGGGCGTCCTTCACGGCTGTATAACATATCTTTTGCAAGATGCCGAATGCCAGGTCCTTCCGGTGCATTCTGTTTCTGCCGGGCTCGACTATCCCGCTGTGGGCCCTGAACATAGCTATTTTAAGGAAATGGGAATTGTTGAGTATGCCGAATGCCGGGACAAAGACGCCCTTGCGGCCTGCCTTGCCCTGTCGCGCCGGGAGGGGATCATTCCCGCCCTGGAAAGCAGTCACGCCCTGGGATATGTCATACGGCACCGTAAAAAATTTAAAGGTGCCAGGGTGCTTGTGAACCTTTCGGGGCGCGGCGATAAGGACATGGACATCTTAATGAAGGAGCTTTCTTTATGAGAGGCTACAACGGACTGTATCTGGTGGGAAATTATCCAAATCCGGCGGCCTTCGTGGAGGCGGCTTGCCTTGGTTTGCGGTACTTTGATTTTCTTGAAGTTGGCCTCCCCTTTTCCGACCCCGTTGCGGACGGGCCTTCCATCGAGAAGGCCGCCGCCGAAATGTTGCGAAAGGGATGCACCATGGCCCGGGTGTACGACAGCGTGAAAGAAATAAGGAAAAGAACCGGGCCGGAGAGCAGGATATACATCATGACCTACGCCAATCCTGTCTTTGGGCGCGGAATCGGAAATTTTGCCCGACAGGCGAATGCTGCCGGCATCGACGGGGCGGTATTGCCAGATATTCCCTATGTGGAGAGCGGGCGGTTTAAAGCGCCTTTTGCGCGTCACGAAATGGAATACATACATTTCATCACGCCGGAGAATTCAAGCGAGCAGATCAGGGAGATTGCGGGGGCGGCACGGGGTTTCCTCTATTTTGTATCGATAAGGGGCATCACCGGCGGGGAGCTTTACATCGATGCCGATACGAAGAAAAAGGCCACTCTTGCGCGCCGTAAAAGCTCCGTGCCGGTGGTGATGGGTTTCGGCATACGCGACGCCGCCTCGGCGGCGTCGGCCCTGGAACATGCCGACGGCTTTATCATGGGAACGAAGGCCGTAGAACTCCTGAACAGTGGAGGTATCGGGGCTCTTTCCTCATTTTTCCAGGCCCTAAATGATGCCCTGGGATGAGGCAATTAAATACAATGGTACTTCGGCCCGCGGAAAGCGGGCGGAGAAAAGCAATTTTTTGTTACCACCCTTGATTTTTATGCCCAAATGAGTATATTATAAGCAGAGTTTGAAAGGCTGAATGTCCTATGGCACGCACTGAATGCAGGGTGGTGAATCTCTTCCTCGATAAGGACACGGGGACCCCCGTGGTCCTTTTAAAGGACATGCACGGCGATGATATGCTTCCCATCGTCATAGCCCCTCTTGAGGCGGGCATGATTGCCATCGAGCTGGAGGGGGAAAAGCCCCTGAGGCCCCTTACCCATGACCTCATCATCAACCTCCTGGGGGAATTCAAGCAGGACGTGAAATCTATCTGCATCCATGATTTAAAAAACAATATCTACTATGCCGCCCTGAACCTCGATTCCGGCGGGGTCTTCATGGACGTGGATTGCCGTCCCAGCGATGCCATTGCCATCGCCCTGAGGGCAGGGGCGCCGATCTACGTGGAAAAAAAAGTGTTCGCCCTCGCCATGGGGATTGAAAACGCGGCGCACACCATGGACAGGGACACGCTGAAGGAAGTCCTCGAGAGTATTGAAATTGACGATGTGGGCGGAAAGATCATGTAAAACCCCGCTTTCCGGTCAAAAATGTATTGCATCCTTCCCTCGCTGATACTACTATGCCTCTCCGGTCCCGGACCGGACATACTTCCTACGAGGAGCGAAAATTATGAAAATGAAACCATGGATTGCCGTGTTTGCCTCGGCCTTGCTGATCTCATCATGGGCTTTTGCAGATAATGCCGAGACTTATTATAACAGCGGGCTGGAGAAGGCGCGCAAAGGCCTCTACCGTGAGGCCGTCGATGAGTACACGAAGGCGATAGGGGAAAACCCCAAATTGGAAGCGGCGTACAACAACAGGGGAGTTGCGTATTTCATGCTTGGCGAAAAAGGGAAGGCCATGGCCGATTACGATCGCGCCATAGAGATCAACCCCTCTTTCGGTAAGGCTTACTTCAACAGGGCCATCAGCCATTCCGTGGAAAAGGAATTTTCCTCAGCCGATGCCGATTATAGTAGGGCGATAGAGCTCGGGTATGACAGGCGAAACTCCTACAACCATCGCGGAATCGCCAGATACCGGATGGGCAAATACGATGATGCCGCGGGCGATTTCACCGCTTCACTGGGTGAGGCCCCGGGTTTTTTCAAGGCGCAGTACAACCGCGGCCTGGCCCTCTACCGTAAAGGGGACTTCGGCGGGGCCGAGAACGATTTCACCGGGGCGCTTGAAAAGAAAGCAGGTTTCGCGAAGGCCCTTTCGGGCCGGGGCGCGTCGCGTTATTCCCGTGAGAATTATGAGGCGGCCCTTGGAGACCTCGACGACGCCATCAATGCGGATTCCAGCCTGGCGCGGGCACGCTTCAACCGCGGTCTCGTGTATTTGAAGATGGGGAAGGACGAAGAAGCGGCGGAGGACTTTAAAAAAGCGGCCGAGATCGACCCGTCCCTTGCCGAAGCGGCCCTGAGGAGCGTCGGCGGCGGGAAGTAAAAGCCTCGCTAAGCCGGTAGGATATCCCGCCGGACTTAGAAGAATGGGCGCGGTTCTATGCGACCTCTAATAAACTGGTTTTCCCGCCCGCCTTCGGCGGGCGGGAAAACCAGTTTGTAGGGGTTGTCTGCAGTTATCTCTCCACGAACTTCGCTGCGAGGTCCAGCTTGTGTTTGATAAGGCTCCTGGCGTGGCTTATAAAAAACTTATCGTTTTTGAATTCCAGCAGGGCCGCGTACTGTTCGTAGGCGCTCCGGTAATCCTGCACTTTGTATGAGCTTTCCGCGTAGTAGTAGTGCAGGGCCTTGTCGTATTCCCCTTCGGTGTTAACTCCCTTCAGGGTGATGATGACGCTTCCGTACTCCCTCCGGTAAAACTGTATTTTCGCAAGTCCGATGAGGCCATTGGCGTAGGCGGGGTCCTGGACGAGCGAGGCCCGGTAATATTTCTCCGCCATCCCCACCTGGTTTCTATTGTAATAGATGTCGCCTATGAGTATCAAAGAATCGAGCTCATACAGGTTCACCCTGAGGGCCTCCCGGAATTGTTCAATGGCTATGTCCTCCTTCGCCATCAACTGGTATGTGTATCCGAGTTGAAGATAGGTGCGCGAGAATTCGGGAAGGATGCTCTTCGCCTTGTTGAGGTAGATGAGGGACCTGTCGAAATCACGGAGGTGGAGATAGCAGAGCCCGGTATTGTAGAGGTACGGGAAGAAAAGCGGTGCTTTCTTCATGCCCCTTTCCAGGAGCGTTTTTGCCGCCTCGTATTCGCCTGCGCTGATTTTGTCCGCTGCGCTGTTGTTCAGCTTTGCCGCCTCAAGGGCGCTGGTGCAATAGATTACGTCGTTTCTGCCGTACATCTCCTCCCGAGGTGGCGGGACGGGGCGGTATTCCCGCACGGCCTTCATGTATTTCATTAGATAATATTCCGGGTCCTCCTGGGAGAAGGCGGGAACGGCGCAGGCGTACGCTGCGCAGAGAAGGACAAAAGAAATGCGCACACAAAATGCGATATTTATTGTAATTCTCTGTGCTGTCATTGCATTTAGGCGCCCTCAAATTTGTTTTTCCGCCTGCCGAAGGAGCGCAGAAAACAAAAGTGCTGATTTTGTCAGCAGTAACAATGTATGGCAAAGTCTAAAGTTTTAGTATCCTCGCCCGCCGAAGACGGGCGGGAAAACCTGCTTTTTAGGGGCGCCTTAATAGAGCCAGCACGAAACCCGGGCGCCGTTGACGGCCTTCTCCGGCGGGTAGCCAGTGCGGCAAATATCCATGGCCCTGGGACACCTTGGATGAAAATGGCACCCCGCAGGCGGTTTTTCCGGCGAGGGGATTTCCCCTTTGAGGACGGAGAAGCCGTGCTTTACCGGTTTGCTTTCCGGAATGGAGGCGATGAGGCTCTGGGTATAGGGATGAAGGGCTTCTCGATAGAGCCCTTCCCTGGTGTTCTCTTCAACGATTTTTCCAAGATACATGACGGCGATGCGGTCGCTCATGTGCTCCACTACGGCGAGGTCATGGGCCACAAAAAGATATGTAAGGTCGAGTTTCTCCTGGAGATCTTTAAGGAGGTTCAGGATTTGTCCCTGTATGGACACATCCAGGGCTGAAACCGGCTCGTCCAGGACGATGAAGGACGGATTCAGGGCAATGGCCCGGGCGATTCCGATCCTCTGGCGCTGGCCTCCGCTGAATTCATGGGGATATCGGTCCGCATGCTCTCCCGAGAGGCCCACGAGGGACAGCAGTTCACCGAGCCTCTCCCCGAGTTCCGCCGGGGAAGGGCGGGAGTGGACCCGGAGGGGTTCGGTGATGATCCTTCCCACAGTCATGCGGGGGTTGAGGGAACCATAGGGGTCCTGAAAAACGAGCTGAATGTTCTTTCTGAATTTCCTGAGTTCGCCCCGCTTCAGCGCCGTGACCTCCACGCCGTTAATGATGACTTCTCCGCCGTCGGGTTCAAGGAGACGCAGCATGGAACGGGCCGCCGTGGTTTTCCCGCTCCCGCTTTCCCCCACCATGCCGAGGGTTTGTCCTTTTTCAATGGAGAAGCTTATATTGTGGACGGCCTTCACTTCGGACGGTTTTTCAAAGAGGTCTCTCTTTTTCACCCTGAAGGTTTTTTGCAGGTTTCGTACTTCTACCATGGCCATATATTCTATTTCCTCCGCCGGGCCTACGGGACCCGGAAAGATGCTATGTTCCCATTGTCAGCGGCTTTTTTCAATTCAATTTTTACAAGGCCCGGTATATCTGCTTGACGAAAATTTGTAAAGAGCGTACGTTATTCGCCGGCCGCCCCGGCGGCCCGGAGTGCGGCACTATGGGATTGATACTCAGGCTGGCTACAATCGTCATCATCTTCATTGCGGGATTCGGATTGATCGCCCTGCTTCGGAAGTATCGTATCCCCTCCAGGATCCGCAAGGCCGAGGAATACTTCAAAGAAAACGAAATTCTCAAGGCAAGCGAGCTTGTGAAGCTCGTTCTCGAGAAAGACAAAAACTATGTCCCAGCACGTTATCTCCGGGCGAGGATCCTCGTTCAGCAGAACCAGTTTCTCCTCGCGATTTCCGAGCTTAACTCCATTCTCCAGATGCCCGATTTCCGTCGACATGCCGATGAGGCGGAGATACACTACATTCTCGCCGATCTCTACAACCAGACCCAGCAGTGGCAAAAGGAAATAGAGGAATATAAGGCAATCCTTTCCTTCAACCCCGGCGACATCAGGGCCAATTACCGCGTGGGCCATGCCTTCTACCGGCAGGGAAAGCACCGGGAGGTGAAGGAACACCTCGCCGCAGCCCTGGAAGGCGATCCCTCCCTGGGCGATTGCCTCCTTCCACTGGGAGTGTCGTGCTACCATCTTTCGGATTACGAAGGGGCTGAGAATTACCTCCTGAAGGCGGTGGAAAGCAATCCCAACCAGCTCGAGGCCCACTATTTCCTGGGACTCCTTTACAAGGCGAAGAGGGATTACGAAACGGCGATTAAGATGTTTGAGAAATCGAAAGGTGACGGCCGCTACCTGGACAAAAGCCTCCTGGGTCTCGGTGAAATATATTTTGACAACGGCCACTACGACAAGGCCGTGGAAACGCTGGAACAGGGCATAGGGAGGCTCCGTAACGATGATGATTTTTCCATGGCCTACCGGTACCTCCTGGCGGAGTGCTTCGAGATGCAGAACAAGATTAGCGAGGCGGTTTATCACTGGGAGTTGATATCGAAAAAAAACCCCGATTATCGCAGCGTGCGAATGAAGCTCGAGGATTACAACCGTATTCTCAACAACGAGAATTTAAAAATCCTTTTTACACAGTCGATGGAAGAACTCCAACCCCTCATGGTGGAGATACTATCCGGGCTCAACTATAACATCATTTCCAAAAACGCGGTTTCCAGGGACGAATACTATTTCAAGGGGTTCAATATCAAGCGGATCAACGAACCCCCCATCCTCATCTATTTCAACAGGACCACGCGGGAGATAACCGAGGGCCAGATCCTCGAGTTTCACAAGCTCATCACTAAGGAAAAGTGCAAGAGCGGAATATACTTCACCACGTCGAAGTTCAGCCTCAAAGCCAAGTCCGCCGCATCTTCGCGCCTTATCGAGATCCTCGACTCGGCGTATCTTCACAAGGCCGTGGAAAAAATCCGGTCGAGAGTTCAAAAAAGCAGGACCCCATGAATATGCGTTTTTTAATCGTTATGCCGGTACTACTCGCGTTCCTTGGCGCACTGGCCTGCGGGAAAAAAGAAGAAAGATTATTCCAGGAAGCCCTGGCGGAAGCCGATGCGGGCAGGGCCTCCCAGTCCGCCCTTGCGGCGGCCCTAATTGGCCTTGCCACGGCTGGACGTTTCGGCGTCGAGGCCGCCGTCATGGGCGGGGCCGTTGCGGTTCGCGGCGGGGAAACCCTCAGGGTGAAATGGCCAAGGGACATAACCGTCAGGCCGGGGAAAGGGTTTGTGGAAGGGGTTTTTAACCCCAACTCCGGCGGTTCCGCTTTTACCGACGGCAAGGCCCTGGCCCTGTTCGGCCCAGACGGGGGCCGTCTCGAATCTGTGAAGGCGCCTGGTGAAGGGAAAGTGACGGGGCTTTTCGTCGACTTAGAGGAGGTGTATTTTCTTCAGGGGGGCTTTCTCTATGGGCTACAACAGGGGAAGGGGCCTGCGAAGGCCATAGAAGGGGCGGTGATCACTCCTCCGAAGCTTAGCATCACTTTGCGCACCGGCATGGAGAAAAGCGGTAATTTCCTCGCGGTGAACTGCGGCCATGCGGGGGTGTACAGCCTCAGCGTGGTAGACCTGCCATCCAGGAAAACGGTGCTGAAGGATTTTTCTAATGCTTCGCTGTCCTTCGGCCTTTACGAAGGAAAACTTGCCTGCATCACCGGTGCCACGGGGAGGTGGGCCCTCGTGGAATATAATCTGCTTGCGGGAACCAAGTCTACGGTGCGTTCCTTTACGTCCCTTCGGGATGTGTCGTTCGCGGGGGGGTATGCCGCCCTCATGGACGATGCCGGGGTGATTGTCGCCAATGTCGGGGAGAAAAAGTTCCTGAGGGCGCCTTCCGAAATCGGGCTTGCCGGAAGCGCCGGCGGGCATTTCCTTTTGTCCTGGAAAAAAGAAAAGCGCCTGGTGGACCCGAAAATATTTTTCGATGGCCTGGAACGGATTTCCGGCGCGGCCCCGTCCCTTTTTAATCCTTAAGTAAACTTGTTCCCCGGTATGTCCTCAAAACGGAAGGTGTCCCCGGAGAAAACCCCGAGGCAGGCTTCCACTACGTCGCTGTCATAAAACCTTCCTTTGTTTTTGCGGATCTCTTCCAGTGCGTAACCTAACCCGAGCCCGGGCCGGTAGGGGCGGTGGGATGCCATGGCCTCCACGATGTCCGCCACGCTTATAATTTTCGCCCCAAATATTATTTCGTCTCCACGGAGGCCTGACGGGTAGCCGGAACCATCGAGCTTCTCGTGGTGCTGGAGGACCATGTCGGGAACGGGCAAGTCAAATTCGATATCTTTCAGGATGTCGTATCCCACCTGGGAGTGGGTCTTAATCAGGGCGAATTCGATATCGGAAAGCGCGCTTGGCTTGCTGAGAATTTCCGAGGGGATGTGTATCTTTCCGATGTCGTGAACCAGGGCGGCGATGTTGATGCCTTCTATGTGGTCCCGCTCCAGGCCCAATTTTTCGGCGATGGCGCAGGCCAGGAGAGCTACGCGCTGTTGGTGGCCAGCCGTATAGGGGTCCCTGCGCTCGATGGTGGTGGCCAGGGCGTTCACCGTGGCCCCCAGGGTGCGGCGTATCTTTTCAAGCGTCAGGGACAGGCGGCTTTCCGCCTGCAGTTTTTCGGTGAAGTCGGTTATAACGGCGATAAAGCAGGGTGTTTCGTTCTTCGACTCCGGCTTGCGGTTCCAGTCGACCTGGATATGCAGGAGCCTTCCGTCTTTAGAGCGTACCTGGTCCATGAAGCTCGCCGGAGTTGCCCCCTCCCGGGGCAGTACGCTTTCCATGGCCTGTCCGGGAAAGGAGGGGTGGATGATGTCCCAGATGGAAGAGCCTTCAAGCTCCTCGCAGCCGCGTCCCGTCATTCGCGAGAGGGCCGTGTTGCAGAATAGGATTGTCCCTCCTTTGTCAAACTCCGCGATGCCATGGGTGATGGTCTCCACAAGGGTGCGGTATCTTTTCTCGCTGTCGCGCACCTTCTGCTCAAGGCGGCTGCGGTGTACCGCGGTCTCAATGGTGGTGTAGAGTTCGCTACCCGTGACGGGCTTTAAGAGGTATCCATAAGGCCCTGTGAGCTTGGCCCGTTGGAGAGTGTCCCGGTCGGCATGGGCGGTGAGAAAGACGAAAGGGGTGTCAAGCCTGGAGCGTATGCCCGCCCCGGCTTCGATTCCGGTGATCTCCCCCTTGAGCATGATGTCGAGGAGCACCAGATCGGGGCGGTGTTCTTCCGCGGCCTCCACGGCCCGTTCGCCGGTATCGACAATTTCACACACCCGATATCCGAGTTTGGAAAGGGTCTTCTGAATATCGAGGGCGATGATAGGTTCGTCTTCGGCAATCAGGATGGTTATTTCGTTTTCCGAGGGGGCTTCCGGAAAGAAGTGTTCCCAGGCTCTGTGATTGAAAATGGGGTCCGCCTTCATGGTTAGGCCGCCTCTCCCGGTTGGACTCCGAACGCCCATCTTTATGGGAATCAAAAAAAAAAATTAAATTTTTAAGGTTCCTATAAATTGCAACTGCTGCCAGAATCAACACTTCCGTTTCACCGCCCGTCTTTGGCGGGCGGTGAAACGGAATTATTAAAGGTTGCTTTAAAAATAATGATATTTCGCATTCTATTTATCAGACATAATGAGTTTTCTTCTGCGAAAAAGTCTGATTTTCCCGTCGGGATTTGTCCTACAAACGGGTGCTGTGGCGACTTTTTCGGGATTCCGAAATATTTTTTCAGGGGTTAGTGTGATATTATGCTGTACAGGACTATGATACTGATGTAATATTTAAGGATGGAAAAACGGGCGCGTTGCATCGCGCCTGTGCGTTTCGAAAGGCACAGCCGTAAACATGAAGGGAGCGAAGCGGTGCGGCCTAATTTGAAAGGCGGTACACCCTCCGTAAGGAGCAAATGATGCGGGCACGTATTCTCATTGTGGAAGATGAAGCGGTCATTGCCGCCGACCTCGGCATATCCCTCGAGAGAAAGGGATACGAAGTGGTCGATTTCGTGTCCAGAGGAGAGGATGCCCTCAAAGCCATCGAATCTCTGCGGCCGGACCTGGTCTTCATGGACATCACCCTGGATGGAGCAAAGGACGGCATAGAGACGGCGCGCTACATCAACGAGCATTACGGCCTTCCAATCATCTATCTTACGGCCCATGCCGACAAAGCCACCATCCGCCGCGCCACACTGACGATGCCCTATGGGTATCTCCTGAAGCCGTTCAACGAGGACGCAATCAGCATCGCCATCGAGATGGCAATGTCGAGGCATGCACTGGAGCTTAAGATCGCCCGGAGCGAACAGAAGTACAGGGCCCTTTTTGAAAGGATGGTGACCGCCTATGCCCTCCATGAACTCGTTTTCGACGAAGTTGGGACAGTCACGGGGTACCGGATCGAAGAAGGCAATCCTATGTTCTGGGGCATCCTTGGACGCGCGGGAGTGGATGTGGCCAATTACATAGAAGGGCTTTTCTCGGACAATGGCATCGATTGGAACGGCCTTATTTTTGAAGTGGGGCTTCGGGAGGAGACAAAACACCTGGAACTCTATTCCGCCCCTCTGGACTGCTGGTATAGCGCTACCTTTTTTAGCCCGGGTGTTGGCGAGTTTTCCCTTATCCTGGCGGACATCACCGACTTAAAAAGGTCCGATGAGAAGCTGAGAAAAACGAACGAGGAGCTCCGCAATCTCGCGGAACACTTGGAAACGGTCAGGGAAAAAGAGCGCACCGCCATCGCCCGGGAGATTCACGATTACATGGGGCAGTCGCTTACGGCCATGCGGATTGACCTTTCGTGGATTTTAAAACGCATCGGGGAAGGCCAGGAGGACCTTGCGGAAAAGGCCAGGACGATGTTAGAGCTCATCGACGGGGCAATCCAGAACGTGCGCAGCCTCTGCGCGGAGCTGAGGCCTGGAGTACTCGACGACCTGGGGCTTGTGGCGGCCCTGGAATGGCAAATCAACGAGTTCGCCGGAAGGACGGGGCTTGTATTCACGAATGATATTCCGGGCGACGACCTTAAGATTGGGGAAAAACTTGCCGTGATACATTTCCGGGTTTTCCAGGAACTGATGGCCAATATCATCCGGCATGCTTCGGCCACGGAGGTCCGGGTGTTCCTGGGGGTCCGAGACGGGGACCTCGTTTTGGAAGTGCGCGACAATGGAAAGGGCATAGACGAGGGTTCTCTTGACAGCCCTCTGTCCTTTGGCATCCTGGGGATGAGGGAAAGGGCGAGGTCTTGTGGTGGGAGATTGGAATTTATAAGCGAAGCTGTCGGCGGGACCACGGTGCGGCTTTCAACGCCCCTTGAGGAGAATTCGTAGCGTCTAACGGAAAAATCCGCGAGGGGACGCCTGGAGCATTGCCCGGAGACAAAAAATGCTTGAATTATCCCCCAAACTATCTTATATTTGTAACTGGTAAATTTAGCAATTTAGTTGTCCCGCCCGCCGAAGGTGTTCGGAAAAACTAAAGGGCAGCACAAAAAACGCTATCAAGCCATGATAAAGATCATCATCGCCGACGATCATGCCATTGTCAGAGAGGGGTTGAAGCAGGTGTTGGCCGACGCCCCGGACATAGCCGTTACCGGGGAATCCTCTGAGGGGCAGGACCTCATCGAAAAGCTCAGGAAAGGCAAATACGATGTGGTGCTCCTTGACGTTTCCATGCCGGGGCGCAACGGTATCGACATACTGAAGCAGGTGAGGTTGGAACATCCCCGCCTGCCTGTCCTGATGCTGAGCATGCACCCTGAAAACCAGTACGCTCTCAGGGCAATGAAGGCAGGCGCCTCCGGGTATCTCACCAAGGAAACTGCCCCGGAGGAGCTCGTGAAGGCCATCAGGAAAATCAGCTCCGGGGGCAAATATATCACATCGACCCTGGCGGAGCAGATGGCGTCGATGCTTGGAAACGAAATATCAGACATCCCCCATAAAAAGCTATCGGACCAGGAGTACGAAGTTTTCAGGCTGATTGCTTCGGGGAAGCAGGTGTCCCAGATTGCCGGCGAGATGTTTATTAGCGTGAAGACCGTGAGTACGTACCGCAGCCGTATCCTCGCAAAGATGAACATGGCAAACAATGCCGAGCTGATGCGCTATGCCATAAAAAACAACCTCATCTGACCTCACTCTTGTAGGACAAACCCCTACGCGATTTGTTCAGCAATCAGTACAGAATAATAGGACGTACTGTGACAGACAATACGATAATCGTCTGATGGCGGTAGTATATCAAAAATGCTACATTAATATTGACCCTGCAGGATAGGCGGGCCCGTAAGCTCTGAAAGTGAAAAAAAGATTTATACCGGATTATGGAATGAAGGTTTTCATCGTTGAGGACTCGGTAATTGTAAGGGGAAGGATGATGGTAATGCTATCCGACATGGAAGGAGTTACCATTTGCGGAATGTCGGGGATCATGGATGAGGCGGTTGAGGCCATAAAGAGAGAGCGTCCCGACGTGGCTATTGTAGATCTGAAGATTTTCGGGGGGTCCGGTTTGGATGTAATTAAAAGCGTAAAAGAGGAAGACCCCTCTATTACTACCATAGTTCTCACAAATTATCCTTACCAGCAATATCGGGACAAGAGCCGGGAATACGGAGCGGATTATTTTTTCGACAAGTCTTCGGAGTTCGACAGGGCCTTCGAATTGATCGCGTCCCTGAGGGACGGAAAGGGACGGCGGAAAACGTAGGGGGCCCTTATTATGGCGGAAGGGGCGGTGGTCATGAACCAGTTTGCGAAATCCGTTGTCAGTACAAAGGACCCCGCGGGGCTCCTTTCCTTAATATTGAAAGACAGCGAAAACCTGAACTTTCTAAAGCACAATCTCTCCTCTGTCTTTGAAAAAGTTGGGGCCTTCCTTCTGGACAGCTCACGGGAGCTCGACGCGTTCCAGAAACTCATCAAACCGTATCTCGACTATTTCTATCCCGAGGAAGTGCGGCCCGGTGTTGATTGCTTTGTGAACGAGGTGGTGGAACCGAGCCAACTCGAGATGGAGACGACCATTGCCCGGGCAGTTTCCATAATGCAGGGGGACGGCGAGGTGAACCGGCGCGTCTCCACGGCGATAAAAGAGGCCCTGGAGATGCAGCCCATCGTCGCAAACCTCCTTGAGATGATCGAGGCGATCGAGACCTATTCATGGAACGCCATGCTCATCTCCGCCAAGGCGGGGCTTAGAGGCCAGGCGCTGGCGAAGATATCGGAACAGGTGAGCACCCTCTCGAACCTGGCAAACAGCACCGCCGAGAGCTGTACCGGGATAATCGACAGCCTCAATTCCAGGTACGGCGAGTTCGACGGGATCTGCCATGAAATAGACATCATCAACGAGAACTACCTCACTCGGATGTCCTTGCAGGGGGGGATGATGTTTCGGGAGATGAAAAGCGAACTTGCGAACCTCTCCGGAAGCGTCAACCACATCCTCGGCTGTGCGGACGATGTTGAATGCGCCATCAACGACCTCATGAACAGGCTCCAGATGGAGGACCTGGTGCGTCAGGACATCGAGAAGGTGATGTTTCTGGTGGAAGAGATGAAGGCCGGGCCCGATGGACTTCTTTCCATGCTGTACGATTATGGCGATGCTTCGAAAGTGGACGAGCTCCTGGTTGCTATTCTGGGCAGAAAGTTTTTCGAGATAAACGAGAACACACGTCCGCTGGTGGAAGGTACCGAGGGCTACTGCGCCAAAATGAAAGAAATCATAAATGGCTTTCTTGGACGCTTCTACGGGAAACAAAACTCGGACGAGAAGGATTACTACGAAGGGACAAGGTTCGACCAGATTTGCGCCAGGCTTGAGCAAATGAAGGACGAATTTGTAGGTTATATTGAGGAGATTATTTCGAGCAAAAAAAACCTCTACAGGATTTCCCGGGAGATTGTCCAAACCATGGGGAAGTTTGGAATTCTCTTCGAAGAGATTGGGAAAATTTCCCGCCGCTTCGAGATCATCAATATGCTGACAAAGATTGAACTCGCAAAACATACGGACCTCAAAAGGAGCATTGGCGGTTCCCTTACCGCCGTGAGCAACCTGCCGACCGTTATGAAAAAGATTGTGGAGCAGGCCCTTCAGAGGTATCGCGAGGTGATGTTTTCCATTGAAAAGGCCCTTGGGGAATACCGCACAAATTTCGAGGCCGAGGAGAACACCCTCACCCAGTGCATCGAGGCCATGCGCAAAATCTCCGTGAAGATGTACGAATCCCAAAAATATTATCGCGACATTTCCGAAAAGGTGGGAAGCACCGGGATGGGAATTCTGGCTTTCATGGAAACCCGAGAGGGGGAGTGTTCCGTGGTCCGCGAGATTGTGGACATGGTGTATAATTTCATATACCGTCTGGAGGATTACGGTGCAGCGGAGCTGGAAGCCGTCGCGGCGGACCGTGCCCTTACCGGGCACGTAATACTGGTGGGCGAAAAGATGGCCTCCCGGGAAGGGGAAACCGCGTACAGGACGATGATTCTACAATCCCTCCTTTCAGAAGCGGTCCGTGAAAACGAAGGAGAGCGAGTGGTGTTATTTTAAAATGTCGGGTGGAAAGACTACGGGGTATTGACCTGATTTTGAAAAACATATATCAGCGGACGAGAAAAATATAGATTGGAACGAGAAGCATAAAAACATGAAAATTAATTTGAAAAGATTGAAAGCCTTCGATACAATGCTTCAGTTGCAATTAAGCATTGTTGTGTTTTCCGAATTCTTTTTGCTTAGCCAAGCTGTTGCCGATTTCATGGAAAACCTATTCAATACATAATATGCGGGAATAGATGAAAATCGGGGATATGGCCGCCTAAGGGGCTATATCAGCAGTAAAAAACGAATTAATATTCTGGCGGATTTTCTTTTAGAAATTCGCAATATGCAGAAAACTGTTGTGTATTTCGGGCGCTTCTGTGCCTCATTACTGCATGGAGCAGGGACGCTCGTGACGATACAAGGAAAAAGGGAGGATTCTGAGCGATGAAATGGTTCAACAATTTGCGTGTTGGTTTGAAGGTCCTTTTGTCGTGCATGGTTTTTATGGTGATGATAGTAGCGATTGCGTCCCAGGGGATGCTTTCCCTGAACACGGCGAGCGGGAATTTTGACACATTTTTTGCCGATCGTTTTATGTCCCTGAGCCATCTAAGCGGGATAATGCGGAACCTTCTGCAGATACGGGTGAACATGCTCCAGGAGTTTGAGGGGGCGAAGGCGAACAACTGGGGCGAAGTTGACAAACGGATGAAGGATTCGAAGAAGCTTGTCGAGGAATACAACGTCCTCTGGGATAAATACGCCGCGACGAAGATGACACCCGAGGAGAAGAAGTTGGCGGATGAGTGGCTAACTCTTTCGAAAATACCCGCGGGCACGAGGGCCGAGTTCGCGCGCCAGCTTGAAGCGAGGAATTTTGAAAAGGCCGAGACACTCATGGAGAAGTGGAGAAATGAATATGCTCCTCTTCGCGACAAGACCGATGAGCTGATAGCAATTCAGCAGAGGGAGGGTGACAGGCTTGGTGAGGAAACCAACCGGGCATCGTCCCAGGCAACGACCCTGTCGGTGATTTTTCTTGCTCTGGCCGTATTCATGGCGGCGGTCATCACTTTTATTCTTGCGCGTGCGGTGTCCGGTCCCGTGCGCAAGGGCCTGGAGTTTGCCGAGCGAATAGCAAAAGGGGACTTCACCGAGCGAATAGATTTGGACCAGAAGGACGAGTTGGGCCAGCTTGGCGCGGCGCTTAACACCGCGGCTGACAATCTTGAGAAGCTCGTATCGGAGGTCCTGGTCGCGACGCAGAACCTGGTCCAGGCTGTCCAGGAAATATCCAGCGGGAACGAGAACCTTTCCCAGAGGACGAGCGAGCAGGCTTCATCGCTTGAGGAGGTAGCTTCTACCATAGAGGAGGCCACGGCAAGCATACGCCAGAACGCCGAGAACGCCATAGAGGCGAAGAAGCTCACCGATGCGGGGGCGGAGAAGTCCGCCGAGGGCGGCAGGGTGGCCCAGCAGGCCGTTGACGCCATAAACGAAATCAACCATTCGAGCAAGAAGATAAGCGAGATAATAGGGGTGATAAATGAGATAGCTTTTCAGACGAACCTTCTTGCCCTCAACGCCGCGGTGGAGGCGGCCCGCGCCGGAGAACAGGGCCGGGGGTTTGCGGTTGTTGCCGGTGAGGTCCGCAACCTTGCCCAGCGTTCGGCAAGCGCGTCGAAGGAGATAAACGATTTAATCAAGGATTCGATTGAGAAGGTGACCCATGGGACGGAGATGGTGAACAAGAGCGGCGACACGCTTTCTGAGATTGTGGAATCTTCCCGTTCCACGGCGAACATTATTTCCGAGATTGCCGCGGCGAGCGAGGAGCAGAAGCGGGGGATAGACCAGATCAATATAGCCATATCCGAGCTCGATACGATGACCCAGCAGAACGCGGCGCTGGTGGAGGAGACGGCCTCGGCGAGCGAGGAGATGTCGAGCCAGGCCCAGGAGCTTCAGTCGATGATGGAGCGTTTTAAAATTCGCCAGTCTGTGCGCGAGGAGACCTATGGCCGGAAGCACAGGGAGGTGCATCTCCAGGGCTCCCAGGGGCAGATAGCGATGAAGCCCAAGAAGGGGGCCTCCGCGGCGGGAAAATCCCAGGCCGCCCCGCCCGCCGCGGCGAAGAAGGACATCAAGGGCCTCATGGCCGAGGACGGGTTTGAAGAGTTTTAGGGAAAAACCTATGAAGGAGCGCTGTGATGTCTGAAAACACCATCAGGGACGTTTTTCTCGAGGAGGCCAGGGAAATTCTGCGCCACCTCGAGGCGGACCTCATCCAGCTTGAGGACGGGGACGATCCGGAACTCATCAACAGGATTTTCCGCTACGTTCATACCATAAAGGGGAGCTCCGGTATCGCGGGCTTCGATGTGGTGTACGAGTTTACCCACAAGCTCGAAACCCTCCTGGACATGGTGCGGAACGGGAAAATCCCCGTGGAGAAGAAATTAGTGGACCTGCTTCTGGAAAGTATGGACTGGATTGCCACGGGAATCTACGAAGAGCCGGACTTCGACAGGATGGAAGCCCTTCTCGACAGGACAGGCAAGTACCACGCCGCCGGGGGCGGCGCCGTGAGCGCAAGCGAAGAAGAGGACGCACCGGCGAAAAATGGGCCCTCGGAAGACAAGAACTTTTTCTTTCTCGTCCGGGCCTCTTTCCGCCCCATGGTTTTCCAAAGCGGCATCGACCCGCTCATCATCATGGAAGACCTTACGGCCCTTGGGAGCGTTGAACAAAAGCGGGTTAACCTGAAACGCCTTCCCGAGCTTGAGGAATTGGACCCGGAGAGGTGCTACCTGGACTGGACCGTCCTTTTGAAGACGAAGCACCCGAGGTCCAAGCTGGATGATGTGTTCATCTTCGTAAAGGACGACAACGACATTACCGTGGAGGACATCACCGCGGAATTCGTGGACGACGAAAAATACAACACCATGCTCCAGGAGCGGAAACTCGGGGAGATCCTCCTTAAGCGCGGGATCATTACCGAGGAAGAGCTGGACGACGTCCTCTCGTCCCAGGACGAGTCGAACAGGAAACTTGGGGACCTCATCGTGGAGAAGGGATACGCCGACGAGAAGTCCATCAAGTACGCCCTGGGGGAACAGTCGAGGATCAAGTCACGCATCCAGACCACTACGGTCCGGGTGGACACGAGGAAGCTTGACAGCCTCCTGAACCTCCTGGGGGAGATAGTCATCAGCCAGTCTTCCATATCGCGCATCTCCGAGGAGCTGGAGGAACAGCATGGTTTCCGCCTGAAGAACGCCCTTTACGCTATGGACCGGATAACCAGGGAGTTCCAGGAGCAGATCATGGCCATCCGCATGATCCCCATAGGCCCCACCTTTGAGCAATTTCGGCGCTTTGTTCGGGACGCCGCTGCTGATATGAAAAAGGAGATACGCCTCGATATCCGCGGCGCAGAAACGGAGCTGGACAAGACAGTCATAGAGCAGATAAGCGATCCTTTGAAGCACATGCTCCGCAATGCCATAGACCACGGCATCGAGCCTCCGGATGAAAGGGAGAAGGCGGGGAAGAAGCGCACGGGCACCGTTACGCTGAACGCGTACCATCAGGAGGGGAACATCTACATTGAGATTATTGACGACGGCCAGGGGATTGACCGCGCGGCCATAAAAAGAAAGGGCCTGGAGCGTGGCCTCATCAAACCCGGCGACGAACTGACGGACAAGCAGATCCATGACCTCCTTTTTTTGCCCGGGTTCTCCACGGCGGAGAATGTGGGCGAGCTTTCGGGGCGGGGAGTGGGGATGGACGTGGTGAAGACGAACATTGAGGCCCTGCGAGGGTCCGTGGAGATATTCTCCGAGGAGCGCCGGGGCTCCACCATCAGGATCAAGCTTCCCCTCACCCTCGCCATCATCGAGGGCATGCTGGTCCGCGTGGGGACCAATGTATACATTATCCCGCTTCTTTCAATTGTGGAGTCGCTCCAGCCCGCGAGGGACCATGTGAAAACCGTGGAAGGGAAGGGGGAAGTGATGCTGGTCCGCGGCGAATACGTCCCCCTGGTGCGCCTCTACGAACACTTTGGAATCAAGTCCGACGTGACCAATCCCTGGGAGTCCCTGGTGGTGGTGGTGGAGTCGGGGAGCGACAGGCTTGGCATCATGATCGACGACCTCGTGGGGCAGCAGCAGATTGTCATCAAGAGCCTTGAAAACTACATCACCCAGAGCCGCGCCCTTTCCGGGGCCGCGATTCTGGGGGACGGGAAAGTGGCGCTTATCATTGACGTTCACGGCATGGTGGGCGACCTTGCAAGATGAGGAGGACGGCATGACGGTGATAAACGTGCCGGCGGACATATCGGTGAAGAAGGTGAAGGAATTCCACCGGGGGCTGATAGAGGCGGTGGATCGCGAGGGCGACCTCGTATTGGACTTCAATGAGGCCGAGAGGGTGGACCTGGCCGTGATGCAGGTGCTTCTCGCGGCGGGCCGGGCCTGCAGGAAACGGAAAAAAGTGCTGAAGATAAAAGCGGCGTCCGAGGAGCTTAAAAACCAGATGCGTATTTGCGGCATGTTAAAGTGATTTTGGCTTTCCCGTGAGAAAATAATGCTTTTAGGAGGAGCTCGATGAACAAGCTGGAGGAGCTAAAAAAAAGCGCCGGCGCCGCGAAGAGCGACGGCAGGCAGTTCGTGACCTTCATTATCGGGGAGGAAAACTACGGAGTCGAGGTCCTGAAGGTCCAGGAAATAATAGGAATGACCCAGATTATCCATGTACCGAACAGCGCTGAATTCATGAAAGGAGTCATCAACCTGCGGGGCGCAGTGGTCCCCGTGGTGGACATGCGCACGCGCTTCAGGATGCCGGAGAGGGAGTACGACATGTTCACCGTCATCATCATCGTGGAGGTGAAGAACCGGATGATCGGGATGATTGTGGATTCCGTCTCCGACGTGGTGGATATAAGCGAAGCCACCATCCAGGACACCCCGCACTTCACAGCCAAGATAGAGACCGACTTTATCAAGGGCATAGGCCAGGTGGAAAACAAGTTAGTCATAATCCTCGATATCGACAAAATCCTCAGTACCTCGGACCTGGAAAGGATGGCGATGGAGGAGTCAAGGGGGGGCGATGATTAAAAGCAGTAAAAACCGCTTCGGCAAGGACCTCTACGTCCTTTTCCCCGGTGAGTATCTGGTCGTTAAAAACGAGGAATGCGTGATGGTGAGCGTCACCAACTCCTGTATTGTGGTGTGCCTTTTCGACGTTCAGGAGAAGATCGCCGGCATGGGGCACTTCATCCTCCCCGGGGCGCTGGGGACCGACATCATAGCGGCGGACGAGATTGCGCGGCAGGGGATCACGGACATGGAGTACATCATGGGGGAGGTGGTGAAGCTGGGAGGCGACCGGAAGAGGCTCCGGGCCACTTTCTTCGGCTCCCTTACCGGTGAGAAGGACACGGACATGGAAAAGATGGTGCGAAACAGCGTAAAATTTCTCCGGGAGTACTTCACCATGGAAAACATAAAGGTGGTAAAGGAGACCGTGAGCCCCCGCACCCAGAAGGTCCTCCTGTATTGCCCCTCGGGACGGGTCCACAGGAAGGACGTGGATGCGAAGCGAGATTATTCGGAGTTCATCCGCCGGGAGAACGAATACATGCAGGAAATTATCAGAAAGAAACAGCAGTACGGGAAGGTGATCCTGTTCGATTGATCCTCCATGCCCGCTTTTACACAAGAAGGCGCTGCGGGTAATTGGGACGGACACAGAAGAGCCAATCGATGGGACACTCCGCAAAAAAGGGATACGCATAACCGCCCGCAATGAATTTTATCTGAGGAGATTTGCCATGAAGAACATTCTCGCCGTAGACGATTCTCCCACCATAAGGACGAGCGTGGAATACGCACTCAAGGGGCTGGGGCACAATGTGGTCCAGGCCGAGAACGGTAAAGACGCGCTCGATAAATTCAACGACTTGAAAGAAAAGGGGGAGTCCCTGGCAATGTGCATTGTCGACGTCAATATGCCGGTAATGGACGGGATCACCTTCGTGAAGGAGTTCAGGAAACTCGACAAGTTTACGCCGGTGGTCATCCTCACCACGGAGTCCGGAAACAGTAAAATTGAGGAAGGGAAGAGCGCCGGGGCCTCGGGGTGGATAGTGAAGCCTTTTGCGCCCGGGGAGCTGGTGAAAATAGTGGAGAAGCTGGTCCGGTGAGGAAATGATACGCAATGACGTCAATAATTTCGGGAAGACACTTTTTATCCTGAACCCCGGGGATTATTTCGCAACCAGGGACGACTGCATCCTGGGCACCGTAGTGGGGGCCTGCGTGGTGGTATGCCTGAGCGATCCCGTGAAGAAGCTCGGAGGAATGGGGCATTTTATCGTCCCGGGATCTTTGAATACAAAAGGAATTTACGCCGACGATATTGCCCAGCACGGAATCACCCAGCTCGAATATCTCATCGGTGAAATTGTGAAGCTTGGGGGAGACCGCCGGTTCCTCAGGGCCAAGGTGTTCGGAGCCGGGTATATTGCCGGCGGGCCCAGGGTGGCGGACGAGGTGGTGGAAAGCAACATCCGTTTCATATATGAATACTTTACCCTTGAAAAAATAATTGTGGAGAGGAGCGACCTCGGCGGCGAATTCAGAAGGAAGATATACTTCTATCCCCAGACGGGATACGTTTACAGGAAGATCCTCCAGCACAATGAGGAGACGTCGGAGTTCATAAAACTCGAGAAGGAATACATCGACCACGCCTTCCGCGACAAGGCGCGCCATGGCAGGGTGCTGTTGTTCGATTAATGGCAGGGCCGGTGTCATAATGGCGTTTTCGGCTGGAGCTATGGGAACGAATGATAATGAAGGGAAAACGGGCATCATGTGGACGCTGGGGGACGGTGATTTCGAATACTTCCGGAACGTGGTTTACCGGGAAAGCGGCATCCGACTCACGGAACTCAAGAAGGCCCTGGTGCAGGCGCGCCTCACAAAGCGGATACGCCAGCTTAAGATGGGGAGCTTCGCCGAATACAGCGAGTTCGTCAGGGAGAACTACAACGACGAGCTGGTACACCTGATCAACTGCATCACCACCAACAAAACCGACTTTTTCCGGGAGAACCGCCACTTCGAATTCATGGAAAACACCATTTTCCCGGAGTGGATGGGAAAGAAAAAAAACAGCATACGGATATGGAGCGCCGGCTGTTCCACCGGAGAGGAACCCTATACCATCGCTATGGTGGTCCTGGAACATCTTCCCGGAGCGGCGGCGAAGGACGTGAAAATCCTGGCAACGGACATCGACACCACGGTCCTGGAAAAAGGCGCCACGGGGATGTACTCCGCGGACAATGTCGCGGACATCGACACGCCCCTGCTAAAAAAATATTTTCTCCGCGGGCGCGGGCCCAATGAAGGGAATTTCATGGCGAAGGACCCCCTGAAAAAGATGATACGCTTTCGCCGCCTCAATCTTCTGGACGAAACTTACCCCATGAAGGGGCAGTTTGACCTCATTTTCTGCCGAAACGTCATCATCTACTTCGACCGCGAAACCCAGCTTCGGCTCTTTGAGCGTTTCTACAATTACCTGCGTGACGACGGGTATCTGTTCGTGGGCCATTCCGAAACGCTCACGGGCCTCACGAGCAGGTTTAAACTGGTGAGCAACAGCATATACAGGAAGGTATTATAAATGCATGTGGGCTATTCCGCGAAGTACAATAAGGCGATGAAAGTCATTTACCCGGGAGAGTTCTATGTGTCAAAGGTGGACGAGTTAATAGGGACGCTTCTGGGGTCATGCGTTTCAGTGTGCCTTTACGACCGCTCACGGGGACATTCGGGGATGAACCACTTTATGCTTCCGGGAAGAATTTCCAGGCACGATATCTTCCAGGACAGGTCGGCGCGATACGGCATAACGGCCATCAACGGGCTCATACACGAGATGGAGAGGGCGGGGTCGCCGCGCAAAGACCTTCAGGCGAAGGTCTTCGGAGGCGGGAGCATATTAGTGACGCAAAAGGACGTGAACACCATTCCTTTCGACAATATCAGGGTGGCGAAAATCCTCCTGGAGATGGAAGATATTCCCATCATGAAAACCGACGTGGGGGGCGAATACACCAGGAAGCTCCTCATGGACGTGAAAACAGGAAAGGTCTACCTTAAAAAGACGACGCGGAAGGACGTGTACGAGAAGGTCAACGAGATGGAAAGAGATTACGCCATGAGGAGTTTCGGAAGGACATGAAAAAAATCAAGGTGCTCATAGTCGACGATTCGGCGGTTACCAGGAAGCTTATCACCGAATCGTTAGAGAAATCGAGGGAGATAGAGGTGGTCGCCACCGCCATCGATCCCTTTATTGCCGTGAACAAAATCCAGCGCCACGAGCCCGATGTGATCACCCTGGACATCGAGATGCCCCGAATGGACGGGTTGACTTTCCTTTCAAAGATCATGATAGCACATCCGATGCCGGTGATAATGGTGAGCGCGTTCACTGAGAAGGGGGCCAAGGAGACCATGAAGGCCCTGGAGCTTGGGGCCGTGGACTTTGTCCTTAAGCCCAGGATAGACGATAATGAGGCATGGGAAAAGTTCGCTTCGGAGCTTATCGAGAAGGTGATCACCGCAAGCGGCACCACCATCAAAAGGTCCCTCAGGCGCGCCGCAGAGGCGGCCCCCTCCGTGAAAGTCCTGGAGAAGCACACCGCCGATGTGATCCTCCCGAAGAAAAAACCGGTCGAAGCGAAGGCGAGGACCGGAATGGTGGTCGCCATAGGCGCCTCAACGGGGGGGACCGAAGCGATCGCTGAAATTTTAAGAAACCTCCCCGAGGAGTCGCCGGGTATCGTCATAGTCCAGCACATGCCAGAAAAATTCACGAAGGCCTTCTCGGACAGGCTAAACGGATTTTCGAAATTGTACGTGAAGGAGGCCGAGCACGGCGACAGGCTCTACCGGGGCACCGCCCTTGTGGCGCCCGGGGACCGTCACATGCTGCTTCGAAGCGACGCGAACGGCTACTGGGTGGAGATAAACGACGGCCCTCCGGTGAACCGGCACCGCCCCGCCGTAGATGTGCTTTTCCGCTCTGTTGCCCAGGTTGCCGGGAAGAGCTCCCTGGGGGCCCTTCTCACGGGCATGGGGGCCGATGGCGCCGCGGGGCTTCTGGAAATGAAGGAGGCCGGAGCGAAGACCATAGCCCAGGACGAAAAATCGAGCGTTGTCTTCGGGATGCCCAGGGAGGCGATACGGCTTGGGGCGGCGGAGATGGTAAAAAACCTGAAGGAGATCACAGACTACATCCGGGACCTGGACTGAGGGAATACGGGAAAACCCGGATCCTGAGTTTGCCTGCATTTTAAATGCATGGGGACCTCAAAAAAATATTTTTTTGAGGTCCCCCGATGTTACCATCAATAATTTCAGGAGGCGGTATGCGGAAAATAATAGGTTTTTTGGCGGCGGCCTCAGTTCTATTCGCCATTTCTTCGGCCTTCGCACAGGAGGCGCCGAAGGAAACGGTCCGGGTGTCGGGGCTCATGTACCTTCAGTGGATGAAAGAGGTGGAGCGCCCCTCAGGAGGGGAGAACAGAAACGGGTTCGACATCCAGCGGATGTATTTGAACTTCATGTATCGCATTGACGATATCTGGAGCACGCGGGCCACAGTGGACGTTGGAAACGACGGGGGGGACGGGCGATATCAGGCTTTTCTGAAATTCGGGTATGTCCAGGCGGCGTCGGATCTGGGATTTGGCAGGCTCACTTTCCAGTTCGGCCTCATCGGCACTTCCGTCCTGGGCTTTGTTGACAGGGTGAGCGACTGGCGATGGTTGGGGTCAAACTACATCGATGGTTCGGCACTGGTGTTTCACAATCAGGGAACCCCGGGCCAGCTCTCGGGGCGTAACCCGATATTCTCGGAGGATAAGGGGCAGTCTCTCGATTCTTCGGCAGACCTCGGAGCGGGTTTGAGCCTTTCGGTGCAGAACCTGGTCACGCTGGACATCCAGGTGACCAATGGGGAGGGCTTTAAAAAAACAAAGGAAATAACCGATAGCAACGACGGTAACGACGACGGCAAGGCATACCTTGCCATGCTCTCTGTGACGCCCTTCCAGGGCCTCGCCCTTGCCGGATATTACCGCTACTGCATCACGGACGACTCCAGGGGTTCGGACAACTATATCAACTACTATGGCGGGACCGCGGCATATCAATTCCAGGGGGTCCGTGTTGGCGCGACATTCCTTCTTGCCCGGGTGAGCACCATGAAAGAAGCGGACACCAGGGCGAAGGTGGCGAAATACCGCCTCATCGACGCTTTCCTCATGGCTAATATGAAGTCCCTCACCGGAGTGCCGCTTCTCATTGCAGGCAGATATGTGATGGGCGCCACGAATTACGCCCGCGGCTACGCGGTAAGCGGCCAGAAGGCGGAGGCGGCGGTATGGGCCGCGGGTTTGGGCTGGCAGTTTAACGACCGCGTCCGCGCCATGGCGTACTATGAACACCAGACCTCGTCTTCGGACGACATTCCCGATGCGGACTGGAACGATCCGGCAAGGAACTTCTGGATAAAGACGGAGGTTTCATTTTAATGTGATGCCCCTTCTCCGGCCCTCCCCTTGAAGAGGAGGGCCCGTGTCCGGCGAGCGCAGCAAGGTGGAGCTTATGAACGGAGAAAAGCGGAAAACCATCCTCCTCGTGGAAGATGATGTCATCATCGCCATGGCGGAGGCGCAGATGCTCGAGAGGCATGGGTATGCCGTACTTACGGCCTACTCGGGCGAGGAGGCCGTGGAAGCCGCCCTCGCCAGTGGCTCCGTGGACCTCATTCTAATGGACATTGACCTGGGCAGGGGCATGGACGGCACGGAGGCGGCGGAAATAATCCTCCGAAGCCGGAACGTACCGGTGGTATTTCTTTCCTCCCATACGGAACCCTCGGTGGTGGAGAAGACCGAGAAAATCACCTCCTACGGCTATGTAGTGAAAAACATCGGCGAGACGGTGCTTCTGGCTTCCATCAAGATGGCCTTCAGGCTTCATGAGGCTAAACAGGCCGAGTTGAAAAAAGAAAAAGACCTGGTTGAAAGTGAAAGCCTCTACAGGGCGCTGGTGGATAGCATGCCGGATATCGTGATGCGGTTCGACGCTGAGGGCAGGCATCTTTTCGTTTCGAAAAACATTATTGACCTTGTCGCCATCCCGTCCGTGGATTTCATAGGGAAGACGCACCGTGAAAAGGGTTTTCCGGAAAACCTGTGCGATTTTTGGGAAGCATCGATAAGGGATGTTTTCTCGGAAAATAAACATTTTGAACAAGAGACTAAGGTTCCTTGCGCGGAAGGCGAAAGGGTGCTGAACTTGCGCCTTGTGCCCGAAATTGATTCCGATGGAAATGTGTCGTCTGTACTGTCGATCGCCAGGGACATCACCGAATACAAAAAGCTGGAAAGTGATTATCATTTGCTCTTCAGGGAGGCCCTTGAAGGGTTCGCCCTTCATGAGATCGTTCTCGATGAAATCGGCAATCCCTGTGATTACCGTTTTCTCTCCGTTAATCCCGCTTTCGAGAAAATAACAGGATTGCGGTCGGCCGATATAATTGGAAAGACCGTCCTTGAAGTGCTTCCCGGCACCGAAAAATACTGGATTGAAATATATGGCAGAGTAGCCCTGAAAGGCGAACAGACTATATTTGAAAATTATTCCGGGGAACTGGGTAAGTACTTCAAAGTCTCGGCCTATCAGCCTTCCCCGGGAAAATTCGCCTGCTTATTCTCCGACATAACGGCCCAGAAACAGTCCGAAGCAGCGATAAGAAAACAAGACGAATATTTGCGCTTGATTATCGAATCGGCCCCCATAGGAATAATTATTTTAGATCACGATGAGAAATGTTTGTTCGTAAATAAAAAGTTTACGTCCATTTCCGGATACACAATTGACGACATGCCCTCCTCGAAGGAGTGGTGGCTTAAAGCGTATCCGGATGAGCCGTACCGCTTTTCCATCCGCGGCAAATGGGAATCGGCAATCTCAAATGTCTTATCAACGGGCGAAGAGATGGAACCGCTTGAATGCCGGGTGGTCTGCAAGGACGGCAGGGAAGTCCAGGCGGAGATTTCGTTCGTTCCAGTTGGAGAGTTAAAGGCGGTGACTTTTAACAAAATCAACGAAAGAAAGCTTTCGAAAATTGCGCTTCAAGAAAGCGTGGAACAGGCCCTGAAAACGGAGCGGAAAAGGCTGCGCCGGTATATCGATGTCGCGGATGTGATTATCGTTGCGATTAATGTAGACCGGACCATCGCGCTTATTAACCGCAAAGGCTGTGAAACCCTGGGAAGAAGCGAAGATGAGCTGATTGGACGCAACTGGTTTGACGCGGCGGTTCCCGCCGGCATAAGGAAGGAGCTGGAGGAGAAGTTTTCCATTCTCGAAAGCGGACTGAACGGGCCGGTTGACCGGGTTGAAAATGAAATTGTCCGGGCCGATGGAAGCACGAGGACGATTTCCTGGCATAATACGGTTGTCCGTGATGATTCGGGACGAATTACAGGTACATTGATCTCCGGCGAGGACATCACGGACATCCTCGAGAAGCGGCGGAGAATGCGGACCCTGTTGGAGATGATAGACAGCGCTCCGAGCTCCATAACTGTCCACGATTTCGAGGGGCGCTTTCTTTACGCGAACCGGAAGACCTTCGAGATGCACGGCTGGAACGAAAAAGAATTCATGGAATTAACGCTTCAAAAACTCGACGCTCCCGCCAGCCAGGCCCTCATAGAAGAGAGGACGGCTTTGATAGAAAAAAACGGCGAGGCTGTCTTTGAATCTGAACATTACCGAAAGGACGGAACGATATTCCCCCTTGAATTATTCGTGAAGAAATCAGAATGGGAAGGCAGGCCGGCGATGCTGAGCATCGCCACGGACATCACGGAGCGAAAACGATGGGAGGAGGAGCTCACCGCGGCCCTTGAAGAAAAACAGGCGCTTTTACGGGAGCTCCAGCACCGCATAAAGAACACGCTGGCAATGATTGTCTCATTGACCAATCTTGAGTCCAACCGAACTGAAAATCCCGAGGCCCGGGAAGCGCTGGACACCCTGAGGGGGCGTATAGACTCGCTCTCCAATCTGTACACCTTGCTGTTCGAGTCGGGGGAGCCGCGGGAAGTGCGCCTGGACCGCTATGTCAGCGCCATCGGCGAATCTATAATGAAATCCTATGCTTCGTCAGAGGTCCGAATTGGCCTTGAGGTGCGGGCCGATGAAATTGCCGTAGGCGCGAAATTTGCTTCTTCCCTGGGGCTTCTCCTTAACGAGCTTTTAATGAACTCCTTCAAGTACGCGTTTAAGGAGGCCGACGAAGGCCTGGTGAAAATTGACCTTGCCCGCCGGGACGATGTCCTGATAATTGAGGTGGAGGACAATGGCGTGGGCCTCCCGGAAGGGTTTGACCCGGAGAAATCCCCGGGGTTTGGACTGCGCCTGGCCGTACTTCTGACAAGGCAGATGGATGGCGCCTTTGAATTTGAAAGCGGCGCAGGAACAAAATTCAGAGTGAAGCTGCCGCTTCCGTAAATTCAAGCTGAAGCGCCGCTGTCCTTTTTTAATATAAGGGCAGCCACAAAAACTCCGTTTTCCCGCCCGCCTTCGGCGGGCGGGAAAACCCGGGTCCTGACTATGTCAGCAGTTACAATTTTTGGTGCCTCAAAAATTTATTTTTTTGAGGTCGCAGATGAGTTTTTGTGGCTGCCCATAATATTGATTTTTCGTCTTTTTGGTATATATTTATTGTGGGCAATTTCTAAGTATAAGTCTTTCCCGACTGCGTTGGCCGACAGCGGTTTCATTGGATGTATTACAGACCTCTCGCCGTGGCGGGCTATTATTATACATGCAGGAGTTTTTACCTATGAAACAGAAGATTGGACCTGGTTCACCGAACAAAAGGGACGGAGAGTATGCCGCCGGATTCGATGAGGGCCTTGGGCGCCTAACGCGCATCTTCCGGCACGAAGCTTCTTCCATGCAGGAGTATCTGGATTTCTGCCTGGACGAGGCGATTGCCATTACGGGGAGCAAAATCGGCTACATTTATCATTACGATGAGGACGGGCAGAGGTTCATTCTGAATACCTGGTCGAAGGACGTGATGAAGGAGTGCAGTATTCCGGACCCCCATATCAATAGAGAACTCGAAAAAACCGGTATATGGGGCGAGGCGGTCCGCCAGAGGAAGCCTGTCATTGTGAACGACTTTACAGCGGAACATCCTCTGAAGAGAGGCTATCCCGAGGGACATGTGGCCCTGTACCGGTACATGACAATTCCGGTTTTCAGCGGCAATCGCATTGTCGCTGTTGCGGGGGTGGCGAACAAGGACGAGGACTATAACGAAAACGACGTCCTTTTGCTGGCCCTCCTCATGGAGACGGTGTGGCGTGAAGCGGAAAGGCGGCAATCGGAAGATGCTCTTAAAGAGCGCTTGAAGGAACTCCAATGCCTCTACGATGTTTCGGAGCTTCTGCAGGTGAGAACAATTAGCGATGATAAAAAGCTCAGCGGAATAGCCGATCTTTTGCCCGCCGCCATGATGTTTCCTGATATCGCACGGGCGGGCATTATGCTGGAAGGCGTCGAGTACGGGGCAGGGGCCGGGGAATGTCCCCACTCAATGGCGAAGGAAATAGAAATTAAAGGGGAAGTATCCGGGGAAGTGCGCATAGGTTACTGCGAAGAGCCCCCCTTCCCCGGCGGAGTAACCTTTCTTGCTGAAGAGCGCGAACTCCTTGAGGAGGTCGCCAGGCGGATTGGCCTTTATTTCGAAAGGACCAGGGCGTACCGGAAAATCGCGGACAGCGAACAATACTTAAAGACCGTCCTCGAAACATCGGCCGAAGGATACTGGGTCGTTGACGCAAAGACAAGAAAATTTATCGATGTCAACGACGCCTACTGCCGCATGTCCGGCTATACCCGCGAGGAGTTTTTGGCCCTCACAATTAACGATATCGACGCCCTGGAAAGCGCTGATACGACAGGAGAGAGAATACGCCGGATTATCGCTTCCGGAGGGGAAAAATTCGAAGCCTTCCACCGGCGCAAAGACGGTTCCGTTTTCAATGTTTCCCTGTCCGTGCGTTTTCTCAGCGAGGGAGGAGGGCGCTTCGTCTGCTTTGCCCGGGACATCACGGAATGGAAGCGCTACGAGAAGGAGCTCGTAAACCGCGAAAGGAAGCACGCGTCGCTCCTCAGGGCCTCACGTTCGGTCCTTGAAAACAGGGAGTTCACCCCGGCGGCGAGGACCATCTTCGATATTTGTCGAGACCTCACCGGGGCCACGGCGGGCTATGTGTCCCTCCTGACCGAAAGCGGAGAGGAAAACGAGGTCCTCTTCCTCGAAGCCGGAGGGCGGCCATGTTCCGTGGACCCGAAGCTCCCAATGCCCATACGCGGACTGAGGGAGACCTCGTACCGGGAACTTCGGGCCGTATACGACAACGATTTTCACCACAGCCGCTGGATGGAGTTCATGCCGCGGGGCCATGTGCGATTAGACAATGTGATGTTCGCCCCCCTGATTGTCGGGGGGAAGGCCGTGGGGCTCATCGGCCTCGCGAACAAGGAAGGGGGGTTTACCGAAGAAGACAGGGCCATCGCGTCGGCCTTCGCCGATATCGCCGCCATAGCCCTGATGAACAGCCGGAACCTGGATTCCCTGGAGTCCTCGATTCAGGAACGGGAAATGCTTTTTCGGGAGCTCCAACACCGCGTTAAGAACAGCTTCGCCATGATTGCGGGCATCATTACCCTTGAGGGAGACCGGTCCGACAGTGACGAGGTGAAGGTAACCCTGGAAAAGCTAGGGGGGCGCGTCAATACACTTTCGAAACTGTACGACAAGCTCTACATGTCAGGGGACATCCGACGGGTGCGCCTTGACGAGTTTCTGGGGCAGATTGCTCGCTCCCTCACCGGAGGCCTGTCCTCCGGCGTGCGCATAGAGAGCCGTCTGGAGAATATAGTTGTCGATACAAAAAGCGCCTCATCGTACGGGATTGTGCTGAACGAACTCATGACCAATGCCCTGAAGTACGCCTTTCCGGGGGACAGGCCGGGACGAATAGATGTGGAGCTCGCACGAAAAGACGGCAGTATTGTCCTCACCGTGTCCGATGACGGGGCGGGACTGCCGGAGGACTTCTCGATGAACCGGCCGAAAGGCTTCGGAACGCTTCTTGTTGGCCTTATGGCGAAACAGCTTGGCGGCTCTGTCGAAGTTACCCGTGACCGGGGCACTTCCTTCGCGTTGAAAGTCCCGGGCGGTGCGAAATGACAAATTCGAAAATACTCATAGCGGAAGACGATAATATTCAGGCTTTGTCCCTGCAGTCGCAACTGAATGTACTCGGATATGGGAACGTCTTTCTATCGAACAATGTAGAGGAGGCCCGTGCACGGGCGGAGGAAAGCTCTCCGGACATCGCGCTATTGGACATAAACCTCGGGGAGGGTGAGGAGGGGATCGCCCTGGCCCGGGAAATTCTGGCCCTTGGAGTGCCCGTGGTGTTTCTCTCGGCCAACACCGACCCGGCCATACTGGAGCGCGCACGGGAGGCCCTGCCTTACGGATATCTCATAAAACCTGTAAGCAGTTTTGAACTTAAAAACACCCTGGAGATGGCCCTGTACCGCTCCGCCATGGAAAGGAAACTACGGGAGAGCGAAGAGAAGTACAGGGTCCTTTTCGAATCCATTCCAATGGGAATCTCCGTGACCGACCATTCGGGGACCATTCTCGAAAACAATGCCATGGCAGAGCAGCTACTGGGAATTGAGAGGGCCGAAATTGAAGGGAGGCATATTGGCGGCCCTGAATGGGAAATTGTGCGGACTGACGGTTCGCCCATGCCTCCGGAAGAGTTTGCCAGCATGAAGGCCATTCGCGAGGGAAGGCTCGTGGAAAACGTGGAGATGGGCCTGGTGGGGCCGGAGGGGGAAACGAGATGGATTAATGTGACCGCGACTCCAATTTCCATGGACAATTACGGGGTGGTGATTGCCTACTCCGACATTACGGCGCGGAGGAAGCTTGAAAATACATACGAGTTCTTTTCCAGGAAGGAATGGGCCCTTGCCGGGGAAGATTATTTCAATGCCCTGGCCCGGCACCTTTCGGCCAATTTAAGCCTCGACCATGTGAGGATTGACCGAATGATGAGCGACGGGAAATCCGCCCTTCCCATGGCGGCCTTCTCGGATGGCCGTATTGAACTTATGGGAAGCTATGCCCTTGAAGGTTCAGCCATTCCCGATGTGCTACGAAAAGGCCTTCTGGTGGTACAGAAAGGGGCCGCCGAAGCCTACCCCGATGACGCGTTTCTACGAAACATGGAAGCGGAATGCTTTGCCGGCGCCGCCCTGGCCGATTCCCGGGGTCGGACCATCGGCTTCATCGCCGCGGCGGGACGGCGTCCCTTTACAGAACTGGAAGCATTGGAATCCGTCCTCCGCGTCACTGCTACAAGGGCCGCCGGAGAGATGGAGCGGCGGAAGCTTGAGATATTTCAAACCGGAAACGCCAACATATTAGAAATGGTGGCCCTTGGCATAGACCTCGAAACAGTGTTTTTTCTTGTGACGCGCACCATCCGGGAGTGGGACAATGATATGCTCTGCTTGATTATGCTCCTTTCCGCTGATGGAAGGACCCTCGATCCCGTGTCGGCCCCCGATTTACCGTCCCCTTTTATTGATTCCCATCGCGGCCTGGAAATTGGCCCCATGGCGGGGCACTGGGGGGAAGCGCTGTTTCAAAGAAAAAAAGTCATCACAGAAGACATCGCCTCCGACCCGCTCTGGCCGGTTTCAGGTGAAGGGGCCCTTGCGCCGGGGCTTAGGGCCTGCTGGTCTTTTCCCATCGTATCTTCCGCCCGTGAAGTCTTAGGCGTCCTCTCTGTTTACCGCCATGTCCCCGGGGCCCCCGGGGACGACCAGCTCCAGATAATGGAATCGGCGTCGCATATTGCGGGAATTGCCATAGAGAGCAAGAAAGACAGGCAGCAGCTCCTTATGCTGTCCCAGGCCATTGAGCACAGCCCCTCCGTGGTGGTCATTGCCGATAGAGAAGGCACAATAGAATACGTCAACGAACGCTTCACCGAGCTAACGGGGTATGGGCCCGAAGAGGCGAAGGGCAAAAACCCCAGGATTCTCAACGCAGGCATTCTTCCACGTAAACATTATACCGGCCTCTGGGACACCATTCTCTCCGGCAAAATCTGGCGGGGGGAGTTTTGCAACAGAAAAAAGAACGGGGAAATTTTCTGGGAGCAGGCGTCTATATCGCCCATCAAGGGCTCCGAGGGGGAGATTGTAAATTTCGTGGCCGTCAAGGAGGACATCACCGAGAAGCGAATGGCCCTGGAAAACATAAGGGCGGCGAAGGACGCCGCCGAGCAGGCGAACCGGGCGAAGAGCGCCTTTTTAGCCAACATGAGCCATGAACTCAGGACACCCCTTAACGCCGTCATCGGCTTTTCCGAGTTAATGATTGGTTCCGACACGAAGGCCGAGCAGAGGCGCGAATACCTTGGCTATATCCACCAGAGCGGCCAGCACCTTCTCGAGATGGTGAACGATGTTCTTGACCTTTCCAAGATAGAGGAGGGCCGCCTGGAACTTGAGAAAAAACCCTTCAGCCTCACGGCCATGCTCGGCCGCATCCTCACCTCCGCCCGGGCCCTTGCTAAGGAAAAGAACATAGCTTTGAAAATGGACGCAGACCCTTCCATAGGGTATTTAAACGCCGATGAGGTTCGAATAAAACAGGTGATGTTGAATCTCCTTTCCAACGCCGTAAAATTTACGCAATCCGGAGGGCGCATCGGCATTGAGGCCCGCCCCGAGGGCGACAGGGCCCGCATCACCGTTTGGGACGAGGGGATAGGAATTGCTCCCGAGCATCTGGAGCGTATATTCAAGCCCTTCGAACAGGTGGATTCCGCGAAGTCCGGCAGTGTGGCGGGCACGGGACTGGGGCTTCCAATAGTAAAAAGGCTTGTGGAAATGCACGATGGTGAAATAATCGTGGAAAGCGCCCCAGAAAAGGGGAGCCGCTTTACGGTCCTCCTCCCGGGGCGCTTAGAGATGGACCCCGGGACGGATGAGGCCCCCATCTCACCGGAGGAAAAAAATTTTGCCCGCTCCGTTAAGGGGGCCCGGATCCTTGTGGTGGACGACAACGAAATCAACAGGGAGCTTTTGGGAAGAATGCTTGCCGTTTGCGGATGCGAGTCCGTCAAGGCCTCTTCAGGGGAGGAAGCCGTGGAGATCGCCTCCCGGGAGCGTTTCGACCTGGTTTTTATGGACATCCTTATGCCCGGAATTGATGGAGTGGAAGCGGCGAAGAGGATAAGGAGCATTGTCCAAAGCCCCCTCCCCATTGTGGCCCTGACGGCCTACGCCATGAAGGGAGACCGGGAAAAGTATGTAAACCTGGGAATGGACGATTATATTTCGAAGCCGGTCAAGATGGAGCGCATTTATGAAATACTTGAAAAATACGCGGGCTTGAATTTCTGCGAAGATACGGAGGCGGGCGCGGGGGAAGCGGGAGTGGACATAGATGGGGCGGCGGAGTCATTAGGCATTTCCCCCGGGGACTATCTGGAACTGGCGGAGAAGTTTATTGCCCGTTCTTCCGAGTATATGGACGCCCTGGAGGAGGCCGCGGCACGGGAGGACCTGGTTAAGTTGGCCGCCGAGGCCCACAAACTGAAGGGGGCGGCCCTCAATATGCGCTTTGAAAAACTCGCGGACCTCGTAAAAAAAGTGGAGGACGATGCCCGGGCCGGGACGATTCCGTCGGGCGGCGCCGTCTTCGTTATTGGCGAGGCCCTCAATGAAATCGCCGCCGCCGTGCGGGGCCGCAAATGAAACAGCGCGTTGCGTCCGGGAAGCCTCGTGGCGCATTTTTTGCCCGGCGCCGCTGAGTTTTTTCCGGAGATGAATGTCCTTTCGGGAGATTTTGGACCGGGTGCTGATATGATGATAAGAGGAGGATACGATGAGCGACAACAGGGTCCTGGTGGTGGAAGACGAGGAGATTACCGGCGAGCTTCTGCGAAAAATGCTGGCCTCCGGCGGGTTTCAGGTGTACCTTTATCAGGACGGCGCGGAGGCGCTGAAGGCATACCGGGCGAACCCCTTTCCTGTGGTCATTACTGACCTGGAGATGCCCGCCATGAGCGGTGATTCCGTCATAGAGGCAATCAAGGAGATAAACGAAGACCAGGTTATCATCGTGGTGACTTCGTACGGCGATTCCGCCACCACCATCATCAACATCATGAAGAAGAACGTTTACGATTATATCCTCAAACCCGCGGAGCCCAACGAACTTGTGGCCACGGTGAAGAGGGCCCTTGAGACCGCCGAGCTGAGGAAAATGAAAAGCGGCATAGAGAATGAGAGGGTAATAAAGCTCCAGAACCAGCTTGACTGGTTCAAGTGGAACGAGAACATCATAGCGCGCAACTACGACCGCGTGGACCTTTCCCTTTTCACCAGTCTCCATGAAAGCTTCAACCAGGGGGCGGGGTTCGGTTCCCTCCTTACCCTCATAAGCCTCATATCGGCAAGCGCGAAGAAGGACAATGGCCACTACATCATCGACGAACAGATGTTCAACCTCATCGCCCAGAACGCCAGGGTCGCCGAGAGCATTCTCGGTATTTTCTCCGACCTCGTTGTCATTATGAGCAGGGACTTTGAGCTTGAAACAATTTCGGCAATGGAGCTTTACAGCTTTATACAAATGGCCGCCGACGAAGTCTCCCGTTTCGCGCAGATAAAGAAAATGAAGATTTCCCTGAACGACCCGAAACCGGGGTATAGGAATGTGTCCGTTGGGATAGAGCCGGACAATTTGAAAAAAGCGCTATGCGAGATATTCATAAACGCCCTGAAGTTTTCCAAACCCTCCACATCGGTGATGGTGTTTCTCGACACGCGCTCCGACGGGCTGGAAATCTCGGTGGTAAACAGCCCCGAGACCATGAAGGAGGGGGTGACGGGCATTCCCTTCGAGTACGAAAACCTGGTTATCGAGCCTTTTTTCCGCATGGCGAAAATCGTTTTTGAGGAGTTCGAGACTTCGGATTACGGGCTTGGCCTCACCCTCGTTGAGAAGATTGTAAGAAAACACGGCGGTAAAATAACGATTTCAAATGTCCTCGATTCCTCGAACATCGCCAGGGCATCGGAGACGAAGGTGAGCGTATCGGTCCTTTTGCCCTACGCGGAGAAGGAGGGGAAATGACAGGGCTTCTGGCCGAATGGAATGTCCCCGTCCGGGACAGCGAGTGAAGAACTCAATGAGCGACAATAACAAAAAAACCATCCTCCTTGTGGAAGATGAGGTCCTCATAGCCATGGCGGAGGCGCGGATGCTTGAGCGCCGCGGCTTCAATGTGCTCATGGCCCATTCCGGCGAAGAAGCCGTGAAGACTGTGGACGATACTCCCGGCATTGACCTGGTGCTCATGGACATAGACCTGGGGCCCGGCATAGACGGCACCGAGGCGGCGGAGCGCATCCTGAAAGGGCGCGATATTCCCGTGGTGTTTCTTTCCTCCCATACGGAGCCCGAGGTGGTGGAGAAGACCGAGAAAATCACCTCCTACGGATATGTTGTAAAAAACACCGGTGAAACGGTCCTCGTGGCGTCCATTAAAATGGCGTTTAAGCTTTATGAGGCCCATCGACACATTGACGCCCAGAGGCAGGACCTGCAAGCTGCCAATGAGGAACTCCGGTCCACAATGGAGGAGCTTGAGTCTGCGAACGAGGAACTCCAGTCCGCAATGGAAGAGCTGGAAGCGACGAACGAAGAATTGGAGTCGATGAACGAGGAGCTCGTCCGCTCACAGGAAGAAATTTTAGAAAGGAATGAGACAATCGATTTCGAGCGCCGCCAGCTCATCTCCCTGTTCGACAGCATCAATGAAAGCGTCTATGTGACGGACATGGAGACTTATGAAATTCTTTTCGTAAATAAGACCTTCCTGGACCTCTTAGGCAAGGACCCTGTGGGCGGTATTTGCTACAGGGAATTTCAAGGGTTGGACAGACCCTGTGAATTCTGCACCAATGATATAATTGCAAAAAGCGGCGGCGCTCCCTACATCTGGGAGTATTATAATCCCAAGGTTCGCCGCCATTTTCAAATAGTCGACCGCGTTATCCGCTGGCCCGACGGGAGGGACGTGCGCTTTGAATTTGCCTCTGATATCACGGAGAGAAAGCTCGCGGAAGAAGAAACCCGCCTCGCCCAAAGCCGTTTGCAGCGCGCCGAGATTGTGTCGAAATCCGGGAACTGGGAGTTTCATATCTCGACCAATAAGGTATTTGCTTCTGCAGGGGCCCGTGCCGTGTACGGGATTGGCCGGGCGGAATGGACCATCCCCGAGGTCCAGAAGGTCCCATTGCCGGAATACCGTCCCATGCTGGATCGGGCGCTTTCCGGGCTTGTGAACGAAGGCGCTCCATACGATGTGGAGTTTACAATTCGGCGTCCCGACAACGGAGAAACCGTTGATATCCATAGCATAGCGGAATTTGATAGAGAGAAAAACATCGTCTTTGGTGTAATCCGGGACATCACCGAGAGAAGCAGGGCCGAGAAGGCGCTCCGTGAGAGCGAGCAGAGGTTTCGCAATCTTTATGAAACGAACAAAGCCGTGATGCTTGTAGTCGATCCGGGCGATGGGGCCATTCTCAACGCGAACTCCTCGGCCTGCTCCTTTTATGGATGGACGCGAAAAGAATTGCTGAAGATGACCATTCATGATATAAATACGCTCTCTCATGATGAATTGCAGAATGAGATGCGGCTGGCAACGGAAGAAAAACGAAACTATTTTAACTTCAAACATCAACTTGCCGATGGTTCTATTCGTGATGTTGAACTGTACAGCACTCCCATGGTCAGGGATGGAAAAACGGCGCTGGTTTCAATAATCCAGGACATCACGTCTCGGAAGCGTATCGAAGAAGCCCTTAGAGAGAGCGAGGAGAGATGGCATTTTGCCCTTGAGGGAGCGGGCGACGGCGTGTGGGACTGGGACATAAGGACTAACAATGTGTACTTTTCCCCACGGTGGAAAAAAATGATAGGATATGCCGAAGATGAAATTAAAAATGACCTCTCGGAATGGGAAAGCCGGGTGCATCCCGATGATATTGAGAGGGTGAAGGGGGAGCTCACAAGGTATTTTAACGGTGAGGACCCCTCCTACATCAGTCAGCACCGCCTGAAGTGCAAGGACGGCTCCTACAAATGGATATTAGACCGGGGCAGGGTGATGAGCCGGGACCAGGATGGGAAGCCCCTGCGCGCGATAGGCACCCACTCCGATATTACGGCCCTTAAAAAGATGGAGGAGGAACTCCTTCTTTCGGCTGAAGAAAAGCAGGCATTGCTGCGGGAGCTCCAGCACCGGGTCAAGAACAGCCTCGCCACCATTGCCTCCCTCGTTGGCCTCGAGTTGGAAAAGGCGGCTGCACAGGAAACGCGGGAGGCCCTCGATTTGCTTCGAAGCCGCATCGAATCGCTGTCCGCCCTCTATACCATGCTCTACGAGAGGGCTGAAACGCGGGAGGTGGAGCTGGGCCAATATCTTCAGCTTGTGGTGCAATCCCTGGAAAAGTCCCAGCTTGCCGGCGACGGGCGCGTCAAATTCCGGACGGAAATGGACAATGTGAAAATGGACGCAAAGCGGGCCTCCTCCCTGGGGCTTGTGGTAAACGAGCTGGTGATGAACGCGATAAAGCACGCTTTCCCCGGGAATGCGAAGGGGACCATAAGCGTGGCCGTCGCGGCAAAGGAGGGAGGCGCTGTCATTGAGGTGTCGGACGACGGCAGGGGCCTGCCGGAGGGGTTCGATTTGCCCAAAGCGAAGGGGATGGGGCTTTCACTTGTGGAGCTTTTGGCCCGCCAGGTTGGGGGTACATTGGACCTTCGGCGGGAGAAGGGAATGTCCGTATTTCGGATAACGGTCCCGGAGGATTGAGGGCCTCCGGGGAATGCGGCCCGGGCCGAATGGAAACGGTTGGCGCTTTACTACCCGGGAAACATCCCTGCGTTTTAGCCGGGGAGCTAAAACGTAATTAGAAAATCGGCGTAGATGTTTTCGAAGCTGTAACCTTCTTCGTCTTTCTCTGAATACTCTTTTAAAATTTCTTCTATATTCCCGGCGGCCCCTTCATCGGAGCCTATTCGGCGCGCGTAATACCGCGCCTCCGAAGCCGCGTCGGCGAAGCGCGTCGTTCTCCGCTGGACAAGGAGCTTCGCTGTATGGGGAACGCCCAGCGAGCCAAGGGCCGATGTTACGCTTAGCGCGAAATCTTTCGCGCTTTTTTCAATATACAGCGAAGCTCCTTGGCCCACGCGCTTCTTAATGATTTCTGAAAGGGTGCGGCTTTCGGCGTCATAGCGCACCAGAAGGACGGTCTTTCCGGAGAACAATTTCATTTTCCCAAGGGCCGCGGGTATGTCTTTCATCCCGTATATGGAATGGGCGCAGAGGGCGCCGTCGTGGCGCCACCCGAGCCACTGCTCCCAGGAGACGGCGTGAACGCTGAGGCGCGGCGCGATATCTTCCCCGGTTTTTTCCCGCATTATGCGGGCCATCTCACCCGACGGCTCCACCGCCGTGACGCGGTGGCCGAGCATGGCCAGGGGAAGGGCGAAAAGCCCGGTCCCGGCGCCGATGTCGATGAGGCGCTCAAGCCCCGTGAGTTCCCGGGCCGCGGCATCGAGAAGTTTCCCGGGGTAAGCCTCGGCAGTCATGCGGGCCTCGTATTCGCGGGCGAATTTCGGGTCGTTGAATCTCATGCTATTACTCTTTGTTACGGGTTTCCCGGGGGCCGGCATGGAGGGACTGGCTTATTTGCTTTTACAATAGAGTTCCCGGATTTCCCGGTACCTGGCTTCATTTCCGCTTTCATGGATGCAGTAGCGGTCCTTTCCAAGCTGCTTGGCCTCGTAGAGGGCGTCGTCGGCGCAGGCCTGCATCTGCTCGTAATCGCGGTCTATTCGCCTGTTGATTACCAGGCGGGCGTCGGACAGGTCATAGGCAATGTGGGAGACTCCGGCGCTCACGGTGACGGAGAGGCCCTCGTCCCCATGCCGGATGATGAGGCCGCGGACTGCTTTAAAAATTTTGTCCAGGTACATCCGGGCCCCAGGGATGTCCGTGGAGGGGAGAATCACGTCGAATTCCTCTCCACCGAAGCGGATAACATAGTCCGTGGGGCGGGAGTTGCCCCTTATGATGTCGGCAATTTCCACCAGGACCCTGTCGCCAAGGTCGTGGCCGTACCGGTTATTGAAAACCGAGAAGTCGTCGATGTCGAAACGGATGAAGGAGATGTGGTATAACTGGCATTCCAGTCCGTGGTAAATCCGCGACGCCGTCTTCACTATATTCGTGAGATAATCTTTCTTGAACTTTAGCAGGTTCGTCTTCTCATCGATATTGATTTTCTGTTCGAGGAGGCGGTACTTGTCGAACATGGAGAAGTACTCAAGCTCCGTCTGCCGGATGGCGTCGACAATTTCGTCGGTCACGGCGTCGTGGGCGAGGAGGTGCGTGAGGAGCCGGATGTTTCTGATTTGAAACTCGCTCAGGTCTTTTTCGTTGTTTTCGCTCTCTGACATAATCCACCTGCGGAGGAAATTGTGCCGACGTCCGCATCGCCGGACTGTATTTCTTTGCGAAGCTTTTCGCGCAATGTGAAATTGGGCAGTAAGCCCCCTCAGGCGAGGGGGCATCTGTAAAGGCTTTCCTGAGTTATCGAAGATGTCAACCCTTTCTTAAGATGGCCGCGGATTAAAATGTTTCGCCCGCCTTCCTTCCGCGCCTAAACACGGCAGTGCCGACTATTATCGAAACAACGCCCATCACCGTGAATATCGCCCCGGCCACATACCCTGCAGTTGTCCCCAGGGCGGCGATGATGAGTAAAAGCCCCAGTAGAAGGGAGGCGGTCCCGACCAGAGCAAGGACGGCGCCTGCGGCACAGCACAGCAGGCTTCCCACTGGTTTTTTATAAGCGGGCACTGGCATCAGGAGGCGCTGTCTTCCAGGGAAGTCCTGAGGATGGCGTATTCGAACCCGTCGATGAGGACCTTAAAGGAAGCGGCGTTGATGTTTTCAGAGAGAGAGTACACTTTCCAGACGCGCTCCCCATCCGTGAAGATGATGGTTACTTCCACTTCAGTGCTGGTGCCGCGCCGGGCGTCGAGTATATTGGCCCGGTAGTCCACGAGCTGGATTTTCTCAATTTCCGGAAAGAGGGGTATTAGGGCTTTTTTCAAGACTTTGGCAAGGGCGTCCACGGGGCCGTTTCCCGTCGAGGCCTCGTGGATGAAGCGGCCGTTTGCTTCAATCTGCACCGTAGCTTCCGGGTCAACTCCATTGTCTATGAGCCGGTACATCCCCACAATCTTGAAGGGCGCCGCATAGGTATTGAGGGACCGGGCAATCGAAAGATGCCCGCTGGCATCGATTATTTCGAAATTAAGCATGTGTTTTCGGTTTATGCGCTCAGCGTCGTAATGGGGCACAATAAGCCTTCCAGCCCCGCGATGAATACCATTTTTTTAAGCAATCCCTTAAGGCAACCTCTAATAATTTGGTTTTCCCGCCCGCCTTCGGCGGGCGGGAAAACATGATTTTTAAAGCTTGCCTTATGATAGTGGCATTAGTAATTGAGTTGTCAAGGAATTATCAAGGAATTATCAAGCTGTTGTGTGATGCCGTGAAGAGATGTGAATTAAAAACCGGGTTAGCATCCTGTCGCGAGGAGCGCAGCGACGTGGCGATCTCAGCGGGTAACAGTATTTTCATGTGGCTCATTGTATAAAGAGATTGCCACGCCCCGAAACGACCGGGGCTCGCAATGACAGTGCTTAAGCCCGAAATTTAATTCACTCTCCCGTGAAGCAGATTGTACGGGTATGAAGACGGCCGGATTGGGGCTTTCTTTTTTTAATTGATTTTTAACCGTCGCTGGTGCATGTAGGTGTGAGCGTCAGGGGCCGGGAACGGCCCCGGGCGCCCGGACATTGTCCGGACCCTATCCGGCCGCGCAGGGCCCGGAGGAGCACCAGCCGAACACCATGGACGATGTAACCATCATATCATACCCGGGGGAGCGCAATGACGGCCTCTTGTCCCTCACCGGCGACAGGTCGAGATACCTTCTTCCCTTCGGAGGCCGTTTCCGGGTGGTCGATTTTACGGTCCGCAATTCCCTTGCGGCCGGGGCGCGGCGCACTGTCATTTTCAGCAATATCCAGGACGACCTGGACGAATACGTCCACAACTACGGGGACTTCAAAAGCGAGAAATTTCCCCGCATCAAGGTGGTGGCCAGCGAGGCCCAGGACATACAGATGTGTTACAAGCTGGTCCTGGACAGCAACACGGCGCTCTACATCATCTACAATGGCGACAACCCTTCCCTTATCGACTTCGCCGGCATCGTAAAGAGGTTTCGTAAAACCCGGAAACATTCCCTGCTGTATAAAATGCACTTCGGCGGCCGCGCCTCCCTGGCGAATACTATCCTCGTCACCAACCAGAAAGCGCTTCTTTCCGTTATCAACCGCGCCATCGAAGAAAACCGGAGCGCTCCCAATGTCTTTGAAATGATCGTCAATATAATGGTGAACAAAGGTATAGAGACTTCCACATGTCATGTCCACTGCTGGCCCATACGAAGTATCCCGGAGTATTACGGGTACCATATAGATATTCTAAAAGGCAATGACCTGTTCGATCTCCTCTACCGGAAATCGGCGCTTTCGGGGCATATTAATACAAATGGTTACGCGAAGCTCGGAACGAACGCGAAGATTAAACAATCCCTCGTTTCCGACGGCTGTGACATCAACGGCACTGTCCTCTCATCCATCGTGTACCCCGGCGCTGTTGTGGGTGAGGGGGCCTTTGTTAAGGAATGCGTCCTCCTGCCCCATGCGACCATAGGCCCCCGGAGCAGGCTCTACCGCACCGTTATGGACGAGAAGACCGTTTCCGGGGAAGGGCAGGTGGAATGGAACGTGGGCGAACGCTGTCTTATAGGCTCCGAGGCGGAGGGCATTAAAAACAACGACTTTCCCCGTTCCATACACAGCGGCATCACCCTTCTTGGAAAAAACTGCAGTATCCCCCACGGGGCCCGTGTGGGAGGCGCCTGCTATGTTGCCCCGGGCCTGGGGCAGGAGTTTTTTATCAAAAGTAAATCGCTCTACGACGGCATGTCCATCACCCGATGAAAACGCGTTTCCTTATCGCTTTCCTTGTTTTTTGTACCGCCTCCGCCGGGGCGGAAATCGCTGTTGTCCCCTATAAAATTGACGCGCCCTCGGCGGAATTTCCTGCCGCTCTTGGCGCCGAGTACGCGCGCCTCATGGCCGTGGCGGCAGCCGTGTCCCGCGGCATCGATGTACACAATCCAAAGGACCTTGAGGCCGACCTCGTTAGGAACAAACTCGACCCGGCGGGGACCATCACTCCGGCGGAGCTCGACTCCCTCGGGAGGAGCCGCCTTTTGGACGCCTTCTTAGTCGGCACGCTCTACGCAGCGAAGGGGCATTATATTTCCGAAAGCGTCCTTTACTCGGTGAAGGACGGGAAGGTCGTTGCCCGGACGAGGGCAAAGGCGCGCACGCTGGTGGGCCTCGCAGAAGCCGAGATAGCCCGCGTCTTTCCCGGCGATGCCGGGCCGCGAAGGGCCTCCGGGCCCGGGAAGATGGACCTGGCCTTCGTCATCGATACCTCGTATAATGTGAAGCGGGACCGTGCCTCCCTGCATCGGGGAATAAAGGCCCTTGCCCGGGAGGTTTCGGACGACTGGGGCGGGGAGGCCAGGGTGAGCATCGTCCCCTTCCCCTCCGGGCCCGGCCTGGAGCGCTCCGCCCTTTCCATAAAAAGCGCCCTTGAGCTTTCAAAGGCCCTGGACGCCCTCGTCCCCGGAGGCGGAAATGACGCTAAATCCATCGAAAAGGCCCTCTCCGACGCAGTTAACAATGTGCCCTGGCGGAGCGGCGCGACGAAGCTCATGGTGATTGTCGCGGCGACGCCCTTTCCCCGTAGCACGCGCTTCCAGCACTATGCCCATTTCGCGAAGCGGAAGGGGATAATGGTATGCACTGTAGCCCTCGGGGACGTTACCGGCGAGGGGAGGGATTATCTCGCGGAGCTTTCCAGAGTGGGCGGGGGTTTCCATGCCGACGCGGCGTATCACCGTAAGGTCTTCGACGCGAGGGGGTCCGGGACGGACCTGTATCTTGAAGCAGGGAGGCTCTTCACCTCCACGGCGTACGACAGGCGCTGGAGGGACGGGCTTTTCCGGCCGGAGCGCCGCGGCTCCCTCAGAGCGAAGGGCCGCGAATTTCTGAAAGAGGTGTTCTTCGACGAGAAGAAATACCCCATCGGGCCGGGCTCCATGGAGAAGGTCTTCGCCGCGGTTTCCTCGAAGGAGATAATCAACACTGGCGGGCTCGAGTGCAATGCCGCGGACCTTTTGGGGTCCTTCCCGGAAAAATATTTTTCCATGCCGGGGCGTGGGGCGGCCCGCACCATCGGGCGGGCCCTGGTGTATCAGGGCCGGACATCCATTTGGATTGACATCATCGACGGAAACGACCTCGCGTTTTTCCGTGAGAAGGCGAAGGACGGGACGGTGTTTCCCCTGGGGGTGTCCGTTCAGAGAAAAAAGGACCTGCCCTATGGCTTCAGGTTCAACCCCCAGAGTTACGTTAGAAACCTTTCCGCCGATTACATCCCCGCCCTTTTAAAGGTGGACCTGGAGACCCTCATAAAAAAATCCTCGTATTACGCGAACAACGGCCTATTCACTCCGCCTGTGTGGTTTCTGGACCTCAAGGTGGAGCGCGTGAAGTTCAAAAAAGAAGATAGGGACGTGCGGGATTAAGGGCCATCGCTTCGCCGCATGCAGTGCCGTCCGAAATATGGGAAAGCCCATGCCCGTGGGTTTTTACAGCGGTGGGGCCTTTCCCGCGGCCTCAATTCCGAGCTCGAAGGCCTTCCGGTTGGCCTCGAAATCGGGAAAGCGGTCCCGTATCACACCCAGGAGGGAATCCCGGGAGACAGGCATATTGCCAAGCGCGAAGGCCATGCCGAGGGAGATTGTGTTCACCTGGCGGAGCGACCCGAAATGGTTGAGGGACATCTCGTCGATATTGAACGCATAGAGATGGGGCGTAAACTCCTGGAGGCGCGCGTAGATTGTTTCCCGGGAGGGATACTCGTACTGGCCGATGCGGACGTGGACCGGGGCCAGGGGGAAATCGTTCACCACGACGACGGAGCCCTCGTTAAGATACAGGGCCTGGCGAAGGGCTTCCAGGGGCTCCATGGCTATCATCATCCGGGCCCCGGCGGCGGGAATCAGGCCCGATACGGACTCACCCCTGCCTTCGAAGTAGCGGACGTTGGACGTAACGACCCCTTCGCGCTGGGCGCCGCCGCGCCGCTCGGCGCCGGCGACACCCAGCCCGTCGCGGATGGCGGCCAGCTTGAGGACGGTCCCGAGGGAGATGGCGCCCTGGCCCCCAATGCCGCAGATGAGGATATCGTACCGCGTCATGAAGCCTTCTCCTTCTTGCCGCCGCGCTTAATTTCCACGCGGGAGATGGCGGAGTTGGGGCAGAGGTCCCGGCACGCGCCGCAGTTGAGGCACGACGCCTCCTCGATGTAGTAGTAATGCGCGCCGCCCTTCTCGCCGCGGCGGATGGCAGGGCATCCGAAGTGGACATAGCATTCGTCGCATTTCTGGCATATCCCGGGCTCTATCTGATAGTACACCTCGTAGCCGGGCTTCTCGTACCGCAGGCGCCGTCCGTACTGGAGGGCGCACTCCGCTTCGGCGATTATCACCCTCACTCCTTCTTTCTGCCTGAGGGCCTCCTTAATGGCCGCCGTGGCGGCCTTGATGTTGAAGGGGTCCACGGTGCGCACGTACTTTATGCCAATCGACTTCAGCAGCCCCTTGATGTCCACGGGGTTAAGCTTTCTGCCGTCCACATCGGTTTCCGTCGTTGGGCTCGGCTGGTGCCCCGTCATGGCCACCCATTTATTGTCCAGCACCATCAGGACCATGCTGGCCCCCTGCTGGATGGCATTGATGAGGCCCGGGACGCCCGAGTGAAAGAAGGTGGAATCGCCCACATAGGCTATCATGTCCCCTTCTTTCATCACCTGCCTTATTCCCTGGCCGATGCCCACGCCGCAGTTCATGCAGGTGACCCAATCGAAGGCGCTGAAGGGCGGCAGGCAGGAGAGGGTGTAACAGCCGATGTCCCCGGCGAAGACCGCATTTCGGCCGGTGGCCTTCACTACGGAGTAGAGAGTCGCCCTATGTGGACAGCCGATGCAGAAGGAGCCCTGGCGGGGAGGAATGTCCGCCGTGTGTTTCGCCGCCAGTTCGATGGAACGCGACATCGCCTTCGGGAGCGGCTTTTTGAGGCGCTCTGCGAGGAGGCGGACGATGAGGTCCACGTCGAGCTCGCCGAAGGGCGGGAAGATGCTCTTCCCTTCGATGGGGACCGTTACGCCGGCGCCGTAGAGGGCCGATTTTATCTGAAACTCGAGAAAGCCCTCGAGGTCTTCCACGATGATGATGCGTTCAAGCCCCTTTGCGAAAGCGGCAATTTCCCCGGTGTTGAGAGGATAGGTCATCCCAAGCTTCATCACCGGCGCGTCGGTAATTCCGAGAATGGCCAGGGCTTCCATCAGGTAAAGAAAATTCACGCTTGAGGAGATGAAGCCTAAAGGCCCTGTGCCGGGTATCACCCTGTTGAGCCCGTGAGACGGCGCCCCGGCGGCGAGGCGCGCCGCATTTTCCATGGCGCGCCTGTGGTTGGCCACGGACCCCGCGAAGAGGTTGATGTATCGCGAGGGGTCCTTCTCGAATCTCCCGGCAGAGGGAAATTCGGCGGGAAGGGGCCCGAGGCTGAGGGAGCCGATATTGTGGCAGAGCTTTGAAGGGGCGTTCAGCACAACCGGGAGGTCGTATCTTTCCGAAAGTCCAAAGGCAAGCTTCGTGAAGTCCTTCGCCTCCTGGATGTCCGCGGGCTCCAGGAGCGGCAGATGGGTGTGCAGGGAGTACCAGCGGTCGTCCTGCTCCGAGGTGGAGCTCGTTGCTCCGGGGTCCGATCCTATCACCACCACGAAGCCGGCGTTCACTCCGGTGTAGGCGGCGAAATGGAGCACCTCGGCGGCGACGTTCATCCCCACATGCTTCATGGCCGTCATGGAACGCACTCCGGCCCAGCTTGCCCCCTGGGCGCCGTGGGCCGCCACATGTTCGTTGACGCTGAACTCAGCGTGGATATGGGGGAATTCCTCTTTCAGGGAGACGTATCCTTCGCCGATTTCCGAGGCAGGCGTGCCGGGGTAGGTGCTGAAATACCCCAGGCCCGCCTCAAGGCCTCCGCGCACCACCGCGTCGTTTCCCATGGCTAAGATGGTGCGTCCAGGTTCGTTCAGGGCAAGCTCCTTCATGCCGCGGGCCCCGCTTCCTTAAGGGTGATCGTGTGGCCTTCGAGCCCCGGAACCGGTCCGCCCGGAGGGAGGACGATGAAGTCGGCCCCTTCAGTTATGTAATAGCGCGCCCGGGTTTCGGCGGCCCCGCTACCCGAGGCGGCGCGCACGCCGATGCGAAAATCTTCGCGGAGGCGTCCGGCTTTCCTCATATCGAGGGCGAGGCGCAGGGCCTGGGCCGTGTCGAGGTCGTAGACCGGCATCGGCATTCCAGGGCTTTTATCGAAGCTTCCCATGGCAAGGACGGCCCCGGAGAATCCGAGGGAGGAGGCGGTGACGAGATAGGATTCCACGAGGCCGCGGTTTTTGTTCTTTAATAGTATTTCCACGAGTAAGGTTTCACATCCGAGGTTTTTTAATTCATGGTAAAAAGCGAGTGGCGAAAGGTCGCCGTATTCTCCCGCGAGGATATTGCCATGTGCTTCGCAGAGGTTCTTTAAGGCGCTTAGCGTTTCGAGGGTTTCGAGGCGTGGCGCGTAAAGGACAGGGCCGGAAATCATCTCTGCCATATCTCCTCCCGGGGTGAATGGTTTTTGGACCAGTCGACGGGGCCATGATAAGCGAGAAAGAGGGCGTCCATGCCGCGCTCCTTCAGGCGTTCGTACACGGAATGCCATACGCAATCGCGCTGAGGATACACATCGCATTTCGTTCCGAGGATATGTTCGCAGGGGCCGTTTCGGACCCGGCGCGGGCAGGCCGTCACGGCGCACAGCCCCGCCGTGTCGTTCAAGATGCACTGCCCGCAGTGGGAACAGCGCTCGTAGAAGCGGCCCAGGCGCTCCACCATTCCGAGGAAATGCGTATCGAGGGCGGCGATGACGGGCTTCGAGGTTACTTCGTCAAGGGCCTGGGCGCCGCTTCCGCAGGTGAGCGCAATCAGGGCGTCGGCCTCCTCCACCTCCTCGGCGATGCGCTTCAAGTCCCGCGACGAGATGCGCTTGTCGCAGGGCGACTGTATGGAGATGGTGGCCAGGACCTCGTGATTGGAGAGGGCTTCCGCCATCTCCCGGACCTGCTCGCTTCCCCCGGTCTGGCAGACCGCGGCGCATTCGGCGCATCCCACGATGACGAGCTTTTTTTTATCTGAAAGAAGGCCCTTAATAGCGTCAAGGTCCTTTTTTGTCGTGACGATCATGGAGGTTCCTCCTGATTACCCGCCAGCGGCCTCAAGCTGGCCGATTGGCATCTTAAAGAACAGTATAGCCCGGTCCGGGATTTTTTCAAGGCCCGATCAGGGTATTGGCCCGTTTGTTTCCGTTCAAGCATATTTTTAAAAGGCGCTCCGCTGAAGGGGGCTGGCACGGGCCGTGGCATGTCATTCAATCACGATTTTGTACGGAAAAAGATAAAGGGCCGCCTCCTTTCGGTTGTACAGGAGCTCCATTTCCCCCAGGCGCGAGGCCGCCTTTTTAAAGGACTCCGGGAGAGAAACGGCCTCTGAGCCTGCGAGCGAGAAGAGCTCGGCGCCAAGGGGGACCTTTATCTGCGGGTAATGCCTCAAGGAGTATTCGCCCGAGATGCCGACGAGGGCGCGCGCGTGTTCCACGGCGCGCATGACGCTTCCCAGGGTGTCGACGAGTTTTTTCCCTTTGGCCTGGTCTCCCGTAAAAACCCTGCCCTCGGCAAGGGAGGGGATGCCAGCATCTTCGATTTTCCGTCCCTCGGCGACAATCTTTGTGAAGCGCGCATAGATTGCGTCGACGTTTTTTTGAAATACCGCCCGTTCCTTTTCGGTCATGTCGCGGTCCTCCGTGAAGATGTCCGCCATTTCGGACATCTTCACCGTTTCCTTTTTTATTCCGAGCTTGCCGTAAAGCCCATGGAGGGATACGCGCCCGCTGATTACGCCAATGGACCCTGTGAGGGTCCCGGGAGATGCGAATATTTTGTCCCCGGAGCATGCGATGTAATAACCCCCCGAGGCGGCAATATCGCCGAAGGAAAAGACCACGGGCTTTTTGGCCTTCCCTTTTGTATCGTTCAGGTAATGCAGCATGAGGTCCGAGGCGACGGCGGAGCCGCCGCCGGAATTGACGCGTATCACCGCGGCTTTAACCAGAGGATTGGAAAAGGCCTCTGTGAGGAGGCTGTGGTATGTTTCGTCCCCCGTGGCGTTTGGCGCGAAAAGCCCCCTGCTTCCGGTGTTACCGCGGACGATGGAGCCCTCAACGTGGATGACGGCGATTTCAGGCGCGGGGCCCCAGGGGGCGGTCACCCGCTCCCTGGCGAGGTACTCCTCAAGCGGCACAATACGGCAGCGTTCCCTTTCCAATATATCGCGTTCGGAAGGGCCCGGGTACATGACGGCATCGACAAATCCGAGGGCCATCGCTTCGTCGGCTGAAACCATGGCGCGGCGGAACATCTCGTGAAGATTGTCAGTGCTGAGGCGGCGCGACGCGGCTATATCGCCTGTGAATTGGTTGTTCAGATTTGTGAGAAGCTCCACCAGGCTGGACCTGTATTCCTCGGACATGAAACGGCTGGTGAAAGGCTCGTTGAAGAACTTGTATCGCCCCTTTCGGACCGATTCGAATTTAATCCCAATTTTATCGAGGAGCTCCCGGAAGAAATACACCTGGGCCGAGAGTCCCGAAAGCATGAAGGTCTCCCCGGGGTTGAAGTAAATCCTGTCGGCGCAGGAAGCGAGATAGTAGCTTCCGTTTCCCGACGACATCAGCAAAGCATAAACTTTTTTTCCCGCCGCGCGGAACCTGGCGAGCTCCTCCCGGAGCTCCTGAATTCGCGCGAAGCCGAGGCGCGGATTGTCGACGATGAGGATGATGCCGCGTACTTCCGGCGCGGCGGCCGCTTTCGAGATGGCGCTTAAGACATTGAGAAGCACGGGGCGTTCGCTTCCAATTAGACGGCGGGAAGGGACTTCCTGGATTTCATCGGAGAGGGTAATTTTCAAAAGTTCTCCGGGATGTCCGAGGGGCCTGTGGTACCGCGGCCCCGAAATGGCGGCGCCGAAGACGGAAAGGGACCCGCCATGCCGCGGCGCAAGCGCCGCGTATTCGGCAGTGAATGCGCCTCCAGCGCTGCTGTTACCCACATCCAGAGGAATCCGGAGTCCGAAAGAAAGGTCCCGGGAGTCCGTGACAGCGCCGAAAAGTGAAATGTCTCTCGCGCACATGAGCTCAAGGGCATAGGTGAATTCGGCCTCCCGGAACCCTTTCCCGGACGTAATGGCCATGTCCGCAGAGAGGGTCAAGTAATGCCGCCAGGGGCGCAGGGAGAAAGAATAGATGTCGGTGCGGGGTACCTTTTCGCCGTCGAGGACAGGCCTGTTCATGTCCCTTGAAACGAACCCGAAAGAAAACAGGGGCGAGGGGCGCAGGAGAAAACCCAGGGTCCAGGAGCGGTAGCCGTCGAAGCGCCCGCCGCTGCCATAGGACCAGGAGGCGCCCAGGCCCAGAGTGTTTCCAATAAAAATGCCCTTGCCGATGGTGTAGAAGTCCGTGTCTATGTCCGTTATGGTTCCTGCGTCATCCTGAAAGGAGATGAGGCGCGAGTAGCCGAAGCCGAACCCCAGGGCGTTGAGCGCGACATGGTGCCCGGCGGCCCCACCGGAGTTGAAGCGTACCTGGCGGTAGGCGAGGCCCGATGCGCCGGGAAGGTCCGGAAATACGGGATTGGCGAAAGCCCCGAAGTCGTCGCGGCAGTGGCTTGCCGGGGCCGTCGGAAATTGGTAGAGCAGGTCCCCGGGCCCCGCTGCGGAGAGGGGTGATGAGATGAAAAGGGCAGCCAGCAGGGCCGCAAGTTTAATTGAACTTGACCGCAATAAGGGTGATATCGTCCCGGAGGGAGTCCCCGAATGAATTGATCCTGTCGATGAGCGCATTTATTTTCCCCTCGATGTCCGATCCCGCCTGTCCCCGGATGGTATCCAGGAGGTCTTTTTCGGTAAATTCGCGGCCGGTTTTTTCGTCGTATATCTCCAGGGCGCCGTCGGTGAAAAGGAAAAGTTCATCGCCCTTATTGAAGGTGATCTTTGAAGCAAAGTAGGAAGCGGAAGGGTCGGCCCCGAGGATTTTGGAACGTCCCTCGAGGCGTTGGATTTCCCCTTCGCCGCCTTTGAGAAGCGCAGGAGGGCAGTGGCCCGCATTAATGTAGGTGAGCTCGCGGGTGGCGTTGTTGTAAATTCCGGCAAAGAGGGTGATGAGCTCCGTGCCGCGGTAACGGTTGTTCAGGAAGTAGTTCACCTCTTCGATGACATTCTCTATGGGGGCCTTCTCCCGAAGGAGGGAATGTATGGTACTGCTGGTCATGGAAAGTATCATGGCGGCGGCGAGGCCGTGGCCGGAGATGTCTCCTATGATGATGGCGGTGCTCTTCCTGTCGATCTCGATGAAGTCGAAGTAGTCTCCCGTCACTTTCAGGAACGGCCTGTTGTAGAAGCTGATGGCCATACGGCTTGAGTCCGGGGCGCTTCTGGGAAAAAGCCTCGACTGGATATACGAGGCGATATCGAGCTCCATTTCGAAGCGGCGCCTCGTGATGTAGTTTTTTAAAAGGCGGTCGTTTTCCAGCATCTGGCGAATTTGCAGCGACACTGTTTCGATATAATGCAGGTCAATGCCGTTGAAAAGCTCGCCGTTCTGCTTTGGCCCCAGAAGGAGGGCGCCGATAACTCCGTCCTGTGAAAACACCGGCGACACGAGAAGTACGCCGCGTTTATCGAGGAACCGGGTGATCCGTTCCTCCAGGGGGGAGCGTTTTATGAGGGAATAGTTGAACAGGGGCCCCCGTTCATTTTTGAAGTATTGCACCAGGTCCGAGTCCGGCGACATCATTTCAACGAGGCCGCCTTCAAGGGCGTTATTGAGTTCATACGAACCATCAAAGAGAACAAGCTGGGTTTCCGAAACTCCAGTGATGAGGGATATCTCGGTATAAATCCGTTCAATTTTGAAAGTGACGTCTTCATGGGTGGCCACGAGGTTTTCAATGTTCTGAAGGGAACGGGAGAAGTTGTCACGGTCAACCAGGAGAACATTCCCTAACTTTCGGCGGGCCGTCCTCTCGCCGTAGAGAAGCCCGGCAAAGACCGCGGAGATAGCGAAATAAAACAGGGCAAGCTCCCCGGGGGTTTTAACGCTGATCGACATGCAGTAGATGAGGCCTCCGGCAATCACCGCCGTGACCAGGTTTAACAGAAGCAGGGACATTCCCTTGATGAAAAAAAGGCGGGAGCTGAACAGATTGTACTGGAAAAGGCTGTTTCCGATCAAGAGGGGCAAGGAAAGAGTAAATGCCGCGGCGTAATGAACGGGAAGGTCTATGAACAGCCCGGCGATGAAAAAGGCCGGCGCAACCATCCCTGAGAGGGTGAAGGCGGCGAGGGCCAGCCCCTGGCTTTTGTAGCTGTAGGCGTTGCCTCCGGCAAGGATGCCCCGGATGAGTTTTACCGAAGCGATAAGCCCGCAGGCTATGATATAAGAGAAAAGAGCGATGAAAGCGCCCCGCTCCCGGGAACTGTTTGCGCAGTAAAGGAAAATGGAAAAGAACCCCGCGGTGAGGGCCGTGAAGGCCGCCGCGGCGCCGCGGCTGAGGCGTTCCCGTGCGATATTATATCCGGCAAGGACCACGAAGTATGCAAGGGCGCCTGCGGCAAGGGGCACCAGAAAACGCCCCCGTCCGAGGGTGAGCATATCTACGAGAAGAAAAAAGAAAGCGCCCTGGGCCATTGAAATGCTGAAAAAGAGCCTGGACTGGTATGAGTTCCACCGGAAGAGGCGCACCATTATGCCGTAGGCAAAGTGGATGTTGGCCATGAGCAGCAGGACGATGAAAAACCAGATATAATTGCGGTTGTAGGCGCCGACAGTGAAGGCTTTTTGTCCTCCGCCTTCAAAAATCGCCTCGATGGTTTCTCCGGAGGGAAGGCCCGCAAGCATTTTCATGAGGTCTTTGCCTTCGATGGCCATGCCATGCAGCGAAATAAGCCGTGCGCCAAAATCGTCGTCCCGGCCGATGATGCCCGTGGCGTATGTCAGTTCATTGCCCGTGATAATTCTGGAGAAAGGGTAGTACCGCGATACCCCGGCCACGGTGATCACGAAATAAACGTCGACCAGAATAATGAGGAGGATAAGGCCCATGTTCGCCGCTGTTTTCCTCACGGGCCCTCCTCGAGCCTTGCAAGTATGAGGAGGGTGTCCCCCTCGTCCTCCCGGGGAAGGGATTTTATAAGCGCCCCGCGGAGCCTGGAGAGGGGCAGGGACGAGTTTTCCACAATGACCCCGGCGTACTTTTCCGTGTCACGGGACAGGGCGGCGTGGAAAGTTTCACAGCAGATGATGAGGAGGTCTCCTTCCTCGATCCTGGCCTTCGTCTCGTCGAACCGGAGCCGCTTCGGTATTTTCCCCAGGGACCCCTGGGCGCGGCGGAAAATGAAAGGAGGAGGATACCCGTGGTTGCTCATGGTGAAGGAGCCCTTCTGGTTGAGGGAACCCACGATGACCGCCATTTCCTCATCAAGAATTTCCCTTTCTTTCATGTTCTCCAGGAGCTTCAGCACCGTTTTCTCAGGAGAGAAACCCAGACGGCTGTAGCTCTGGAGGAGGCCCTGGATGCCGGGCATGTAAATGGAGGTTCCGGTGATGTCCCCGTGGAGCCTATAGGCGACGATTCTCACGTCGTCGGGATCGGAGTGGTTTGCGAAGGCGTCGTAAAATTCCCTCGTCAAAAGGGACCTCGTCCTGTGATGTATTCGTATTGCCACTTTTCCAACAGTCATGTCGGGATCGGGCATGAACCGGTCGTGTATCTTTGAGGCTATCTCGTATTCCTTTTCCAGCTCCTTTTTTTTGAGCAGCTCGTTGAAGAAAAAATTGTTGATCGAAAGGATTGCTATTTTCGAGGCGAAGATCTTCAGCAAAGAAAGCTCGCGCTGGGAGACTTTTCTCTTACGGGGCCCCATGACGATGACTCCAAGGAATGTCTGCCGGAAAAAAATCGGCACCATTATTTCCCCGTGGAGCTTGTCCATTTCATGGATGACCGATCTTTCGTAGTTGTCCCTCTGGGTGAGCTTATTTTTGATGATGATGTCGTCGGGCCCCTTGAGGACGCTGAAAAGGATGTTGTCGTTTTCGATGCGCGCACTGCGGACCATTTTACGCCGGTGGTTTTTTTGGTAGAAGATGTTGTACTCGTCCCGGTCGGGATAATAGAAGAGAAGTATGCCCGAGCTGATTTTCATGAAGTCGAGGATACGGTCAAAGGTTTCTTTCAGTATCTCGTCGAAAGAGCGCATGTTCAGCACGGCGTCGACGGTCTTAGCGAAGAGGTCTTCGTAGTGGACGGGGCTTACCCTCGAATCGATGAGGTCGTGAAGGAAGTTAAATACCGGAAGGAGGGCGGTGAGGAGCAGGATGAAAAATACGAAAATCCTCAGGTCCCCAAGCCCAAGCTGGTACAGCAGTACGGCGGTCCCCAGGAGAAGGAATATGCTCATGAGGTCGAGGCCGTAGGTGAGGGTGATATTGAGAAGCCTGTTTTTCATCGCAGGGTGTAGTTTTTTTTAAGATCGGCGATGACGGCCCCGGTGAGGTCCCGGGGGGCCAGGGTCCCGTCGAGGACCAGGAAGGTTTCATCGGCCATGGAAAGATAGTTCTCCCTTATTCTCGTCAGGTGCCGGGGGTCCTCGTAAAAATCGACGGCACTGTTCCGCGACTTGATGCGGCGGAGCGCTTCTTCAGGGGAAATGTCCACGAGGTAGACCCGGTCCGGCGCGGGGAAGCCCCGGGCCCTGTTCATCGATATTATATCGGCGGGGGGCCGTTCGTCCGTTCCCTGGTACGCGGCGTTGGAATGGTAATATCTGTCCATTATGACCATTTTCCCCGCGGCAAGGGCAGGGGCGATATTGAGGCGAACGTCATCGGCCCTGTCGAGTATGAAAAGCTCCAGGAGCTTGCCGTTGTTGTTTGTAGTTCCCACTTTAAGTAGCTTCCGTATTTCCGTGCCCCGGCCTCCCCCCGTGGGTTCCGCGAGGAGTATCGCCGGAACGAGGGCGGAAAAATATGTGAAGATGTTTCCCGCAAGTGTCGTTTTCCCGGAGCCGTCAATCCCTTCAAATACGATGAAAAGCGGCAGTGTCAATGCCATGGGTCCTTCCGCCCGCTCTCTTTGTTTCTGGAAAAATGTAGAAGAGCATAAATATTTCGATATGTCAATACAAAATAGCGTTAAAACCGCCGGAGGGTTTTTTTGCGGATTTCCCTCCGGGTTATGTAACACGGGTCAGTGCGCATCGAGGCCGGGCAGAATTCGTTTTAAGAAAAGTTCCACAGCGCCTACGGCGGCGAGGTTGAGGCCAAGAAAACCGATGATGGGCACGAAGGTGATGAGGAAAAACCCCAGGCCCAGCCCCAGGGCCGCGAATTTATGGCTCCATACCACCGAGAGTTTATTGCGGAATTCAAGATGCCTCCTTTCGAGGGGGAAGTCAAAAAATTGGAACCCCAAAAAAAACATGGCGGAGGCGAAGCTCAGGGCGGAATACGCGACCCCACCGACGACGGGAACCAGGTTAAGAAAGAGAATTAACAGGTTGAACAGTAAAAGCAATCCAAGGAGCTTCACGGTGTTGCGAAGGACGCGCACGATATCATCAAAAAAATCACCGAAGGAAAACCCGCTCTCGGAAACTTCCTTTTTATACTCGACGGAGAGGAGATGGCGCTCCGCTTTCGCGGAGATGAAATCGTTGAAAGGCGCCGTCAGGATGCTCCCGGTGATCGAATAGACGAAAATTGCGCCGATGAACAGAAGCACGGCCAGGATGGGGGAAATGATCCACCGGAGGGCCGAGAGATACCAGGCGTCTCCGGCAGGGAGGAGGCCCAGGAGGGCGTCACCGATATAGTACCAGGCTAAAAAGGCCGTTCCGGAGAGAAGGATGATGTTCAGAAAAAACGGAATAATGAAATAGCGTTTCATCCCGGGAATTTTTTTGGATGTGATAAGGGCCCTGAATGGGGCCAGTACGCCGGAGACGAAAGCTCCGGGTGCACGAGTAATGCGGGCTATGGCTTTTTGTTGCTTCATGACCCATCTCCTTCTTGCATCGTGGGGTTCTCCTTCGCTTCGAGGCCCAGAATTTTAAACAGCCAGGGGGCCCCCAGTCCAACCCAGAGTCCCATAATATAGTATTGCACAAAGACCATAGCGAGAAAATACACGGAGTCTTTTATTATCAGTTTTTTTGATGCGAAAAAGATGAGGAACATGCCGGCAATTCCCAGGAGGTATCTTTCAATAATATGTTTCCAGCCCCCGGGCATGGCCGCGCCGACATATCGTTCTTCGAGGAGAATGGCGAGGGTAAACCCGGCTGTGATCGCCATGGGAGATACAGACCATTTTGAGGGAATGATGGTGATGAGGAGGAGCGGGACGGCCGTTCCCAGGAGGATTTTCCACGTCATAGAAAGCCCGGAGACTTTGGCTTCGATGCGGTCCGCCAGGGCGTGGAAGGGAAGCAAAAGAAGAAGCCCCAGCAGCCATCCACCAAGGATGTCGGTAGGGAAATGGACCCCTAAGTACATGCGGGAGAAGGCGATGATCATAATGATGAAAATGCAGAAAAAAGTAAACCATCTCTTGCGGACCCAGAGCGCTAAAAAGCCCCAGACGACGAGTGAGCCCTGGGCATGGCCGCTGGGAAGTCCTGGCCCTCCGGTGTGTCCCACCTTGACGGTGGGATCGAGATGGTATGGGCGAGGCTGTTTCATGGCGTCTTTCGAGACCGAGTTAAGCCAGCTTGAAAACATCAACAGGTAGAAGAGCCTGAGAGCATGGCGCTTTTCCACGCACCAGTAAAGAAGCGGAAGAACGAGCATGTAGAAGAAGTCGGTGCCCAGGGCGGAAACGGCCTTGAAGAAATGATCGAGGAAAACCGTCCGTATTTTTTGAATGATGATAATCAGCTCAACGCCCCAGTTGAGAATCGTGTCCATTACCGCCTCCGGCCTTTATGACGATTTAGTTTTTCCCCGGTCGGGGATTTCATATTGCTTACATAAGGAAGATTTCTCTGCTTTTTAAGAGCGGCCTTTGTGTTCAGGCCCTTTAAAAGTTTTGCAAGAATGTGGAACTTTGTAAATCTTAATTTTTAAGGTTCCCTCAAATAAACTCCCATAATAACGCCGATTTCGGATTAAATGCAATAAAAAAAACCTGCTGTCGCATTTTTCCATTGGATTGTTGCTGGATAACATGGTTTTTGTGACGGTCCTTGGGAAGGGAGGAATTTTACTTGCTTTTTTCCATTTCGTTGCAAGCCTTGTTGTATCGTACGGCATTGCGCCCGGCGCCCTGTAGCATGACGCATACCGCACGCCGTTGGAAGGGGGCCCGGCTCACCGGCGAACAAAACACTCAAAGGAGCGTCTTATGGCCAGGACTTTTTACGAAGTTGTTTTCGAGGGTAATTATCACACCATATACGGATTGCTCGAGGGTTTTCTGTTGGGAACCGGGAAAAGAATGGCGTATTACTTCAGTAAAAGCGTGAACATTAAAAGGGAAACTTTTTCGGAAGTAATAAAAGAATGGGTCACTCTGGGAAACAGGCTCCATCATGTGATTATTGACGAGGAATTTCTTTCCGGCATAAAGAAAGCAGTGCAGAAACAGCCCGACGTTAAGCATTTTGGCGAAAACTACATCAAATCCGAAAGAAAAATAAAAAGCGCAACCTTCGATTTTGAATTCAAGGCTTATGCAAAAAAATTTGCCGACGAGATCAAGGCGGTCATCGAGCAACTTCCAGACGGGCTTACCCTTTCCGATTACAAACCTCATGAAGAGGTGGACAGGGACGCTAAGGGCGTAGAGCTATATTCCCCCGACCACGAGTTCACATTCAAGGGCACCGGGAAAATCCAGGGCGGGTTTCCGGAAATTATTGAAGCCTGGAAAAAATTAGACGAACATCCCCTTATTCATCCCGATTCGATTGTCATCGAGCGGGAATAACGGGGCCATCCGTCCCGGCCCCGGCCTTGCAAAACGCCGGGGCCCCGGGCGGGCCCCTCTTCTGCTTCGCCTTCGTGATGACAAGGCCCTATACCCATATCCCCGACATCTACGACTATCTCCTTCGGCATGTCGATTACGAGCGCTGGTACCGCTATCTGCGTTCCCTTCTTTTTCGGTATGTCGACGACCCGCGCACCATTCTCGAAATCGGATGCGGCACCGGAAAATTCGGGTCTAAATTTTCAAGGGACGATTTCCTCGTTTACGGCATGGACAACTCCATCGAGATGCTAAGGGTGGCGAAACCCCGGGCCCGGCGAAACTTCCGCGCCTTTTGCGGTGACGCGAGGTGCTTCGCCCTTGCCAGGAAGATGGACTTCATCTTTTCGGTACACGACACATTGAATTATCTCATTGAGATGGAGGACCTCGTTTCAGCGCTGGCGTCGGCGCGGGGGGCAATGCACGATGGAAGCGTGTTCATGTTCGACCTCACCACGGAGTACAACATCCGCCGTTTCTTCGACGGAAAAGTTACGCGCCATGTGCGCAGCGGCGTGGAAGTGGTGTGGGAGAACAGCTACGATCCGTCCGCCCGCATAGTTTTCTCAAGGCTCTCGGTGAAGCGAAAGGACGGGTCCGTGCATGAAGAGGAGCACCTCCAGAGAATTTACACGAAAGAGGAGGCGCTGGAGGCCGTCGCCGGGGCCGGCTTAACGCTCGTCGATATTTTCGGCGATTACACTTTCGACCCGCCCCATGACGAGACCGTCATGGTCAACTATGTCACCAGGAAGGGGCAATGAACCTGCTCTTTTACCTTGTGGGCCTTGTGATCGGCGCCGCGGTTTTTTTCTATGTGCTTTCGCTTTTTCATTCCGGATCTGACGCCCTGGCGTCACGACGGACCGGAAAGAAAGTGAAGAGCGGGAACATGGAGATAGACGCCGCGAGCCTGGCGATGCGGTCGCCCCAGATATATCCCCGTGAACGGGTGTGTCCCCTCTGCAGGGCGGTGCTCACGAAGTATGAGGTCCTGTACGCCTCTCGCCATGAAACCCCGGAGGGCGCCCGGATACTCATCCATGGCTGCAGGTACTGCTATAGACCGGGCGACGAGAAAAATCAGCAGGAATGATTGTCGCCTCAACGGCGGAAAACCCTGATTATTGGAGGTTGCCTTATTTATGGCTCCCTTCTTCTCCTTCTTCAGGGGAGAAGTTAGCCATGATCGTCTCCCGGTGCAGGAGGTCCGTCCCGTAGCGCCCGTGGATAGGCAGGAAGGCGCAGTACTCGTGGAATGTCGTCCGGGCGTCGCTCCCATCAAGGGTGTAGAGGGCGATCTGCTGTTGATGGAAGGGGCCCATGGGGAACACGAGGCGTCCTCCGGGGCCAAGGAACGCCGCAAGGAGAAGCGGCCTGGCAAAGCAGGCCCCCCAGACGATGATGGCGTCGAAAGGCCCCAGGGATTCGTCGGGGTCCGTGCCGTCCCCCGTGAAGAAGCGCGTGTTGCGGATGCGGAGCAGTTCGTGGCGCGTCTTCGCCGAGGCGGCAAGCTTCTCGTCGATCTCGATAGTCACCACCTCTTTTGCCAGGGAGGAGAGGAGGGCGGCGGAGTACCCGGAGCCGGTGCCCACCTCCAGGACCCGCGAAGACTTTTTTATGTCCGCGTATCCTATCATCCTCACCAGGGTCGTCGGCACATCGGTGCGCTGGCCTGCTCCCAGGGGCACTGCCTCGTCGGAATAGAAGGTTTCGCTGAAAATAGGATCGAGAAATGCGCCGCGGTCAAAGGTTTCCAGGGCATTCTTGAATTCCTTACGGGGCGTGAGTTTTTTCATCGCGTCTATAAAATTTTTTTTTGTCGCTTTCATGGCCGGGCCGGATTTTCGGTTATTCGATGATCTGAAGAATATAGGTGAGAAAATAGTCGGAGATGAGGATCGCCATGGAGGATTTCACCACTGCCTGGATGGTGGACTTGCCCACCCCCTCCGCGCCGCCGGTCGTGTTGAAACCCTGGTAGCAGGAAATGACGGCGATCTCGATGCCGAAAAAAACCGATTTCATTATACCGGAAAGGAAATCCATAAGGGAAAGGTACTGGAATATATTTTCCACATACTTGTCCACGGTGATGTTCAGGGCGAAGAAAGCCACGAAGGCCCCGCCAAGTATCCCCACGATGTCGGTGATCACCGTAAGGGCCGGCGTCATCACGAGGCAGGCCAGGAAGCGTGGCACGGAAAGGTACTGGACGGGGTCCGCCCGGAGGGTCACCAGCGCGTCTATCTGTTCGGTTACGCGCATGGTGCCTATTTCGGCGGCGATTGCGGACCCAACGCGGCCGGCCAGAAGGAGCGCCGTGAGGACGGGGCAGAGCTCCCGGAGCATGGAAATGGACACCGCGCTTCCTATGAAGATGGAAGAGCCCGCCATCAGCTTGTCCATTGCGCGGCCCACCTGGAGGGCCATCACCATCCCGGTGAAAAACAGGGTGATGGCGGTCACGGGCAGGGAACGGTACCCTATCTCCATCATCTGGGCGACGATGTTTTTGAAGTCGAAGGGGCGCCGAAACGTCCACTTTACCGTGTCCGCGAGGAAGATGAGGTGTCCTCCTATCTCCTCCATGGAGCGGAGGAGGACGCCCCTTTCGTTACGCGGGACTGTCACTGGGGCACCGCCCCTTCGAAGTCGTGGATTTTTTCGAGGTTGCCGAATTTTGTATATTTCTCCCAGAAACGGAGGTCCACGTTTCCCGTGGGCCCGTTGCGCTGTTTGGCCACGATGATTTCGGCGATCCCTTTGCGCGTGGTGTCCTTCTTCACTTTTTCCTCGCGGTAGATGAAGAGCACCACATCGGCGTCCTGCTCGATGGACCCCGATTCCCTGAGGTCCGAGAGCTGGGGCCGCTGGTCCGAACGCGACTCCACTGCGCGGGAAAGCTGTGATAGCGCGATGACCGGGACCTCGAGCTCCCGGGAGAGCTGTTTGAGGGAGCGCGATATTTCCGCTATCTGAAGATGGCGGTCCACCCGGGTTGGGGTGGTGAGAAGCTGGAGATAGTCGACCATTATGGCCCCAACCTTCTCGCGCTGGACAATGCGTCGCGCCTTTGCGCGGAGCTCAAAGATGCTTATGGCCGGCGTGTCGTCAATGTAGAGGGGGGCCTTGCTTATCCTGTCGGCCACGTCACTGATGCGGCGAAGCTCGTCGGCGCTGATGTGCCCGGTCCGAACGCGCTGGGAATCAATCATCGATTCGATGCACAGGAGCCGCATGGCGAGCTGGACGGCCGGCATTTCAAGCGAGAAAAAGAGAACAGGTTTTTTTTCTCGGAGCACCATGTGGTTCGCCAGGTTGAGCGCAAGGGCGGTTTTGCCCATGGAGGGCCTGGCGGCGATGATGATGAGCTCGGAGCCGTGGAAGCCCGTCAGGATCGAGTCGAGCTCAGTGAGGCCTCCGGAGATTCCGGTTATGGGGCGCTTCGTCTCGTACATCGTCTTGATGTCGGACATTGTTTCGAACATGATCTCGTCCATGCTCTTGAAGTCCGAGGTGATGCGCCGCCCCGTTACGCGGAAGATATCGGCCTCTATCTCGTTTATGAGTTCATTGGTGTCGCGGCTAAGGTCGAAACATTTTTCCGCGGATGCGGACGCCACGTCGATGATGCGGCGCCTGAGGCTCAGCTCCTTTACCCGTCCCGCGTAATGTTCTACGTTGGCCGATGTGGAGGCCGACTGGTAAATTTCCACGATGCCGCGGTCGCCGCCTACACGGTCGTAGCGGCCCTGGTCTTTCAGCCTCTCCTTAAGTGTGATGAGGTCGATGGGGGTGTTCTTCTTGTCGAGCTCCAGTACCGTCTCGTAGAGGAGGCGGTGGCTATCAAGATAGAAATCCTCCGGCTGGAGGATCCCTATAGTCTTCAATAACGCTTCCCGGCTGAGGAGAATGGACGCCAGGCAGGAGGCTTCGGCTTCAATATCCTGGGGAGGGATATTTTCCCTTGCCATGCATCACTCCTGCTCCACGGTCACCTTGATTCCAGCGTGGAGACCGTCCTCGAGCTTAACGGTGACGTCGAAGGTCCCGACTTCCTTGATTGGAGCGTCGAGCTGTATCTTCCTCTTGTCGATTTCGTGGCCGCCCTCCGCGAGCTTTTTCGATATGTCCATCGTGGTTATGGAACCGAAGAGCTTGCCTTCTTCGCCGGCCTGGACCGCGAATTTCAGCTCAACTCCGTTTATGGAGCTGGCGATTTTTTCGCTCTGTTTGCGGCGCTTGTCTTTCTTGATTTTGATGAGGCGCTTCTGGTGCTCCGCTGCCTTTTTGCTCGAATCGTCGGCGACTATGACGAGTTTTTTTGGAATGAGGTAGTTGCGCGCATATCCTCTGGGAACGTCCTTGATGTCACCGGCTTCGCCGAGGTTCGAAATGTCTTTTTGTAGTATTACTTTCATACGCTTTCTCCATGCAGCTTTTTTTACGGGGCCCGATGGTCTTCCGGGCCCGTCGATGTGTCGTACTGATGATTTAATCGCCGCCGCTGCGGGCGGTTTTAAGTTTCCTGAAATCCGCCCAGAAATCGATGGCTCCGATGCTTGCGAATACAATAAGAAAAAACAGCAGAAGCTCCACAAATTGTGATATCAGCACCAAAAGGACCAGGGGTAGGACAAAAAAAGGAATGCCCCTTTTTACCAGGATGAACTTGGCGATTCCTATCGCCTGGACCATGTACAGCGTTGAAAAGATCAGGGCCACATTGAGCGAAACCATTTTAACGATATGCAGGGATTCACCGTCCGCCAGGAAAAACCCCAACCACCCGAGAATGATGGTGTATATGAAGTAATCGTTAAGCCGGAAGTACTCCAGGCCGGCGTTTGTTATCAGTTTTTTCCCGGATAACCTGGAGGTTAGAAACCTCAGGATAAAAAAAGCGACTGCGCTAAAAATAAGCCCGTTCAGGAAATAGGAGAAAGGTACGATGTCACGCATTGCCCCCTTTGATAGCTCAAGCCTTTCCGTTATTTCCTTTTTCTTCTCCTGGGGAAGCTCGGAGCTTCCGACGTATTCGATGAACTGGCTCCTGGACCGCTCGAACAGGTCGATGCCCGCGCCGTGCTTCAGGACAAAGAAGTTGACGCTGAAAATCAGCGTCACGGCGAGGGACGCGGTTACCAGAAAGAACTGCAGCGGCCTGTTTTCCCGAAAGGTCGCACCGGCGACGCACCCTACGGTGATTGCGCCGAGGAACATCGCGTACGATTCGGGCTCCACCCGATACAGCGGGAATCCCGCAACCGCCCCGGGGACAAAAGCCGCCAGCGATTTCCACGAAAACCTGTGGAAGAGCAGGGTCGAGGCCGCCATCAGGCAAAGGCCAACCAGAGATGCGATCAAGAGAAAGAGCACATCAATCAGCTTCTATTATTGAAGGACGAAGGGAAGTATGGCTATTATCCTCGCCCTCTTTATCTGCTTCGCCACAAGGCGCTGGTGTTTCGCGCAGTTGCCGGTAATTCTCCGGGGAAGGATTTTTCCCCGGTCCGTGATGAACTTTTGGAGAAGATCGGCGTCCTTGTAGTCGATTGCAAGGTTTTTATTTGCGCAAAACCTGCAGCTCTTACGCTTGAACCTGGCCGATTTATGATATCCGCCTTCGGCGCCATCGCGGTCCCCGTAGCCGCGTGGTTTGTGTTCTCCGAACTTTTTTTCCCTGTGGGGGGGGCGTTCGGACGGCGCGGATGCCGGTGCGGAGGAAGGTTCCGTTGTATCTTCTGTTGCTTTGATTTCGTCTGACATTTCAGTGCTCCAAGAGATAATATTGTATGGTGATGTGCGGGCGGCCGCAGTGCTCAGAAGGGAATGTCCTCGTCCGAGAAGGGATTGTCGTCCTCGTATGTGGAATCCGCCTGCGGCTGGGGCATCTCAGCCTGGGGGGCCTCCTGGCCCTGTTTCGGCGTGAGGAACTGGAAATTCTCAACGACCACCTCAACGGTGGAACGCTTCTGCCCGCTCTGATCGTCCCAGGACCTCTGCTGCAGGCGGCCCTCGATGCCAATGCGCTGGCCTTTCTTGCAGTACTGGGCGATCGCTTCGCCCAGCTTGCCCCAGGCGATGCAATTGAAAAAAGAAGTGTATTCCTTTCTTTCTCCGGACACCGAATAGGTCCGGGTGTTGGCGATGGAGAAATTCGCCACGGAAGACCCGCTTTGAGTGTATCGCAGATCGGGGTCTTTGACCATTCTGCCGATTAGTATTACCCTGTTGATGTCGCTCGCCATGGTTGTTTCCGTTTTCTTTTACGCCGTTTTTACCTCGTCAAGCTTGACGAAGAGGAACCTCAGAATGTCATGATTGAGGCGGAATTCGGCGACGATATTTTTGACTACATCGGGGGAGGCTCCGATGTTGTAGAGGAGGTAAAAACCGTCCTCGGCCCTGTCGATGGCGTAGGCAAGCTTCCTTCGCCCCCATTCATCGACCGATCTGGTTTCGACACCGTGCTTCTGAAGAATTGCGTTGACGGTTTCCCTGGTTGCGTCGAGGTTCTCGTTGATCCGTAGAATTACTGTTAGCTCATACCCGTTCATTGCGTGCTCCTTCCTCTGGAATAGATATGCTAAAATGTTTGACCACTTTTAGCAGAAAGGCGTAACAATACTCACTGGAAGCCCTTTTTTTTCAAGGATTTTTTTGGATTATTTTGGTTGAAGTGCGGCAAATTTAGCATTTGGGTTTTTTTCGAATGACTCCGCAGGGAACGCAACCCCGCAGGGAACGCATATCTGCGTTCCCTGCGGGGTTGACAAACGTAACCATGGGTTGTATGATTATAAAGCTCAGTACTATTTATACCCGCCCGCTTTTTGTGGGCGGATAAACCAAATTTTAAAATTGCACCAAATGGAGTGATGTCATGACCGCACTAATCGCTTTTTTCCGGAAAAATCCGGGCATACTTTATAATCTCATTTTTTCTTTTGCGTCGTGGATCTACGGCCTTGTATTGCGGCAGGACCTTCTTTCCTATGCATCAATTAACCCTGCAATTGAGAACCCCCCGCCTGATTATGCGGTCGGTTTCATTTTATTGGCGGTGATTATCGCCGAAACAGCAGGGATGTTTTATAAGTCGCGCGATATCCGCTACCGCCTGTCAGCTCCCGATGGTTTCAAGTATGAAACTCCACTTGAAGGGAAGGGATTTATGGTATTGTTAGCTGTTCTGCATATCACAGGCGTGATGATCATTGGAATAACAATGTTCACCGCATTTGGTATGACATCTGAAAACGGCGGCTGGCTAATTTTAGGGGCGCTTTTTATTCGGGAACTGTATTTGTGGTATCTTGCATTCCTCACGACATCGGACCGAAACAAGGACTACGCTTCTGTATCCGGAGTTAAGAAAATATTGGCAAACATCTGCCTGATGCTCTGGGGCCTTGTGGCGTACACAATCGTGTGGGAGAGGTTTGCTATCCATTTCACTTCATACTTTAGACGCGGCGATTTGTTTTCCTCACCCGGCTCCGTGGTCCAATTTGTTTTTGTGATAATCGGAGTAGCGCTCGCTTCGCTCCTTCTTTTTCTCCCCACCCGCTTTGGATTTATTCTTGAGGAGTCGACTTTTTTAAAAGACTCGCGGGAGAAAATGTATTTCAAAATTTCAATTTGCATTGCCATTGCATCAGCGATACTGCCGTACGTGCTATAATAAGGCATTCTTGATAATTGACTTTTCCGCCCGCCTTCGGCGGGCGGAAAAGTCTAATTATTATAGTTTTCACTATTAAAAAATAAACTCATAAACGCCATCCCGGTAATCAGTTTGTTTGCGGGCGCTCAGGTGGCAACGGGGACTTGGCCGTGTCACCGCTGCTATTCTACCCACTTGATCGAATAACATGTGGGCCTTTTACCTTCGACGAGAGCGGCCAGAATGGACGCATGAAAATACCGATACTCCCGGAATTGCACCCGACCTGCCGTATCGTTCGCACTATGTTCTACTTCGTTTATATGTTCGCCCGAGACTACAGTTGTGTGGAAGAGTGGCGCTGTCTCTCGTACGTTTCAAAACCGGCGAGCTCGCTTCCGAATTGAAGCGCCGCTCGTACGTCGTCACCGCGAATAGATGGATAATCAACCAGGATCTCATCAATGGTTTTCCCGTCCGCCAGGTCGGTCAGGATATTACTAACAAGAACGCGAGTATTCGCAATCACCGGCTTGCCGTGACAGACGTTAGGATTTATTGATATTCTTTCGTTCATTTCTCGTTCCTCACACGCCTCTCTGCGGATTTTCTATGATCGCGTCGATTCACCAATAAGGATGTAAAGCATGGATTGAGCGGGATGTCAAGAATAATAGGCGTCTTGGCATTCTTGATAATTGGTTTTACCGCCCTGATAAACACGGATGGTTAGATGGTTATGAGTTTCATCTTTTCGAGAAATTCCAGGTCTTCCCTTGGGGAGATGACTGTTCGGAATTTGTTCCACAGTTCGGGGTCCAAACCGTTAATCTTTGTTCCAGGGACTGTTTGTTCATCGAAACGGATAAGCCGCGCCTGGCTGCGCTGTTGGAACAAGCGGGCGAGGACATCGGGTTTCATTTCCCGCCTGGAACTTCCTATGCGGCGAAAATAGCCATTTGGGCTTTTATGAACGAAAAGGCTGCGGGGGAGGTCAATTCGCAATATTGTTTTCTCATCTCCCCGTTGGTCATTGACTATAAGCTTGCGGATAACGCAATCTAATGGAGGGTCAATCAAATCATTGCAAATGCTTCGGAGCCAGGCTTCAATGATATCGAGTTTTTCGGGCGGAATCCCGACAATTGACTTTGTTTTGTCGTCCACACCAAGGACTACTATTCCAGATGCGGTATTCGCCATGGCGGCCAGTTCATCCGCCATACTGTCCCTGTGGGGGCCGACGACACTGTTTTCGCTGAATTCAATAGCCTTGAGTTCAAGAACAGAGCCTTCACCAGGCACAATTTGTTTGAGTAATTCGGATATGCTCTCATACATGTTCTTTCAGCTCTCGACCTTTCGCGGACGGGGAAATTTTTTTTATGAATACCCTTTTGTATTCACGATAGCCATGTGCTTGTGTGAATACAAAATTAGAAATTGACTATAGGCCAGAAAAGCGCAGGTGTAAACAATTATTGTCAATGGAAAATTTGCAGTATCCCGGGCTATGGTGAATTGTTTGACAGATGCGGCAGTATCGCCCAAAAATTACTCTGGGGAGCCGTTTAATGGATGATTTTTTCTCTGCAATGACCAGCCGGGTTTCGATGGCCCTTGGCGATGAAGCGGTTGCGCGCATCTCGCGGGCCCGAATTATCGTATTTGGCGTCGGCGGCGTTGGAAGCTGGTGCGCTGAGGGGCTCCTCCGTTCCGGCGTCCTTCATCTTACCCTTGTCGATCCCGACATAGTTTGCTCAACAAATTTAAATCGGCAGGCCCAGGCTGCTTCGTCCACCCTGGGAAGGCCGAAGGTGGAAGCCCTGCGCGACAGGTTCCTGGACATAAATCCAGGCGCCTGCGTTGTCGCGAGGAGGGAAACCTTCACAGAGGCCACACTGGGGGACTTCAGCCTTTCCGACTACGATTATGTGGTCGACGCCATCGATTCCATAGAGGACAAAGCGCTTCTTTTGAGGGAAAGCGTAAAACAGGGCGTGAAGGTTTTCAGCTCCATGGGGGCAGCCGGCAGGACCGACCCCTCCAGGATAAAAACGGGCCTGCTCTCCAAAACCCATGGCTGCCCCCTGGCGCGTGTAATACGCCGGCGCCTGCGGCGGGAGGAGTCGCCCGTCGAAGTGCTCTGCGTGTACAGCGACGAGGAGGCCGTCGGCGCGTCGGTGGAAATGGACCGGGAAGGGCACCAGGCCGGGGACGCAGTTTCCCCGGGGGGGAGGAAGCGTGTGAGCGGCTCTCTGGCGCATATCACGGCGCTCTTCGGATTTACCCTGACGGGGCTTGTAATCAACGACATAGCCGGAAAAATTTAATGGCGGCGGCTTTTCACGGCACAGGCTAGTCCATCCAAGCTGTTGGCCTGTTTTTGCGTCTTTTTAGAAAAAAATATTGACAAACGAGAAAAGATTTTTTATAGATACTCTGGTATCTGACTGGGGTATGTATATATTCGATTGTTGTACCTGTGCTTTTCGGCATACTTTCCGGGAGCAGGGAAGGCGTAAAATGGGGGGTATAGGATGAAAAGGAGCATGGGAATGGCATTCCTGATGATGGCATTAATGGGGCCTATTTTTCCGGGGGTTTCCGAAGGGGCCTGGACAAAGGTAAAGGACCAGAACGGCATACGTGTTTACCAGAGGCCTGTTCCGTCGACGGGCCTTGTAGAGTATAAGGCGGTGACAGTAATAGACCATAAAATCGAAGTCATCGGAGAGGCCCTGAGGGACGTCCCTTATTTTAAAAACTGGGTGGCGGATTGCAAGGAGGCCAAAATCGTCAAAAAATTTGATAGGAACACTTTTATCACTTATATGGTCCTGCAACCGCCGGTAATTGAAAATAGGGACATCGTACTTGAGGACAGGACGCGATATGATTTTGAGAACGGAAAAGCGTCCATATCATTCTACAGCGTGGACTATCCCGATATTCCCCCGCAAAAAGGATTAACGAGGATTACTGTGATGGACGGGGACTACACCATGGAGTTTCTGGGCAGGGAAAAAACAAAATTTATTTACCGGCTTAAAGTGGACCCTGCCGGAAGTATCCCGCGGCGGGTGGCTTATGCTGTAATGAAAAACCTCCCATACCAGACTTTATTCAATTTAAAAAAAATCCTGGGGACAGGCAGATATGCCTCGTCAGCAAGAGGCACCCCGGAGGAGAAAAAAATCGAAAGCCTGATCGTGGACCCCGGTGCTGTAAGGAAAATCCTGACGGCCAGGCTTTCGAGGTTCGTCAAGCAGAAGGAGGTCCTGGGCGGGATTATTGCCAGGGACCGGGAAGGGATAACGCGCATAATCGCTTCGGGCGGGTCTTATGCCGGAGTTGAAAAAGCGACCACCGGTTACCTTCTCGAATATATAAGGCGAACGTCGAAAAAGGAAGCGGGAGGGGACGCCATAAAAAATAACAGCGGTCTGGTTTCAGAAATTACAGACCTTATAACTTATGATTGCGGAGTGGCCAGCCGCTATATTGATGATATAGCAGTGAAATACTAAAGGGAACCTCTAAAAATTAAATTTTTAAGGTTCTCTTAAATTGTAACCACTGGCGCGTGGCACCGAATATCGGACGTGGTGAATATTCCCTTGAGAGGTTTATATGGGCAAAAAAAAGTTTGACGGAAAAAAATGTTTCATCACCGGGGCGGCAAGCGGTATTGGAAAGGCCACGGCGATAGAAATGGCGAAACACGGGTCGGTGCTCTTCCTTACCGACATCGACGCGCCCGGGCTGGAAGAGACGGTTGCTTTTATAAAGAAAGCCGGAGGTAAAGTAGAGGCCTGGCGTGCTTTTAACATAACCGATATGAATGAAGTAAAAAAATTCACGGAAGAAATACTCCGCTCTCACGGCCCAATGGATATCGTAATGAATATTGCGGGCACCTCCGTGTGGGGGCGGGTTGAACAATTACAGCTTCGGCACTGGAAGAAAATGGTGGACATCAACTTGATGGGCCCCATTCATGTAATTGAATGTCTGATGCCTGCAATGGTGCGGGGCGGGAAAGGGGGGCGCCTGGTAAACGTTTCATCCGCAGCGGGCATCGTCGCCCTTCCGCTCCATGCGGCGTACAGCGCTGCGAAATTCGGACTCCGGGGGCTCTCCGAAGTCCTGCGTTACGACCTGCGCGGGCAGGGGATTGGAGTCAGCGTCGTCTGCCCCGGAGCTGTGAAAACGCCGCTAATAGGGACAGCGGAAATTGTCGGCGTGGACCGGGAGCATCCCGCGGCCAGGAAATTTATCAGATTATTCGAAAGAATGGCGGTGACGCCTGAACAGGTGGCGCGGTCAATAATCAGGGGGATGAGGAAGGATAAATTTATAATCACGACTTCCTTTGACATCAGACTGCTGTATTTTGTTAAAAATAAATTCCACTTTATCTATCGCATCGTAATGTTTGTAATGAACAGAATGATGACGCGCATTCTTGCGAAGGCCGGGCTGGAATCGTGATTGAGGCCGCGGAAAGCATGGAGGTTGACGGTTTGGGAGCGCTGGATCAATTCTACATTCGCGCCGGGAGCCTGGTCGATTGGCTGTTTCTTCTTCCTCCGAGAGTTTCAGGCCCTTTCAGGAGCGCAAGAAAAATAACGAGGCAGGAGTACGAGGCGGAGGTTGATTTCTACATAGACAAGGGCTATGTAGACAGGCCGGATACTTTCTTTTCCTTCCCGGCGGAAACTCCGCATTACGAGATACTCGAAAGAAGGCCGTATAAAGGCGGGGAGTCGCAGCTTATCAGGTACGATAGCGGGTACGTGGCCAAAAACCCGCTTCTCAGGGAGCGTTTTGCGTCTTTTATAGAAAATAGGAGCGGATATCTGGTGCGCTGGGTCCACGGTGACGGGCCTAGGAATACCGTCCTCTGCCATCACGGCTATATGCTGGGGCACCCCGGGCAGGCGAAAAGAATGTTCCGTATAAAAAAGCTTTTTGATATGGGCCTTGATGTCGCTCTTTTCATTGCCCCATTTCACTGGAAGCGCAGCGCCGGCCCTCTGATGCAGAGGGGGATTTATCTTCAGCCGAATGACGTTGGCATGACATGCGAATGCGTAGGCCAGAACATGCATGACCTGCAGGGGGCGTTCCGAATTCTGAGGGACATGGGGGCGAAAGACATTGGAATGATAGGCGCGAGCCTGGGTGGGTACAACACCGCCCTTTTCATCAGCCTCACTGAGGAAGCCTCCTTTGGGGCGTTGATAGTGCCCGCGTTCAATTTTTCGCGCCCACTCGGCCCCGATACCGCGCGCTTGTCCTTTCATGTCGACGAGGGGTTAAGGGAAAAAACCCGCAGGGTATGGGAACTGCACTCGCCGCTTAATTTTCGCCCAAAAATTTCCGTGGATAAAATTCTGGTCGTGGCTTCAAGGGGCGACTTGATTTGTCCTTTTGATTACACTGAAGACTACTGCGCGAAGTGGGGCATTAACCGGAAGTTTTTTCTGAGGGGCGGGCACTGGCTCATCTTCGACAAAGGCGTCCGTGGCCGGGCATGGTATGATTTTCTTGGTGAGATGGGATTTACCGGCCCGAAAAGGTGAAGAAGTAAATTTCCACGCACTGACTCAGGTGGTATGGTTATTCCGGCTTGATGCCGGCGTATATCAGCGGCAGGGCCTGTCCTATGGCGCCGGATATGCTGTAAGTACCGTTGTTGAGGCACCAGTCGAGTAAAATTCCCCGGTATATCTGCAAGAGAGTTTCCGTTATGGCTGCGGCGCTTTTGTCACCGCGGACCTGGCCCTTTTCCTGTGCTTCCCTGATAAGCTCCTCCGTGATTTTGTACAGGTTGTGTTTTTTTGAAATCAGAAATGATTTCTTTTTCTCGGGATGCGTTTCGACATGGTACACCAGCTTCACGGCCTTGTAGCCGATTTTTTCAAGCTGTTCCATCGCTTTCTGCTGGAACAGAAATAATTTTCCAAGGCCGTATTCTACAGTGGAAATTTCCCGGTAAATTTCTTCATAATAGCTGTTGAGGTGAATGAAATCTTCGAGGATGATCTGGTCCTTGGATTTGAAATGCGTGTAAAATGCCCCTTTCGACAGGCCGAGCTTTTTGCATATCTCGTCGACGGTTACGTTTTCGTAGCCGTGTTTGTTGAAAAGATGGAGGGAGGTTTCGAAAATTTTCTGTCTGGTCAGGTCGCCCTGTTGTTTTCTTTTTGTTATTTTATTTTTTTGCATATCTCGTGGACCATCCTGGCGCTTTATGCAGTACCGTTCTTGCCGAATCCGCGGCGGGAAAAACAATTTTGATAAGGCAACCTCTAATATTCTGGCTTTCCCGCCCGCCGAAGGCGGGCGGGAAAGCCTGAATACTGAGTATGACAGTATTTACAATTCATGTGAGCCTCAAAAATTTAATTTTTTGAGGCTCACATAATTCAATTTTTTCAAACAAAGCCTTAAAATCAATAGTTTTTTCTTAATTTCTGTAATGGTAGATGTGAATTAAAATCCGGGTTAGCATCCTGTCGCGAGGAACGCAGCGACGTGGCGATCTCAAAAGGCAAGAAATTTGCTCGTGAAGTTTAGGAAAAAGAGATTGCCAAGCCTCGATAAGGCCGAGGCTCGCAATGACAGTGCTTAAGCCCGAAATTTAATTTACTCCCGTAATGGTGGGATAGAACCGGAGTCGGTATAAATGAAAACCCCCCGGAGTTTTCCGGGGGGTCAAAGATTTCAGCGCGAAATTTTTTCTAATAGCCTCTATCTTTCAGATCGGCGACAATATTTACGAAATGATCGCCCGCATCGTATCCCGGGGTGGGGAGGGAAAGGAGGCCTACTGCGGCAAGGTGATCGACACCGGAGCCGTACCACGAACCCTCGATGGCGCCTTTGAAGTTGCCCCACTTGGCGGAGGTTACAGATACGAGACCGTCATTCGCGCCCTCGAAGGGAAGCATGATGGCCCAGGTAACTCCCAGAAGGGTCGTGGGAACCTTTATTTTATACGCATAGCTCTGATAATAGATGCCGGAGGCGTTAGGCGTGTTGGGATTGAACACGTTGATCATGTGGGAACGGACAAGATCATAGCCGTTGCCGATGCTGTCGCCGTTCACATCTCCCATTATTATTCCCATTATAAAGTTGAGGACTTCACCTGCAATCGGCTCAATGCAGTCGGGAATGACGCCCATAATAATGTCGGCCATGACGCTTCCACGGTGTGGTCCCGCGATGCTGGTGTGGCTGGCCACTTTGGAGGCCATGCCGAGGTTGGATATTGCATAGCGCGAGTAGATGGTGCCGTGGGAGTGGCCAATCAGGTTTATCTTCGCCTTTCCAGAGACGGCCAGAATTTGGAGCACCTGTTTTTTCCACTGGGCCGCCTTGGACGCAGTGGTGTCCATTGCGTTGACGCTGGTTACATAGACATCGGCTCCGTTGTCTTCCAGGTCGCCTGTAATGGCCCCCCAGTAATCTATAATGCCGAGAATTTTTGCCTGGGCCCCCATACCGTGGGAAAGGACCACGGGATATCGGGTGGCGCATATAGTGCTGCCGCCGCCCGCAAATACCGCAATTGGGAATGCCATTAGCAATACTACAACCGCAATAACAATCTTTTTCATATGACCCCCGCTTATGTATCGAAAACATTACCGTCCAGACGGTATGAAAGGAATATACTCTTAATATGTACAAGGTGTCTCGACAAAATCAATGATTGTTGAAATTGTCTGGTGCGTATTTCCAATTGTTTTACGTTTTTTGAAGACATGTGGTCATTATTTGATATTTTTTCTGTGGTTATGGGGCGGGACGCCCACTTTTTTTAGAAATGCCCTGTTGAAGGTCCTTAAATTATCGAATCCCGATGAGTAGGCAATATCGATTATCTTCTCGTCGCTGTGTTCCAGCAGTTCCAATGCATGGGCAATTCTGAGGTCGGTGATATACTCGTTCATCTTTTGTCCGGTGTACTCCCGGAAGAGCTTGCTGAAGTAGTTGGGGCTCATGCCGAGATGCGCCGCCAGGCCGTCCCTGGAAATATCAGAGCGGTAATTTTCTTTGATAAACATTATTGCTTTGTTTAGCTTTTCACGGGAAGCATCAGTCAGGGCCGGGGATTCCCCGTTAATGGGGGGAGTGCTGTCTCCAGGGCCTGTTTTCCTTGCCAGTAGGAGGAGTGCATGGGCGAGGATTTCACCGATGTTGTTCAGATTGTCGCCAGGTATTTTATTGACGAAACGTGGGTCCCTTAGACAGCAGACTCCGGCCGGTTTTTCGGCGGGACCGAGGGGCATACAGAAAATCCCATCCTCCTTAGGCGTTTTCCCGTTATTGTGCGACAGGTTGCCATAATTCAGAGGTTCAGGTCGGCTGATTATCGCGGTACGAACAACCTCGAGATATGGATACGGCTTGTCCGGTGTATGCCGCGGCCTGGAAAAAACCAGGACAGGGTCCTCGTCCCCCGTTGCGCAGGCGTAGAGATACCCCTCTGCGGCGCCGAGAAAATCGAAAATCCTTTCAATTGTTTTTTCCACGTCCTGTAGGCCGGGGTGTGCGGCGTTAAAAGACAGGCGGATTTCTTTCAGGGTCGAGTCCCGTTCCCTTAGTATCGCCGTGCCGATGGTTTCCCTGTCCCCGGTTTCGGCAATACCCAGAAACCGCGCACAGGTTTCGGTGTTGTGTACGGAGCCGATGAGCGTGAACAGCTCGTAGGCAGTTTCTATACACTCGCGGGATTCTCTTTCCCGGCCCGCCTGGACGAGGAAGAGTCCAAAATCGTAACAGGCCCGCGCAAGTTCGTAGCGATTGCCCCGGTTTCGGCAGAATTCGACGGCGCGGCGAAAGTATTTCTCAGCGGCACGGTTTTTCACAAGGGTGGCGAATACGGCGCCCCGGACCCAGCAGGCCCGCCCAATATGGGAGGGCCATCGCAGGGCCTTCCGTTCCGCCTTTCTCGCGGCGCGAAGGACCTTCCGGGCCATCCGGGCCCGTTCACGGCGCGTCATTGAGCGTTCGCGCGCGATGAACTCTGCCAGATACGCTTCCGCCAGGTATGCGTAACAATGTATTACGTGCTGGGGGCTGAAGATGCTTTTGTCCACCATGACGCAGGCTTCTTCTAAGATGGCCGCAGCGCCGCCAGGGTCGTGCCGCTCGAGGAGAAGACATCCCTTTTCCATAAGCGCGACGCAGTGGTGCTGTATCAGGGATTTATCGCGATTGAACGCTATGGCTTCTTCGCAGTATTTTTCCGCTTTGTTTAAGTTGCCTTTTTCTCGGTGCAGGCGGGCATAGTATATAAGGGTCATGCCATAAAAGTACGCGTCATCTATCTTCTTTGCGGTCCTGTGCGATTCATCGTTGTGGGCCAGCGCCCTTTCGTAATCGGAAAGGAAATAATAGCTCTGGACGAGGGCTATGTGGACGATGCCGACGTTTTTAATGTCGCCGATTTCCGTGAATGTGTTCATTGCGAGGCGGTAGTGCCGGTCGATGCCTTCTTCGTATTTTCCCCTGAATTCGTTGATAAGGCCCCTGAAGCCATGGACGTAGGCTTCACTCCATCGGTCTCCGGATGCGAGGCTTATGCGCATGGCCCTGTCCATGAGGTTTAAGGCTGTTTTAAAAAATGAGAGCCCTGCGAATATCATTCCCACACCAATGAGTCCTGTGGATAGTTCCTTGGACGGTCCAATTCTATACTGGGCAATTACAGCCATTCTGAGCGAAGAGAAAACGAACTCGGGCCCAAGGTCCATGAACATATAGTTTTCGATGAGGGTCCGGTACAGGGCGATGATCATCCGGTCACGGGACTTTATGGTTTTGCCGGGCCTGGGCTTGTTTTGCCAGGGGAGGCGTGCGAGAAAAGCGATGGATTGTACTGTGGCCCTGATGATGATGGCCGGAAGCTTTTCAGGGAATTGTTCTCCCAGTATCTGGAGTCCATCAAGGGCGTCCTTTAAGCATTTGCTGTATTCGTTCAACCTGTAGAATGCCTCGGACCTGAGGGCCAGAAGTCCCGCCCTGTGTTCGCTGTCACGGGCGCGGGGAAGGATTTCACTGCAGGCTTCCGCAGTTTTGGCGAAGTCACCGGTGATGAGGTGTATGCGGGCCAGTTCCTCAATTGCCTGGTCCCATCGGGAGTCCTTTCGGGCCTCAGTGAGCTCCAGCACCTTGGCGAGCATCTTTTCCGCATCATCGTAAGCGAAGTTTTCCCTGGCCTGACGGGCAGCCGGAATTGCTCGGGCAAGGAAGGCATCGTCATTTCCGCCCAGGAGGTAGTGCCGCGCAAATTCATATTCCGGTACGGAATCCGCTCCTGCCTTCTCCAGGGTTTTGGCGATGGCGAGATGGACGGTTTTCCGTTCCTCCATATCCAGAGTGTCGTAAAGAATTTCACGTATTCTGTCGTGGAAAAATTCATAGGTGTTCCTTTCTCCAAGATATGGTTTCAGTATCTGGAGTACAAGGGCACGGTCGATCGTCATTACGACCCTGTCGGCTTCCAGGTTTGTGAGTGAAAAAAGGCGGGTTAGAGAAAACTCACGTCCCAGGGCGGCGGCCAGGGAGAGGAGTCGAGTCTGCTCTTTGTCCAGGAGCATGAGGCGCTGGAGGACCGTCTCCAGGAGGGAGCCCGGCACGTCCAGGTTGCCGACAATGGGAAGATCGAATTCCCAGGTCTTTCCATTTCGGCGGAGGATGCCGTCCCCCGTGAGGCGACGTAACAGGCTAATAGTATGGAAAATATTCCCCGCGGCGCGGCCGTATATGAACTCCGCAGGCGCTGACATGCCTTCCCCATTGTCCCTCAGAAACCCTGCTATAAGGCGTGCCGTGCCCGGGAGGTCCAGGGGAGCGGCGTGTACCTCCTCCACTGTAATTCCGGCGCTCTTCGCCCTCTCCCTGAACGCGGCAAGGCGTGCCATGCCGGTTTCCATTTCTTCCCTCGATGTGAGAAGGACCATCACGGGACGCCGGGCGATGCGAGTGAGCAGGTCGCCTATGACGGCAAGGCTCCCCTCATCGCTCCACTGTATGTCGTCCAGGGCCGCGACGAGTCCTCCGCGGAACTGTGCGGCAGCGATGAAAAACGCCGCGGCCGTGTCATGGAAGGCTACAAACTCGCTTTTCTCATCGGCCCCGGCCGTAGTTTTCTCGCTGAAAACCTCCCCAAGGGCGGGGTTGAGCTTCGTGAGAATAGACCCCGGGCCGGTAATCTTCCTGGTAAAATGCGCTTTCAGGGAACGGAGCTCCTTGCCGGAAAGAGATCGGTATATCTGCATGAACGATCCGAGGAGTTCTCCTGCGGCGCCGTATGGAACGGTTTCATATCCCTCGCTGCATTTGCCGTAGAGGGAAAAGCCCCCCTGCGTATAGACGTACCGTAAAAGCTCTTCAACAAGACGCGTCTTCCCCGCCCCTGCTTCCCCGCGAAGGAGGCAGAGGACGCCGTGCCCGGATACGGCCCTGTCGTAGAGGGACTTCATCTTTTCAGTCTCGGCCTCCCTTCCCACGAGGGCGCCCTGAAAGCTCGGTGTGGAGAAGTCGTCGAACCGCCCCGGCTCGAAGGATGATTCTCCTTCAACGAGGGCTTCCAGGTCTTTTATGAGCCCCCCGGCCCCCTGGTAGCGAAGGTCGGGTTCTTTCTGTAAGAGTTTTTGCATTATTTCAGAGAAGGCCGGCGGTGTCGCATCAAGTATCTTTGTAAAATCGGGTTCCCCGGCGATCACGCAGTAGAGGGTGGAACAGATATCGTCGCCGCGAAAAGGGGGAACACCGGAGGAAAGGCGGTAGATGATGGCCCCCAGAGAGAAGAGGTCGCTCCTTATATCGGCGGTCCGGTTCACCATACCGGTCTGTTCCGGGGAGAGATACTCCATTCTGTCCATAACGGCGGTACGGTCGGTGCCCGGCCCGTAATCCCTCAGGTGGACCGAGCCCGCGTTAATAATTTTGGCCCCCGCGTCCGTGACGATGATGTTTTCCGGATGGAGTTCCAGGACCGGGACGCCGCTGTCATGAATGAAGCCGAGCCCCCGGGCAATATCGAGGGCCAGGGCAATGAGGGAGGGGAAATCGAGACGCGTTCCGGACCGGAAGAGTTCGGCCATGGCGAGGCCCTCGCAGGGATCGGAAACGAGGCAGGTGTATCCAAGGAGGGAGATGATTTCCCGGGGGGCGGCGATGTTCGGGGCTTTTTTCCCCAGGAGCCTTTTTACATCGGACTTAAAACGTATGATGTCCTCATTTCTCCGAGAGGCGGCAGGGTCGTTGAAAATGGTGAAGGATACTTCACCGGCCTCGAAGTCTACGGCGCGATAGGTGTCCCCCAGGCTGTCGCGGCGGACGCGCTCATGGAGCCTGTAGCGGTTGTTGATGGTCCTTCCTTCTAAATTCATGGGTGTAATGGTTGTCGGCCCCCGGGAATACCGCGTGTGTCCATCGGAATGGCGCCGACATCAGCCCAACGGCCTTTTATTTATAAACCAACTGTGCGGATTTGTCAATAGTCAATTTTCACCAAAAGCCCCGATGGGATTATCTCTTGACGCGGCGGAGCTCTGAAGCGAGCATGTATGTTGGCGTCATGAAAATATCGGAAGAAATACGGGACACCCTGGGTCGGGTATTCATCACCATGCCCCTGCGGCTCATCGAGGAGCGTTATATGCACCTCATTGAATCGTACCGGATGAACTGCGAGATAGTACTCGATTTCCGCGCCCTCGACGCCTTTCCCCGGGCCTACCTCCGCGGAATCGCGAAGCGGCTCCGGGCCCTGGGAATCCGCATGACGGTCCACGCTCCATTCCATGAGATTTTTCTCGGCGCCCCGGACAGGATGGTCCGGGAAGCCGCCGTGGCCCGCATGGAGCGGGCCTTCACCGCCGCGTCTCTATTCCGCCCCGGGTCTATTGTGGTCCATTTCAACTATGAGGACCGCCGCTTCGGTTTTGTCTATGAAGAGTGGCTTGCGAACATTGTCCCGAATCTCCGGCATTTCGGAGAGAAGGCAAGGGAGATGGGGGCCTTTCTCGCAGTAGAGAACGTATATGAAGAAACCCCACGGGCCATGAAGGAGGTGCTCACTTTGTTGAAGGACGTGCCGGTGTACCAGTGTCTTGACACGGGGCATGTGAACGCTTTTTCGCGGACGGGCCTCGGGGGCTGGCTGAAACAGATGGGGCCCTTCATCCGGCAGATGCACCTCCACGACAATGACGGCAGCGGTGATTCCCACGGTCCCGTGGGAAGCGGCACCGTGGACTTCGGCATCGTTAAAACATTTATTGCCCGCTCACCGGTGAAGCCCCTGGTGACCCTGGAACCCCACAGTGAGGCGGATATCTGGAAAACCCTCCGGGGCCTTCGGGCCACGGGCATCGACCGTCTTCTGCCGTAAAAAAGCCATCATCTCTTTCTTCCCGTCCGATAAGTAAAAGAGAGAGGTTGTCATATGGTAAAGGTCCACGGCCTTCCCTTCATGAAAGCGTCTATCCGTTCCATGGCCCTGGATGAATTCAGGGAGGCCTTTGCGGTGAACGAACGGCGCTCATATCTCCTCGGGGAGCTTCTAGATGAACTGAACGTGGTGGCCCGCCAGTGCGAGAAGGTGTCGGTGATTGTATTCGGGAGCTATATCACCGAAAAGGAGGCTCCTGGGGACATTGACGTCCTTGTTTCCCTGGTGCCGAAAAAGGACCATGTCTACGCCATAATGACGAAGGGCCTTGAGAAAAAGCACGAGAAAGTGGTGGATGTCCAGTTCCAGCGCGGGGAGTACAGCACTAAGAGCGCCGAACAGCTTGTGGATTATTTCAATGGGAACCCGTATAATTTCCGCAAAGGGGTCCGCATCGCCCGGGCCGTGGAGCTCCTGGTTCCGGGCCTCTGCGATGAGTGAGGAGCTTCCTCGAATCAACGTTTCGCTTTCCCGGGAGCATGGAGGGACGGAACAGCGCGGTACACCGTAAAATGGGTTGACCTCGGGGAAAGGGCCCTGACACTGGTTTTCCATGAGTGAAGCATTTTTCATCTTATCGATACTCCTTCTCGCGGCAGCTTCGGGGCTGTCAATCCTTTCACTCCACGGCGATAGCGACCGGTTTCACGCCCATGCCCGGAGGTCCTTCTATCTTGCCGGGGCGTTTTTCCTGGCCTCCGGTGCGGTCCGGTATTATCCTTTCGCCCTCAGGGACTTTGTCCGCATCGCGTCGACCATCTGGGGCCATTTCTATATACTCGCGCTCCTGCTCTTTCTTATCCTGGCATACATAGATCTTTTTCGCTGGTCCGCCCACTGGCGCGCCGTGGCGGCCGTGGCGCTTCCCTTCATTACCGTGGTATGCGCGCTTTTTCTTCCTTTTTTGGGGTCCGACCGCGTAATGGAAGTTGGCCTGGCCAACCATCTTCTTCCGTTTCACGTGATTTTTTCTTTTATGGGCCAGCTCTTTTTCTTTTTCAGCTTTACGGGCTCTCTCCTCGGCATCTTCCTGGAAAACCGTCTGCGGCGCAGGTCTTCCCTACGTTCAATCCAGAATTTTCCCAGCCTCGAGGCGATAGACGCTTTCATCGGCTGGTCCCTGAAGCGCGCCGCCGCTTTTCTTGCCGTCGGTATAGTTTCCGGGGTGGCCCTGGTGTGGATCAACTACGGCAGGGTGTTTCTCTTCTCATTCAAGGAGACGGTCATATATGTTTCTTTGTTTTTTATCGCCCTGCTCCTGTATCTTCGGAGGGACGGCCGCCTCGGGATGATGAAGCTGAACGCGATGAACGCCGCGCTCTTCGGGGCGGTTTTGGCGATGTATATTGCGTCTAACGTAATTCTTTCCTCGGGTTTCCATAGTTTCAGGTGATATGGGCGACGCAGCCGACATAAGGGAAGTTTTCCTCGCGGGGATAAGCCACAAGACAGCACCGGTGGAGCTCCGTGAGCGGTTCTCCTTCGATGCCGACAGGGCGCGCCTTTTCATGGAGAGGGCGGCGGCCCGCGGTATAGAAGAAATCGTCTATGTGTCGACATGCAACCGCGTTGAAGTGTATGCCGCCGCCGCCGACGCCCGCCGGGCCGTCGCGGCGTTGACGGAAATATTAGGCGATTTTTCCGGCGTGCCCTCATCCGAATCGGAGGGCGCCGTGTACCGCAAGTATTCCCGGGAAGCCGTGAAGCATCTCCTCTCTGTGGCCTCATCGCTCGATTCTATGGTGGTGGGTGAAAACGAGATTCTGGGCCAGCTCAGGGAGTGCTTTCGAGCGGCCGTGCGCGAGAAGAAGACCGGCCCGGTGCTTAACAAGCTTTTTCACCAGGCCTTCCGCACGGCGAAGCGCGTACGCACCGAGACAGGTATTGCCCGAAACCCCCTTTCCATCGCATTCATCGCCGTGGAGATGGCCAGGAAGATATTCGAGGACCTCGCGAAAAGGCGGGCCCTCCTGGTCGGGGCCGGTGAGATGGGGGAGCTCATTCTCCGGTATCTTACAAAGCACTGCATCGGAGAGATGGTAATCGCGAACCGCTCACTGGGCAACGCGGAGAGGATCGCCAGGGAAATCCGCCCCGATGCCCGGATAATCCCACTGGAGGACGCCGCATCAGCCGCGAGGGAGGCGGACATCATCGTTACGTCCGTGTCGGCCCGGGACTTCGTTTTCACCGCCCCCGCGGCGCGGGAGATAATGAAGCGCCGCGGAGCAAAGCCCCTGTTCATCATCGATATTGCTGTCCCGAGGAACATCGACCCCGCCGTGGCGGAGTTGGCCGGTATCTTCCTGTATAATATTGACGATCTGAAAACCATCGCCGAGGAAAACCACAAGAGCAGGATGGGGGAAGTGGAGATGGCGTCGCGCCTGGTGGAGGCCGACTCCCTGGAGTTCATGGAGTGGTACGAAGGCCTTGCCGCGGTCCCCGCCATCAACCGGATCCAGATACAATTCGAAGAAATCCGCCGAAGGGAGCTTGACCGTTACAGGAAAAAGCGGCTGAAGCACCTTTCCGATGAGGACTTCGGGATTGTGGCGGATTTGACGAACCAGATAATGACGAAGACCCTCCACAATCCCATTACGCATTTAAAGAAAATCGCGGGCTCCTCCAGGGGCCATCGGGGCGGGCGGTCCATCGAAGATGCGGTGCGCATTATAATGGAGATGTTTGAAAAATGAAACACGGCGAAACGGGCCCTCCGCGCCTGATTTTCTGGGAGCTCACGAAGCGTTGCAACCTGAAATGCGTCCACTGCCGCGCCGAGGCGGGAACGGCGGACTACCGCGAGATGGACACCTTCGAAGTGAAGAAGACGATTGACGATATAGCCTCCTTCGCGAAGCCGATCATGGTCCTCACGGGAGGGGAGCCCCTCTACCGGAGGGACATCTTTGACATCGCGCGACATGTGGTGTCGCGGGGCCTCCGGGCCGCTCTTGCGACGAATGGGACGCTTGTGGACGGCATGGTGGCGGCGGAGATAAAGGCCTCGGGGATTGAACGCGTGAGCATCTCCATTGACGGGAGCGACGCCTCGGTCCACGACGGCTTTCGGGGGATTCCCGGCTGTTTCGATGAAGCGATGCGCGGGGCCGCGAAGCTCCGTGAGGCCGGTGTGGACTTCCAGTTCAACACCACCATAACCCGGCGCAACGCATCGGGGTTCGAGAAGGTCCTCTCCATGGCGATGGAGTCCGGCGCCAGGGCGCTGCATGTTTTTATGCTGGTCCCGGTGGGATGCGGCGCCGAGATCGCCGAGACCGACATGCTCTCAGGGGAAGAATACGAGCGCATCCTCGGACGCCTCTACGAGCTTTCCCGGGAGACGGGCTTCGAGATCAAGGCCACCTGCGCTCCCCACTACTACCGCATTATCCGGCAGCGCGCCCGCGAGGAGGGGAGGAAAATAACTTTCGAAACGGACGGCCTTTCGGCGGTGACGCGGGGGTGCCTCGCCGGTACGGGAGTGTGCTTCATCTCCCACCGGGGGGACGTCCAGCCCTGCGGTTATCTTCCCCTCGTGGCGGGGAACGTTCGGGAAACGCAATTCAGGGAAATATGGGAATCCTCCGAGCTCTTCAACGGCCTGCGGGATTTCTCCCGCCTCACGGGGAAATGCGGTGAATGCGAGTATGTGGCCTTCTGCGGAGGGTGCAGGGCCCGTGCCTATTATGAGACCGGAAGCCCCTTCGATGAGGAGCCGTATTGCGGCTATGAACCGGCTAGGCGCCGGTTGGGAGACGCGGATTGAGTGTCCTTCATTGACGGGCCCGAAAGCCCTGTTCGGTCTTCGTCTTTTTTTCCTTGCCGTCCGATTGCCATACTGCTAAGCTCTCCATTGTCGCACAGGTTCTGTTCCGCAGATGGCGGTGGAGCCAGAGGATGCTTCGGCAGGAGCAGCCGGTGTAATGGAGGTGGTTTTGCTTTGAAATGGTCTATTTTACCAGAGGGAGGGGCCGACTATCCGCCCCGGCGAAAGAAAGCATTTCAAAGGAAAGCATTTCATAAGATAGTCATCATCCTCGCTTTTATCTGCGCCGCGGCTTGGTCCCATTGCTCCGGCGCAGCCGTGCCGGGGGCGGGGGAGCTTGCGTCCCAGAAAAAAACCGCCCCGCGGATGCTTTCAAGCTACGGGTTTAACCCTGACTCGACGCTCGCTTCGCGAATAATGCCTCCGCCACCTTTTTTCCTCGATTATTTAAGAAAGCTCGACGGACGCGACGATTACAATCACTATGCCCTTAAGGCCCCTGAGCGGGCCATGATGGAGCGCTATCTCCGGGCCCTGCCTCCGCGGTTCAGAAAAGTCTTAAAAGAGCGCCTCGTGGGTATTTATTTTATATCCCCCTTTATGGGCGGCGGCCTCTCCGACTGGGTGATGGACGAAACAGGGAAAGTCTACGCGGTCCTGGTGATAAATCCCGAGGTGTTCCGCCGCGGCCTTTCGGACTGGCTTACGTATCGTGAAAGGAGCTGTTTTCGCGACGACGGTTCAGGAGTGACGGTGCGGGTGGAGGCCGATTCCGGTTTAAGCGGGCTAATGTACATTCTGCTCCACGAGGCGGCCCATATTGTGGACTATGCGGAGAACCATACGCCGTATGTGGAGCATGTTCTAAAATCCGCGACCGGGCTTAAGGCGGCCGACCTTCCATTCACCCGGGGAGTCTGGGAGGAGTACGAAAAGCCATGCGCCCCGGCAAACTACCGCATGCGGGACGGCATTTCCTTTTACGGCCTCTCGGGAGGGCCGAAAATCCCCGCGGGAAAGGCCCCGGAGCTTTACAGGGAATTTATAAAATCGCCCTTTACAAGCCTTTACGGCAGCCAGAGCTGGGCGGAAGACTTCGCCGAGGCGGCCATGGTATATCATCTATCGAAGAAACTGGGTGGGCCTTTCGAGATTGTTGTTGAGAAAGACAAAAAGGAAATTTTGCGTTTTTCCACCCTTGCATCGCCCCGGGTAAAATCCCGATTAGGGTATCTTGAAAAAATGTATTGAAATAGCGGACTGGGATGATACATGAAAAGTTGACGCGCTATCTGGCGGGCCTCGGGGACTTAAAACTTGAAGAGCCGATGGGCCGCCATACCACCTTCCGCGTAGGAGGGCCGGCGGACGTTTTTTTCACGCCCCGTGACCCTTCGTGCCTTGGGGAAGTACGCGCCCTGGCCCGGGAAAACGACATTCCCTTTACCGTCATCGGCGGCGGCTCGAACCTTCTGGTGGGGGACATGGGTATCCGCGGCATCGTGGCCCGGGTGTGCGCCCCCGGGAACAGTGCAGGCCTGGTGCGGCCGGAAAATGACGAAAGCGCAGTGCTCTACGCCGACGCCCGGGCCGGCAAGAAGAGCTTTATCGAATGCGCCCTCTCAAAGGGGCTTGAAGGTATGGAGTTCATGGCGGGGCTTCCCGGATGTGTCGGCGGCGGCATCGCCATGAACGCAGGGACAAACCTCGGATGTTTTTCCGACATCCTCACAAAGGTCCGATACATCGGCGCGGATGGCCGGGCCGTGGACAGGGAGATTACACCGGAGATGGCTAAGTACCGGAACCTGGCCGTGGAGGATGGGGCCATATTCCTGGGAGGATGGTTCCGCATGAGGCGCGCCGAAAACCCCGAGGCATCGGCGCGCCTCATCGACGAGATTATCAGGGACCGCGAGTTTAAGCACCCGCTGGAGTATCCCTCGGCGGGCTCGGTATTCAAAAACCCGGAAGGCCATTCCTCCTGGAAGCTTGTAAACGACGCGGGACTTAGGGGGTATCGCATAGGCGGCGCCATGGTGTCCGAGAAGCATACCAATTTTATCATCAATGCCGTGGATGCCAGCGCCTCCGATATCGCCCTCCTCATCCGTCATGTCCGGGAAACGGTCTTTGAAAAATTTGGAGTGTCGCTCGAGCCGGAAGTGAAAATGCTGGGAATATTTTAACCGAATGGATTGGGCCCTGAAGTTTGTTTTCCGATGGAGCCCGCCGGATAAATGGAAAGAATACCGGGCCGGATGAAGAGTTGGCGGGAGGACGACGCGCGCCGGATGTTCCGGAGGTTTAGTGAATATACGAATGCAAAGAATTATTCCGCTTGCCCTGGTGGCCGTCCTGTTTTCCTTCGGGCCCCTCAAGGGAGAGCCGGAGGGGGCGAGCGTCCAGGGAAGATACAGGGGCCTTATCCAGAAAGTGCACTGCCCCGGCGACAAGGAGCAATACGGGCAATTTTACGATTACGGCTGGTGGAGCGCTCCGATTTACTGCGGAAGGCGTGTCTCTTCGGGATGGTGGGTGTATCTACATCCTTTCTGGTACGTCTGGCGGGCCAACCGGGAGATGCCCCGGACCGATGAAAAAAAAGCGGATGTGGGCGGAAAATACGGGGGACTTATCATGACCCTCATTTGCCCCCAGGACAGAGAGGAGTATGGTCCCTTCAAAGACTGGGGCTGGTGGGGGGCCGGAGCGCCTTATTGCGGCCAGAAGACGAAGCCGGGTTACTGGGTTTTTAGATATCCGTACTGGTATGTGTGGAGGCACTTGAATTTATAGGCAAAACTGTATGCCGATGTTTTCCCGCCCGCTTTGGCAGTTGGAAAAAATGGGTTTTGGAATACGCAAAAGAAAATGAAAAACCCCCGGGAGAGGCCCGGGGGTTGCATATTCCCAATTAAAAACTCTGGAGCGCTGATTCGACCGTTTCGAAGATTTTTATGACGGAAGTGACCTTGGTAAGTTCAAGGACTTTCTGGACTTCCGGGTTTGGCGAGGCAAGGCGCAGGCCCGATTTAAGGCTCTGGTTGATGTTGAGGAAAATCCCGATACCCGAGCTGGTAATCATTTTTACGTTTGCAAGGTCGATCACCATGCGGCGTATGCCCTTGTTGATGATGGTCTGCTGGAGCTTTTCCTTCAGCTCCGGAACGTCGAGGGTATGCACCTCGGCGAGTTTCATTTTCACGATGTAAATGTCGTTTCCGTGGTCTACCAGGTCAAACATGCGACCCCTCCATGGTTCGATCAAAGTTTGGACTGTGAAAGATACTATCGCAAATGATTGCATATCAGTCAATTAAAAATTTAATGTTCCTGGCTGCCTTTGACTTAAGGCAACCTCTAATAATTAGATTTTCCCGTCTGCCTTCGGCGGGCGGGAAAATCTAAGCCCTGAAAGCCTTATTGTTCACCAGAACAGTGGTTTTTTGGTTTTTTTCCCGGTGGGCCTTCGGGCGCCTGGATAAAGCCGTTTTTTGCGATAGATTTTCTATGAAAAGCTAATATGGCGCTTCGAGATATTGAAATAACGGTCCGGGGGATAGTGCAGGGGGTGGGGTTTCGCCCCTTTGTGTATCGCCTCGCTAATGCCCTTGGAATCCGCGGGGCGGTAATGAACACCTCAGAGGGGGTACGCATCGCGGCCAGGGGGGATGAGGCGTCGCTGGACGCTTTTCTCCGGGAAATACGGGAGAACCCGCCTCCCCTGGCTTCCATACATTCCGTGGAGGAGAAGGAGGGTGATGCAGTCTCCCTGGATGGGTTCGTCATCCGACAAAGCGAGACATCCTCACACCGCTCCGCCTTCGTTTCCCCGGATATCGCCCTTTGCGATGATTGTTTGAGCGAACTCCTCGATCCCCGTGACTTCCGATACGGATATCCATTTATCACCTGCACCAACTGCGGTCCGCGTTTCAGCATCACCGATGATATTCCCTACGACAGGAAAAACACCTCCATGGCGGCGTTTCCCATGTGCCGGACCTGCGAGGGAGAGTACCGTGACCCGGACAATCGCCGCTTTCACGCGCAGCCCAATGCCTGCCCGGCCTGCGGTCCCCGTATTGCCCTCATGGACAATGCCGGCACGATCATTTCTTATGGGCCCCGGGACGCCGCGGCAAGGGCCGTGGCGCTACTCAGGGAAGGTAAGATTGTCGCCATAAAGGGAGTGGGAGGATACCTCATCGCCTGCGACGCGGGGAACGACGAGGCATTGGCGCGCCTTCGCCGCAGGAAGGGGCGTCCTTTCAAGCCCTTCGCCCTCATGGCGGGAAGTATCGGCATTGTTGAGGGCCTCGCGGAAGTTTCTCCAAAAGAAAGGGAGCTTTTGCTTTCAAGGGAGCGCCCCATTGTCCTTTTGAAAACCAGGGGGCTCCGGGCGGAAAATCTTGTATCGCCCGGGCTCACGCACCTGGGCTTCATGCTGCCTTACGCGCCTTTTCAGCATATTCTCTTTGAGATAGACCCAGCCATGGTCCTGGTGATGACCAGCGGCAATATTGCCGACGAGCCTATCATCCACCGGGACGATGAGGCCCTTGCGCGGCTTTCCCGGGTGGCGGATTACTTTGTTTCGTACAACAGGGAGATTGTCGCCCAGAGCGATGACAGCGTCCTTTTCGTTGAAGATGAAGTTCCCTTTTTCATTCGGCGCTCCCGGGGATATGTGCCGGCGCCCTTTCCTTCCCGCCCGGTGAAGGAGCAGCTTCTCGCCACCGGGGGCGATCTTAAAAACAGCTTCGCCCTTGCGAAGGAGGGCATCATGGTCCTGGGGCAGTATTTGGGTGACCTTGCCATGGCAAGCGGGGACGAGCAGTTCCGCCGCACCCTCTCCCATTACATGCGCATCTACGACTTCTCCCCGACGGCCGTGGTGTCGGACCTCCATCCGGGATATTTTACCACGGCCTTTGCCGACGAGCTTGAGGCGAAGGGCCTGCGCCGCTTCGCGGTGCAGCACCACCACGCCCACATCGCCTCGGTGATGGAGGAGCACGGTCTGGACGGTACGGTCATCGGCATCGCCTTTGACGGCACCGGCTACGGCCCCGACGGGGCCCTCTGGGGGAGCGAATTTCTCCTGGCGGACCGGCGCTCCTACGAGAGGGCGGCCCATTTCGCGGAATTCTCCCTTCCCGGCGGGGAAAGCGCCATACGGGACGTCTGGAAAATCGGCGTGTCGCTCCTCCACGGTTTTTCCATCGAAGCGCCGGAAATTTTGGATACCCTTCCCGATGCGGACATGGTGAAAGAGATCATAGCGAAAAAGATTAACTCCCCTCTCAGCACGAGCGTGGGACGCCTCTTTGACGGGGTTTCGGCGCTCCTGGGGATATGCCGCCACGCCAGCACTGAAGCGGAGGCCGCCATGCTCCTTGAGGAGGCGGCCTTTCGCGGAAAAGGGGACGCGGCCCCGGACGCGGCGCCCTTCGATCGGAAACGCGGAGTAATCGACACCGGACACTTTGTGCGGCGCGCCCTGGATATTGCCGCGCGCCGGGGCGCGGAAGAAGCCTCCCTCCTGTTTCACCGCGATATCGCCCTCACGGCACTCAGAGTGGCGGAGTGCCTTCGCGAGGAGAAAAACATAAATGTCGTGGCGCTTTCCGGCGGGGCGTTTCAGAACAGGCTCCTTTTGCGTTTTATAATGGACTATCTGCGGGAAAAACAGTTTGACGTATATGTCCCATCGAAGATACCTTTTAACGACGGCGGAATCGCCGCCGGCCAGATCGCCATCGCAAGGGAGATTATGGCTTGATTCGCGTATCAGTGAAAACGATTTCTCATATAATAGATACATGGATAAAGAGCTGAAAAAGAAACTCGCGGGGAGGCTCCGGTCGTATGGACTTCCGGGTCCTTTGAGCGTCATGGAAATCTGCGGGACCCATACCACGGAGTTTTTTCGCACCGGGGTAAAGGACCTCTTTCCGGACCGCCTGCGCCTGGTGGACGGCCCCGGCTGTCCCGTTTGCGTAACGCCGAACGAGTACCTGGACCGGGCCATCGAGATAGGGAAGTCCGGGGCCGTCATAGTGAGCTTCGGGGACATGATAAAAGTGCCCTCATCGTACAGCTCCCTGGGCGCGGAGCGCGCGAAGGGCATGAAGGTCGAGGTGGTCTATTCTCCGATGGAAGCCCTTGAACTGGCGGAGAAGGACCCGGATAGCGAGGTGGTGTTTCTCAGCGTGGGCTTCGAGACTACGGCGCCGGGCGAAGCCGCGGTGGCGTTGCGCGCGAAGGAACGGAACGTGAAAAACTTTTCGCTCCTGCCGGGAAACAAACTCACGCCCCCGGCCGTGAAGGCCCTCCTTGAGTCCGGGGAGGTGAGAATTGACGGTTTTATTGTCCCGGGCCATGTGAGCTCTGTTATCGGTTCAGAGGCCTGGGAGTTTATAGCCGAAGATTTCGGAAAGCCCTGCGTCATTGCGGGCTTTGAGGATTACGATCTTATCACGGGGACCCTGGCGCTTATGGACATGCTTGCAGCCGGCGAGTCGAAGCTCGTGAACGGATATGCGCGGGCGGTTCGCCCCGGAGGAAACCCCAGGGCGATGGAGGTCCTGTACCGGGTGTTTCGCGCCGCTGACTCAGAGTGGCGCGGCCTCGGCCCCATCCCCTCAAGCGGCCTGGAGATGCGGGACGAGTTCGCCGATTTCGACGCGTCGCGCAAATTCCGTGTAACATTGCCTGAACCCCGGGAGCATCCGGGGTGCAGATGCGGAGAGCTCCTGAGAGGGCTTATTTTGCCGGTGGATTGCCCGCTCTTCGGGAAGGCCTGCTCGCCCGAGCGGCCCGTGGGGCCCTGTATGGTGTCCACGGAGGGGCCCTGCGCTGCTTATTACAAGTATGGCCGATAAGGAAGGCTATACAGAAAAACCTTGTTTTTGTGACTGCCGTCGGATTACACCGCACGCTTATGTCGGGCGGTATAATCCAATTACGGATTTGAAGGACATGATGATATGAAAACGATACAGAGCGGCCATGGAAGCGGAGGCCGCCTCATGAACGACATGATAGAAGGCCTCATACGTAAAATCCTCGGGCCTGAGAGCATCCAGCTTGACGACTCGGCCGTCCTTGATCCCGGGCCGGGGAAAATAGCTTTCACCACCGACAGCTTTACTGTTACGCCGTTGTTTTTCCCAGGGGGGGACATCGGGAAGCTTGCCGTAAACGGAACGGTGAACGACCTGGCAGTCATGGGAGCGATCCCCCTGTATCTTTCCTGCGCCCTCATCCTCGAAGAGGGCCTCGATATGGGCGAGCTTACGAAAATATTAGAGTCGATGAGGCGCGCCGCCGATTACGCCGGCGTTAAAATCGTCACCGGCGATACCAAGGTGGTGGGGAAGGGCGCCGCCGACGGAATATACATAAACACTGCCGGTATAGGCATTATGGAAAATGAAGCCCTGCGCGGAGAGATAGCGCCGGGAGACGCGGTCCTCATCAATGGTTCCATAGGCGACCATGGAGTGGCAGTCATGGCGGAGCGGAACCGCCTCTCCTTTACCCGCGGGCTCCTATCGGACTGCGCGCCTCTGAACCACCTGATGGAGCGCGTCGCCTCGAATTGCCCGGGGGCGGTGAAATTCGCGCGCGACGCCACCCGGGGGGGCGTCGCCTCGGTGCTTAACGAAATTGTGAAAAACCGCCATTTCAGCGCTACACTTAATGAAGCTTCCTTTCCCGTGAAAGATGAGGTAAAAGGGGTGTGCGGCCTTCTGGGGATCGAGCCCCTGTATGTGGCCAATGAAGGGAAGCTGGTCATGGTGTGCGACGGTGGACGGGCGGAGGAAATAGTGCATGCCATGCGTGAAACGGAAGAGGGAAGGGAGGCCTGCATAATCGGGTCCATAGGAGCGGAGTATCCCGGGAAGGTGGTCCTGGAAACGGAGATTGGCGGGCGGAGAATGCTCCCACTTCTGGCGGAGGAACAGCTCCCGCGGATATGCTAAAAGGCAGTCCACGAAGGCGTGAATTTGGGAAGATCCGGGAGAAACGGAAAAGGAGAATGCAATGTGTCTCGCGGTGCCGATGCGTGTAATTGAAATTAATGGGAACAAGGCCGTCGTGGAGTCCCGCGGCGTGGAGACCCTTGTAGATATTACCCTGTACCCTGACCTGGACCTGGATGACATGGTCCTCATCCATGCGGGCTTTGTTATTGAGAAGCTCGATCCCGGGGCGGCCCGTGATATTGAGGAGGCCTGGAGCGAATACGAAAAAGCCATTGAGTCATGATGAAAGGCGGAAAAAACCACAAAGGGCATGACCACGGGCCCGGATGTTCCTGCGGCCATCATCATAGCGGCACATGCGGCGAAAATCAGGGCGGCAGGGCCGTCCCCGATTTTCCAACGGAGGTGGTGTTCAAGGCCGTTTTTCGAAACAGCCCTTACACCCTTGAAACCCTGAAGAGCCTCTGTGGCGAAGCGGGAATCGATGCGGTCGTTACCGAAAGGGAAAGCGGGAAAGGCAACTTTATTTCGTACACTATTACGGCCGTATTTCCGGATGAATCGACGCTAAAAAATTTGTGCAATAATATTGGAGGGCTGGAAGGGTTTTACACGATGTTTTAATGCCTAAAACAAGCGATAACCGCATCTTTCCCGCGGTTGATTCGACGAAAAACCAAATTTGAACTAATTTTCAGCAAGCGGGAGCTTCCCGAAGAGATACCGCAAGTCAGCTTACGGTTCAAGACCGTTTGCCTTTGCAGTTTAGATGACGCTATATATAGCAGCGCTTGCTTCTGCTCTGCGCGGGCTCCCGGAAAAGAGCCAGTTTTTTCTACCTACCACAAACGGACGGATCGTTTTCTCGACAAGATTGTTGTCGATGTAAACTGTCACCAATCTTGATCCCCCGGCGTCATTCAAAGTGACCCCCAAAACGGCAGTGAAAACGACCCCCTAAACGGCATTTAAAGTGCCCCCCTCCCGGGTGTGTTGTATACCTAAAACACTTTATGGATTCGTGGGATCTTATATGCTCTTTTAGCAAGAAAACCACATTAAGTGTTTTACTTGACAGTTTTGCTAATTATTTCACCAATTTGTTCATGGAAAACTTTCATACTCATGACCTATGCTGAAAGGCGACGATTTGAATCGTCGCCTTTCAGCAAACCCGCTCCTGGTAAAGGAGCTCCTTGAGTCTTTTGTAGGCATGGACTGGGTCGGAAGAATTGATTTCTCAAAGGCAGAAAGCCTGTGTAATGTCATACCAGCGGGGTGTG
>JARKUF010000041.1 GCA_029974015.1 Spirochaetota bacterium
GGGCATTCTATGCGGAGGCTAAAAGTGAATAATTCTGGACAAAACCTGCCACCTCGTAGTTAACTGTTTATGCCCTTGGAACGGCTTTGAAAGTGGCAGGTATTTTCCGGAATGGGTGGCAGGTTACGCCGGAATGTGCAACACTGGCATTATTTATTTATACAGATCTTTTCTCTCATTGACATCAAGAATAATCACTAAAATTTTATCTTTTTCAATTTTATAAAATATTCTATACTTTCCAATTCTATATCTATATAGGCCTTCAAACTGCCCTTTAAGTTTTTTAATATTAGTTCCAAAAAACGGGTTCTCTCGAAGCAGTGGATACACATAATCTGATATCTTTTTATAAATCTTACTATACTGTGGATCAGAAAGTTTTGATGAAAAAGTATCAGTTTCTGCGATTTTATATTTATTTACCAAATTCTATTCATTCAACAATTTTATATTTTCCCTTTTTCACATCCTCTAATCCTTTTTTGATTCCCGAAACAAGTTTCGTATCTTTCATTATTTCATCCATCTCATAATCAGAAACATAAATTTCATTGGTAATATATGACATTGAAGCATTCTCAATAAAATTAGATATAGTTCGCCGCTCTCCCCGGGCGGCTTTTTTTAAAATATTATAAACATTATCATCAACTCGGATTGTTATTGTTTTCATCACATTACCTCATACACATTTCCAATATATTCAATAATATTCAAATTGTCAATTATTTATTCAAGGCAAGCTCTAATAATCATGTTTTCCCGCCCGCCGAAGGCGGACGTGAAATCATGAGTCCTGAGTATGCCGGTAGTTACAATTTAGGGGAACCTCAAAAATTTAATTTTTAGAGGTTCCCTCAAAAACAAATAGGCGACGATCACAATCGTCGCCTGCCCTCTTTCGGTGGGTCGCCGCCTGTCGTTTGTCCTCATCAATACGTCCTGAAAAGCACTCCCGCCATCAGCCTGAAATCGTAGAGACAATCTGAAGATTGGTCGACGTCTTTTAAAAAGCCTTGTAAGTAATATTCAGCCAGGCCGCCGATAAAAAAATCGACAAACCTGGTAACGCCAAATTTCATTTCAAATCCCCCGGCAACACCATACTGATAGTATCGGATATACTCGGTCACGTCCATTCTCCCGTCTTCATTTAAAGGGAATGATACAAACTCGCATTTTCGCACGAGCATGAAATTAAAACCCGTGAGAAGACCTATTCCGAAACGCCCCTGGCGGTACGAGGTGATAAGATATAGCGGGAAAACGATTTGCTCCGAACGGGTCTTAACTGTAATGGGGAAATCACTCCCCATTTTCATATCAATGTAGGAAATGATGTACCAGAGCCCCGAATGAACGCCGAACACTCCGGTCCACATGTATTCAAATACAAAACCACCCCCTAAACCGTAGCCTCCCTCCCAGCTTAATTCTTCAGCATCGTTTGTGACTAAATTGTAATAACCGGAGGTGAAACCGGCCCCCAGGGACGCCTTAGGCGCGCTCGATTCTTCGTCCTCCGCCAGCACAGGCAAAGCCGTCAGGAAAAGCAAGATGGCACTCAGGCATAGCATATTGAAAAGCTTTCTCATGTGCCGTGGCCCCCTGGCCTATGCGTCCTTTTCAGACATCACGCAGGTGCCGTCCACATGCGATCCCGATTCCACATAGAGGTCCGGGGTGATGAGGTCGCCCCTGGTAACGCTCTTTTTGTACAATTCTATTCTCTTCCCCGCCCGGATTTTACCATTGACCTTCCCGTAAATAGAAACGAGGGACGCCTTGATGTCTGCGCTCACCACGGATTCCTGTCCCAGAATAAGGTGTCCATCGGACTCGATTTTCCCCTCAAAATTTCCCTTTATTTTCAGCGAATGTTTAAAAACGAGGCGGCCCTTTAGCTCCATATCTTCAGATATAACGGTGTCGATTTTATTCTCGTCCTCAACTATTTCCTTAATTTCCGCCATTTTAGCCTCCCGCAAAGCGTCACATAATTTCAAGCATAGTGTACAGTCATGCCCGACGCCCTGTCAAACAAAAAGAGACTTCAGGAATAAAAAACTGGGGCGCGTGAAAACCGCAATTTATTCTTGCCATTGCGCAGCACTCCCTGTATCTGCGGTCGAAAGGGAGAAAGAACAACATGGAAGCCATATTGCAAAAAGCGAACGAACTGGGCCTCATGATAAAAGGAAGCGAGCTTTACAGACGTTTCAGCGAGCTTTCGGAAAAGCTCGATGCCGACGAAGAATCTAAAAAGCTCCTCGATGAGTACATCAGCATAAGCGGATCTCTGATGGACAGGGAAGAGAAAGGACAGCCCATCGAAGTAGAGGATAAGAGAAAGCTGGAAGATATAGAGGCCCTCGTCTCCGAAAACGACCTCCTCAAGGAATACGTGGCCACCCAGACCTACTTCTTCAACCTCCTTATGCAGGTCCAGAACATCATCAACGATCCCAGGGGCGAACCCATCCAGGAGACGAAGATCATAAAACCCGGCGGGTCCGGCGGCATCATCACCGATTTTTAGCCCGCATCAGTAGATAAGCTCCAGCACGGCGGGGCTCCGTAACGCCTTTTTCACCGGCACCACATCGTCTATCCTTCCCCGGGCCATGACCGCGACATGGGTGGCCGCCTTCTCCACGAGATACCGCCGGTGCGTGGAAAAGAGCATCGTCCTGCCGAGTCCGGTGAGGACCGACAGAAGATGCTCCGCCCCTTCCCGGTCCAGGTTTCCCAGAGGTTCGTCCAGCAGAAGCAACTCCGCGTCCCCCGCCATGATCCCCGCCAGAGCCGCCCTCTTCATCTCCCCCGAGGACAGGTCCAGGGGGCTTCTGTCATGGTAGCGCTCAAGGCCGAAGCGCTCCAGCCACTCCTTCGCCTTAATTCGCTTCTCCTCCGGGGAAGATGACACGGGACTGCACCCCAGCATCACATCACCCAGAAGGTCCGGCATGATGAACTGGTACTCCACATGGCTGAAAAGATATCCCGCCTTTTTCCGTATATCGTGGACGGAGGCGGAGGACATCGGGATGCCGCAGACCTCTATCTCCCCATGGCCGTCCAGAAGGCCAACGACATGCAGAAGGAGGGTGGTCTTCCCCGATCCGTTCCTCCCTATGAGCGCCATCCGCGCCCCTCGTTCCACCTCCAGGTCCACCCCGTCCAGGGCCCGGCGTCCGTCGGGATAATCGAAGCGAAGGCCTTTTATTCTAAGATCAATCATGCAATTATCCCGTACAGGTAAAACGCCCACAGCGCAAGGGCATAGAAAAAGGCCGCGAGCTCCTCTCCCCGGGGACGCGGTTTTTCCGCTGAGCTTCCGGGAACGCCATGAAGACGGAGAATCGCTGCGGCCTGGAGATGCCGCATCGAAGCGAGCTCTTTCGACGCCATGTTTTGAAAATAGTACCGCGCCACGGCGAGGCGTCCCGCCCCCGATGTGGAAAGGCGGAGGGAAATCTGGCGGACAATCTGAGTGCTGTTTCTCAATAAGCGCTCCGTGACTGCCTGGAGGAGCACAAGATACACCCGCAGCCTCTCAATGGGAATGTGGCCCACCACTCCGGCAAATCTGCGCCTCCCTGTCCACCTCCCCCCGGTAAAAACGACATTGTATACGCCTGCTATTTTCAGGACCGTCATCGCCGCCTCTCCTCCCTTCGAGCTGAGCGGCCCTTCTCCGGGAACGACCGTCAGCGCGGTAAAAACGAGTGAGAAAAGCAATATGGGAAGATTGCGCGCTCCCAGGGCGCGCAGGCTCTCCCTTCCCCGGAGCTGGACAATGATCATTGGAACCAGGGACGCTCCCAGGAGCACCGCCGAAGGGGCCGCCGCCACGAGGACCGCTAAAAGCAGCACGGCGGCGGGGCGCAGGAGGATCAGCACGGCCGCGACTCGACGAAGTTCAGGCCCGGCATGTCGATGTATTCGGTCATCGAAAAGCCCGCGCCATTGAGGAGGGATTGTAACTCGTCGCGGTATGGCAGCATATCGTGGCGCACCGGCGCATCAAGGCCGGAGTGGAAATCGTTGAGCCTTTTCGTATCGGCAAGATGGAAGATATAGAGCACCCCGTCGGGTTTTATTATCCTCCTTAAATGGAGGAGAAACCCGGCGATATCGTCCACATGGGGAATTACAGCGAAACAGAGCACGGCATCGAACTCGCCCTCTCTGAAAGGGGCATCGGCTATGTCCCCGACATGGTAGCGTATGTTTTTCAGATCGCCATGCAGTTTCCTTGCGCGTTCAATCATAGCCGGGGCGATGTCCAGGGCGGTGATGGACCCGCCCTCGCCGATCCTGGTTTCGATGTGGCGAAAGAGGACCCCATTGCCGCATCCCGCGTCCAGGACGCTGTCTCCTGGGCGAAGGCGCATCGAGTCGAAGACTTTATCAAGCACGCCGTGCCTCTCCTCGTCATTGCCCACGGATTCGTCCCAGCGGTGGGCCAGCGCGTTGAAATACTTGATTTTATCTTTCATAGAAGTTCCGGCATCCATTTTTATCCATCCTGTTTTTCCCGGGGACGCAGGGAGTATTTTTCTAAAAGAGCGAGGGCCCTCGGCACCGCCGGGGGCACGGCGATGAGTATCAGGGCAATTCCGGGAAGCCCCTTTGCAAGATCAAAAAGCGCAAATTGGACTGATGACAGGCGCAGCATGGGAAGGACCCAGCCGTACATCGCGAGTAAAATAACACGGTCCAAAAGAAGGGCCGGGACGAGAATACCGATGATGCGCGCTACGGAAAGCGCGCCCCGCCTGCCATGCGCCCGGTGGGACAGCCATGAGATTAAGAGGCACATGGCCCCTAACTGGAGCGCCATCGTAAAGGCCACGGGAGGATGAAAGGGGGGCATACCCGTGAGGGCCGCCGAGGCCAGGGGGGTGATGGCGCCGGTCATCAGGGCATTGCGCCTTCCCAGCAGAAAGGCCCCCATCGCCAGGGGAAGATACATCGGCAGGAACATCGACCCCAGGCCAAACAGGTGGAACAGGATGGGGACGATGATGCCCAGTGCCGAGAAAACCACCGCAACAAGGATATTGCTTATATCAAGTCTTTCGTGCATTTTGTTTTTTCAGGCGCGAGTCCGATGCCATGAAAAGGTTAATGATAGCACCAGAATTACGGCTGAGCGTTCATTTTGCAAGATATTCTCGGGCGGTTTTTCGCTTTTCCGTCAGTCCAAAAAAGCCGCTCCTCATCGAAAATCGGCAAGGCAGGCTGTGAGATGTGCCTCCAGGGCGTCCTTCCAGTCCCCGGGGGGTTTTCCGGTGAGATCGGCATATTTAGAGCAATGAAGGAGATTGGTACGTGGAAAGTCCGCCGCGGAAAGGAATTCGTCGTAGGGGACCTCGCGAATATCGGGAAAGAGAGGAGTTCCGAGAAGCCGCCCTAAGCGCTCCGCCGCCTCCTCAAGAAACCCCCTGACGGTGACGCTTCCGCCCGCAGAGTAATGCAGGATACCCCGATAGCCCATCTTCATGACCGCAAGAAGGGCCCCCGCCGCGTCACCCGCCCGGGTAGGCGATACTCTGTGTCCCTCAAGGACGGTCAGCGTTTCCCCCCTCCCCATCGCACGGAGAAGCTCCCCTAAATAGGAGCCCCCCCGGCCGTAGAGGTCGGGGAAGCGCATTATGAGGAAGGAGCATCCCGATTCGCGAACGAGCTTCTCTCCAAGGAGCTTCGAATCCCCGTAAGCCTGAACGGGGCCTGTCGGGTCTTCCTCCGCGCGAGGCGCTTCGCTTTCCCCATCGAACACATACGAAGTGCTCACCTGGATTAGATGTATGCCCCGGTCCCGGCAAATGGCCCCGAGGCGTCCGGCCCCGAGAGCGTTAACCGCGTAGGCTGATTCCCTCTCCCGCTCACAGCGCTCTATATCTCCAATCTCAAAGCAATTGATGACTGTATCGGGCTTCATTTCATCGAGCAGGCGTTCCATGAACTGCGCGTCGCCAATATCGCCCATAGAGCTGTCGAAGGCGCATACGGGGTCTGTGTCCCGCAGAAGGGGAAGGAGATGGCTGGCAAGCAGAGAATCCGATCCGGCAAGGACAAGCATCTCGGAAGGAATGGCCTCCGTTTCAATGGTCCGCGTCAGGGCCGCGAATAGCCTTTTTCGAGCATAAGCGCGTCGAGGCCGGCCGTGAGGACGTTTTCCACAGTAAGGTCGAACTCATCGTCACCGGCCCCCTTCGAAAGTCGCCTCGTTTTGATGTACATACCGCACTCGTCGCAATAGTCGACGCGGTACTCCGGCGCTTCGTCAACAGCAAAATATCCTAACTTTTCTGAATCGCCGGCGCCGCAGACGGCGCAGGAGATGCGCTTATAACTCCACAGGGTTTCACAGAGGGAACAATGCAGATAGCGTTTCCCCTCTTCGCGGTCACGCATGAGGGACATGTCGGGGAAGCAGCCGCATATAGGACAGGCCTCACGCTGCCACTGCCCGTCGTCGAAGGCGTCCCGGTTTTCTTCGGCGTAAAGGAGAAAGAGCGGTTTGAGCCAGTTTACCATAAGAAAGAGCAGTTCATCGGGGCCCACACGGAACTCCAGCGAAAGGGCCCGCAGCTCCTCCATGTCCCGCGAAAGGAGGACGGCGGCCGCACGTTGGACGATATTAGAGTCGGAAGCGGCCCTTTCAAGAAAAGGGGCAAAATCAAGTCCGCTGTTATGCCGGGTGATGATACCGGCGGCTTTGTCCAGGGCTTTCATCAGCACAGGCGCGGCCAGCTCGTGGACAGTGAACGAGCCGGGCTTAATGAGGGGAAGCTCCCCTTCGGCATTGAGCCTGTAGGACACCCCAATGCCCTTCAGTTCGCCGCTGGTTTCCGCCTGATATCCAAATAGGCCGTGATAAAACGGGTAAAACCCGTCAGGGAGAAGTTCCCTGGATTGAATGATGTCTTTTCTATTTTCGAGAAAAGCCCTGTGGTCGTTCATCACGAAGTTCCGGCCGCACCGCCGCCCTGGTTGTTGTTGTTGTCGTTGTTCCGGTCGCCCTCGCCGGTAATGGACTTCTTAAATTCGCGGATACCGCCTCCGATATCGCGTGCGATCTTGGGTATTTTCCCCGCGCCGAAAAGGAAGAGCACTATGAGAAAGATTATTATCAGCTCTGGCAGACCTATGTTTCCTATCATGATTGACCTCCGGATTTCACATTGCCTGTGACGAAGCCGGTGAAGAATGCGCCAACGGCGCTCAGGGCGCCGACTCCATGCACCCGACTACTCAACTCTTTTGCGCTTTTTTGTCAAATAAAATCTTGAGGGAATATGTTTTTCCCGCCCGCCTTCGGCGGGCGGGAAAAACAGAATAAACCTTGAAGAAATGCGGTTATCCGTCCGCTATGGACGGGCGGGAAAACCATATTATTAGAGGTTGCCAAGGGTGAAAACGGGGGCTGCAAAGAGAGCGACTATACTGCCGAGACAAAGCTTATGAGCTTGTCCGCCGGGTCTTCGAAAAACTTGACGTTTTTCAGCACCTGGTCTATCTCCCGGCGCCTTTTCTTAATGATGATGACGGTGCCCGGATAGACCGTATCGGTAATAACGATTACAGGTTCGCGCTCAAACTTGTTTTTCTCTTCTGTTTCTTTCCACTTCTCCGCCAGCTCCTTCAGCTTCTTGTTGTTCTCGGACAGTTCTTTTAAAAGCAGGAGGCAGTTCTTTTTCTTCACCGCCGGCAGGGCGGCGACGAATTCCCTGGGGTTTTCGAAGAGACCCTCGCCGAAGCTCGCCTTAATCTTCCGCATGGTATCTTCGACATCCGTTCTGTATAAATCCATCTCCTTTTTTATCGCGAGTATCTCCCGCTCTATGAAGAGGCTCTTTCCCACGGTAAGCGTTGTCGCGGTACCCTGGGGGTTCCCCACCGTGTTGACCACTATCTCGTGGCGCGCGGTAATGCTGCCGCCGATAATTTTCCCATGTTTCGCCGTAACCATGACCCTGTCATTGGAAAAGGCCGAACTGTTGATAATGGAATCCTCTACAACAACCTCACTCACGGCTTCCACGGTCGAATTCAGCATGTAATTTGCGCTCAGCTTCCCTCCGGAGGTGACCCTGGTTTCCCCCTTCCCGGTGATGCCCTGCTTTACGGTGATGTCGCCCTCCGCCTCGAGGACCGCGTCGTCCACCACCTTCTCCACAATGATGTTCCCCCGCGCCTTCACGGAAAACCCCGGCAGGACCGACTCCATCACATGGACAGAGCCGCTGAAGTCGATATTACCCGACTCGTAATCGACGTTTCCGCGGATTATAGCGTAGGGCGATACAGCGATCTTCATCCCTTCGACGTTAAGACAGCCATCGATACCGGACACGAAAATATTCTCATCATGGGGCGATTTCACTATGTTGTCGCCCTTTGTATATCCTTCCCGCTTTTCGATGATCGCTTCGACTTTCTCTCCGTAAATGGTATATCCGTCCACGGGCTTTTCCTTCGGTATTCTTCTGAGAAGCTCCTGGTCCTTCGTCACTTCAATGATCGATCCCACCTCGCGGAAATCCATGCGCCCGTCCTGCAGGATTTTTCCCGCTTTCTTGTCGAGGCTCACCATGGGGACGAAATATTCGTCGTACCCGTTCTCAGGCTCTTTTCCCCTGGCCACCTCGACCCTTGCGACCCTGGGCTTGTTGACGTCTATCTCGGCGAGTTTCCCCTCGATCTCGGACTTGTCCACAATGGCGATTATCTGGAGACGCTGGAGGACTTCCTCGATGTCCTTGTACGAGGGGATTTTAAGGAATTTCGTGGGAAAGACTATAAAATGGGCCTTCGTTTTTTCCTTATTAACAGTGAGAGGCGTGATGACTTTGATCCTCCCCTGGTTGAGGTCGTAAACTACAAAGCCGTATTCGGATGCGCGGTAGGCGTTGGCAAACTGGTCGAAATAGATACCGTCCCCCGCCCTGACAGGTTTATACTGATAGATAGTATGATAGGAGTACCCCTTGTCGATTTGCAGCTTCGCGTCTTCGGGAGTATCGGCATTGACGACACGGGCGACAATCTCGTCCCGATAGACAAAATTGTAGGGCGATGAGATAGCGAGATATTTTTCTCCTTTGTCATCGGTTTTTTCTACGAAGATTTTCGGGGTCTTGGGATCGAAATAATATAATATGAATTTCATCTCCGGTTTCCTTATTATATACTTCGTATTGTAATGGGAAAAAAGCAATCAAAAAAAGAAGGAGGGCCGCAAAACAGGAGACGATGAAAGCCCGTTGTCTTCTCTTTGAACCGCCGTACTGTTGATTAGGTGCTGAAGGAAGCCGCTTCAGGCGGGCCGCGGGGATTGCCGGAAGGACTGGGCGAAGGGAGAGAGCCTCATTTGAATATGGTCTTTTCAATAAACCTGTTGTAGACGATGATGTTGGCAGGGCCAAACCACTCTTTCCACCTGGCCCTGTAAAACTCGGTGCGGTCGAACCCCATTTCCGCCATGAGGTTTTTCGACTCGATGAGCTCGTCGAGTTTTCTGTTCTTCTCGTCGACTTCGGAAAAATACTTTTTAGATACCATCCTTCTGATGGTTTCGTATTCCTGTATGCTGTCAAAGGGAAGGTCAAAGACATGTACATTGTGCTCAAACCATTCGAGGACCTGCTGTTTGATGAACTCCTGGGGCATGAACCGTGTGACCCTGTTTCCCGCTCCGTATTTGAAGCAGTATCCCGTCCCCCCGGTGAGGAAACCCTCTAAAACCGCCATGTACACAGGATAGGGCCCCAGATGATACGAAAACAGAGGGTGAATATCGGCGGCGCTGAAAAAATCTACAATTCCCTGTATAACGGTTGAAATCGCTTTTAGGACAAACTCGCTATAGCTCTCGTGGATATTACGCTCTCCGTCCCTCATGAAACGGAGCATGCTCCTTTTAAGTTCCCCCTCCAGGTTTTTTTCTTCCATGCCGGTCCGGATAAAATAAAATGATCTAAGAAGGTCCTCCCCGTCCCTTGTAAGCTTTTCTGTATTTAGCCTGATGATATACGGCTCCCGGGTGTTCCAGGGCCTCGTCCCCCTTACGGTAAAAGAAGTCGGACAGTGTTCGTCCTTCAGAGTTTCCCCGTCTCGTTTTGAGGAAGGCCCGTTCTCCCCCGGCGCTGCCACGGCGCCTTCTATTGCCGCCGCCTCCGGGACGCTTTCTGTGCCGGAAGAGGAAGCGAAACGCCCTGATGCCTCCGCCCCGTCCTTCGGAGGGGCTTCGCCGTATGGGCCAGGATTGAAGAGTTCGGAATAATCGTACGAAAAATCTTCATGGTAGGCGGCTTGATGCGGGGCTTCGCTTTTTAAAAAATCAAAATGGTCGGGGAGGATTTTCAGGATCCGGCCAAGGAAGGCCAGGAACTCGTCGGTCTCACCGCAGAATCGCAAGGCCCCCTCCAGCACCGAGTTGAGGGACTGAAAAAGGGGCGTACCCTTTGACGAAAGGTTGATCACTCCGATGCTCCTGTCGAGGTCCAGCCATTCCTTCCGTACCAGACTGTTGAATTCCCTCAGCACAAGAAATGTTTCGACAAGGGCGACGAAATTCAACCTGTTCCTTTCTTCAAACCCTTCGAAATAACGGCTGTATTCTTTTCTGGCGGTTTTATCCACAGCACGGGCATCCAGGACAATGGAGTAATCCCCGTAGAGTTTTTCTATGTTCTCGATACTGCGAATAAAGGTATACTTGTACTGTCTGATAATATCATCAAGTTCCCCCTCACCCTCTTTCTCGATGCTAATCATACGGAAGTTTTTGCAAAATTCCGTATGGTTTCCGATGGCTGCGGCGGCGCCTTCCCGGAAGGCGAGAATGCCGGGGGTCAACTCGGCGGTGTTTTTCCCATTTCTCAGGGCCTGTTCGCGAGACTTCTCCGAATCGGCGTCCCCTCCGATATTGGCGAGAATGGCATCCAGGTCCTTGTCCATTATGCCAGGATGTCCTTTTCCGTGGCGGCGGGTTCCCTTTGCCTCGTCACCTTCTCCTCATTACCATTGCCGAGGGGAGGTAGGTCCTCTCCCTTCATGATGAGGTGTATCTCCTCGGCATTGAGGGACTCGCGCTCAACAAGGCTCTGGGCCATTTTCTCGAACTTGTCCATGTTCTCGTGTATTATGTCCCTCGCCTTCCGTTCCGATTCTTCAATGATGCGCTTCACCTCGGCGTCGATGAGCTCCGCGGTGGCTTCGCTGTAATCCCGGTGCTGAGATATTTCCCGCCCTAAGAATATCTGCTCATTCTTCTTGCCGAAGGTAAGGGGCCCTAACTTTTCGCTCATACCCCATTCGCACACCATTTTCCTCGCCAGGTCCGTGGCGCGCTCGATGTCGTTGCTCGAACCCGTGGAAGTGTCGTTGAACTTGATGCTCTCGGCCACATATCCTCCGTAGAGCATAATAATCTGATTGAGCCAGTAGCTCTTCGGATGGATATGCCTTTCCTCTTTGGGAAGCTGCAGGGTGAGCCCCAGGGCCCTCCCCCGCGGTATCACCGTCACTTTGTGCACCGGGTCGTTCCCCGCAATAAGGCCCAAGATGGTGTGCCCCGATTCGTGGTAGGCTATAACCCTCTTCTCTTCATCGGATATGATCATGGAACGGCGCTCGGGCCCCATCATCACCTTGTCCTTGGCGTCTTCCATCTCCAGCATGGTGACCCGCTTTTTGTTGCGCCGCGCCGCCAGGAGGGCCCCTTCATTGACGAGATTGGCCAGGTCGGCGCCGGTGAAGCCGGGCGTGCCCCGGGCGATCACCTTAAGGTCCACCTCCCGTGAAAGAGGGATCTTCTTGCTGTGGACGGCGAGGATCTTCTCCCTCCCCTTGATATCGGGAACGTCCACCAGGACCTGGCGGTCGAAGCGCCCGGGCCGGAGGAGGGCCGGGTCGAGGACGTCGGGCCTGTTGGTTGCGGCGACGATTATCACCCCTTCGTTGGTCTCGAAGCCGTCCATCTCCACCAGGAGCTGGTTCAGCGTCTGCTCCCGCTCATCATGCCCACCGCCCAGGCCCGCCCCGCGGAGGCGTCCCACGGCATCGATCTCGTCGATAAAGACGATACAGGGCGCGTTCTTCTTTCCCTGGTCGAAGAGGTCGCGGACCCGGGAGGCCCCGACGCCCACGAACATCTCCACAAAATCGGAACCGCTTATGGAGAAGAAGGGGACTCCGGCCTCGCCTGCGATGGCGCGGGCAAGGAGGGTCTTTCCCGTGCCGGGAGGCCCCATGAGGAGGACGCCCTTGGGTATCTTTGCGCCGATATTGATGAACTTCTTCGGCTCTTTCAGAAAGTCGATGATCTCTTTAAGCTCCTCCTTTGCCTCGTCGACTCCCGCGACATCGGCGAAGGTCACTTTGTTCTTCGTTTCGGGGTTGAGGCGTGCCCGGCTCTTGCCAAAGGACATCGCCTTGTTGCCCGCCCCCTGTATCTGCCGGATCATCAGAAACCATATAAGCCCGAAGAAAAAGAGCCAGGGGAGAAACTGGAAAAGCCCCTTCAGGAAGAAATTATCGTCGGTCTCTTCGCCCTGGACTTCGACGCGGTACGACATTAGCATCCTCACGAGTTCCGGGTCCTCGTAAGGGATAAGGGTTTCGTACTGAAGCGCCTTGTCGTTTTTAAGGAAAATTCCGGTGATCTTCTTGCCGTCCACCACCACAGACGTGCGCACACGATTTTCCTTCACATGGCGAATAAATTCGCTGTACTTGAGCTTCTCCGCCCTCGGTTCCGAAATTTTGCTCATCCGGAAAAAAGCGATCCCCAGCAGTGCGATCATAAGCAATAAGGCAATCTGTTTGCCCGTTTTTCCCATTTAATAGCTCCTGGAATGTAATAACCCTGCGGAAAAATCTAATTTTAAGGCTGCCCCATGCGGCCGCCGTGAGGGCCGACGGCATTTTACGACATTATTTGCCAAAAAATATAGCGCGAATCCCGACACGGAACCACAAAAAGCTGCAGTCCCCCCGCCATCGCTTCCGCGAAGGCGTACCGCCTGCTTCCCACCCGCTACTTCTTCGCCCTGCGAATGGCAAGTATTTTTTTCACCCCGTTTTTCACGAGAAACCCGTCGGAAACCCTCGTAGCGGCCTCGCCGGTAAAACCGCCGAGCACCGCCGCGATTGAGGGCCCAAAACACAGGAGTGGAAGCGAAAGCTTTGCCGCGGAATCAAGCTTTTGTTCAATAAATAGTTCCTTTAACTTCTTCCCGCAGCCCCCGAAAACGGCCCGGTCACCGGGACGCCTGTTTCGCACCACAATATCATCTACAGAGTTCCCCGGATCAATATGGGCGATATCGGGCGCCCCTCGTTCCTCAAGAAAGCGGCGCCTGTCGACCCAGCAGAATTCCAGGGTGATGCCGGCCTCGACGAGAGGCAGGGACGCCGGGAGCGCCGCCAGATCGACGCGGTATTCCCACGGCCCCGGCAATCGCTCCTGTCCCTCGGGGGCGATGCGTATTACCGCCCTCCCCTTTTCCCTGGCCATGACCGCCCGGATTCCCCGCCCCCGGAAGAGTTCCCGGTGGGCCCGGCCCGGTGAAAGGCGTCGGGCGATATCATCAAGCATCGCAGCGCTCACATGGGAGCCAAGCCCCCGAAAAGCCGCGGACAGGAGGTGCTTCACGAGGAGGATATCGTCCGCACAACGTTCCAAATCTATGACGACGGCGCCGTCGGAGCGCCGTTCAACGAGGGCCCCGTAATGGCGCAAGATGAGCCCCTCGATGAGTTCCGCATTGTCCCTGGCCGCGCGGGAAAGGCCCGCCAGGGCCCTGAGATATCCCGGGAAACGTCCCTTCACCGCGGGGACGATATTGTGGCGCACGTAATTGCGGAGGTAGGCCACATCGCTGTTCGATGAATCATCGCGCCATGCGGCCCCGCGGCCCCTCAGGTACGCATACACTTCCTCTGAGGAGAGGGCCAGGAGGGGGCGCACCATAATTCCCCGGGCCGGTTCGATACCGCGGAGTCCGTGCATGCCGGTCCCCTCGAAGACGCGCATCATCACCGTTTCTGCGGCGTCATCGGCGGTATGGGCCGTTGCGGCGCGGCCGCATCCCAGGGCGGACGCCGTTTCGAGAAGCAGACGATAGCGCGCCTCCCGGGCGAAATCCTCGAAGGAACGCCCGGAGGGTTTTTCCCGCATAACGTCGTACCTTTGCACGGCGAGGGGGATCCCCAGGCGGGAGGCAAGCCCGGCGAGAAATTCTTCGTCAGCGTCGGATTCGCACCCCCGGGTCATGTGATTGAGGTGAAAGATCCGGAGTTCCGCCGAAAGCTCACTGCGCAGTTCCGCTAATAGGTGAAGGAGGGCCATGGAATCCTTTCCGGCGGAAAGGGAGAGGAGGACCCGGTCCCCGGGGGCGATGAGTCGGCGCTCCCGTACGAACGCCAGGACCTTCCCGGCGGCATTATCCATTCTCTTTAACGGACTTGCTCCTCGAGGCGATTCTCTGTTCCATCCTTTTGCGCCCCGCTTCGAAACGCCGCTTCTGTTCCGCCGACGCGGGCTCCAGCGGAGGGAGCTGTATCGGTTTCATGTTTTCATCTAAAGCGACGAGGACCATGTATACCGTGGTCACGTGCTCGGACTTTCCGGTCTTCTTGTCCTCCACCTCTATCCTCACCCCCATCTCCATGGAGCTTTTCTGTACGTAGTTGATATTTGCCCGAATGACGAGCTTGTCGCCCACCCGGAGAGGGCGTTTGAAAATCATCTGGTCGATGCAGGCCGTAACCACACGCCTGTTGCAGAACGACTTGGAAAGGAGGGCCGCCGTAAGCTCGGCAATCCGTGTTACGTCCCCGGCCGCCACGTAACCAAATTCGTTAGCGTCGGAGTAGGTAAGGGTTTTTTTCATAACAATTTCAGAGTTGAATTCTTCGCGTTTTTTATTGGACATTGCGCACCTCGCGGAGATGGATGATTCTGCGGCCATTGGGCACCGGCTGTCCGCCGTACCTACCGGACACAACTACCACGGCATCAAGGGGCATGTCAAATACAATATTAATCCCATAAACGGGCCCATTTTTTTCTTCCATGCATTGAATTCTGTTTGACAATGCCGAGATTTGGCTGTTTTTGGAAGTATCCTTATAAGGCAATCTCTAAAATTCGGGTTTTTCGCCCTCCTGCGGCGGACGGAAAACCCGGGTGTTGGGTTTGTCATCAGTTGCAGTTCATGGGAGCTTTAAAAATTTAAGGGCAGTCCCCTTTATTTTTTTACGGGTCCCTAAAATTCAAAACGATATGGAGGTTTTACGTGAAAAGATTAATCATCATTTCTACTGTCATTCTCATGGCCTTCGCGATGAGCGCGGCGTATGCAAACCAGTCGAATACGGGATGCGGCCTCGGATCGGTTATTTTCAAGGGTAAAAACGGCCTCGTGTCGCAGGTCCTTGCCGTCACCACAAACGCCACCTTCGGCAACATCACCTTCGGCATCACCTCGGGAACGTCGAACTGCCAGCAGTTCTCGGGCATCGTATCCAACGAGAGGATCAACACTTTCGTGGCCCACAATTTAGACAACCTGGCCATTGATATCGCCAGGGGCAGCGGCGAATACCTGAACACCTTCGCGGTCCTCATGGACGTCCGTGAGACCGAAAGGGCCTCATTTTACTCGAAACTGCAGGGTAATTTTTCCAGGATTTTCACATCCCAGGAAATCACCTATGACCAGGTGCTGAGAAACATCGAAACCGTCCTCAGCTCAAGCTAACCGGTGCGGCTTTTACCGTTACCGATGAAAAGATACGGGCTAATTGCGCTGCCCGTATCTTTTTTTATCTGCCTCTTTATAATCGCTCCGGGGCGGCTCGCCGGGGAAACGTCCCCCGTGTATGCAGAGGCGCTCATCAACAGGGCGATGGAGCTCCGCCTCCACGAAGACCGCCGCTGGCTCACCCTGGTCCACTACAAAAAGACCCTCCGGGGAACGCGAAGCCTCATCGACGATCCGAAGTTTTTTCTTTCCCCCTCCGGGAAGACAAATCCCCGGGCCGAGCTTGAGTCCACAATCCGGGCCATCGTCTCTCCACCCCGGGAAGGGGAAAAACACGCGGTCTGCCGCTTCATTGCGCGTTACCGGTGGCTCAAGGACGCGCTCCCCATCGACGACAACCTTCTTCCCGTGAAAGGTTGCACCGAGATAGAAGACTCAATCGACAGAATGCGCCCCGAATCGGCTTCACTCGTTTTTCCGGCATCGCATATTAACAGCCCGGCCTCCATGTTCGGCCACACCTTCCTCATGATCGAAACCGGAAACAGGAGCAAGCTCCTGGCCCATGCGGTGAACTACTCGGCCAGCGCGAAGGACACATTCGGTCCTCTTTTTTATATAAAATCCATCTTCGGCCTTTATCCCGGATACTTCGGCATACTTCCCTATTACGCAAAAATCCAGGAGTACAACGATTTCGACCAGCGCGATATATGGGAATACCGCATCAACTTCACCCCGGAGGAAGTGAGGCGGATGATATATCATATCTACGAGCTGGAAAACGTCTATTCCGACTATTTCTTTTTTGATGAGAACTGTTCCTACAACCTGCTTTTTCTTCTGGACGCCGCCCGTCCGGACCTCCAACTCTCCGAAGAATTCTACTCACCCTGGTTCACCTGGGTGATACCCCTGGACACCATTCGCAGCATCCAGAAGGCTGGCATTATCGGCCCGATTGACTTTAGGCCTTCCCGGGTGAGCACCATCAGGCATCTTGAGGAAATTCTGAGCGAACCGGGCAAGGACCTCGCCATTGAAATAATCAGAGGAAAGAAAGGGCCGGACGCCCTGCTCCAATCACCGCTCCCGGAGCACGAGAAGGTGCGGGTTTGCGACATGATCACGGAATATGTGCGCTACGAATACTCCCGGGACAACATGGAAAAAAAAGATTACTCGGAGTTCCTCATTAATGCCCTCGCGGTACGAAGCCGGCTTAAAACAAGCGGCGAGGCGGATTACCGGGTGCCGGCCCCCGCCAACCCTGAAAGCGGCCACCTCTCGGCGCGCATCGCCCTTGGAGCGGGCGCACGGGGCAACTCCCCTTTCCAGGAGTTGAGGGTCCGTCCGGCATACCACACCATTATGGACAATGATGAGGGCTATGTTGAAGGCGGGCACATCGTGTTCACCGACATCGTCGCCCGCTTCTACGACCGCGAAAAGCTGTTCCAGATCGAAAAAATCGACGCCATCGATATCGTCTCCCTCACCCCCGGCGACAGGTTCATCCAATCGCCCTCATGGAAAGTGCGCACGGGCCTGAGGCGCCGTCACTTCGTCGAAGAAAAATACCCCCTTCTCAGCTTCCTGAACACCGGAGGCGGATACGCCTGGAAACTGCCAGTCCTGGACCTGGCCTACATTATGGGCGACGCGGAGCTCCAGGCAGGGGGCCGCCTGGAACATAATATCACCGCAGGGGCCGGAGTATCCGCGGGAACTCTTACGAAAATCACCCGCTCATGGAAGGCCCACCTGAACGCAAAGAGCTACTACTATCCTTTCGGGGAAAAACAGCACGAAACGACCGCGTCCCTTTCTCAGCGCTTCAGGACCGGAGCAAATTCCTGCATAATGATAGATATAGGGCATACCACAGCGGCTTCAAAAAACTACGGGGAGCGCAGAAGCGTCAATGAGTTTCTGCTATATCTGAATATCTACATGTGACGAATTGGCTTGACCGCACGTGGGAAGCGCTGTTAAATTTGCCTGGCAAACCTGAAAAATGGCAGATCTGGGCTTGCCGCACGATATGGAGAATGATACGGGAGGGCCTATCGACGATGAGACCGCTTATATCCGTCGCGCCGCTTATGCTGGCAACGGCACTCCTTTCCTGCCAGCAGGGTTTCATATATCATCCCGATAACCGCCTCATAGCGACGCCGAAGGCCATCAACCTCCCCTATGAGGAGGTCCGCTTCCCGGCCTCGGACGGCACGAAACTCCACGGATGGTGGGTCCCTTCCCGCCCATCCCGTGGGGCAATTATCCACTGCCATGGCAACGCGGGAAACATCTCCCACAGGCTCAGAATCCTTGAGATATTCAACAGCATGGAGCTCGATGTCCTCCTCTTCGACTACAGGGGATACGGCCTGAGCGAAGGCTCTCCCTCGGAAAAAGGCACCTACGCCGACGCGGAAGGGGCCTGGGAGTATCTCACAAAAGTGAAAGGCATTCCCGCTGAAAGGATAATCATCCACGGCCAATCCCTCGGAGGCGCCATCGCGGCGAAGTTAGCTTCAAAACAGCGTCCTGCCATGGCCGTGGTGGAATCCTCCTTCACCTCCACCCGGGACCTGGCAAGGAAATTCTGCTCTTTCACGCCGGCCATTTATATTATAATCTCATATACTTATGAAACAGAAAAGCACATAGCCGGTGCCCGCTGTCCCGTCCTGGTGGTCCACAGCCGTGACGATGAACTGATTCCTTTCAGCCATGGAGAAAAAATCTTCCTCGCCGCAAAAGAGCCGAAGGCCTTTCTCGAAATTCAGGGCTCCCACAACGGAGGATTCATCCAGAGCGGTTCCGTTTATGTGTCGGGCTTGAAATCGTTTATTGAGGCCCACCTGCCCAAAGGAGAGACGAAATGATACGGCCGGTTTTCCTCTTACTCTGTATCGCCTTCCTCGGGGCCTCCGGCCCTGCTGGAGACGAAGCCCCTTATCCCCTGGAGTCCGCGCGTCTTCTGGCGGAGGGCCTCACGGAAAGTTGCGCTATCTGCGTGAAGGGCCTTAGGGAAGAGGCGTTCTCCATTATTGAGAAAACCTATCCTCCGGGGAAAATCATTGAAGCCACCGCCGGACGGCCTTTCGTTAGAGACCCGGGCGGCCAATCCGCCTTTCTGATCGCGGGGCATGAGAAGCGGGTTTTAATAAGGAAGGACCCGAAAAAGGGCGATATTTATTTACCCCTCTTCCTTTTCCGTTTCCATACCGCCGGGGACCATTTGGTCGGCGTGGAGAGGGCCAACTATACGGACCAAAAAACCGCGAAGAAATTCACATCAACGCCTCCCGGTGGGCTTTTCCAGGGCAAAGCGGTGATTATCGGCTTTCAGTATGGCGATGGGCCTTCCTTTACCTACAGCGTTGCGGATAATATCATCTACATCCATTGCCGTTTGGAGTTCCTGGTCAGGGGCAGCGGGAAAAAACTGGAGCAAACGCCATAAGGGCCTCAAACCGCATTGGGGGAACTTCAAATTTTTTATTGACAACTGAAGTATAGAAAACTAAATTGCAGTTATTACAATTAAAGAAACACCATGCATGGATTATTCTCATAACATGATACGGAAATTCAGGGAAAGGGGCTTGAAAATCACCCCCCAGAGGCTCGCCATCTTCAACCTCCTGGACGGCAATACCGGACATCCTACGGCGGAAGAGATATACAGCGGGCTGAAAAAGGACTTCCCCAACCTCTCCTTTACAACCGTGTACAACATACTCAAATCGATTAAAGAAGCGGGGGGAATCCAGGAACTTCTAATAGAACGGGAGCGAGCCCATTACGATCCCGACGTCAGCCTCCATCACCATATCATCTGCACCCGATGCGGCAAGCTCAGGGACATATTCTACACGAATACATCTGAAATGCGGCTTCCCGATGACATTCTTAAAGAGTTCTCCGTCACGGGGCACCAGATACACTTCTACGGCGTATGTCGTGCTTGCTCAGAAAACGAAGAAGAGGAGGAAGGCAAAACAGCCGTCCCCCGGGAAGGGGCCAATGCAAATTAAAGTACCTGATATGTCCTGTAAGCATTGCGTTTCAAGGATCACCGCAGCCCTGGAAGCGCTGGAAGGCGTAGACGGAGTTTCGGTCGATCTGGAGAACAAAACTGTTGAAATTACGGGCGCGATACCCATCGAATCCGTAAAAAAAGCCGTTAAAGGAGCGGGTTACACGGTGGAATAACGTCTCGCCGCCCCCGGAATATCCAAGCCTTTCCATGTCCTTGTAGCAGTAACAACTTGATTTTCTGGAGGAAACAAATGAAGAAATATCAGTGCACCGTATGCGGGTATGTGTATGATCCGGCCGTTGGCGACCCCGATGGCGGCATCAAGCCGGGCACTTCCTTCGATGAGCTTCCCGACGACTGGGTCTGCCCGGTCTGCGGTGTCGACAAGGGCTCTTTCGAACCTGTCGAGGAATAAGGAGTGCGCCGCGGGCATCACCCTGGAGTTTTCCTTCGGCACCGATTGCTCCCTGCATTTCCGTACCACGGGGGGATATTTTCGGGTTCTTTCCTGCCGTCAAAGGGGTGTTCGCCTTATACCCGGAAAGAGTATGGCGTCGCAACATTTTGGCAAAACACTTACTGGAGGACACCATGACGAAAAAGCTTGAAATCTACAAATGCGAGAAGTGCGGCAATATCGTTGAAGTTCTACATACCGGCGCCGGGGAACTCGTGTGCTGTGGAGCGCCGATGAAACTCCTCACGGAAAGCACCGCGGACCAGGCGACCGAAAAGCATGTACCGGTGATCGAGAAAACCGCCGACGGCATCACCGTCAAAGTGGGGAGCGTTGACCATCCCATGGAAGAGAAGCATTACATCGAATGGATACAGGTCATTGTGGACGGTATTTCATACCGCCAGTTCTTAAATCCCGGAGAGAAACCGCAGGCAAGCTTCAAGGTGAGCGGCGCAAATATCACCGCCAGGGAATACTGCAATATCCACAGCCTCTGGAAAACCAACTGAAAGGAGGCATTTAAAATGATAAGCAATACAATGTTACAAGCACTGAACGAACAGATAAATGAGGAACTTTTTTCGGCCTATCTTTACATGGCCATGTCCGCGTATTTTCAGGACAAAAACCTCTCAGGTTTCGCAAACTGGATGGAGGTCCAGGCCCTGGAGGAGTTCACCCACGCCAAGAAGTTCTACGACTATATCGTCGAGCGGGGCGGCCGCGTTGCCCTCGATGCGATAAAAAAACCCCAGGGAGAGTGGAAGTCCCCCGAGGACGCAATAGCCGCCGCCTACGGGCACGAGCAGCATATCTCCGGGTGCATCAATCGTTTGATGGACCTCGCCCTTTCGGAAAAAGACCACGCGAGCGTCGCCATGCTCCAGTGGTTCGTCACGGAGCAGGTGGAGGAGGAAGCCAGCGCCGACGCCATCCTGAGCAAGCTTAAGATGGTAAGCGGCGGCAACGGCCTTTTCTACATTGACCGTGAACTGGGTAAACGCGTTTTTTCGGCGCCTGCGGCGAAGGAAGACTGACTCTTCAAGGGGCGCACAAGCATGTCACAATGTGAGGAGGCATACCTCCTCACATCCACAAGAGCGAACAACACTTATCAGGAGAAGCTGATGAAGAGCGTAAAAGGGACCATGACGGAAAAAAACCTCCTTGCGGCGTTCGCCGGGGAGTCGCAGGCGAGAAACAGATACACCTACTTCGCTTCTAAGGCGAAAAAAGAGGGATACGAACAGATAGCGGCCGTTTTTCTCGAAACTGCGGAAAACGAAAAAGAGCATGCGAAGCGTTTTTTCTCCTTCCTCGAGGGGGGCATGGTGGAAATCACCGCCACCTATCCGGCGGGGACAATAGGCGCCACTGCGGAAAACCTTAAGTCCGCGGCGTTAGGAGAAAACGAGGAACACACAAAACTGTATCCCGAAGCGGCGGACATCGCGGAACGCGAGGGTTTTAAGGAAATCGCGGCGCTCTTTCGCCTCATAGCGAAGGTGGAAGTACATCACGAACAGCGTTACCTGATGCTGTTGCAAAACCTGAAGGACGGCAAAGTCTTTAAAAGGGACGAGCCGGTCAAGTGGATTTGCAGAAACTGCGGTTACGTCCATGAAGGCAAGGAAGCGCTTGACAAGTGCCCCACATGCCTTCATGATAGAGCGTATTTCGAAATTCTCTGCGACCACTTTTAGGGCCTGCCGCGGCGCCACGGCACGAACAACGGTTTGCCGGTACAACCCTCCCCCATGGCCGTAATCGCGGCGCTGCGGCCTTCCACGAGGGCATCCTGACCTCGACTATGCCGTAAGAGGACCGGGTATTTTTTTGAAAAAGCCTCAAAGGCATGCTATTTTTATAATTTGAGTGTCTGAGCAGAAAATACTAAGGTCAGTCGCAAAAACCGGGTTTTCCCGCCCGCATTCGGCGGGCGGGAAAACCCGGTTTTCAGAGAAAGCCCAGTGGATATCTTCCCATTGCGCCGCGGGTAACGGATTTCAGGAGAAACCTGGTTTAATGAAGGGAATAAAAACCGCAATTGAAAATTTGGAAGTCCTCCTGGATTACCCCTTCTACTGCAAAAATTCCGAGGGAACTTTAATCCATGTCAGCGCATCCTTTGCCTCCCTTGCGGGGCATACGAAGGACGATTGCCCCGGCAAAACCGTCTCCATGCTTCTCGGAAGCGATTTTGGGGGCCTCGATAAGGCAACGGACAGGGATGTCCTGAAAACCGGCCTCGCCGTCGAGTTTGAAGCTATAATCACCAAGGACAAAATGCGCAGGTTTTTCCTTTGCAAAAAGACCCTCATCGAAGATGAGTCGGGAAAACGGATTATCGCCTGCATCATGCGTGACACCACCGAGCAGCGGATATTTGAAGAGTCTTTACAAAAATACCGGTTTGTCATGGAGCAAATCCCTGCGTCAGTCGTTCTTACGGACAGCGAGGGGGCCATCCAGTATGTCAATCCGGCTTTCACTAAGATTTCCGGATACACCCTCGAAGAGGTAGTCGGCAAAAATCCCCGGATTTTAAAATCCGGCGCCCAGGGCCAAAACTTATACGCCGATCTCTGGAAGACGATCAAGTCCGGGACACCCTGGAAAGGCGAGTTTCACAATAAAAACAAGGCGGGGGACCTTTTCTGGGAAATTGCCTCCATATCGCCCATCTTTAATTCCTCCGGGGACATAATCAACTTCGTGGCAGTAAAGGAGGACATCTCCCATTTAAAAAAGATAGAGGAGAACCTCAGAAAAGCGGAAGAGAAGAACCGGGAAATCCTTGAGGCTATACCCGATATCATGTTCAAGCTCGGCAGAAGCGGGAACCTCCTTGACAGGGCCCTTGCCGACAAGATAGAGGAGGTGTTCCCGGAAGAGGTCCGCCGCCTTGCGGTACCCCGCATCGACAGGGCCCTCAATGCCGGCGGGATCGAAGTCCTCGAATATCCTATCATCCGGGACGGGAAGGAAACGGTGTACGAGGCGCGCTTCATCATCAGCAGCGACGACGAGGCCCTCGTCATCGTGCGCAACATAACACAGCGCGTCATGGCGGAGAGGGAGATTAAGGAGGCCCGGGAAGCAGCGGAGGCGGCGAGCCGGTCCAAAAGCGATTTCCTCGCCAATATGAGCCACGAGATACGGACCCCCCTGAACAGCATCACGGGATTTATCGAGCTTTTGAAAAGCACACCCCTAACCCAAAACCAGGAGGAGTATCTCGATATCGTCGCACGAAGCGCGGAAAGCCTCCTGGGCATCATTAACGACATCCTCGATTTTTCGAAGATCGAAAGCGGTAAAATTGAGATTGAGAGCATCCCCTTCGACCCGATCAAGGAATTTGAACCCATTTTGGAAATTTTCATTGAGCTGGCATTGAAGAAAAAAATCACACTGTATCCCTTCCTTTCCCCCTCACTGCCCGCGGAACTCACGGGAGACCCTTTGAGGATTAAACAGGTCCTGGTAAACCTTCTCAGCAACGCTATCAAATTCACCCCCGAAAACGGGAAGATCCATGTCGAGATACGTGACGTCGGCGGCGATGAATCGGCGGCGACTGTGCACTTCTCCGTAAAGGACACCGGGATTGGAATACCCGACCGGAAAAAGAAACTGATCTTCGACGCATTCTCCCAGGCCGACAGCTCTGTGACGCGACGCTACGGGGGCACCGGCCTGGGGCTTAGCATCAGCAGCAGGCTCGTATCGCTGATGGGGGGGGACCTTGAACTTGAAAGCCATCCGGGGCGCGGCAGTACTTTTTATTTCACCCTGGGCTTTCGCCGGGGGCCTTCCCGAGACACCCGGATGCTTCCGGAAAAATCCGAAGCCCTAATCTACTGCCCCCCCGGCGCCGACCATTCTCTCGCCGGGCTTTTGGAGCGCTACCTGGTCCCTCTGGGAATTACGGTGAAGCGGATATCAACGCCAGAAGAGGCAAAGGAGGGGCCCGGCCGGATCATTTTTGTCATCGATCCCGGGAAAGAACGGGACAACTTCTCAGAGGCCTTCCGGGAACCGGGGCGGGCCGTGGCGCTTGTGGCCGGCGAGATCATGCCCGCCCTGGAGACGGCGCAAAAATTCGCCGTCCCGATATTGTACTCGCCCCTTACGCCATCCAGGGTTTTCGACTGCGTGATGGGCCTCGTCGGCCTTCCCCCGGACAAAAAAATCCGCGCGCCGGCGAAGCAGGCCGGGGAAGGGGAAAAATTCAAAGGAAAGGCCCTCGTCGTCGAGGACAATCCCGTCAATCAGAAGCTCATCACGCTCCTCCTTGAGGAACTGGGACTGGAGACGGACCTGGCGGGAAACGGCCTTGACGCCTACTACATGTCGGGCGAGCGAAAGTATGATATCATTTTTATGGACGTGAATATGCCCGTAACCGACGGCGTCGAAGCGACCCAGATGATCGTGGCCCGTGAGAAGGAAACAGGCTTTTCCCATGTTCCCATCGTGGCGCTCACCGCCATGGCCATGAAAGGAGACCGCGAGAGGTTCCTCTCCGCGGGGATGGACGGCTATCTTTCAAAGCCTATAGACACCCGGAAGCTGAGGGACATCCTCCGGGAATATCTTCCCTCCGGCCAGTCGGAGGCGACCACGGCCGAGAAGCACGGCCCTGCCGCGGCCGGGGATTTCCCCGACATGGAAAAAACATCCCGGGAATTAGGCATTCCGATCTCCGCCTACAAAAAAATCGCGGTTGATTTTTTGGCCGACAGGGACAATTACATCAATGGCCTTTCATCATCGCTCGATCCGGTTAATCTGCAGGAACTGTACCAGGCGGCACATCGCCTCAAGGGGGCCGCGGCCAATCTGAGAATGAAGACACTCTCCGACCTGGCTGAAAAGATCGAAACAGCCGCCAGAGACGGTGAGGCGGAAAATTACGATTACCTGGTTTCCAGGATACGGTCCGAATTTGACGCCCTCAGGGAAAAACTCTCCTGAGCAGGGAAATAATACAGTCCTTGAATACGGCACCCGCATGTGAAGACCGAAAACCCAACAAAGAGGAAGGTTCGATGACATTACACGCTCTTTCTATCGACGATGAACGGCATAATCTCCTACTTATAGAAGCCATGGCCGAGGAAATCGGCCTTGCCGTCACATCGGCGGGGATTCCCGGAGAAGCGGTTGCGGCGTTCAACAGCGGTGATTTCGACCTCGTCTTCGTCGATTACATGATGCCAGTCATGAACGGCATCCAGGTGATCGAGGAAATCAGGAAAACCCGCCAGGACGTTCCCATCATTATGATCACCGCCGTAAGCGACGACAACGATCTGAAGCTTAGAGCCATAAAGGCCGGAGCGACGGAATTCCTCAACAAGCCCCTGAATATTGCCGAGTTTAAGGCCCGGGTCACCAATCTCATGGATCTTCGCAGCGCCCAGCTCCTCCTCCGGGACCGCGCCAGGCTCCTGAAAAGCGAGGTCCTCCTGGCCACGGAAAAAATCCGCGCCCGAGAGCATGAAACGCTGACAGTGCTGGGCAGGGCAGCCGAGTTCAAAGACGAGGAAACGGGGGCCCATGTGAGCCGCGTGGCGCATTACTCCCGTCTCCTGGCCCGCGGCGTCGGGGAGAGCGCGGAATCCCAGGAAATAATCTTCAACGCGGCCCCACTCCACGACATCGGAAAGATCGGAATCGCTGACGCCATTCTAATGAAATCCTCTTCCCTTACCGAGGGCGAGGAAACTGACATGCGCCGCCATCCCGAAATAGGATATATGATGCTGAAGGACGCCGAAAGCCCGTACCTGAAGGCCGGGGCCCTCATCTCTCTGTCGCACCACGAAAAATTCGACGGAACGGGATATCCACATGGACTCAAGGGGGAAGAGATACATCTCTACGGACGAATAGTGGCCCTGGCCGACGTTTTTGACGCCCTCTGTTCCAAGAGGCCCTACAAGGAGCCCTGGCCGCTTGAGAAGATTTTACGCTACATGGAAAGCCAGCGGGAAAAACAGTTCGATCCCGTGCTCCTGGACCACTTCATGCGCCATAAGGAAGAGTTCATGGATATATTCAATTCCATCCAGGACTCCTGGTGAACGGCGTAACCTATCTGGCCGTGCCCTGGTTGATAACGGAATATATCACAATGAAAAGGAACGCCCCGACGATGAGCATTCCCCACATTGTAACTATGACGAGGGAAAGCACGTGGTTTTTATTTACCCATCGAAAAACGGCCGTCTCCCTGTATTTGAGAATAAGATTGAATACTTTTGAGGATATGTTCTCACGTTTTTTCAACTGAGGTTTCGCCTGCGGCACTTTCTGCTTCTCTCCTGAATCGGCCGCAATGGAGGAGTGCTCCTGCCTGTCCTGCATGCAATAATTCCCCTGAAAATTTTTGATGATTATATTACAATATGACAATTCCGATGTCAACACATCTGGAATATTTTTTTTCCTCAATCGACGCATTGGGACATCCCATTTCGTCAACAAATGCTTGACACAGCCCCTTGACCGTCCAAAATAAACGGTTCGTATAGAATTTCCCCTCATTCGGAGAATATCAGATGAACAATGTAATTCGTTTCGGCGTATCGATAGACGACAAGCTTCTGAAAAAATTCGACAGCCTCATAGATGAAAAAGGGTATGTTAACAGGTCCGAGGCGATCCGGGACCTCATACGGGACCTTCTGGTACGGGAGGAGGCGGCATCTCCGGAAACCGAGGTCATCGGGACGCTGACCTTGATTTACAGCCACCATGAGAGCGACATTTCCGAAAAGCTCAACGACATCCAGCACAGCTTTCACAACAATATCATCTCCACGGTCCATGTGCATCTGGACGAGCACAACTGCCTTGAGGTGCTCCTTCTCCGGGGCAAGGTGAAGACGGTCCAGACCATCGCCGACCACCTCCTCGCAGTGAAAAATGTACGCCATGGAAAGCTCACGGTCACTTCTACAGGAAAAAACCTGCCGTAAAAAGCGCGATTTGCTCAACTTTAAAGGAATACATGCCGAGAATAAGATACGGGCATAATATGCCCTAAAAATTTCGCCCCCGCCCCCGGCGGCGGGACGGCGGATACGCGCCGCATCACGGATGATAGCGACGATACCGGACGCTCCGGCGGAACATGGACGGTGTTCCGAAAACAAACAGGGATGTTGAACAGGGCATTTATCATACTTCTTATGCTTCTCGTTGAAACGGGCGCGTACGCGCTCCTTCATCATGAAGAAAGACCAGCGGCATCCATCGCCCTTTCGGAAGAGAGGGGGAAGGCGGCGCATTCCGCCCCGGCCCGGGCGTTTCTCCGGAAACAGGACACTCGGAAAACCTCCCTCTCCGGAGAAAGGCCCCTCCTGATAAGGAGTGACATCCTCCGGGGAGATTTGCCCTCCTCCAATTTGCCCTCTTCTATTGAAAAGCGTTCAAGAAGCCAACGTTCCGCCCCCTTGCGTTCCGCCGGAACCAGGGCCTACCGCGTACGGCCCGGAGACACCCTCTTCGCCATTGCCCGGCGCTTAGGCGTTTCAGTCCCCTCCCTCTGCGAAGCCAACCGCATATCGGACGACACGCCGCTCAGGGCAGGACAGCGGCTAAGAATTCCGGGAAGCCGCAGCGGCGGAAACTCCCTGAAACAAAGCTCCGGCGCGGAGGGCCACATTCCCGACTTCCGCCCCGAGGCTTCCGGCGGCCCGCGCTTCGCCTGGCCGCTTCGCGCCATACGTGACATTCGCCGGGACGGAGAGAGCGGCGTGCGCCCCATCGGAATCGTCATTGAAAGCAGGCCCGGGGCGCCGGTCCTCTCATCGGCCCGGGGCGTGGTGGAAAGGGTCGGGACCATGCGGGGCTTCGGCCAGTACGTCATCATCAATCACGGCGGGCACTACCTAACGGTCTACTCGCGGATGGACAGCATCAGCGTAAGCGAAGGCGATACGGTGGGGCGGGGAAAAGTGATCGGCAGCCAGGGCGGGATGCTCCACTTTCAGATAAACAGATCGGGACGGCCCCTCAATCCTCTGGAACTGCTTCCGGGCCGGGGTTGAACATCATAAACCGTGTCGCCGGGCCTGGGTTACAAAAACGTCCTCCAGGGTCGGATTTATTTTTTCTATTGAAAAGCTCCGGAAGCCTTCTTTGCGCAGAAGCGCCTCAAGCCTCTTTTCAAGCGGAAACCCCGGCGAGCAGAGAATATGGATGTCACTTCCAAAGATAGCGGCCTCGTCGACAAATTCCGCGTCCGCCACCAGGTCGAAAGCCTCAATGAAGCGCTCAATTCTAAGCAAGTAGACGCCTTGATCGAGTGAATCCTTCAGCAGAGCGGGAGAATCGAGGGCGATGATCTTCCCGGCGATTATAAGGGCAATCCTGTCGCAGTGCTCCGCTTCGTCCATATAGTGGGTGGTAACGAAGACAGTCTTTCCCGCCCGGGACAGTCCGTAAATGAGTTCCCAGAAGTTGCGCCGCATGATAGGGTCCACGCCGGAGGTAGGCTCGTCAAGGAAAAGCACCGGCGGATCGTGGAGGATGGACGCGCCCAGCGCAAGGCGCTGTTTCATCCCGGCGGGGAGCGTCTTTACCACCTCATCAACCCGGTCCCCGATCTCCGCGATCTCCAGCGCATACCCCATGCGCTCCTTGAGGCGCTTCCCATCAAGCCCGTAGACGGTGCCAAAAAAATCGAGGTTCTCCCGCACCGTGAGGTCCTCATAGAGCGAGAAGCGCTGTGACATATATCCTATGCTCTCCTTGATCCGTTCCTGGCCCGTAATGATGTCGTTTCCATTCACGTGGCCCCTGCCCGCCGTGGGCTTCAGTATCCCGCATAGCATTTTGATGGTGGTGCTCTTGCCGGCGCCATTGGGCCCCAGGAAGCCGAAAATCTCGCCCCTCCGCACAGAGAAACTCACCTCGTCAACCGCCGTGAAGTCGCCAAACCTCTTGGTGATGCGGTCCACTTCTACCGTGTGTTCCATCACTCCATCCCCTCCGCAAATCGCCGTGCGCTGAAATAAAACATGCCGACGCCGATTAGCGCAAGCGCGGCGAGGTCCTTCCAGAGGACCGAAACACCTACGCCCTTGAGGAAAATGCCGCGGACAATTACGGTATAATAACGCATCGGGTTCAGGTACGTCAACGCCTGTATCACCTCCGGCATGGAATAGATCGGGAATATGAAGCCCGACAATAGTATCGCCGGCATGAAAAAGAGGAAAGTTGAAAGCATCGCCTGCTGCTGCGTCCGGGATATGAAAGAAATAAAGAGGCCTATTGCCGAACAGGTGAAGATGAAGACGAGCCCCGAAAAAAGAAGGAACAGGACGCTCCCGTTGAACGGCACGCGAAACCAGAAGATGATGACGGCGCTTATCAGGACAATGTCTATGAAGCTTACGATGATAAAGGGGACAGTTTTCCCCGCTATGTACTCCATGGGACGAAGCGGCGAGACGACAATCTGCTCGATGGTGCCCGCCTCCCGTTCCTTCACAATGGACATCGCGGTGAGGAGCGTGGAGATGAGCACCAGCAGGAGCCCCAGCATGCCGGGGAGAAAGAAGTTCCTGCTCGCCAGGTCCGGATTAAAGAGAAAGCGCTCCTGCATTTCGATGTTCCGCCTCCCCCGGTGCGGGGCTTCGGCTTTGTTCAGCATCACCGTCCTGATGCGGCCCATTAGATATTGCTGGGAGAATTCCTGGGTGATCTGGTTCACATAGGCGACAATTACTGCGGCCCTGCTTGAGTCGGTGCCGTCGATGATCGTCTGGATGTTGCCCGTAAGGCCGGATTTAATCTTCCTCGCGAAACCGCGTTCCACCACAAGGGCGAACTCCGCTCCGCCTGTGTCCAGGAGGCGGTCTATCTCTTCAGGCGAGCTAAGATATTGGTTCGGAATAAAATATCCCGAAGCGGTGAAACGCTCAATAAGGGCCCTGCTTACAGCGGTGCGGTCCTGGTCGAGGACCGCCATTTCCACATTCGTTACGTCCATATTGATGGAGTAGCCGAAAATAATTATCATGACCAGGGGCGAAGAGAAAACCATAAAGCGCATCTTCTTGTCGCGAAAGAGTTGACGAAACTCCTTCCGTATCAGGCTCAGCACCGTTTTTATCCGAAGCACCCTCATCGCCCTCACTCCGGGAGCCTCAGGGAGAGTTTCCTGAGGCTGAGCACGCCCACCCCGAAGGCAAAAATTACCAAGAAGACCACCTGGATCCAGAGCAAAGTGTAGCCCACTCCTTTAAGCGCCACTGCTTTGATGATATGAATCAGGTACTTTGCCGGCACAAGATACGATATTGCCTGTACGAGAATTGGCATGTTTTTTATGGGGAAGACAAAGCCAGAAAGAATCAGCGACGGAAGATAGGTGACCAGGATCGCCGCCTGCACCGAGACCACCTGCGTCCGTGCGGCCGAAGAAATGAGGATGCCGATACTACAGGTCCCGATAAGAAAAAGGAGGGCCATGGTGTAAAGTTCCACAAAGCTCCCGCGGACAGGCACGTCGAAGATAAAGTACCCCAGAGTCAGGGTGAGAATCAGGTCAAAGAGGGCGATAAGGACATAGGGTAAAAGCTTTCCAATGAAAAGTTCGAACTTTCGCACCGGCGTGGAGATGAGCGACTCCATAGTTCCCCGCTCCCACTCCCGGGAGATGGTGAGGGCGGTTATGAGCGCCGATATGATCGCCATGATGAGGACCACAATGCCCGGGATAATGAAGTTACGGCTTTTCAGCTCCGGGTTGTACCAGACGCGGCTTTGCACTTCAACCGGCATTCGCAGCCTCGAAAGGCCCGCCCGGTTAAGCTCGTCCATCTTCCTGTCGCGGTTTATATTGAAGAGTATGGCTTTCACATAGCCCGTGGCCACCATGGCCGAGGTGGAGTCGGCGCCGTCGACGATGAGCTGTATGTCCGCGCGCTTCCCGGACATGTAATTGCTTTCGAAGGAAGGCGGTATCACGACAGCCAGGATGACATCGCCCCGGTCGATGAGGGCGTCGATCTCCCGCTGTGATTTGAGGTGGTGGTTTATCGAAAGATACTCGGTGTGCGAAAGCCTGTCCACCAGGGCGCGTGAAAGGGCGCTTTTATCCTGGTCGTAGACGGCGGTGCTCACGCGCTTCACGTCCATATTAAGCGCGTATCCGAAGAGAAGCAGGAGCAGTACCGGAAGCAGGACCGAGAGGATGAGACTGCGGAAGTCGCGGCGCACCTGTATCCACTCTTTGTCGGCCAGGGCGAAAATCCGAATGATCGAACCGTGGATCCTCATGACTCCCCCGCAACGATGTGCACAAAGCAGTCCTCCAGGGTCGGGACCTTCTCCGCGATGGAGAGGACGCGAAGGCCGCGTTTCCCCAATATGCGCCTGATGTCGCGGCCCGCCAGGGTGACGCTGTCCACGAAGAGAGTGAGCGTGGTCCCCGTAAGGATAGCCCCCCGGTATTCGACGTGCTTCCTGAGCTCCATCTCCGCGAGCATGCCATTGTCCACCCTGATTTCCAGGAACTTCTTCCGTATTCCTTCTTTTATTTCCCTCGGGGTCCCCAGTGCGATAAACTGTCCGCCGTACATGAAGGCAATTCGATTACAGCGTTCCGCCTCATCGAGGTACGCTGTGCTCACAACAATGGTAACGCCGTCGGCCAGCAGTCCATAGAGTATCTTCCAGAACTCGCGGCGGGACACCGGATCCACGCCATTGGTGGGCTCATCAAGAAGGAGCACCTCCGGGCGGTGGACCAGACAGCAGGCCAGGCCGAGCTTCTGTTTCATGCCGCCGGAGAGGTTCCCGGCGAGCCGGTCTTTGAAGGGGCCAAGACGGCTGAACTCGTAAAGCCGCTGAATCTCCTTTTCGATGGTCTTTTTCGGGACGGCAAAGAGCCTGCCGAAAAAGAAAATATTCTCCTCCACTGTGAGGTCTTCGTATAGGCCGAAGCGCTGGGGCATGTAAGCGATACGCTCCTTGATCCTGCCCCCCTTCTCCCCGACGGCCTCCCCGTCCACGGCGATGGAGCCGCCGTCACCGCGCAGGATGGTTGAAAACATCCGAAGGAGGGTGCTTTTCCCCGCGCCATCCGGCCCAACCACGCCGAAGATCTCCCCGCGGCCGATGGAGCAGCTCACTGACGAGACGGCCTTCACATCGCCGAAGGACTTCGAGATGTTCCGCGCCTCGATCACTTCCCGCCCCTGCTATATTTCATGTTGTCCATCTCTCACCTTTTCCGCAATGCGGGAAAGCATTCCCCCCGCCGCAATTCATGTCAAGGACGCCCGGTTGCCGGGGCCTTTCGGTCGGACGTTTTAAGTATGAACGCGTCGGCCGGCATCCCGGGTTTCAATTTCCCTTCCGGGTTTTCCAGGAGTATCTTAACCGCGTACATGAGCTTCACCCGCTCGTCGCGCGTCTGGATGGTTTTGGGGGTAAACTCCGCCTTGTTAGATATCGACACCACTCTCCCGGGAAAGCGCACGCTTGGCCAGCTGTCCACTTCCACCTCCGCCTTCTGCCCCAGATTCACATATTTCAGGTCCATCGTGCTCACATAGATGCGGATCCACGGCACGGAGAGGTCCCCTACTGTGAGGATTGCGGTGCCGGGAAAGGCCATCTCGCCCACTTCGAGGTTCTTTTCAAGCACGGTCCCGTTTATGGGCGAGTAGATTACCGCATTGTCGATGGTGGCCGACACCAGGTCGAGGCCCGCGCGGGCCACGGAGTACGCCGTCTCGGCGTTGTCCAGGTCCTTCTTCGATACGGAGCCGCTGGTGTATAGGTCCCGGGCCCTTTTCAGGTTCTTCGCAGCGTTGTCCAGGTTCGCGCGCGCGGAACTCCGCTGGGCTGAGAGCTCGTCGAAGTCGAGGCGCACCAGCAGGTCGTTCTTCTTCACGTCGCGCCCTTCGTCGAAGGGGATGGAGAGGACCCGCCCCGCCACCTTGGAACTGATTTCAATTTCTGTCACCTCGATGGTCCCGTTCCCCTCAAGGTAACGGCCGTCGCGTCCCATGTGACGGAAGACCTCGAAATAAAGCGTGGTCAACGTGAGGGCCAGTACAACAACCAGCACCGGGACAAGCTTTCGCATGTTCATTTTCCTTCCTCCGTGAAGATGATAGCATCGCCGCTTCCGATCTCTCTGCGAAGCTCCGCAAGGGCGACATGATAATTATAGATCGCGTTGACATGGCCGGCCTTCGCCGCTGTCAGGGCGTATTCGGCGGCGATGAGTTCGGAGTTTTTTATAATCCCCGCACGATAGCTCTCCCTGGCGATTCGCAACCCTTCTTCGGCCAGGGACACGTTTTCCTTCTGCGATTGGATCGTCATCGAAGAGGTGAGGAGCTTCGAGTAGCTCGACCGGATAGATACGCCGACAAGCTGTTTGATATCGGCAAGCTCCTCCTGTGCCCGTTTAAGCTGTTCCTCTTCTTCCCGCACCGAGGCCTTTACTGGATCGGTCGGAATGAGCGCCCCCCATCGGTATGTGGCGGCCACTCGGACCTGCCAGGCGGTCTGCCAGTTGTCGCTTCCGGTTATCTGGGAAAAATCCGGGGTAAAGGGTCCCGGAGGCAAACCCGTGTCGATTTCATTGGGCATGTTTTTCGTCTTACCATAGTATCCCATTACAGTAAAGGTGGGCCACAGATACATGGAGGCTCCTGCCTCCCGACGGTGATGCGCCGCCTCACGCTTCATCTCCACCTGCACCACCTCGGGACGGTGCTTCAGCGCCAGGGCCTTCAGCCTTTCCACGGCGGCCTCGGCATTCTCGGCGGGCGTCCTGAAAGCCGACTTCAAGACGCCTTCATCCGGGACATGCTTCCTCGCATCGTATCCCAGATGATAATTATACATATCGATGGCTAACGAACGGGCGCTCTCCGCTTCAAGGACCTGAGGCTCCAGGCTTTTCACCTGGACCTGGGCCTGGAGAAAATCGAACTTCGGCACGCTTCCGGTCCGATAGAGGTTTCTCACGTCTTTCAGGTTCTCTGAATACACTGAGAGGGAGTCCCGCCGCATCTTTTCAATTTCCCCGGCAAGAATGCAGTCAAAATATGCTTTTATGACGTTATATTCCACAAGGCCCTTTATCCTCCTCAGCTCTTCCGCGGCGGCGATGTGGTTTTTCCGCGACATCTGCAGGGTGTGATAGAAGGCGCCGGGGTTGATGCCAAAGCGAAGCTGGAGGAGCTTCAGGTCGTACTGGCCGTCGGACAGGCTCATAAAGCCGCTCTCGGCCCCCTGGCGAAGCAACGACGCCTCCGATTCCAGGAGGGGCATGAGGGCCCCCCAGGCGGCGTTGACCTTTTCTTTCGCGGCCTGCAAGCTGTGAAGGGCCCGCCGATACTCCCGATTATTTTTGAGGGCCGTGGCCACGGAGCGCTCCACGTCGAGGACCGTCGGGGCAGATCCCTTTGGCATGGCGCCAGCCTCCTGAACGGCCAGAAGCGTCAAGCTGAGAAGGAAGACCAGAGCTGTTTGAAGGCGCATCAAATTATACCTCCCCTTCCCCCTTTAAAAGCCCGTCTTTTATGATGAGGGAAAAGTTTTTCTTAAAGTCGGCCAGGTAATTTTCCCGGAAAACCCTGGAATAGGCATCGGAATCCCGAAGCACGATTCTCAGGAGTGTGAAATAGAGAATGCCCCCCGCAAGCTGAAGAAAGGTATATATCGGATCGAGGTCCTTTATCCTCCCCTTCTCCCTGAGCTCATCAATCGATTCCACAAAAAAATCCATCAGAGGAAGCAGGGTGTTTGGAAGAAACAACTCCCGAAGGTATTTCCCGCCGCTGGAAATCTCCCGCATGAGGATACGGAAAAAGTTCAGGTCAAGGCCATGGAGATATTCGGTAAAATAATCGAACATTTGCAAAATATCGTCCAGAGAATGGGCTTCATCTTTCATTTTCTCCATGATTGCAGTTCGAATTCCCGTGGAAGTGTCTCTTAATAATTTTTCGTACAGCTTTTCCTTCCCTCTGTAATGGTAATAAATCATCGCCTTGTTTACCCCGGCCCTTTTTGCAATCCGGTCCACCCGGGCACCCTCATACCCGTACTCGGCAAATTCCGCCAATGCGCCGGCGATGATCTTTTCTTCTGTTGTTTTGGAATCCATAGTTGATTACATACTAACCAAATGGTTTAACTAACCATTTGGTTAAATATATATCCGAATATTTATTTCGTCAAGTGTTTGGCGGAAAAAAGTGGGAAAATCTGTTGTTTAAAGTTTTCCAACTGTTGTAAAAGTGAATAGAGGGGCATTGAATCGGAAGGTGTTCTCCCCGGGTCACGGCAAACCCGAAAGTCATTCATACTTAATTAAGAATCCGCCGTCCGTTCCGCGAGACAAAATCGCCGTCGACTCCTCCTCGCCCGCCAGGCGCGCATCCGAGGCACGGAGTGCGGGAAAATCGGCCTCCTCAAGAAAGGCGCGGACCAGCTCGATCCGCGCCTCCAGTTCCACTGTATCGCCCGCCTCCTCAAACAGGGCGTCCATCAGCCGCTTGAACTCCATCTTAGCTGCTGTTTCGACGCAGTGGCCGACCAGGCCCAGGCGTACCTCCACTCCCATTTCGTCCTCACTGAGAAAAGAATATCTTCACAATATCGTTAAAGATAATAAAGACGCCAAGGAGTATGAGGAGCGTCATGCCAAAATACTGGATTCGTTCCATCACCTTGTTGCTCAGGGGTTTTTTGCGGATAGCTTCGATGAGAAAGATAACAATATAGCTTCCGTCTACCATGGGAATAGGTAGAAGATTCATTATCATGAGGATGATGGAGATTTGCGCCATGAGGATGATGAAAGTCGAGAGCCCGCGATAGTATGCCACATCCCCGGCTATCTTCGCGATGAAGATGGGCCCCGAGAGGTTTTGCCGCACGTTGAGCTTTCCCGAGAAGAGCATCCCCAGCCCTTTAAGGTTCATGACGATGAAGTCGTACGGTTCGGTGAAGGCGCGCACAAAGCTTTCGCCCAAACCGTACCGCACCATAACCATGTCTTGCACGATGCCCGTCTCCACCCCCAGAAAGCCGAAGCTCCTGTAGCTGAAGATGCCCTGCAAGGTCTCAGCGCCATTGGTGATCTTGAGAACATCGCCGCGGGTATCGCGCACCATTTTTAAAAACGCCGCATAGTCTGCAATCGGGAGGTCGTTGATCTTCACCTGCCCCGCCGCGATTCCCCTGCGTATCTTCTCGATGCCGTCGCCTTCAATGGTAACGGTTGTGTCCCTGCCCTTGAGCCTGGCGTTTTCCACCGGCTGCACAGTAACCACTTCGCGGAGAGCGGGCGCCGCTTCCAGCCGCACGGTCCGCCCGCCGCGCTCCACCTCGACGGCTATCCTTTTCCCCTGGCGCTCCTTAACATGGTTTATGAAATCGTTGGGGATGAGGACGGCTTTACCGTCGACGCTCCTTATCATGTCGCCGGGAAGAAAGCCCGCCGCTTCGGCGCTGCTCCCCGGCATGGTCTTCATCACCCGTACGCCGCTGATGAAAGGCATCACGCCGATGGTGAAGCGCCCTTTTTCCGACTGCTCCGGCGTCACGGTGAATTCCATCATCGTCCCGTCGCGATCGGCCCACACCCGGACGGGGCTCCCGTCCGAAAAGAAGATGCTCTTCTGGATGTCGGTGAACTGGTTCACCGGATCATCGTTGATGCGTGCAATCCGGTCGCCGGTGCGGATGCCCGCCTTGCGCGCGGGCGACACGTACTTCTCCTGGCCCTGGGCCTCCACGGCGAACTCGTCTGCGAGGAGAATACGGCTGGACTCGCGCTCATAGCCCACCAGATTCATCGCGAAAAAGATGAGGATGCCGAGGAAGAGGTTAAAGAGCGGGCCCATCACCACAGGCACTATCCTCTTCAGGGGAGGCGCCGAAAAGAACTCCCAGGGTTCCCCTTTACGTTCCTCTCCGGGCTCGTCGCCGTAAAACTGGCAGTATCCGCCAAGGGGGATGAGTGTCACCTGATAGGTGGTGTCGCCGATCTTTTTCTTCAAGATGCCCTTCCCATATCCCATGGAGAAGACCCTCGCCTTGATCCCCACCATCTTTCCCCCCAGGAGGTGTCCCAGCTCGTGGACAAAAATACATATTCCCAGGAGCACCCCTGCCCCTAAGATCATGGTGATTACATAGCCAATAGACATTCCTTCCCTTCCTTATTCTCCAAATAGTACATTTTCCGGATTGTAAACCGGGCCGAAAAACGCCACAAAAATCCCAAATTTCGAACGATCAGCCTTATAAGAGTATGCCTTTCGCTGTTTTGTTACCGCCCCTCTCCGAGCATGCGCGCCGTTTCGCGGCGCGCCCAGGCGTCGGCCTCCAGAATTTCATCGAGACGCGGCGATTCGATACAGCGATGTTCCTCCATAACCCGCTCCACGGTGCTCCATATCCCCGTGAAGGGTATCGCCTCCCGGAGGAAGGCGTCCACGCAAACCTCGTTGGACGCATTGAGGACCGCCGGCATGGTTCCGCCGCGCCTCCCGGCGCGGTAACACAGGTCCAGGGCCGGAAAGGCCGCTACGTCGGGACGGGAAAAATGCATTGCCCCAATTCCCGGCAGATCCAGCATCCCGAAGGGGTTCTGCTTCTTCTCCGGGTAGAAAAGCGCATTCAGTATCGGCATCGCCATATCGGTGACGCCCAGGTGGGCGTAGATAGCGCCGTCCCTGGTCTCCACCAGGGAGTGGACCACGCTTTCGGGGTGGAGCACCACATCTATATCGTCGTACTCCATCCCGAAAAGGTGGTGGGCCTCGATGACCTCAAGCCCCTTGTTCATCAGGGTCGCCGAGTCAATGGTGATCTTATTCCCCATGTCCCAGGTGGGATGCGCCAGGGCCTCCGCCGGTGTCACCTTTTCCAGTTCGTCCCTGGTTTTTCCGCGGAGGCTCCCTCCCGACGCGGTGAGGATGATCTTCCCCACCTCCCCGCGATGCAGCCTGTCCAGGAGGAGAAAGATCGCGCTGTGCTCGCTGTCCACAGGGATGAGTTCCACGCCGCAGTCCCTCACCAGCTCCATGAAACGGTCCCCGGCCATCACGAGGGTCTCCTTATTGGCCAGGGCGATGCGACCTGTCCTGGGGATCGCCTCCAGGGTCGGCAAAAGCCCGGCGGCCCCCACTATTGCGGACACGAGGACGTCCGTATCGCGCCGTACAAGCTCCAGAATGCCCTCATCGCCCTCGAGGAATTTAACGCCGGGAAACTCCTTCACGAGGGCTGCGTATTCCGGGGACGCCAGGGCTTCGAGGGACGTTACCGCCACCGCCTCGGGAGTAAATTCCCTGACCTGTTTCAATAGTTCGGGAATGTTGCCGCGGCAGGCGAGCCCCCTTAGCGAAAATTCCCCGGGAAAGGCCCGGAGGACACGCATCGTGGAAAGCCCGATGGAGCCCGTGGACCCGAGTATGGTCAGGGTCCTCATGGATGTCTACAGGGTGCCCCGCAAAACGAGATAGTAGTAAAACACCGGCGTGGTCAAGATCAGCGCGTCGAAAACGTCCCACATTCCGCCATGTCCCGGTATGATGGAGCCGGAATCCTTAATGGCCCCGTCCCGCTTAATCGCCGATTCCACCAGGTCTCCGATATGGCCTAAAACGGACAGCACCGAACCTAAAATCACCGCCTCGGCGTGGGAAAAAAGCGCAATGCCGGAGGTAGATATAATTACCTGATTGGCGATCACCATGGCAAGGACGCTGAAGAGGAGCCCGCAAAAATATCCTTCCCAGGATTTGTTGGGCGATGCCGCGAAGTTCGTCTTGTGTTTTCCGGCAAGGACCCCGCCGAAGTACGCCGCGGTATCGTTTATCATCACCACGATGTTTAGAACCAGAAGATACAAAAACCCATTGTTAAGCGATTTTATGAGTATGGCATGCGAAAAGAAAAGGACGAGATACACAAGGCCGAAGACGGTCACCGCTGTCGAGTAGATGCCGCCTTTCAGGGGACGGGCAAAAACCTGATAGATGAGCAGGGCCGCTATGAAAACCGTGACTACCAGCATGAGGGCCCGGGCGTCGAAATTGCGCACAAACCGCAGGCCTCCGAATGCGTACAGGTACATGAGCACGTTCACGGCAAAGCCCGCGGCGAAACCGAAGGGCATGTATGCCCTGTTGTCTTCGTCCTTCCACGCAATCTGGTAATACTCATAGAGGCACACCAGGGTGATGACGGACGACACCACAAGGACGGGAAGCGAGTAAAAACGGTCCGTGTACAGGCAGAGGACGTAAACCGGCAATGCCACCACCGCGCTAAGAATTCTAATTAAGGTCGCTTTCTTGACGTCGCTCATAATCCTCCGAATCTCCTTTCTCTTTTCTGGTAGTCGTACAGGGCCCGGTAAAGATGGGACGCCCTGAAATCGGGCCACAGGACGTTCATGAAAACAAGCTCGGCATAGGCCAACCGCCACAGCATAAAATTACTGATCCTGTATTCCCCGCTTGTGCGTATCATGAGGTCCACGTCGGGAAGGGAGGGGTTCCAGAGGAGGGAAGCCATTTTTTTTTCCGTGAGCAGCTCTCCCTCTTTCCTTTTCTTGAGCCATATGTTGACGCCCTCCAGGACTTCCTGGCGTCCCCCATAGTTGACGCAGAAATTGAGGGTGATGCGATTGTTTTTCGCCGTCCGGCCCAGGGTTTCCTCTATGACCTTCCTCGTGGACGACGGAATCCCTTTGAACACACCCGAGAAGAGGACCCGGACTCCTTTTTCATCGATCTTCCGGATGTGCGACTGGAAAAAAAGTTCCAGAAGCTCCCAGAGTCCTCTCACTTCCTCCCGGGGCCTGTTCCAGTTCTCCGTAGAAAAGGCGAAAAGCGAAAGATACCGTATGCCCACCCGGGCCGCGGCGTCGGCCACGGCCTCCACGACTTCGGCGCCGCGGCGATGGCCCTCTAATCTGGGCAGGGATTTTTTCTTCGCCCAACGCCCGTTCCCGTCCATGATAATGGCCACATGGGCGGGGATATTGCCGGGGTCCAACTGTGAGAGATAATCTTTCATAGGAGAAAGGTCAGATGCTGAGGATCTCCTTCTCTTTATTATTAGTCATGGCCTGCACTTCGTCAATACATTTATCCGTAAGCTTTTGAATGCGCGCCACGGCGTTTTTGGAGTCGTCCTCGGATATCTCCTTTTCCTTCTCCAGTTCCTTGATCATGTCGTTTCCGTCGCGCCGGACGTTCCGCACCGCCACACGGCATTCCTCGGCCTTCTGGCGGGCCAGCTTCACGTATTCCTTTCTCCGCTCCTCCGTAAGTTCGGGTATCTGGATCCGTATGAGATTACCGTCATTGTTGGGGTTTAACGAAAGGTCCGATTTCAGTATGGCCTTCTCGATTTCCCCCAGATTGGACCTGTCCCAGGGCTGTATCACTACGAGGCGCGGTTCCGGACACGATATGGTGGCCACCTGGTTTAAGGGCATTTCAGAACCGTAGACGCTCACCCGAATGCCGTTGAAAAGGGACGGATTGGCCCTTCCGGTCCGGATGGCGGCGAACTCTCTTTCGAGGCTTTTCAGGCTTTTTTGCATCCGTTCGTCGACGTCCTTGATAATGTCTTCTATCATGGTCCCTCCTTCGAAGATATCATGAGATCAGGGTGCCGATTGTATCTCCTGTGACGATACGCCTGATGGAATTTTCATTGAAGAGGTTGAACACGTAAATGGGAAGCCCGTTGTCCATGCACAGGGAAATCGCGGTGAGGTCCATCACTCTAAGCTGGCGCTGTATCACGTCGATGTACGACACAGTGTCTATCCTCACCGCCTCCGGGTCCTTTTCGGGGTCGCGGTCATAGACCCCGTCCACTCTGGTCGCTTTCAGGAGGACCTCGGCGCCTATCTCGACGGCCCTGAGGGCCGCCGCCGTGTCGGTCGTAAAAAAGGGGTTCCCGGTGCCTCCGGAGAGGATTATCACCCTTCCTTTTTCCAAGTGCCGTATTGCGCGGCGCCGTATATAGGGCTCGGCTATGGAGCGCATTTCAATGGCGGTCATCACCCGCGTGGGGACCCCGTGTTTTTCCAGGGCGTCCTGGACCGCCAGGGAATTGATCACCGTGGCGAGCATTCCCATGTAATCCCCCGTAGCGCGGTCCATTCCCAGGGACTTTCCAGTGACTCCCCGGAAAATATTTCCTCCGCCTATAACGATGGATATCTGGACTCCCAGGCCGTATACTTCCCCGACCTGGCGGGCAATTTCCTTGACCGTTTCCGGATTGATCCCGTACCCCTCGCCACCCGACAGCGCCTCGCCGCTGAGCTTGAGGAGGACTTTCTTGAAACGGGCGCCTCCTTTCAGGGGTCCCATATTACTTGCCTATCTGATACCGTTCAAACCTGCCCACGGTGATGTTCTCTCCCAGGGTGGAGATCTTGTTTTTGATCAGATCGCCGATGGTGAGCTTGCTGTCCTTGATGAACTCCTGGTCCAGAAGGCACACTTCCGTATAGAATTTCTTTACTTTTCCGTCGATGATTTTTTCGACCACGTTTTCGGGCTTTCCGCTGTCCTTCATCTGCTCCCGGTAAATTTCACGCTCCTTTTCGACGATCTCGGCGGGAACGTCCTCGCTCGCCACATACTGCGGGCCCACCGCGGCGATCTGCATGCATATGTCCTTTGCCAGGTCCTGAAACTCGCCGTTGCGCGCCACGAAATCGGTTTCGCAGTTAAGTTCCAGGAGCACACCCACCTTGTTATTGGTGTGGATGTAGGAAGCGACTATCCCTTCCTTCGCCGACCTGCTGGATTTTTTCGAAGCCGATGAAAGGCCCTTTTTACGGAGGAACTCCACCGCTTTATCCATGTCGCCGCCGCATTCCGCAAGCGCCTTTTTGCAGTCAAGCATTCCCGCCAGGGTCTTTTCCCTTAGCTCTTTTATCATTTCACTCGTAATTTCAGCCACGTGCTTGCTCCTTACAATAAAATAATCAGAAAGAATATTCGATGGGGAAGCTTAAAAAATTAATTTTAAAGCTTCCGGTAAAATGAACTACAGGCAAACTCAGGGCCCGGGTTTTTCCGCCCGCCTTCAGCGGACGGAAAAACCTTCACCATCCTACCGGGGATCCTCGTCCTCCATGTCGCCGTACTGTTCCTGGTATTTTTCCCGATAGTTTTCCTTCGCCTCGATCTCGCTTTTAATCTCCGAGGACCCTTCGTCCTCCTCGGCGGAAACCGCCTCGACCGCTTCTTCGGGTTCTTCGGCTTCCTCGAGGATATCGCCCTCCCCGGACTGCCCGCCGGACTTGCCGTCGATAATGGCCCTGGACATGACGTCGAGGAACAGGGCAATGGCCCTGATGGCGTCATCGTTGCCCGGGATAGGGAAATCTATATCGTCGGGATTGCAGTTCGTATCGACCACGGCGAAGATGGGGATGCGGAGCTTTTTCGCTTCCTTGATGGCGATGTCCTCCCGCTTGGGGTCAATGACGAAAAGCGCGTCGGGAAGCTTCGCCATGTCCTTGATGCCGTCCAGGACTTTTTTCTTCTTCGCGAGTTCGCGTTTGAGGTCCAGGATTTCCTTCTTGGTCTCGGCGTCCCACACGTCAGCCTCTTCCATCTTCTCCAGCTCCTTCAGGCGCTGGATAGACTTGCTCACGGTGTGATAATTAGTAAGAAGCCCGCCGAGCCATCTTTCTGAAACATAGAACATGCCGCACTTCTGGGCGTATTCCGACACGGCCCCCTGGGCCTGTTTCTTGGTCCCCACGAAGAGCACCTTGCCGCCCGCCGAAGCGACGTCTTTCATGGCGTTGTAGGCGACCTTCAGCCTCTGCATGGTTTTTTGAAGGTCGATGATATGGATCCCGTTGCGCGCGGTGAAAATAAACTGCGACATCCTGGGATTCCAGCGGCGCGTCTGGTGCCCAAAATGGACACCCGATTCCAATAGAGCTTTCATTGATACAACTGACAAGGACGTTACCCCCTGTTCATTGAGATTGTGAGGGGCCCTTTCCCGGTTTCACGGGGAACGCCGCGAACAGGCCCTTCGCCCCTTCCCCAAAAAGGAAGGGGGCGCGGGAATGCGAAGACGCCCTTCCCGCTTGACCTCCCAGAGCAGGGAGGGATTGTAAAAAACGGACTTAATATTTTATCAGGGAAGGCAGCAACCGGCCCAGGCCGGTTTAATTCTTTCGCGTCCGCCTACGGGGTCCTGCCCCCGGAACGCGCGTAATGGCCGCGAGCGCGGCTTTATGCCTTTCTGAATACGAACGCGCCGGCAATCATGCCAGCCACAGCGCCGATATTGAGCCTTACGCTCAGGTTCACCACCTCGATATTAAAACCCAGGGGCGCCGTGAGGTTTTCCTTGAGGACCGACAGTGCCGGCACAAGCTTCGCGATGAGCACCGCCAGGGCCGATCCGAGGACTCCTCCCAGAAGGAGGAAGGCCACGAAATAGCCCATGTTTCCCCTGTCAAATGTCATTTTGTACAAATAGCTTTCAATACAGCTTTGGTGACAGTTTTGGTGTTACTTCCGGCGCACCCGGCATCTTTGTTCTCTCGCCCGCCGAAGGCGGTCTGGAGAACCTGCTTTTAGAGATTACCATTTGTCAGGTTTGCCCTACCCGGGCTTTTGTCAAGCAGAATTGAAAATTTTTACCTCGCACCGAAGGGGCCCCGCACAGCGTTTTCATAACCCTAAAGAGGCTGCGGTAAAAGGCGCCCTGTCCCATAATATTTGTTGACAGGGCGCCATTATCGTCGCACATGATAGGCCACGTTTGTGGGGCCGAACGCCCGGGTCCACGAGAATTTTTTTTACCGACGGTCTGCGCCGCTGTGCGGGCCAGGTTTCCCAAGAGGTAATGTCATGAGGCTTTCCCGGTATCCCGTACCCACCCTGAAGGAAGACCCCTCCGACGCCGTCGTGGCGAGCCATCGCCTCATGATTCGGGCGGGGCTTGCGCGGAAGGAGGCGGCGGGGATGTACGTCTATCTTCCCCTGGGCCTGCGCGTCCTCAGAAAAATCATAGACATAGTCCGCCAGGAGATGGACGCCGCCGGGGCAGTGGAGTTTCTCATGCCGGAGCTCACCACGGCGGACCTCTGGAAGGAATCGGGGCGCTGGGAAACCATGGGCCCGGAAATGATCCGCATCAAAGACAGAAACGGCCTGGAGTACGCCCTGGCCCCCACCCATGAGGAGGCATTCACCGGGACGGTGCGGTCCATCATATCGTCCTATAAAGACCTTCCGCTTAACGCGTACCAGATCAACACGAAATTCCGCGATGAAATCCGCCCGCGCTACGGCGTCATTCGAAGCAAGGAGTTCATCATGAAGGACGCCTACTCCTTCGACATGGACGATGAGGGCCTCGAAAAATCCTACCAGGCCATGCGCACGGCCTACCGGAACATCTTCAAGCGATGCGGCCTCGAAACCATCCCGGTGGAGGCCGATACCGGGACCATGGGGGGAAACCAGTCCGAGGAGTTCATGGTCCCATCGGAGATAGGCGAGGAGCTCCTCCTTCTCTGCGATTCCTGCGGCTACCGGGCAAACCAGGAGAAGGCCGGGTTTGGAAGGGCCCCGGCGCCGGCGAAGGGCCCCTTTGAAGAATTGAAAGAAGTTTCGACTCCGGACGTGAAGACCATAGACGATCTGGTGAAATTTTTCGGATGCGGCGCGGATATCTTTCTAAAAAGCATAATCTATATCGCCGACGGCGCCCCCGTCATGGCCGTCATCGCAGGGGACCGGGACATAAATGAACACAAGCTGAAAAGCTTCCTCGGCGCCTCGGAGCTGGACCTCGCTTCGGACTCCACCGTGGAGGAAGTAACGAAAGCCCCGGTGGGCTTCGCCGGACCCGTGAACGATTTTAAAATACGCACGGTCTTCGACATCGGCGTGAGGGACATTTCCAACGGCATCACGGGCGCCAACAAAAAGGACGTACACTACTCCGGCGTGAACCCCGGACGCGACTTCCACATTAAGGACGAGGCCGATATCGCCCTGGCCGTGGAGGAAGACCCCTGCCCGAAATGCGGCGCCGCCATGAAGGCGCGCCGGGGCATAGAAGTGGGACACATCTTCAAACTGGGAAACAAGTATTCGAAATCGATGGGCCTTACGGTCCTCGACGCACAGGGCAAGTCGGTGCACCCCATCATGGGATGTTATGGCATAGGCGTGAACCGCACCCTGGCCGCCATCATAGAACAACACCACGACGAGGGGGGCATCATCTGGCCCGTCACCGTGGCCCCCTTCCATGTGTGGCTCGTGGGCCTCGGCAAGGCGGAGGAAGAAATCCGCCAGGCCGACGAGATCTACGGCCTGATTCGCGAGGCCGGCATCGAGGTACTGTACGACGACCGGAAGCTCAGCCCGGGATTCAAATTTGGCGACGCCGACATGGTGGGACTTCCGGTCCGGGTGACTGTCGGGAAGAACTACTTCCAGACAGGCGAGGCCGAAGTGAAGCTCCGCTCTTCCGGGGCTGTCGAAAAGGTGCGGAAGGACGATATCGCGTCGCGCCTCTTCGCGCTCATCGAAACGGAGACCTCCCGTTTCCGGATTTGACGATGGGAATCCGCAACGGCATCGCCGCCCTCGCCCTTGCACTGGGTGCCTCCATGGCGGCAACGGACAGCTCCAATGGCGCCGATGTGAACGACATCGCCTCCAGGTTTCCCCGAGGGGCCGGGCTCTTCCTGAGGGCCCCCGGGGCCGTCCATATTGCCGCGGCCCTGGATTTCTACAGGCAGAGAGCGGCGGACATCGCCGACGACCCGGGCATCGCCTGGCTGGCTTCTTTCAAGGAAAAAACCGGCCTGGACCCCGGCGACCCCGTGGAATTGAAAAAAACGGGCATCGACATCGCAAAACCCCTGGCCGCGGCGCGGTACGACAATCCCGAAGGCGCCTCCTATCTCGCAATGGTCCCGGTGGCTGCGGGGCGCCGCCTCCCCTTTGCCTTCATTAAGCTGATGAAAAAAGCCCGGGGATGGGACGGCCTGGACCTCATTCCGACCGTGTCCCGCCACGGCCACCACAGGGTGTTCCAGATGAAGGACAACATCTTCTTCACCGCCAACAGGGGCCATATGATAATATCTTCCCGGGAGGAACTTCTAAAAAGCGCCCTCGATCTTTCAGACGGGAAAAAGGATGCCCCTTCCATGTATGATGACGGGCCTTACTTGGAAATCACGAATAGGACGGAAACCGGCGACGCCATCGTCCTTTTCTTCGGGAGAGGACTTCCCTGGAAAGGCCCGGCCAAAAAAACCGACGATGACGCCCCTTCCGACGGCACCGGCATTGTCAGGGCATCGGGCCTTGCTTTGAAAACAGCGGGACGGCAATTCTTTGCCCGTTTTGTCGCCTCCCTAAACCCGACAAGCGAGGAAACGGCCCCGCTCCTGGCCGCCCTGATGCCCGACCCGGCAGCGCGCTTTATTGGGGGATCCGGGCCGTCATTTTTTCTGCACCTGTCCATGGACCTCGATGTTATCGGAGGCGGCGCGGACGGCGATGGAGGCCCATCGCCGTACCCCCGGATACAAAAGACGCTTAACATGTTCAATGAAAATTTGCACCTCGATTTTTCGCAGGACCTCCTTCCCCTGGCGGGAAAAGCCGTCAGTTTCATCACCGAAAAAAATTCCGGGAACCAGGAATTCATTCTTACTATCTCGAAAAAAAGCGGCGCCGATGTTGGCGGCCTGAAAAGGGAGCTCTTCCGCAAGGTCCGCAAAAAAAACGATGACACCGAAAACGCCCGGACGGCCGGGGGAATCGACGTCCTGAAAGCGAAAAAGGAGCGTGGCGACACCTTCTACGCCGTGAACGAGCGGGGCCTTTTCATCGGCAGCAGCCGCCCCCTCATTGAAAAGGAACTCGCCTCCCCCGGCGTTTCCATGGAGCGCCTGCGGCCCTCCGCCTCTTTCCCCGGAAAAACTTTTCTTGCCGCAGGCCTTGACGCCCGGAAAGAAAGCGTAATAAAAACGATGGTCCAGCTTGCCCTCCTCCAATCTGACAGGCGGCTTTTTCATTTAGTTGAAAACTCCGGCATGATCACAGCGACAGGGTCCCTCGACGGCAACAATGTAATCATCGATATAACCGCCGAACCGGCGGAAAACGATGAAAAGCAAACTCAGGAAAGCAAGTGAACGAAGGAAGGTGATAAAATGAAGATGGTGCGCATTCTCCCCCTCTTGGCGGCGGCCGCCCTGTTCTTTGGCGGCGAGGTTTTGGCGGACATTCAAAACGAGGCGGGAGCGTATTTAGATAAAAACATCATCGAGGGACGGCTTTCCAACGGCATAAAGGTCCTCATGATGGACCGGGGGTACGCTCCCACCCTGGCGCTCATCATTTCTTTCAGAGTGGGGGCCGCGGATGAGAGCTACGAGACCGCGGGAGCGGCCCATCTTCTGGAGCACATGCTTTTTAAAGGCACCGATAAAATAGGCACCAAAGACTTCGGGAAAGAGAAAAAGATTTTATCCGAAATCGAGTCCCTTGGAGAGACCCTGGACCGCCTGAGGATAGTAAACCCGGCCAATACCCGCATTCCGGCCCTGGAGGAGAGGATGAAGGAACTCCAGCGGGAACACGGCAAATACATAACCGACGACAGATACGACAAGATCTACTCCATCAACGGCGGCGTGGGTTTCAACGCCGGCACTTCCCGCGACGCGACATCGTACTATATTGAACTTCCCGCCTCGAAGCTCGGCCTCTGGGGGGAGCTTGAATCGGAGCGCCTCCGCTGCCCCATCTTCCGGGAATACTACACCGAGCGCGACACCGTCTACGAGGAGCGCCTCATGCGCACCGACTCCAGCGGCACGGCCACCCTCTATGAGACCTTCCTGGCCACGGCCTTCGCGGCCCATCCGTACCGCCATCCGGTCCTCGGATGGAAATCGAATATCAAGTCCCTTTCAATCCGTAACGTAAGGAAATTCTACTACGACCACTACATTCCCTCGCGCATGACCATCACCGTCGTGGGCCGCCAGGACACGGGGGAGACCCTGAAGAACCTGGAAAAATATTTCGGCGCCCTCCCGGGACGCCCGGAACCCTGCCCCGTGGCTATACGTGAGCCGGAACAAAGAGGCGAGAAACGCTTCACAGTCCATTTCGACTCGGCGCCCCACCTGGTAATAGGGTGGCACAAACCGGCGTCCCCCTCCCGGGCCGATTACGTCTGCGACGTAATTGAAAACCTGCTTTCGGACGGGAAGACCTCCCGCCTCTATAAATCCCTGGTCCTTGACAAAAAAATCGCCACGTCGATTTCGGCATGGAACGGTTTTCCCGGCGGACGCTTTAACAGCCTCTTTGTCATCTCCGGCGCGCCAAGGCCCCCCCATACGGTAAAAGACCTGGAAAAAGCGGTGTACGAGCAGATTGAAGGCCTGAAAAAGGGCCTGGGGCCCGGGGAAATACGCCGTGTCCTGAACCGGATCGAATCGTCCCTGGTGTTCAACCTCGCCACCAACATGGGGGTGGCGCGATATCTCAGCTACTACCAGACGGTCATGGGGGACTGGAAGTACATTTCGGGCTACATCGACAGGGTTGGGACCGTGACTGAAAGAGAAATTCGCGAAACTTTGAATACCTATTTCACCGAAGACAACCGCACCGTGGGCATACTTGTCGATTCGCGGGAAAAGCGCGCTTCTTCCGGTTCTCCGCTTCCCGAACCGGGGACCGACGCAACGGAAGGGGCGGGAAGCATTAAGTAATTGCGCCTTTTATCGCATTTATGAAACACTGACCCGGGGTAATGGATTTGACACCACAAACCATCCTAAGTCTCGTAGGCGGCATCGGTATCTTCCTCATGGGCATGACGCTCATGACCGACGGCCTGAAAACCCTGGCCGGCGATTCCCTGCGAAAGGCCCTTAGCCGTTTCACCGGCGGGCGGATATCCTCGTTCCTTACCGGCGCCGGTATCACAGCCCTGATCTTCTCCTCCGGGGCCACGACCTTCGCCACCATAGGGTTCGTCAGCGCCGGCCTCATCACCTTCGAGCAGTCCATCGGCATCATTATAGGCGCAAACCTGGGAAACACCAGCATGGGATGGCTGGTAAGCTCCCTCGGGTTCAATCTCAACATCAGCACTCTGGCCTACCCCTTCGTAGCCGCAGGGGCCCTCCTTAAGCTCTTCGCAAACCACAAGAGCGCCGCAACAGGTACGTTCATTGCCGGGTTCGGTATGCTCTTCGTGGGGATAGGCCTCATGCAGCAAGGAATGGCGGGCATCTCCACTGCCTTCGATCCCTCACTGCTTCCCGGAGACACGCTGCCGGGCCGCCTGGGCCTCATCCTCGTGGGGATAGTGATGACCATCATTATGCAGTCTTCCAGCGCGGCCCTTGCGACAACCCTGGCGGCCCTAAACGGAGGCGCCATCACCATCGTACAGGCGGCCACCATGTCCATCGGCCAGAACATCGGCACCACCCTCATAGCCGCCATCGGCGCCATCGGGGCGAGCACTCCTGCAAAGCGCACCGCCCTGTCCCATGTGTTGTTTAACATCATCACCGGAAGCGTCGTACTCGTACTCCTGCCCGTTTTCATCGCGGTATCGGAAGCGGTCTCGAGGGCCCTGGGAAATGGCGGCGCCACCATCACCCTCGCGGCCTTCCATACCATGTTCAATTTGGGCGGGGCCGCGATGGTTTTGCCCTTCACGCACCAGTTCGCGCGGCTCATCACCAGGATCCTCCCGGACAGGGGGCCCAGTTTTACGGCCAACCTCGACATCTCCGTACTGCAAGTACCGCAGGTGGCCATGGAATCGGCGCGGCGGGCCCTGACGGAAATAGGAGGATATGTCATCACGCATCTCGTGGAGGTGATACGCGGTTTGGCCCCGATGAAAAAGATGGGTGAGGTCCTCCCTACCGCAAACTATTCCCTGCTCAAGGCGGAGAAATTCCTCCGGGAGGTCCGCTCCTATAACTATTCCTCCCTCCTCCATGAGCGTCACACCAATCTGATCCACGCAGTGGACCATCTCTACAGGCTCATTGAAACCTGCGGAGAAACCGAAAGCCTGAAGCATGTCCTCGAAAGTGAGGAGCTCTCTCCCATCGCGGCGCATCTGGCGGACAGGACCGAATCTCTCCTGGCGTGGCTTCGCGGCGAGATGGAAACCGACCCCAGGGAGGTCGTGGAAAAAGCATCGCAGTCCATTGCGGGGATCCGGAAAGACCAGCGAAAGCAGGTCCTGGACCGCACATCAAGGGGGGAAATCGACACGGAGACGGCGTTCACCCTGATGGAGTCGATGCGCTGGCTCGACAGGGTAGCCTACCACATCTGGCGCGCCATCACCCATCTGGAGGACATTAAAACCCCCTCGGGGCCGGGCACTGCCCCTTGATGGCGAATGGGCGACATCAAAAAACGCTTCCCCGCCGCGTTCACTTTTTTTCAAACCTGATTGAGCACGAAGTCCCGGACTCGCCGTTGAAACGAATGTCGGCCTTGAGCTGGTTTTTTCCAAGAAGAGTGACGAGGTTAAGGCCCAGAGTTTCGGACCTGAAAGGATCGACCCCGGCGGGGAGCCCAACTCCATTGTCCCTGACCGTAAGTTCCACCCATTCCTCCTTTCCGAAAAAATCCACCTCGATGACTTCAGCTCCCTGAAAATTCACGGGAAACGCGTACTTGAAAGCATTGGTGAGCAGTTCGTTCAAAATGAGCCCGCAGGGGATGGCCTGGGCTATGGTGAGCATAATGTCTTCGGCGCGGATTTTAAGTTCCAACCCTTGCAGATTTCGGGCGGAAACCTGGTACAATTCCCGGGAGATGAGGTTTATATATTCGGAGAAGTTGATGCTTGAAAACTCCTCCGACTGATAGAGCTTCTCATGGATGAGGGCCATGGCCCTGATCCTGTTCTGGGCGTCCTTAAATTTATACGCAAGCGTATCGTCGGCGATGGACCTTCCCTGGAGGCTAAGGAGGCTTGTGATGATCTGGAAGTTGTTCTTAACGCGATGATGCACCTCCCTTAGCAGGACTTCCTTCTCAGCCAGGGAAGTTTTCAAGCTGTTTTCCACTTCTTTAAGGCGCGTGATATCGGTGATGGTGCCGATCACCCGCATGGCCCTCCCCCCGGGGCCTATCACGGCCTTTCCCCTCGCCAGAAACCAACGGACGCCCCCGTCTCTGTGGAGCATCCTGTACTCGAGAACGTATTCCTCCTTCTGGCCACTGAGATGCCCCGTTATGTAAGCGATCAGGGCGTCGCGGTCCTCGGGATGCACAAGCTCCAGATAGGAGGCCGCCGTGTCCGCTACGTCCTCGTCCCGAAATCCCAGGATCTCCTTTATTACGGGGTCGATGTACATCACATCATTCGCGGGATTGAAATCCAGGACCCCTACACCGGCACTCCGGGTCGCAAGGCCGTACCGCTCCTCGCTGGCCTTGAGCCTTTCCTCGGTTTTCTTCCGTTCAGTGATGTCCTTGAAAATAATGAGGTCCACCATGCTCCCCTTCCATTCCGTCATAGCCATGGAAAACTCGATGATTCGCCGGACCCCGTTTCTGCCTTTTAGTATGGTCTCGTAAAACTCCTGGTTATGGCCTTTTTTGACCCTTCGATTGTAGCGCTTCATCAGGGTGGAGAGGTCGGTTTTTTCGACGAAATCCCTGATCCGCAAGCCCTTCAGTTCCGTAATCGAATATCCCGTGAGTCCCGCGGCATGGTGGTTCGCGTAGAGGACCTTCCCCTCGCCGTCCACCAGGAAAATACCGTCGTGGATATTTTCCACAAGGAGCCGGAAATTTCGCTCGCTCTCCTGCAGGGCTTTCTGGATCCGACGCTCCTGGGTGAGGTCGCGCACAATGCCCCTGAACCCCAGGACATTCCCCGGGAGTGCAGTTATCGGAGTAATAGATGCCTCAAAATAGCGCGAAGCTCCTCCGTTTCCGGGGACTTCCCATCTGGCACGCTCCGAGGATTTCCCGGATTTAAAAACCGCGTTAAATTGGCGGAACACGTTTCGGGCGGTGTCAGAGTCCATGTAGTCCTGATAGCTTTTTCCAACCATCTTCTCCCGTGAATCCTTCATTAGCCGTGCGAAGGCGGAATTCACCAGAGTAAACCTTCCCGATATGTCGACTTCATAGTATCCGTCCTCGAGGCTTTCTATGATATCGGAATACCGTTCCCGGCTTTCCTTAAGGGCGTTCTCGGCCAGAGTCTTGCCGGTGATGTCCCTGGCGACGCCCCGATACGCCACCACCTGTCCCGATGCGTCGCGGCAGGACCGTATTTTAGCTTCAAGCCGCCTCACTTCGCCGCCGATGCCTATGACGCGCAATTCGATGTAACGGCCCGGTTTGCAGTTCACCCCGGGCGGTTCGTCAACGCTGTTGGATTCGCCCGAAAGGAAAGCGGCGAGCTTTCCACGGTCCTCACTTTGGAGGAGGTCAAAGATAGAAGTACCGATTATCTGGCCGGGAGTCTGGCCAAAGAGGTCCGTCGTGGATGAGTTGGCGTACAGGACAAGCCCGCTTTCGTCAATGGTAAAGACAAAATCGTCTATGGCGTCGAGCATCTCGCGGTACTTGAACTCGGACCTTAAATATGATCTTTCGGCCTTCATTTGTTCCGTGCCGGTTCCGGCGTCCCCGGCCCGGGGAGGGGAATGTTCCTCGCCCTCCCGGAGTTTTAGCTCTCCGGCAAACCGGCGAAGGGCCGTCTCGACGACAGTGAATAGTTCGGCCTTCCCGGGGGCGTGTTCGAGACAGCCGTAGGGCGCCATTTCGAGGGCCCGGCTGAAATCCTGTTGTTTCGTATGGGCTGCAACGAATGTTACGGGAATGCGTAAGCCCTCGATGATGGCCCTGGAAGCAGGGCCGTCTATCCCTCCGGCAAGGGTAATGTCCATGAGCACGAGGCGGGGCCGCAGGTCCCCGGCCAGAGTGACGGCGTCCTCACCGGAACCGGCGACGCCCGCCACCTCATATCCCAGCTCTTCCAGGGCGGCGCTCAAGTTTTCCGCGATATGGCGCTCTTTTTCGGCGATAAGTATTTTTATGTTTCCCATGCTGGCGGTACCGGTCTTGCCGGAACAGGCTTATTCGAACAAGAAAAAATAATCAACGAGAAAAACGTCTTCAGGAGAGGTCGATAGATTGGCCCTTTTCGAGAATGGACCCCCTGCTGAACCCGTTCTCGTTGGTCCTTGGCGTGTGCAACCAGAATATCCTCTGGGATTCTTTTAGAAATGGTATGAGGTCCTCGGGATCGGTGTGGATGAGGCCCGCTCCCGCCTCATGGATGATGGTGTCGGCGTCATCAAAAAACGTTTCCAGGCCTTTTCGATACTCGCCGGGAAAATCATCGTCCCTGAATCGAAGCGGATCGTAAAGGGTGTCTCCGGAATAGCCGAGCACATGCCGAAACCCCTTACCTCGAAAGTACAACTTCATCATCAGGGAGGGAATCGAGTGAAAACCGTATTCGAAGCGGACGCGTACATCCATATCCGGAAGCGCCGTGTCCGCCCCAACATCGAGCCTCCTGAGGGAAAATGACCCGCCGCCCCCTTTACCGTGGATTTCTTCAAGTTTACCGAGGAGGGAGGAGTGGACCACGCCGCCTGCAAAGACCGGAATTGCCGCATCCGCGGCCAGGAAGCGGTACAGCCCCTGGTCGTGGTCGGCATGGAGATGGGAGAGGAATATCCCTTTGATGTTTTCCAGTCCGTACCCTCCCTCAGCGAAGGCGTCAAAAGAGCCGACGCTGGGGTCGAACAGGAGAATGTCTTCGCCGGCGCACACCATAAAGGACGAGCACCCCTTCCCCGGGGAAAATCCGTCTCCGGAATCGAAACAGCGTATGGCGAGGGAGGAACTGCGCCCCGTGCCGCCGCTTTTCCGCGCCGCCGGGACGCCGGGAGGGCGGGAAAGGGTGATGCGCAATTCTTCGCGCCCCCGGATTGCCAGAAATGAGTCGGGCCCCGTTCTTCTCACCTCAAGCGTACCGAGCCTGTACCTGTCCCCATGATATGTTTCAAACCCGGCGAAATCGGGAACGTGGAGCTTCCTTCCGGAGGGGCTGAAATTCTCCCGCACGGCAAGCCGGTCGGCGTAAAAGGCGGCCTTGTGCGAATTCGGGTCGTCGGGATACGACGGCGGGCCCAGGAGCGCTTCTTCAAGGACGCTTTTAAGAGACTTTGCCCTTTCCGGCGGCGCCACTATATGTGTTTTGCGCTGCCTGTTGAAGAAGAAGTTTTTGTAGACGGGAAATTCTATCTCACAGAAATTATAGCCTTCGTCAAGGACGGTGTCGCCAAGAAAGATGTATTGGGGAAAGGGGATATCGGGTGCGCATTTGATCCATTCCGGGGGCGAGCCGAAGACGATGGCGAGGCTCTCGTCGACGGCAACGCAGATGCAGGCATCGTTCACTTTGACTAACTTCATGGCATGGAAGGCCTTCTCCGATCACTTCCTTGCGCGGAGGGTCCTTTTTTTATATCTTTCATGCTCCTTGCGATAAAGCTTCATCATCTCGGATATGTCCTGAAACTTCCTGATGGCGAAGAAGTCCTTGATGAGGTCCTTCACCCTCCCCTCGTCGGTAAGCTCGGCGTTCTGGCGCTGGTTGGCAGTGTACACTTCTTCCGAAGAAGGGAATATTTCCCGGATGACGTCCTGGGCTTTCTTTTCAAGCCGGTTGAGGGGAAACTCCGAAATTCTGTGGATGTTTTTGATGATGAAGGCCACCACTGTGAGGACTTTGCGGTTCCGGTCCGCCTCGGCGTCCGCTTTCAACTTTTCAAAAGCTTCGACGATGTCCCGATTGGTCTCCTTGATTTTGTTCAACACCTCGGCCCTGACGTCGGGGGAAAGCTGGTTGAAAGACGGCGGCTGATGAGGATAGAATGACTTCAGGTACGGCGCCGAGAGAAAAAGTTTCCCGCACATGGAACCGTTCACAACTTCGTTGTCCACCCAGGCCCGGAGCTCTTCGATATCGAGGTCGAAGAGGGATGAATAATTGCCCAAAAAAGCCGGCAGTTCAAATTTTTCAAGGAAAACCGAGAAGGACTTGCTGTCGCAGGCTTCCTCCCGGAAGAAATACCCCGAAAGGACAAGGCGGAAAAGTTCAGTGCAGTTTCCGGCAAGTCCCGAGTTTTCCTCCTGCTCAATATAGAAGTCAATGAGGTCGGGGAAGCGTATGGGGCTGGCTATTCCCATTCGAATTCGCAGAGGGCGAAAATCTTGTAGCCCCTTTCCTCGAGCTTTTTTCTTCCCCCCACATTGGGGAGATCTACGATGAAGGCCATCTCGACGATTTGTCCCCCGAGTTTCTCCACGAGCGTCGCCCCCGCGATGGCGGTGCCCCCTGTGGCCAGGAGGTCGTCCACCAAAAGGACCCGCGCGCCTTTTTTTATTGAATCGGCATGGACTTCAACCCTGTCGGTGCCGTATTCCAGTTTGTATTCATGCGACTCGATTTTCCCCGGGAGCTTTCCCTTCTTTCTCACCGGCACGAATCCCTTGTTGAGCTGGTGGGCGACGGCGCCGCCCAGTATGAAACCCCGGGCCTCCAGGGCCACTACGACATCTATCTCAACATTGCGGTACCGCTGGACGATGGAGTCGATCACGTCCCGGAACCCCTGGGCGTCTTGAAGCAGGGTGGTGATGTCGCGGAACATGATGCCCTGCTTGGGAAAATGCGGAATGGTCCTTATCATCGACTTGATAGACATGTAAAACTCCTTTGAGGCTGTTTCAAACTCTTGAGAGCATGAACGGGAACCGCAAAAAAAATAATTACAAGGTCCCATGCTACAGACAAACTTAATACTCAGGTTTCCCCGCCCGCCCTCGGCGGGCGGGGAAACACAATTTCTTGGGTTTGCCTGCCGACACACTTGACACTTGGACTTTCCCGCACGCCCTCGGCGGGCGGGGAAACACAATTTTTAAAGATTGCCGCATGCTATTGAAATAAGGCATGGCTGTCAATTCAAAATATTCCCCTCCCGCCCCGGGGGTTGTCCCGCAAAAAAACCGACCATGGGACGATATCCCAGGCCCCGCATCAATGGTGGCTGTGCTCCTGCCCCTCGATCCAGGGCCCTCGCTTCAGCTTGTGGCGGAAGTTGGTGGTATCGTCCTCGATGATTTTGTGGAGGTAGGCGATATGCCTGTGAATGGCGTCCATGTACAGGTTCTCGTCGATGCCGTGCCGGTCCCGGAAATGACGTCGCGCCACCTCGAAGACCGCCTGGTACGGTCCCTTCAGCCGCGCCAGGGTGATCTCGTAGAAATCCACGGTCTTGCGGAGAATGTCGAATTCCGTATTGAATCCGGGAATTCCCGCCTCGCGGAACTCGTTGTAAAGGAAGATGAGCTTCTCAAGATAGGCCCGGTCGGACATCTGGCCCAGGAGGTCCGCCGTCCCCATGAGGCAGCCAGCATACCGCTCGTCCTCAGAGGAGAAGGCTATGGTGTCCAGATCGACGCTCAGGCCCGTGCATCTGATAAGCCGCTCAACCGTTTGGGCCTCTCCCTCCTCCAGGCCCAGGGCCTTGCGGTTTTTGCGTAGGAAGGTCACACTCCGTTCGACGTGGTTGGTCGTGTACTTGGCGCCGGTGCCGTCGGTGTCCCATGATTCCTGGATATATCCGGTATCGTGGAGGAGCGCCGCAATGAAGAGACAGACGGCCAGGTCGGTTTCGAAGGGCCCCCTTTCCCGGGCGCCGCCATCGGCCAGACGCGCTACGGCAAGGAGCGCGTCCACGGTATGGGCGAAATCATGGTATTCGGTATTGCAGGCCCGGTATCCCCGCAAGCGCCCTTCGAAGAGCTTTTGTATCAGGCCGAAGTTCTTTTTTACAGGGGCAAATTTTTTTGTTGGGTGGAATATCGAAAAGAGCATCTTCACTTCATCGAGGGCCGCCCCGAAGCGGCGGGTATCCAGCAGGCTCGCCAACTGGACAGAGCGTGAATCATTCATCATAACCTCCTCGCACGGCAGGGCATAGCGGCCTCTGTATATGGCAACGGAAAACACATGCGGCCGCGGTTTTATCACGGCGTCCCTTCCCCGACCCGCGCACTTCGGCGCCCGGAAACGGATGTTCTGAATACTATAAACTATGTGTGTTACATTATGCACCTAAGCCCTAAAAGTGCAATAAAAAAACCGCCGGGACGGTCAATTTACAATCACCTTTACCGGTCCAATTTTCCCAAACGATGCCCCGCCGCGGCGTAATAGAAGATATAAAGGTAGCAGGGAATGAGGACCCAGTAGGCGGACCGGTTACCCATGATATCGGCGAAATAGCCGTAGACCAGGGGAAGAAGAGCCCCTCCCAATATCCCCATAATGAGAAAAGCCGAACCAAGTTTTGTAAAACGCCCCAGCCCCTCGATGGCCAGGGGCCAGATTGCGGGCCACATTATGGAGTTGGCGAAACCTAAAAGGGCAATAAAAAGGACAGACAAAAATCCCCCGGTGAAAAGGGCCAGGAGTGAAAAGATGATGCCGAGGATGGAGAAGTACACAAGGGCCCGGTCCTGGCTAATAAACCGGGGTATGCTCACGATCCCAACGATGTATCCCGCCACCATGGCCCCCAGAGTGAGCGAAGAGAAAAATTTTGCGTTTCCCATCTTGAAGCCGAGCCACTGGCCGTAGAGAATCTGGGTGTCCACGGCAATCACCTCCGCTCCCACGTAAAGAAAGATGGCAAGGACGCCGAGGAAGAGGTACGGAAAACGGAAGATGGAGTTGCCTCCTCCATCAAGGGCCGCGCCGTCCTCCTCTTCCGCTTCCGGGAGGGGCGAAAGCCGCACCGCAAGGGCGAGGCCCGCCAAAACCAGGGCCATGACTGCATAGGGGGCGATGACCCGCGATGCCAGGGCCGAAAGCTCGGCCTCCCGGGCCTCAGGCCCCATCGCCGCAAGGTTCGCCGTTATGCCGTCAATATTGTGGAGGACAATACCTCCCAGGACCAGAGGGCTAATTATCCCGGCTACCTTATTGCAAATTCCCATTATGCTGATCCGCTTCGCAGCGCTCTCGATGGGGCCCACGATGGTCACATAGGGGTTCGACGCGGTCTGAAGCAGGGAAAGGCCCGTCCCCTGTATGAAAAGCCCGGCAAGAAAAAGTCCAAACTGGCGGGTCATCGCCGAAGGGATGAAAATTAGTGCGCCCAGGGCCATGACGAGGAGCCCCAGGGACATTCCGCTTTTGAAGCCCACCTTCTTGAGTATCCAGGAGGACGGCAGGGCCATGAAAAAATACGATATATAGAATGCAAAGGCCACGAGGTTCGCCTGTAGATTGCTCTCAAGGCCGCAGGATATCTTGAGATAGGGAATCAGGGTGGCGTTGAGCCATGTCACAAACCCGAAGATAAAAAAGAGCGCGCCGATTATAGAAATGGAGGTCACGTAAGATTTCCGGCCTGCTTTCCCTGCCATTGCCGCTACCGTCCTTTCATGATGTTCCAACCCGATTTAAGGAGGCGAAATACCGATACAGCCTGTTATTTCTGGAAAAAAATTACAATCCATAAATGCCCCGGCCGCGCTGAGGCGAAGAAGGGCCGCGAGCATATTGCCCGGCAGGATTGCACCGCAAATTTTGCGAGATAAGAAAACAGGCGACGAGAATATTCGCCGCCTGTTTTCTTGAAAACCTTCATGGGTCCGAGATGACTTAAAAAGCAAGAGGAACACTGAGCATTAAGTCATGATTCCATCTGTCCCGCAATAAAGGAGGAAAAGCCTGCCACACAAATTCAAAGGTAAAGAAAACCCTGAGGCCTGTGCTTAATCTGAACCCGATATCTTTTTCAGGCCTTATCTGCTGAACAAGTCCCGCTGAGAACCTGTAGTCAATACATAAACCGATGTTGTAGACATACCCCGCTGGAAAAAATTTTATTTCCTGATAAAATTGAAGCCTGTCGTCAAAATTGCTCATCACACCTGCTGAAAGAACACGGTGGGTCATGATACAGTCTAATGAAGCGCCAAGGGCCCAGGTGTCAGGGTCAGTTGAGGAGTAAATGTACATGGGCGCCACTGTGAACCCGAAGCTGTTATAGTAATTCACGTCATAAGATATGCCAAGGGAATCAGCCGGTATAGACGTGAATGTTTTTTCAAGGACTGTAAACCCGGCCGTCTTCTCCTTAACCTCAAGCTGAATGTTTGAATGGAAATTCCTCAGGGGAAACCCTTCACTATCAGCATCAGGATATTATATCCTGACAGTTATGCTGTCTGTTCCGCCGCCGAAACTTTTTATTGGATAGATCAGATATGAATAACTTTTCAGCGAACCGATTTTGTCTTTGAAAAAATTGAGGAACCTTGAGGCTGACGCTGCTGACAGCCCCCCATCCCGCCTTGAATAGCTGAAGGACTGAATATATGACGCTTCAATATCCGCGGTTTTTCCGGGCTGAAGGTTTACTGTGAAGACAGCCCCTGACAGCGTCCCGGGAAGATTCGGCATTTTCGGGTCTGATAGACCTTTTTTTGACACAGCGGTGAATTCACGGGGCATGCCGTTAACCAGCAGCCTGAAGGTATCGTGTCCCTCTGCTGTTGGTACCTTTGACCGGTCTGAGATAATAAAAAAGAATGAATCGCTGAACTTTGTATCAGCTTCATTTTTTATTCTGTAGTTTACCTTTACGGCGGCGTTCAGTGATGATTTATCAATTTCATATGATATTGTCTCAGCAACAACCCTCAGCCTGTTTGGAGCGCTGATAAGAATGCCGCCGGCAGGGTCATGAGGAGATTCTATAACGCCGATATTTGCCCGCAGGCCCGGGAATGGGAAGGCCGCTGAGACAATAAACGCGGCCAGAGAAAAAATTATATAGCCCGGTCTCATACGGGACACTCCTGCGCTGAGCGTATTATCTTTACTACTACAGCCAGTTGTTTCATAACCCCCTGTATGAGGGATTTAGATTAACTTAAGGTCAGTCACAAAACCGGGTTTATCCACCCGCCTTTGGCAGGCAGTAAATCCTGATTATTAGAGGTTACCTGTACTTTATTGTTATAAGAAAGTCAACAAAAATATTTCCCTCTCATACGGCCCCACACCTGCCCGGCGTTATAGCCGAATATTTTTTGTCTGCCTTTATCCCACTTTTTGACTGAACGTGGGACTCTCCCCGGTATCCAGGCACCCTTTAAACCGCGGTGTCTATGAATGGCTCAAGGGCGCGGGGTGCCTTCTATACAGGAAAAGTATCGCTCAGCGCCTGAAGCAGCAGTGGGCCTCACAAATGTGTTCCCGCGGACTTTCAGGTCCAACTGGACCGATCGATCAGAACGAGTACAGCACCGTCGCGGTGATTCCGTAGAAGAGGTCGCGGGGATCATCATCCATTTTTAAATATTGAACGCGCCCCCCGATTATTAGCGTGGACCTCAATGATTCAAAATACCATCCTAAACCAGCCATGCAGTTATAACCAATAAAACTTCGATCTTCTTTCATCACTTCTTTATCGTATGACGGAATGGTCCTTACATCGGTTTGTGTGGTTTTCCCCTTCATGTAGATCCCGGAAAAAGAGGCGGAAAAAAACAACATTTCCACGATGGGCCGCGAATAACTGAATCCCAGTGCGGGACCTAAAGCCTGGCCTAACACATCATTTTCAAGGTAAAAAAAGTATGCGCCTGAACTGGTTAAAACATCGAAGGACCCCGTTCCTTCCCAGCGGAAATACTTCAGCCCGAGAAAAACAGTCCAGCCTGAACCTATCCGGTAATTTGCGGTCAGGTCGCTGTCGTACCGTCTGAATTTCATGTAGTTATGCGCGGTGAATGTTTCAGCGGGGTTCTTTACAGTGTAGCTGGATTCCAGTGTGTAGTGCTGGCTCAAGAGGAGAACGAGGCCCAGACTCAGCCTTTCAGAAAGCTTCATGTTCAGGACGGGACCAGCCATGAAATGTGGATTTGTTGTGAAACTGTCGTTATACGCGGGGCTGTTGTTATCGGGATCTGCGGCGGTGATATAATTCCCTTCGCCCCTGAGCATGTCCTCCAGCGACGGGGACCACCAGGATGCCGCGAACTGATTTCATGGTGTGCCTCCAACATTGACCGTTGTTACATGGTTATATGATAACAGAGGTTCGTTTCCAAGGCAAAAATTAATCGGTGTTGACAATTATTATCAAGAAAAAGCCGCCATCCAGGAGGGCATTCCCTCCCGACATAAGGCATATTCTCGGAAACGCCTCAAGGGAAAAACCTCCCCTTTCGTGAAAAAAGCCCCATGACAGAGGCACGTAAAATTTAATTCCGTCTTTGAAGATATAGAGCAGTTGATAACAGAGCAGCGAAGATGTCTTGACAGGAGAACCAGTTGGGGGTAAGAATAAACAACCGCTGTGAAATTTCAACTAAAAGCGGGACAATTTCCCGCATCGGGCGGATTAGACCGGAACCGAAAAACCTGTTTACTGGGCCGCTGCCCCGGGGTATAATAAAACTGTCGGGCCAGCCAGAGCCGATGTATTACAGCAGACGGGCGAGCGCCGTGAATGCCGGGTGAGTGGAGAAATACGATGAACAGATTTACCACCCAGTTTCTGAAACATTACCCGGAAACCGGGTATACCCTGCGTCTGAAGGCCAGGTTTCTGCTTTACATGTGCCTGGCCCTTCTCATCTTTCTGCCCGCCACCATAACATCAACGGCAATCATAAGCCTCAGCAACCCCCGGATCGGCTACCGGCTTAACATGCAGGTCATACTCACGGACACTGTCGGCTTCGTGATACTGCTAATTGTCGTCTATGTTCTATACAGGGGTTTTTTCTCAATTGCCGCGCACCTCTTTATCAATTTCGCCTTTCTCATCGTATGGGTTATCATCGCCATTGACCCGCAAAACTCGCTCCAGAGGCTGGATACCATAGCCTTCCAGCTCGCCCTGCTGAGCCTGATACCACTGGTGATAATCAAAAACAAGAGCGCCGCCGTCTTTTACACCGCGCTGAACATCGCGGCGCTTCTCGCGTTCGTCATTTTTTTAGGCGATTCCCTGGGGATCAGCCGGAACGAGATCTGGGAATATTATTATGACAACATGTTCGCCATGATCATCATCGGGATAGCCTCGTATAACATTTTTTCAATCCAGAAGGACGCGCTCGATCGCGCCATGTCGGATATCGCTGCGCTTGAGAAAAAAGAAGCGGACCTGCAGGCCAGCGAGGAGCGATACCGCGCTGTAGTTGAAGACCAGACCGAAATGATCGTCCGGTTCACTCCCGCGGGGACCATCACCTTCGTCAACAACGCGCTGAAGCGCTTTTTCCTCGCCAACCAGGGATTCGCGGGAGATTACATCGGCGCCAGCATCAATGATTTCATAAAAATACGCGTCGAGGACGTGGTCAGGCGCTACCTCCCGAGGTTTACCGTTGAAAACCCTATCATGGAGATGGAGCATTCCTTTACCGGTGTAGGCGGTAAAACCTGCTGGACGATCTGGACCGCGCGCGCCCTCTACGACGAAAAAGGCCAGGCGCGGGAATTCCAGGCCGCGGGAAGGGACATCACCGAGAAAAAAATCGCCGAAGAGGAGAAAGAAAAGCTGGAAGAAAAGCTCCGCCAGTCCCAGAAAATGGAATCCATCGGCAATCTGGCGGGCGGGATAGCCCATGATTTCAACAACCTGCTTACCGCAATAACCGGCAATATCCAGCTTGCGATCATGGACCTTGACGGCGACAATGCGGCCATACCGCTGCTTGAGGAGGCGGACAGGGCCGCCGCCAACGCGGCGTCCCTGACGCACCAGCTCCTCGCATTCTCGCGCAAACAGATCATCGAGCCCCGGATCATGGACCTTAACCGGCAAATCGAGAAGACGTCAAAACTGCTCACCCGGGTGATTGGCGAAAACATCGAACTGAAAATACTGCGGGGAACTCCGGCGGCGACCGTGAACTCGGACCCGATACAGATCGAACAGATACTCATCAACCTGGCGGTCAACGCGAGGGACGCGATGCCGGACGGCGGCAAGCTCACCATCGAGACGGCGGATACTGTGCTGGACGAGTTTTACTGCCGTAAGCACGCAGACGCCCGGCCAGGGCCGCATGTCCTCCTGGCGGTAAGCGATACGGGAACCGGCATGAGTGAAACAGTGAAACAGCGCCTGTTCGAGCCCTTTTTTACTACAAAGCCCAGGAGCAAGGGCACCGGCATGGGGCTCGCCACCATATACGGCGCGGTCAAGCAGAACAAGGGCAGCATCGAGGTTTACTCGGTCCCCGGCCAGGGCACGACGTTTAAAATATATTTTCCCAGGGTGGAGGGAACGACGGAACAACGAGAAAGCGCCCCGGACACGGAGGAGCTGAAACGCGGAATCGAGACCATTCTCATCGTTGAGGATGAGCCGCATGTGCGTGAATTCGCAAGGACCATACTGACGCGCCTTGGCTATGCGGTTCTCGCCTTCGGCAGCGCCGAGGATGCGCTTGCGCAGCAGCCCGAGGTGCTGCGCGCCGTATCGCTCCTGATGACCGACGTGATACTGCCCGGCATCAACGGCCGCGCGCTCTCCGACGAAATAAAAGCGCTCAACCCCGGCGTGCAGGTGCTCTACACGTCTGGATACACGGACAACGTAATCGTCCACCACGGCGTGCTCGAAAAGGGAATACAGTTCATCGGAAAACCCTATACAGCGCAATCACTTTCGGCAAAGGTTCGGGACATTCTTGACGCCCGACACAGGAGCTAAACAACCCGGGCTTATCTCGACGGGCTCGATACAGGCTGCACATCGCCTTGACAGGGGCTTAAAATTTTCGAGTGAACGGGCCTCACTATTGATGAAATCAGAAACCTGAATAATTAAGGGGAGACATCTTTGAAGAATGAATTATGAATAACAGCTGATTCTGACACCCTCGAGTTTTCGGATAACGACTATGCCGGGGCGACCGGTATATTCTCCACAACGACCTTTTCCATATCATGCTTGCCGATTACGCTGCTTGCGTCGAGGACTTCTATCCCGATGAGCCTTTCGTCCTCGCCGATATTAAGCTCGATGTCCTCATTCAGTCGGACCGTCCTGCACTCATGAGGCCCCTCAACAAGCCTTATATAGAGCGCATCGATTTCCGGATCATAGCTTATTTTTATAGAATACCTCTCGTTAGCGTTACACGCCCAGCGACATAATTCGGCGGCAACTCTGTATCTTGAAAACCATCATTGATCATGCCATGACGGTCGAAAGAGTAAAAAATAATATGCGATGAAGTCAGGAAAACAAAGGTAA
>JARKUF010000007.1 GCA_029974015.1 Spirochaetota bacterium
AAAGAGTAAAGAAAATGGCATGCGGATTCAGAAACAGGGAGAGATTTCGTATGGCCATTTTGTTTCACCTTGGCGGTTTGGATATGATGCCGAAAATGGTGTAAAACCATGGTTAGACACACAAAACCCGGAAGCGCCCAATATGATATCTTTTGCATTAGCTGGCAGATATATCACCGCTACTACCACACAGAAACCTTCATTCACAATACATTCAATTCTTGGTGCTGGTGTTACTGGTGATATCGTAGCAGATGCCAAACTTGAAGATACGGCAACTGGCTATGGTTATACAATTGGTGTAAACCTCACCCCTGCTCAGGGATTCAACATTGGCATCAGGTTTGAATCCCGCGTAGCCATGGAATTTGAAACAAGCGCTTCTGCAACAGTAGATCGCCAAAATGGTACTGCCGCTTGGTTAGGTCTTACAGAAACGCTTCCTGCTACTCTCGTTGGTACTTTAAAAAACATGTATGATGGCAAGAAATCTGATCTTGATATGCCTGCTACTTTTGCTATTGGAATGTCCTATATGGTTATGCCCAATGTCAGAGTTGAAGGAAGTTTCGTAACCTATTTCAACTCGCAGGCAGATTGGGACGGTGCCGAAAGGTTCATTTCCAATGGATATGATACCGGTTTTGCGGTTGAGTACACTGTCATGCCCGGCTTGAAAGCCAGCATCGGTTACCTCTACAGCAACAGTGGAGCCAATCCGGAAAATTATGACATCCCCGAGAATCCCAATCTCGACAGCAACACTGTGGCTCTTGGCGCTGCATACGATGTTATCCCCGGACTCACCGTCAACTTGGGCGCTTCGAGGACCTTCTACAGCGGAATCACAACTGCCGATGGAACTAACATGAAGCTTGAAAAAGTTGCATGGAACATCGCTCTCGGTCTCAACTACAGGCTCGGAATCTAATTCGAATTCCATTCGAATTCTCAAAAAGGCGGTCCCTCGGGGCCGCCTTTTTTTATGGAGCGGGCGCGGGCGCATCGCGTATCCGGGGTGCGTGTCGTGGAGTAACGGGGCGACGTTCATGGGGAACGGCGCGGTCGTCGTGCTGTGTGAAGGCGCGCAAGCGCTTGCGCGCCTTCACACAGCATCATTGCGGATATGGATCATGCATCGTCCGTCCACGCGCACCCCGGCACGCCGTTTTTTGCTTGATTTACATGGAAAAACGCAGTATTTTTATCGTGTATCCATGGAGGAACGCAATGTACACATTTACAGCCGTCATTGAAAAATGCCGCGACACGAATCTATATATCGGCCATATCCCGGGTTTTCCAGGGGCGCACTCCCAGGGTGAAACCATAGAGGAATTGAACAGGAACCTGAAGGAAGTCGTTAAAATGCTAATAGAAGACGGCGCGCCGCACCTTGAGAGCGAGTTTGTCGGCACGCAACTGGTGGTCGTATAAATCATGGGGAACATTCCCGTGCTCAAACCCGGGGAAGTCGTTTCCATTCTCGAAAATCTCGGTTTCACGGAAGCACGGCAGAAAGGATCGCACAAGCAATTCAAGCATCCAGACGGCCGGTTTACCACCGTGCCATTCCACCAGGGACGCGACATCTCGCCGATATTGTTGCGACAAATCGCGAAAGATATCGGTATCTCGGTGGAAGAATTACTGAATTCACAATAAAAGTCGGTCCCGGTAAATGGAGCGGTCATCGTGCCGGAGTGTTATGAAGCGAGTGCGGGCGCAGCGCGTGCCCGAGATTCGATTCGTGGCGGAATGGACGGCGTTCCCGGGGAACGGGGCAACCGCATGGCGGTGGAGGGCGCGGATGACGTGGCCGTGTGCGTGAAGTGATGCGCCGTGTGTGAAGGCGGCGATTCGAATCGTCGTCTTCGCATGAAATTATTCTTGCTTTTTTTCACAATTCTGGTAATCTTTCATTAGAGGTGAACCACATGTGGGATCAGCATATCACATTCAACGAGAATATCTTACGCGGAAAACCGGTCATTAAAGGCACAAGGCTCTCGGTCGATTTCATTCTTGAACTAATGGCCAACGAATGGACCGTCGAAGCGATTATCGAAAACTATCCCCAGTTGTCGAAATCGGATATTTCAGCCTGCCTTGAATATGCCTCGTCTGTAATCAAAGAGGAAACGGTATTAATGATCTGAAATCCGCAATAGTCGCCGACGAAAACATTCCACTGAATGTCATCATGCTGCTTCGAGAAGCAGGGTATTCCATACTCTCGATAACCGAGCACCATCCCGGCATTGAAGATATTGATATACTGGAACTGGCCTTAAAGAACAACTCTTTGATCATCACGTTTGACAAAGACTTTGGCGAACTCGTTTTTCTGGGCAACAGGAAAAAAACCAGCGTCATACTATTGCGCTTTAAACCTGAATCCATCACCTATATTTTTGAACGACTTCGCAAGACCCTGGCCGCAATCGAATCCATTAAGGAACCATTTTTTACGGTAGTGGAAAGCGATAAAATCAGGATTAGGAATTTGTAAGTTTGCCTTCCGATGAAAGAAAGGTGTAGATCACGGTCGCCGTGCCGCCGAAGTGTTTCTCGCATTGCCGCGCAACGTACCCGAGATGGTTCGCGAAATCCCGTTCATCGCGAATGAAATGGTCGTGGAAAGATTTCTGCCACCGGAACGGGGGATGGGGAAGCCGGCCGGAATGCGTGTCGACGAATTCAGCGCGGTATGCTCGAAGGCGCGCATCGAATTCCCGGAAATGACGGCCCGGGCCCCCACCATGAAAGCGCGCAAGCGCTTGCGCGCTTTCTTCCGGAACATCCTGGCCGTCATTTCCGGGAATTCGTCCGGGTTCGTCGTAAAACACAAGGTTATACCCCAGTATGCGGTTCATGTTGTGCGATGATTGTTTTTTCAGCGAAAACATGATTCTGGAATACGAGTGATCATCACCGGGCGTTATAAGCAAATGAACATGGTCGGGCATTATCGCGCATCCATGCAATCGGAAACCGAGTCTCTCTTCATGTACCCTGAGTATATCAACCATCATCCGGCACAGCACCCCCTCGGCGAAATACGGGTACCGTCCGCGCGTCAACGTGGTGATGAAATACGCCGCTCCCGGCGGGTATATGCGCTTCTGAGAATTTCTGTGCATGGCGCCCTCTCATGATTAATACGTAATTCATGGCGGGGTTGTTGAATTTTTTTATCATACGTTTTAAAAAATTACGTGGTCCGTGCATATGTATGTAAAAAATTGAAGGCGCGCAAGCGCTTGCGCGCCTTCAATTTTTACCGGGTATTCAATACAACAAATACTCCATCCGCCGCTCCGCGAACTCCTGTTCGTAATCGCTCCATGTTGCGCTGATATCATTGAGGCCGGCGCCCGCGAGGACCATTTCGCGGATTTTGGCACCTCCGGTGAGGAGGTCGAAGGCAGGATGCGTGTCATTGAACTCGTAGACGCCGTGGAGGAAGGAGAAAGCGTCTCCGCAAAGGTCCCGCGCCGCCTTCACGAGGGCCACTCCCGCAAGGAAGGGCCGGAAGGCGCGGCGGTCCGTTACATGGGTGAAGACGCCCCCGCAAACCGCCCCGCCATGCTTATTGAAGGTCGGCCTGAAGCGCACGGGGCGGAAATACGCGCCGGGCAAGTTCATGCCGTTAAGCTGCCGGGCGAAACATTCCGGGTCCAGGAAGGGGGCCCCGGCGAGCTCGAAGGGGGTCGTTGTGCCGCGCCCCTCCGAGAGGTTCGTCCCTTCCAGAAGGCACATGCCTGGATACACCAGGGCCGCGGCCGGGGTCGGCATGTTGGGCGAAGGCGGCACCCAGGGGAGCCCTGTTTCCCCGTACATCATTGCCCGATACCATCCTTTCATGGGGACCACCTTCAGGTTAATATCAATGTTCCTTTCTTTTTTCCACAGGCCCGCGAGCTCTCCGGCCGTGAGGCCGTGGCGCACGGGGACGCGGAACACCCCCACGAAAGATTCATAACCCGTATGCAGAGGCGGGCCCTCCACGGAGGCCCCGCCCAGCGGATTGGGCCGGTCCAGCACCGCGAACTCTATGCCGCGCCCGCTGATGGATTCCATAAAAAGGGCCATGGTGTTGACATAGGTATAGTAGCGCGCGCCGATGTCCTGAATGTCGAAAAGTACCAGGTCTATATCGTCCAGCATCGCGGGGCCCGGGACCAGGGAGGCGGCGTCTGCGCCGTAGAGGCATACGAGATCAAGTTCCGCCATCGCATCTTCCGAAACCGGCTCCTGGTCCTGCTCAACCGCGAAGAGGCCGTGCTCTGGAGAGAATACTCGCCGAAGGTCAAGGCCCTTTCCGCGCAGAGCGTCCCAGGAGTACGCAAGGCCCCGGGTCACCGATGTCTGGTTGGCGATGAGGGCAATTCGCCTGGAACGGTGCGCATCGCCCTCCTCCAGAAACGACTCAAGGCCTGATTGTACCGCCATCTTCACCTCCCGGAACGGGGAAAACCCCCGACCGCATTAATCTTGTATCGCCCTCCTCGCCGTTTATGCGTATATACCTTTTGGAGGGAATAAGCACCCCATTGGGAGCCGGTGTTTTGCTTCCTGTCAAGGATTTGCCTCCGTCCTTTCAGCTCCCCGGGCCCCTTATTTCTTGACAGGGGAATTTTCCCATTGCCCAATGTCGGGACGATACCGGCGCGCCCGCCCCGGTGCGGGCACCGGTGAAATGCAATATGTCAATTGCTAACGCTAAGAAAAAAACAGCAAAGGGTCGGCGCTTCAGCGCGCCGCTTTTCTGCGCGACCCTGGCGCTTCTGGCCGCCATCTCCGGACTATGCTCCTGTGCCGGGGCGCCGGAGGCGTACCGTGGGCGCCTTCGCTTCGCGCTGACGGCCTCCACCTTCCCGGAATCCCCGTTTATCGGCAAAAATGAGGCCCTGCCGGCCCTCTTTCAAAAATTGAACGAGGAAAACCCTCTCTTCCTGGTCCATGCGGGCGACATCGTGCATGGCGGGAAAAGCTGGATGGGCATCGCGCCGAAAGACCTCGAGCGGCAGTATCGAAACTTCAGGGAGGCCTCTTTTGCCTTTCGTCCCCTACTTTTCACCGTTAAAGGGGAAAAGGACGTTCTGGATGACAATGGAGAACAGTACTCGCGGCATATGGGGAGGAAGTTCTGGTATTCCTTCAACTACGGCCCGCTCCATTTTATCGTCCTCGACACCTGCGACCCCGTCCCCTGTTCCATGGGCCCCGCCCAGATGGCGTGGCTGAAAACGGACCTCCGCCGATACCGCCGCCATCCCGCAATCTTCGTGTTCGCCTATCATCCTCCGGGGAAAAGCCCCGTTGAAAGCGGCGCCAATGACGAAAACGCCGATTGCCCCGGGCTCGCGCCGCTCCATGGACTTTTCTTGAAATATCCCGTGAAGGCGGTCTTCACCGGCCGCGGCGGGGCTTTTTTCGAAGAGAAGAAGGATAAAATCCTTTACGTAAGCGCCGGATGCGATTTCGCTGGATTGAGCTCACGGTCCGGGGCCCGCCGCCGCGGGGCGAACCAGTACTACATAGTGGAGTACCGGGACGATGAGCTGACAATCCGTGAAGGGAAATTGGACTGACCCGGGCGCAGGAGCGGCATGCAGAGGGAAATTACATTTGACCGCGTTGAAGACCTCCTTACCCATCTCTCGGACCGAGGGATTACCCGGGTGGTCTTTTCCGTGGTGAACGAAAAGCGTCCCCGGCAGGCGGAAGAAAACCTGCTCTTGCTTGAGGACACTGTGCGCGTGGACATCCTGGCCTATCAGGATTCCACAATCTTCAAATGCGTCCTTGCAGGCGCCGACATTGACCTCCTGGAGAAAAGCTTCACCTCCCGGGGTTTTGAGGTCACACGTCGAAGCAGGAACATCATCTGAGAAGGAACCGCCATGGCGCCCCTTTTATCGATAGAAAACCTGAGCGTAAGCTTCACCATGAGCGATTACCGGCTCCTGGCTGTCCGGGGCGTAAGCTTCGAAATGGAAGAGGGGGCCACGCTGGGCCTCGTGGGGGAATCGGGTTGCGGCAAATCGGTAACGGCCTTCTCTATTCTGCGGCTTGTCGACCCGCCGGGGAGCATCGACGGCGGCGCGGTCCGCTATCGCGGACGCGACCTTCTGGCCCTTGATGACGGGGAAATGCGTAAGGTCCGGGGCGGTGAAATCGCCATGATTTTTCAGGAACCCATGACCTCCTTAAACCCCGTTTTCCGCATAGGAAACCAGATATCGGAAACGGTCCGCCTCCACCTGGGTCTGGACAAAAAAGCGGCGCGGGAGCGCGCGATAGACCTCTTAAACCGGGTGGGAATACCCAATCCAGCGAAGCGCTACGACTCCTATCCCCATGAGCTCTCCGGGGGCATGCGCCAGCGGGTGATGATCGCCATGGCCCTCTCGGCGGAGCCCTCGCTCCTAATCGCCGACGAGCCCACCACGGCCCTCGACGTTACCATCCAGGCCCAGATACTGGACCTGCTCCTTCGTATCCAGTCGGAAAGGAAGATGTCCCTCCTCCTCATCACCCACGATTTGGGCATCGTGGCGAACCTCGCCGATGCCATAGCCATCATGTACGCCGGGGAGATAGTGGAAACCGGGACTACGGAGCGGATATTCAACGGACCGCGGCACCCCTACACCATCGGCCTTTTCGACGCGATCCCAAAAATTGGAGGGGACGGTGGCCCCATGAAGACCATACCCGGAACGGTGCCGGCGGTGACGTCAAAACCGAAAGGATGCCTTTTTCATCCCAGATGCTTTCAGGGGGGTCCGGAATGTCTGGAACACGACATACCCCTGCGCGATGCAGGGGGCGGGCATAAAGTGCGGTGCATTAAGGCATGAAAAGAGGGCGCAATGTATGCGCCCTCTCGCATGTTGCTTGTCGGCAGGACCTTAATACGCGAGGTTGATCCTGTAGGTCCTCTTAACGGCATTAAGAAGAGCAGGGACGGTGGAAGGGTTTTCCCTCTTCACATCGCCGAGCATTGCAAGGATTTCGCTGCGGGTGAGCGGAATATCGTAATGTTCGCAGTTGACCGCGTTGTTGCGTCCGCAGATTTCCTTGTTGATGCAGTCGGTACAAGTTTTCATATAGAGCCTCCTATGAGTGCAAGTGAATGAAAGGGCTTTCCCATTAAAAAAGCGCATTGCGAATATATGAAGCAAGAAGCGTGCCAAACGACATCAACTTTTCGCTGTTTTCATATAATTTTACTTTCCAGCACAATTTCTCCACTTTTTTTATCGTATCAAGGGGCATTTTTCTGAAATCATTGACATACAAAGATTTTTTTCCTGGAAATAGCACAAATCAGGCATGAAATCATTCCATGGTTGGCGAATTATGTCGCATTAAATGAACAGAATGCGGCTTCTGTGTTAAAATCCGCTTCACCTGTATCAATTTCACAACACCTGCGGCCTCACGGCCGCCCTAAGGCAGGGTATACAACCTTTGCAGGCATTTATAGGAGAGCGATTCAAGGAGATGCGCTTTCTCGACCCCCGCCGCCCCGGCAAGATCGGCAATGGTCCTGCTCACCTTTAGAATGCGGAAAAAGGACCGCGCGGAGAGGTTCATACGCCGTATGGCCCCCTCAAGGAGCCTCTCCGTCTCCCCGTCGAGGCGGCAGTGCTCCCTCACCTCCCCATTGCTCATCCTCGAATTGTACAGGGTCCCGCTTTTTCCGAAACGGGCCGCCTGTATCTCCCGGGCCCGCCTCACCCGCTCCCGGATGTCGGCGGACGGTTCCCCGCCCCCCGTTTCCATCAAATCGCGGTACGGCACCCGGTTAAGGAGCACCTCCATATCTATCCGGTCGAGGATGGGGCCGGAAATCTTGCCGAAGTAGCCGCGGATCTTCGCTTCGGAGCATGTGCAGGGAACCTCCGGGTCGAGGTGGAAACCGCACTGGCAGGGGTTGCTCGACGCGACGAGCATGAAATCCGCCGGGAAGGTAAGGGTCCCTCCGGCCCGTGAAATGACGATCTCCCGGTTCTCCAGAGGCTGGCGGAGCGCCTGAAGTACATTGGCGCGAAATTCCACAAATTCATCGAGGAAGAGGATCCCGTGATGTGCCAGTGAAATCTCCCCCACAGAGGGGACCCTCCCGCCCCCCACAAGGGCCGCGTCGGAAGCTGTATGATGGGGGGCCCGGAATGGCGGATGGGAAACAAGCCCCTGCCCGTCCGCTAAAAGCCCCCCTGCGGAATGGACCATGGTGGCCTCGATGGACTGTTCCCGGCTCAGGGGGGGCAGGATGGCGGGAATCCGCCGGGCCAGCATGGTTTTCCCCGCTCCCGGAGGGCCGAAGAGCAATATATTATGGTGCCCCGCCGCGGCGATCTCGATGGCCCGTTTTGCCGTTTCCTGGCCCTTCACTTCGCTGAAATCCCCCGCGGAAAACCCGTCATGGGCCCCGGGGGGCTGGCCCAGGAAAGGGGCTCGGCGGCCCTCCAGGACTTCAATCACCCCGGCTATGGAGCTCACAGGATATACCGCAAGCTCTCCGAGGGCGGCCGCCTCGTAGCGGTTCTCCTCGGGCACAATCATGGCGCGATAGCCGGACCGGTATAGCGCGATGGCCATGGAGATGGCCCCCTTCACCGGTTTTACGCGGCCATCGAGGGCCAGCTCCCCCACCATGGGCATGCTCCGCGGGTCCGTGTCAATCTGTCCGGTGGCATGGAGTATGGACAGGGCGATGGGGAGGTCGAAATTTGCCCCCTGTTTTTTAAACCCCGCCGGAGCTAAATTTACCACAAAGTTGCGGGGCGGGAAATCGTAGCCCCCATTTTCAAGGGCCGAGCGTATGCGGTCCTTCGATTCCCTGATGGTGATATCGGGAAGCCCGACTATGGAAAAGCCGGGCAGGCCCTTGATGATGTCTACCTCCACCTCGACGACCCGGGCATGGATGCCATGAAGCGCCAGAGATATCGCTCCGGAAAGGCGGCAACCCTCTTCCCGGTTTTCGTTCACGTCCAATGTTACCAATTCTTCCATGTCCATTCCCCGGCCCGATATGCGGAAACCTCATCTATCTCCCCGTTATTAATACGTAATTTGCGATGAAAACATAAAAATTTTTTTAGGCTTAGGGCCTGCCGGGCCCAGGAAAAGCGCGGCATTTTAACTTGAGGCATGCTTCAAACCCCGGGTTTTTTCGGCCGCCCTCGGTTGGCTGGGAAACCTAATTTTTATGGCCTCCCTTAATTTTTCGAGATTCCCTTGACTTTTATGTGCCGCGTAGTATATTATTCAGATAATAACTTTTTACGGAAAGTACGCCCCGTATCTCCCGAAAGGAGCCATCCCATGAAAAAGTTTACAATTCCGGCCGTCCTTTTTTTCGCTTTTTTCGCCTTTCTCCTTATGACCCGCACCACGACGCCCCAGTCGAGGCTGGGGAGCCAGTTTAAGGCGGCGGTGGAGGAACAGCGGAAAACTTCCATGCGCGACATCAATGAAGTAAAAAAGCTCATCAAAGACATTCAAAAGCAGATCAAGGACAATCACTGGCAATTCCGTGTTGGAATGACGGAAGCGATAAAACACCAGATTGAGGACATTACGGGACTAAAGGCCCCATCAAACCTGAAATCCCAGGCCACAAAACAAAATAGCAGGTCCAACAGCGAACTTGACTCCATGGTTAGGCAGAGAAAGAAATCCCAGCCCGCCAATGTGCAGAGTAGTTTCCTCTTTTTAATAGACGAGGCCAGTTTCTTCTTTGACAGGCCGTCAAAGAAGAAGGACCCCGTACAGACGGACCTGGCAGTGAAGCGTGGAGAGAACCGCAGCATACTCGGCGATAACTGGGACGAAATTCCCGCGGACGAACGGATCGCGAGGAAGGACGATATCGCCCCAGAAATCATCGACCAGAAGAAGGACAGCATTCCTCCCCCCGTGGAACCTCCCATTCAGGAGGAAGACACCTCCGGGATCGGATTTATCGCCGATCCCGACTCTTCCGCCTTCAACTGGCGCGACAAGAAACGCGTAACGCCGATTCGGCACCAGCAAACCTGTGGGAGCTGCTGGGCCTTCACCACCGTTTCGGTCCTCGAGGCAAGCTACAAAATCCAGACCAACAAGGACACCGATTTCTCGGAGCAGCAGATAGTCGATTGCGCCGTTGACCGAAGCGGCCGCAGGGCCGGGAGCTGTAACGGAGGCTGGTACGGCGCCGCCTTCGAGTCGCTCCAGAAAAACGGCGCGGTGCTTGAAAACATCGTCCCCTACAGGAACCGGGACGGAATTTGCAGCGGTTTTACACCCAGCAACTATAAAATAGCCACCTGGGCCTATGTGGTGCCCAATGCCGGGACGCCCTCTCCTCGAGACATGAAAAAAGCCATAGCCAAATACGGGCCGGTGGCCACGGCGTGCAAGGTCACACCGGCCTTTCAGGGCTACACCGGCGGCGTCTTCGATGAGCACACATCAATGTATGGGGCCAATGACGTGAACCATGCCGTGGTCGTTGAAGGATGGGACGACACCAAGGGCCGCGGCGCCTGGCTCCTCCGCAACTCCTGGGGCAAGGAATGGGGTGAAAACGGCTACATGTGGATTGAGTATCAATGCAATGGTATCGGTTTCGGAGCGGCATGGGTTGTCGCTGACGTCCAGAGATAGGGGGCCGTAATGAAAAAAAGAACTTCGCTTTGTATCATGCTTGGACTGCTCGTATCGGTTTTTGGCTGGATGTCGTGTAAATCCGGGGAAATCGACCTGGGCAGTTGCCGCCCCCTGTTGACGGAAGATGACAATGGAAAAGAAATCCCTGTAAAAATTGGAGAAACAGTCTGTGTGAAGCTCCGCGCCCAACTCGGCACCGGCTTCGGATGGCAGCTTGAGAACATACCAACCCAGATCCAACAAAAAGGAAAGCCATTGCAGTTTCAGGAGAAGAAAGGCGGGCCGGGGAGCACCGAATTTCAGGTTTTCCAGTTTACCGCCAGGGAGGCCGGAAAAGCCGACCTGAAGCTGGTGTACAAAAGGCCCTGGGTGAAGGACGCGGCGCCGGAGAAAAGTTACAAGGTAACGCTGTCGGTCCTGGGCAACTAAAAAAACGGGGCGATGAAGGAAGCATACTTCCTCATCGAATGATCACATAATCTTCCCCCGCAAGAGTAAACTGCGCCGTTTTGGTCATCCTCACTTCGCAGAGCTCTTCGGGGGAAAGTCTCGCCAGGGACACCACGGTTTGATCTACGCGCACCGCTTCGGCGGCGCCCACCCTTAGGATGATGGCTATATCATCCCCCTCCACCCTGTAACCCGCTACGGCTTCGTCGAAGGGGACCGCCTTCGCCCCCTTTTTCGTTTCCTTGTGCAATGGGCGTTTTTCCTCAAGGCCCCTCAGGAGCGCTTCCCTCGCCGCGGCGTCCGCCGTGGCGATCCTGTACTCCGCCGCCGCCGTGGCGGCCATAATTGAACCCGTCTCCTCCGGGCCAAGGGGCCGAAGCCCCGTTACGCGAAATCCGGCGGGAAGGCGGCGGTCCATTTCCTCAATGAGGCCCGGTGGGACCGCATCCTTCCAGAGGTCAATGTCGAAAATCTCGCTTTCGCTTTCCACCCCCAGGGGAAGGGGAAAGCCCGCGGAGATGCGCTCCCGCTTGTTGAAACCTCGGGTGAAGGAGACGGGGACACCGGCCATACGGAGGGCCCGTTTCACTATCTCAACAAAATCGATGTGGGGCACATAGCGGGCATCTCCGGTTTTCGCCATGACAAGGCGTGCCCGCGCCCTCACCTCATAGCGCCGGGTAAAATCGTCAAAGGCCTCCTTCAGGGCCACGGCCGAGAGCTCCCCCCTGGCTCGCGAAGGCAGGTCCATCCGGGAGGCGATACTCCCGCTCCTCAGCTCCGCGAGCTTCCCAAAGCCCGTGTCCACGGCCCCCCATGGAAAATCGGCACTCCGTGGCCGTCCGCCCAGATATTCCTTCCAGCCGGGGATGAGGGCGTCCAGATGCTTCTCCCATGTCCCGAAGCGGAAATGTTCGCCCCAGGAGTCGGACCGGCATCCGTCGCGATAGCAGGCCAGGACCACCGCACCAAGCCTTTCATCACCCCGGGAGATAACGCCTTCCAGGATCGACGCGTTCACATCATGGCTTTTTACCGTCACGGACCGGGGAGCGCCCCGGCGAATGCGCCCCACCGTCTCCAGGAGGTACTCCCGGTCCCGCATGGCCTCCCGCTGGAAAGCCGTGTGCGGCTTGGGCACAAAGGGCGATATTGTCACGTTGATCTCCAGCCGCTTTCCTGCAATTCGCACGAGTTCTTTTAAAAGAAGAACGATATCGGCCCCCTCGTCGGCGTTTTCAGAGCCCGGAAGCCCTATCATGAAATAGAGCTTGATGAGCTTCCATCCCATTCGATGGACCTCTGCCACGATTTCTTTCAGGTCGTCTATGGCAAGGCGCTTGTGGGCCCGGCGCCTGATGTCCTCCGTGGCCGATTCCACGGCAAAGGTGAGGGAGCTCTTCCTCACCGATGATAGGGTGTCGATGACCGGAAGGGTGGTCCGGTCCACCCGGAGGGAGGGGAGGGACACCGAGACTCCGCGCCGAGTGAGGTCCGGAACAAGGCCGTTTAAAAGCTCAATTAAGCGCGGATAGTCGCCCACGGAGAGTGAAGCCAGAGTGAGCTCGTCATAGCCGGTGTTGTCCAGAATCCGAAACGCGGCGTCCCGTACTTCCCGGGGGTCCAGCGCCCGGTAGGGAAGATCGTAAAAACCGGCGTGACAGAATGAGCAGAGATTGCCGCACCCCCGGGTGATGTCCACCACGGCCCGGTCCTGGGCGGTGCGGATGTTCGGCACCAGGGGCGCCGCCGGGCCCGGCGGCGCCGGGCCCCGGTACACGCGCTTTCGCACCGGGAGGCCCAGGGCCGGCACATACACCCCGGAAATATCCGCCAGCCGCCTGATCCGCTCGGCGCGGGGAAGCCCTTTCTTCTTCGCATCCATGAGGGAGGCAGCAATTTCGACGACGCCCTCCTCTCCGTCCCCGACAAAAAAAACGTCGATGAAGTCCGCCATCGGCGCCGGGTTGGAGGCGCATTCCCCTCCGGCAAGGACCACCGGGGACGCCTCGGGGCGCTCCTTCGCAAGAAGGGCAATCCCTCCCAGGTCGAGGACCTGGAGCGCATTGGTATAGAGAAGCTCGTGGGCCAGATTAAATCCCAGCGCGTCGAGCTCGTGAAGGGGCCTTCGCGTTTCAAGTGTAAAGAGGGGGGCCGATTTTTCCCGAAGGCGCTTTTCGAAATCCGGCGCGACGGCGAAAACACGCTCGCAGGCGGCCCCCTCAATGGCATTCACCCTGCTGTAGAGTATCTGAATCCCGGCATTGGACATGCCCACCTCATAGAGGTCGGGAAATGAAACAGCCATCCGGAAGGCCGCTTCATTTTTCACCTGCACATTGAGTTCCCCTCCGGTGTAGCGGGCGGGTTTTTCAATTCCGCACAGGAGCCTGTCCGGGTTTAAAACCTGCTTCGTCATAATGTGCTCCTCCCTTTCAACGCCCGGGCCAAATCCAGGAATTCTTGCAGCCCGAGGTCCTCGCCCCGGCGTGAACCTTCTATCCCGGCAGCGCCGCAGATCTCTTGCGCCCCTTCCCTGCCCAGGTCCAGGTGGGGAGACCGCGCCAGTGCGCTCTCAAGGGTTTTACGCCGCCCCCAGAAGGCGGACTTCACCACGGCGTGGAAGGCCCGAAGGACAGGGGCGTCGGGAAGTTCCTCCTTCCTCGCCAGACCGAGGAAGGAGGAACGCACCCCGGGTTCCGGGTAAAAGGCCCCGGCCCCTACTTCAAAGAAAAGTTTCGCATTGAAATAGAGTCCCAGGGTCACCGACATGGCGCCGTAGTTTTCTTCTCCCGGGCGCGCCATGATCCTCTCCGCCATCTCCTTCTGGAGCATCACATAGACCTCGGGCATTGTAAAGTCCGCCGCCAGGCGGAACAATATCTCCGAAGCGCAACAGTACGGAAGGTTCGATACCGATTTCGTGAAAGAATCGTGAATGTCCAGCTTGAGAAAATCGGCATGATAAAGGACAACAGACCCGCCCAAGCGGCCCGTCAGGAACCGGTGGAGCCCGGCGTCGACTTCCACGGCAGTGACAAGAGCGCCCCGGGAGGCCATCTTCTCCGTAAGAAACCCGAGTCCGGGGCCTATTTCAAGAATGCGGTCACTTTCCGAGACGCCCGCCGCATCGTTGATGCGCTCCAGGATATCGTCCCGGCAGAGAAAGTTCTGGCCGAGCTTTTTGTTGGGACGCAGCCCCTTCTCGGCGAGGAGGGCCCTCGTTTCTTTTTTATTCACGTATATCCGGCTTTAGTTCTTGATTTTCTCGGCCCCGGGCCCGCTGAATACCCTTCTACCTTTTAGAAGGATATGTCAAACGCAATTTAGGCACGGACAATGGCAAAGACACCGGGAACGCTTTTCGTAATCGCCACCCCGATTGGGAACATGGAAGATATCACATACAGGGCCGTGAAGACCCTTCAGGAAGAGGTGCGGGCCCTTTACTGCGAAGACACCCGGCGGGCCAGGAAACTCCTTTCACGGTTCTCCCTCTCCATCCCTGCCTATCCCCTTCATTCCAATTCGCCTGAGGCCCATTACGCCCGGGCCGTGGAATTTCTCCGGGATGGTAATTCAGCCGCCTACATCACCGATTCCGGCACTCCCGGTGTGTCCGACCCCGGCAGTGTTCTCGTGCGGGCCTGCCGGGAGGCAGGAATTCCAGTGTCGCCAATTCCGGGCCCCTCGGCACTGACGGCCCTTCTCTCGGTGTCGGGGTTTCCCGGGCGGGACATCCTCTTTATGGGATTTTTGAGCCGCAAGCCAGGAAAGCGCCGGAAAGAGCTCGATGCGCTCAAGGGGGGGCCCTCGGTCTGCGTCATCTACGAAGCACCTGCCAGGGTGAGGAAGCTTTTGCTGGAAATTGGGGAAACCCTCCCAGGCGCCCATGTGGTTATCGGACGCGAACTCACTAAGATGCACGAGGAGCTGATAGCCGGCAGCATTGAAGAAATCTGCGAAAATGTGGATAAAATCCGCGAGCAGGGGGAATTCGCCATCGCCCTCTACCTTCCCCAAAACGGGTGAGGGACAGATGTAATAATTGCCGAAAACATTACTTTCGGCAATAAATCATCAAAAAAATGAGAGGTAGTCTTCTCTCCGAGCCTCTGGCGGCGGGGAGACAATGAAAAAACTAGAACTTTTGTTGAATACTCCCGTGTTTCTTCGTATTTTTAGATATTACCGATCAAAAACCGGGAGAATATAAAAATTTTTATTAAAGAATTGACAAATGAGGCCGATATAGTAGGTAGATTATAAAAGGGTTACAAAAAATGGTAATCGATAAAATTGGAAATATCAACAATATCGTCGAGCCCAATCGCTCCAAATCGGTAGCCAGAACGCGGGACTCGGGAAGGAACGACAAGGTCGAGATTTCCTCCGAAGCCAAGAGGGCCGCTGAAACCTCCCATTACACCCGGATGGTCCGCGAAACCGGCGATCCCGACCGCGCTCAGAGGGTCCAGGAGATCAAGGCCCAGATCGCCAACGGCACCTACGACCGTTTCGACGACGACCGTGTGGTGGAGATGGTGGCCGACAAAATAGCGAGCTACCTGCTCCGGCGATAAAGTGCCCTTCTCTGCAACCGATAAAAAAAGCGGATGTGTACCACCTCCGCTTTTTTTTATTCCCCGGCACTGTATCGGAGGCGGCAAAATGCTGTTCCTCCGGCCCCCCGGGGGTCGATACATATACTGATATCACCCTGAAAGGTAAACAATCCTGGCCATGGACTTCATTCCGGAATTCCACCTACCCACCCAGATATACCTGAGAGAAGACATCCTCGGGGATATTGGCGGCATAGTCCGGCAGTACGGCACCCGTGCGGTCTTCATTACCACCACCCGGGACCTGGAGATGTTTGAGGACATAATCTTGAAAATTTCCAAAAGCCTCGCCAAAGCCGGAGTGGGATGGATCATATACGACGAGATATCCGATACCCCCGACACTGAACAGATCGACTCGGCCGTGTATTTCTTAAAGAAAACGAATTGCGACACTGTCCTGGCCTTCGGCGGCCTCGATGCCATTAATGCCGCGAAGGCGATATCGTTGCTGGCGAACAACTACCTTTTCTCCGAAGAGCTCTTCGCCAATCCCGCCGTGGAAAACCCGATTAACCTCATCGTCATTCCGGCGTACCCTGTATTCGGGTTTGAAGTGGCCCCGATGCTCTTCCTTACGGACATCCACGAGCGCCACAAGCAGTTTTACAGGAACAGGGTCCTGTATCCCCGGGCCGCCATCATCGACCCGAAAATATCGGCCGTCATAGACGAGGAGAAGAGCGTCGGCGGCGCGGTGGCCGCCCTGGCCATCGCCACGGAATCGGTCATATCGAAAAAAAACAACGGGCTCTTGAACACCCTGGCCCTTCGTTCCATTGACCTTATTTTTAAAAATCTTCCGGTAATATTCCAGGAACCCGCGAACCTCGCGGCAAGAAACCAGCTCTCCCTGGCCTCTGTGATGACGGGAATCGCCTTCTCCATCGCGGAGCTTTCGGTAACCCTGGCCATCTCGACGGCGATATCTTCCGCCTCCGCCGTCTCCATTGAAAACGCCATGGGTGTGATACTCCCCCACATCATGGAATACAACCTCACCTCCTCCCCCGGCAAGTATGTCCAGATGTCAAAGGTTATGGACGAGGACGTGAAGGACATCACCGTAATTGAGGCGGCCATCAAAGCCGTTGAGGGCGTGCGAAAACTCGAATTGGAGATGGACGTGCCTCAACGGCTCTCCCAGTTCGAACTACCCAAGACGGAATTGTCGCGCATTGCCGAGATAGCCATCAGGTATCCCTTTATTGAAAACGCCCCCCGCCCTCTGTCGAAGAACGAGATTGAAACCATCCTAATTGCCGCCTACTGAACCGGGAGAAAAGCCGTGCGGGAAGACTTGAAGAGCTAATCAGCTTGCGATGAGGTTCAGCTCCTCGGAGGAGAAAATTTTGTCGATGTCGAGGATGATGACATATCCCTGATTGTGCTTCGCCACTCCAATGATGTACCTTCCGGAAATGCCCTTTAGAATGGGAGGGGGAGGCTCAATCTTGCCCGCCTCGAACTTGACCACATGGCTCACGGTATCTATGGCGAGGCCTATTTGCTTCCCGCGGATATCCACCACGATGGCCCTTTTGTCGATATCGGAATCATTACCCTCGTGGGCAAAACGCCTGCTCAGGTTGACGATGGGGATCACCTTTCCCCTGAGATCAATGACACCCATGATGTACGGGGCGGACCGGGGAAGCCTGGTGACCTTTGGGAGCTTGAGAATTTCCTGTACTTTCAGAATCTCGATTCCGTATTCCTCGCTTCCCACCTTGAAACATACGACCTGAAGGGAATCAATCATTTTCGTTTCTTTTTCCATCATCGTTACCGGTAAAATGGGTTTCAGAGAATTTTTTAAAAAAAATTAATTTTTAAAGGCCGGCGGAAAAACTTAATTATTATAAATAACCTTGTGCCTTTTTGCCGCCTTATGCTTACAATATGACGAGAAAGGGACAAGTTTTCAATAATAAAATGGCTTTACGGGGAAAATTTTCCGGTATTCGGAATCACCTGAAATAATTACCATATATATATAGCCCCACACCGGCCAGGATAAAGCCCACAACCTTGGGAAAAAACGGGTCCCTCTTTCTTAACACCATGTCTACAGTACCGATTATAATTCCGTATAAGGCGGCAAGGGCCCCCGGAGCGACGAAATCGTATTCATAAAGATAGAGGCTTGCGGTAAGAAGGGCCCCGATGCCGATGTCAAAAATGTCGACCCACTGGATCCCCAGCCGAAGCAGCGAACGGGCGCGTTCGCCGCCCCCTCCCTGCTCTTCGGGTTTGAAATACCTCTGACGCGTCCTTTCCAGGACCATCTTTCTTTCGGCATCATTACGTTCGGCTTTCTTCGTCTCGCCAATACCGTAATTTTTGTTGATGAGTTTCAGGACTTCTCGATTGCTGATGCCCGAGAAAATGTCGGCCCGGCTGCCGATTTTTTCGCTCAGATCGATGGGACGCCCGGTCTGGGCGTTCTTTTCCGCGGTTACCTTGCCGTTATTGATGATGGCATAATAGGGGATACCCCCTTCCCCGGCGTCTTCAATGTAGAGGCGGACCCTCTTTTCCCTGGTGTTGTAGTCAACACGCAGATAGTCACCAGCGTCGGAGTTCAGGTATAGGGTGCGGTTGTACCCGCGAATCTCCGAGGGGCGCCTCTTCCAGTGGTATTTTCCGGATTCCATGCCCCCGGACAAGCTCTTCATGGGGCTTTTCATATCGCACGCACCTTACTACACAACCAGACGATAATCAACAAAAAAAGATTGGCAATTGCGATAATATTGCCAATCTTTTTTTTGCCCTCCATTCTTTGGCCCTCTCTCCGTGGGGCAAAAGCTATTTCTTCTTGTGGCGGTTGAGTCTTCTTCTTTTCTTCCGCTTATGGTTTGCGATCTTTTTTCTTTTCTGTTTCCTGCCACAGCCCATGCTAACGCTCCTCGTGTTAGATCGATATGTTCCCGGTAGTAACGGAGATTGGCCCGACTTTTACCGAAAATTGTCCACGTCACCTTCTTTTCGGGGGCCCTTCTCCCCGAAATCGAGCCCGAAAGGCAATCCGGTCCTTTCCGGCATGAGTATCGCCCTTACGTTCTTCGAGAAACCCTTAATATACAGGTATTTAAGAACATCAGGGTTATTTTTAACCAGTTTCGCAATCTCCCTTAAATTTTCCAAATACTTTTTATTTTTGAAATCCTCTTTCCGCAATTTATTTTCCAGTATCAGAAGGTCTTTCCGGTTTGTATTTTCTATCTGGCGGAGCTCCGCAGCCAGGGACACCCCTTCCCGGAATATCTCCGGATTGGGGACCGAAACCGGCCCGACAAGCCCCATGGTAAGGACCCTGATTCCGATCCCGGCGCACTTTTTCTTGACCGCTTCGAATACCCTGTCGGATACGGCCTCCATCTCCAGCTCAAGCTTCCGGGAATTGTACATGGGATGCAGATATGGGGCCATTTCTCCGGTGAAGCCGCCTTTTAGAAACTTCCCGATGGTGTGGACCACTCTGCCCTTTTCCGCAAGTAGGTCCCCCGTAACGGTCTGGAAATCGACTTCCCAGGCCGCATTGACCCGTATCCCAACGGAATAGTGCCTGCTGTCGAGCTCCTCGAGGCCAGGGAGTGGAACACTCAAGTCGAACATATTGGACGCCTTGGCCCTTCCGTAGGTCAAGGCCGTTTTCCAGGGGAAAACGGCCCTGGGCACGAAATGCATTCCCGGGGGAAGGACCGCGACGACTTCGTCGTCATCAGTACTGGTTATGACGCCATATTCCCCCTCATCGACCATAAACACCGTAAAGTACGCCCCCATGGCGGCGAAGGTCAGCAGAAGAATCACACATAGGGTTTTCATGTGGTCTCCCGGGTATTCAGCCCTCGTCCTCTTCCTTGTACTGAATCGGCCGGGAGGGAACGATGGTGGAAACGGCATGCTTGTAGATAAGATTGTGCTTCTTGTCCACCTCAATGAGGACAGTAAAATTATCGAAGCTCAACACCCTCCCCTTGATCGGCACTCCGTTCATCAGGAAAATGTTGATTTCAATTTTCTCCTTCCTCGCGACGTTGAGAAAATGATCCTGCAGGTTTTTCGCTTGTTTGGCCATGGCAGCACCTTTTTATTTTTTTATTTCTCCAGCGGGCCGGACCCTGACATTCACTGCCGCAGGGAACCGAGCCACCGGGACACGACTCCGGATATTTTTTGTGTTTCTTCCGGGGAAAACCATTGTACCCGGCCGTTCCTGGAAAACCAGGTCATTTGCCTTTTCGCATAACGCCTGGTGTTCGTCTTTATGCGTTCCCCCAGGTCTTCCAGGGCCATTGCGCCGTCTAAAAAACCGTGGATTTCGGCGTACCCGATGGACTTCATGGACTTAAGATCCGGCCCGTACCCCCGGGAACGAAGTTCACGCACCTCGTCGATAAACCCGGCGTCTAACATTAAATCGACACGACGGCCGATCCGGGCGCCGAGTTCGTCCCTTGGCACAGTGAGGCCAATATACAACACGGGACCTCCGACCCTCGACACCGTCGATTCGTAGAAACTGCTCAGAGGCCTTCCAAACTGCCGGAACACTTCCAGCCCCCGGAGTATCCTCTGCCTGTCATGGGGATGTATCTTGGCCGCAAAAGCCGCATCACAAGCCGCGAGTTCGGCGTACAACGTCGGAAGACCCGAATCTTCCAGCTCCCTCAACAATACGTTTTTTATCGAGTCATCTACGGGGGGAATTTCCGAAAGCCCCTTGAAATAAGAATCGATATAAAGGCCGGTACCTCCTACGAAGAGCGGGACCTTGCCGCGTTTTGAAATTTCCTCCTCCGCAAGGCGCGCTCTTTTGCAAAACTCTCCGGCGGTAAAGCCATAATCCGGATCTGCGATGTCGATACAATGGTGCCGGACCCTTTCCCTTTCCTCCCGGGTGGGTTTCCCGCTGCCGATATCGAGATACCTGTACACCTGCACGGAATCGGCCGACACAACCTCGAAACCGAGGTGAGCAAGCTCCAAGGACAGCGCAGTTTTACCCGATGCAGTGGGACCTACCAGAACCGCCGCAGTTATAACGAATCACCCCTTGAAAATTCCCGGAATCCCGTAAAACGAAGGAAGATTTGTCCTATTCCAATTCATGGACGTACTTCACTTTCTCTCCCAGGACGAGGCGTAGCACATTCGGCACGATTTTCCACTCTTCCCCTTCAATCAACTCACCTGTGAGGCTCTCAATCCTGTCCACGGTTTCCATGGAAGCCCGGGTGAGGATATAGCGGTTCTCGTCGTAGGAAATCAGCTTGTCCAGCGGTATGATCATATTTTATTCTCCGATTATTTTCTTCACGGCGTCCTCGATCCTCGCCTTCCTGCAGCATTCCGCTCTCAGGATGGACCTGAAACAATCGCAGGCCTCGGGAATCGTGTCATTTATGATGATATAATCATAATAGTGGTAACACTTAAGCTCGTCAACGGCATTTTTCATCCGGATACGTATCTGTTCCTCGGAATCGGTACCGCGGCCCCGTAGCCTTTCGAGGAGCACCTCCAGTGAGGGCGGGACGATATACACGAACACGGCATTTCCAAGTTTCCCCCGGAGCGTACGCGCCCCCTGCACGTCAACGTCGAATATCGGGATTTTTCCGGTGTTTTGTATCCTGTCAATCTCTTTTTGGGTGATCCCGTAATAGTTTTCATGGACCAGTGCCCATTCGATAAATTCGACGGCCTCAATGCCCTTCTTAAATTCCTCTTCTTCGACAAAGTAGTAGAATTTGTCGGCAGTCTCGGTGCTTCGCCGCTTCCGGGTCGTCGTGGAAATCACGAACTCCATGGCGCCGAAATCCCGGATCACCTCCTGGATGATAGTGGTTTTACCCGTTCCAGACGGCGCCGATACAACTATCGATATGTCACTATTAATCTTCTGGTCCATCGGTTAACCGGTTCATGAGCGTCTCCGGATTCATCGCCGAAAGGATCACGTGGTTGCTGTCCATGATGATGATGGCCCTGGTTTTCCTGCCGTGGGTCGCGTCGATGAGGAGACTGCTCTCCTTCGCCTCTTCACGGATCCGTTTGCCCGATGCGGACTGGGGAGTGATAACGGCTATCACCCGCCCCGCGGCGACGGCATTCCCGAATCCGATGTTAATTAACGTTGTTTTCATGGCTTCCCGCGCCAGGGCCCCGTGCCCCAGGCTACACAATATTCCTGCAGTGTTCCCGGATCTTGTCAACGTGGTTTTTCAATTCAACCACAATATGCGCGATTTTTGAACTGTTCGATTTTGACGAAATGGTGTTGATCTCGCGGAACATCTCCTGGGCGAGAAAATCAAGCCGCTTCCCCACCTGGCCGTCCTCCGCCATCATCGCCTTGAATTTTTCTATATGGTCCCCAAGGCGCACCTTCTCCTCGTTGATATCGAGCTTGTCCGCCAGAATGGCGATCTCGGCGTAAAGCCGCTCGTCCGAGCCTCCGCCCCCGGAAAGGGCCTCAACGGCGTTTTTTAGCCTTTCATAGGCCTTCGCCGGAAGGTCCCTGGTTAGGAGGTTCAACTCGCCCAACCCCTTTGAGATGGCCGCGATCGATTTTCGGATGTCCCTGGCAGTGGAGGCCCCGTCCTTCATCCTCATGCGGCAGGCCCTGGAGGCCGCTCCTTCTATGGCTTTCATCACCTGCTGAAACGAGTTCGAGGAGAGGAGGGCCCGTTCTTTCCGAATAACGCCGTCCATTTCAAGAAGCGTCCCGAGATTGAAGCTGTCGCGCAAACCGAGTTTCTTTTCAAGCCGGGAGAATTCGTCGTAATAGCTTTTTGCCGTCACTCCGTCGATCTTGATCTTTTTCGTCTCGACCCAGTCGAAAATTTCCACGGAGAGTTCGATTTTCCCCCGGCCGAAGGTCTTTTTCAGCATCGCCTCAATCTCCTCGCCGTGGTCCTTGAGCGCCCTGGGGAGATGGGTGTATATTTCGAGATACTTCGAGTTGAGGGATTTCAACGTAATAGAAAAAGAAAATTGGTCCGTGACTCCATCGGCGTTGCCGTACCCTGTCATGCTTTCCATAGGTCCGCCTATAACACTTTCTCTTCCCTGCCAAGGGACCTTATTTTGAGGACGCCGCTCTCGGAATAGAAATCGATGGTCCTGCCGTAGTTGCCTCCTGTATCTTCGGCGATGATTTCTATTCCAAGTGCGCCGAGGACTTCCTTGACCTTGGAAATGTTGTTCCTGCCTATCTCACTCATCATGCTGTTGCCCGAGATTTTGAACATCGTGGCGCCCCCCACGATCTTCGCCACGAGCCGTACGGCATCGGCGCCCCTGTTTTTCATCTCTTCGATAAGGAGCGGTATCGCAGTGTCAGCGTATTTTTTTTCGTTGGAATTCTTGTCCGAGAGCTTCGGAAGCATGATATGGGAAAGCCCCGCAATCTTTGCCTTGGGATCGTGCAGGCAGATTCCCACGCAGGAACCGAGGACTGTTCTCAAAATATCGGGCGTCTTCGCGACGCCGAGGTCGGCTATTCCCACATTTATAAACTGAAAGCTCATTGTATCTCCTGTTTCATCTCTTCCTGGGCACATATACAGGGGAGTCGAGGATTTTCTCATAGGTAAAATCATCGGATATAGAATGGAGCGTTTCGGAGTGGCCGATAAAAAGATACCCCCCCTGCATTAAAACCCGGTAAAAGCCGGCCACGAGTTTCTTCTGGTGCTCCTTATCGAAGTAGATCATTACATTACGGCAGAACACCACATCGAGCTTTTCGGGGTATGGGTTTTTGAAAAGATTCAGGTACTGGAACGTCACAAGTTTTCTCGCTTCATCGTTGATGCGATATTGTTCCCTGTTCTCCCCATCGGGAGTGAAATATTTCTCCAGTATTTCAGGAGGGACTTTTTCGATCCTCCTGCCGGTGTACACCCCGCGCCGGGCGAACTCAAGGACCGATGGTGCGATATCGGTTGCAATGATTTCAATTTTCCAGTTTGGAAAGAAGCGGGCGTTCTCAAGAACGCAGATGGCCAGGGTGTAGGGCTCCTCCCCTGTGGAACAACCGGCGCTCCAGATGCGAAGGGCCTTCCCATCTTTTTTCTTTCCGGCGATGTCCTCAAAGCAATGTTTTGTCAGTGCTTCGAACTGCCGTTCATTGCGGAAAAAGTAGGTTTCATTGGTGGACACAACATCTATAAGGGCTTCTATCTCCTGTGTCCTGTCAGTAAGGGCATAGATGTAGTCGTAATATTGGGAAAAGGTGTCGAGCTTGAGGGCGTGGAGACGCTTCCTGAGCCTATTGGACAGGAGGGTGATCTTGGTATCCTTTAGGAAAATTCCGCTTTCCTGGTAAATAAGGGCGGCAAACCGTTTGAATTCCTCATCGGTAAGCCTTTTAATTTCGGGAAAATCAATCATTCAAATCCTGCCTGAAACCCTCCGGAAACGCCACATCTCCCTTCCCACACGGAAATGTGGAGCAAAATAGCACAATACGGTCCGGTAGATAATATTTACAATAGAAAAACTGGTAATTATTGCATGGATTTCATCATTTTTCACATCCCCAGGTTTAATACAAGCCTAATTTCTCCCTGGGGGATACCCGAGGACCGGGACAAATCCTCGACGGAATATCCCCTGGCGTAAAGATCGCTTATGAGGGCATATTTGTCGCCGGCGCCGTCAAAAATCGCGGAAAGGTCCTTACTGTCATCCCCGTGCGCCGCTTCACGGTCCTCTGGAACATCCGGGGCTCCGGGGAGCCCCTCCCGCGGAATATCCTTACAACGGGGGTGAAATTCCGGGTCCATCGATTGCCCGGCATAGTTATCCGGAAATGCGGCCCCCCCTTTGTGGGATGTTTTTTCCGCAATTTTCCTAATACCGCGGCTGATCGCCCCCGCCCCGCCGCTTAGCACCGATTTAATCGCTTCGAAGGTGTTTACCCGGTTGGGGCCGCCGAGATCGGCGGGGGCCGCCCCGGACACGGAAGATATCTCTTCTTCAGTCACTTCCATTTTGTCGGTGATACTCAGGCCAAGGCCCTTAATACTCCCGGAAGCCTGCATCATGCGCTTCATCACCTGTATCTTGCTTTCCAGAAGGGTGATATTCCGTTCCGCCGTCTCGTTGAACTCGCCTATCATCTCCTCCATAATGCGGCGGAGTTTTTTCTCCCTGAATTCGGTGGCCTTCCTCTCAAGCTTCAGGCTGATCAGTAAATAGAATATCGCAAACATCGCAGTATTGACAAGTATCAACGCAAAAAACTGCATGGCCTTGCACCCCGTGTGTATTTTTCAGCAAAGAGCGTTATTTCAGCACGTCTATGAAAAGGCCGAGCTTCTCGTCCCGCACCTTTGTTCCCCTCTTTTCTTTGTTCTCCCCGCCGCCCTTTTTCCCTTCCCGGCGGCCTCCGCCCTTCTTTTCCTCGCCCGTGATTATGGCGTGCTCGGTCTTTTTGTTCTCCTCAAGGCGGTTCGGGGCTTCCCTCGATTTCTGCCCCGATTCCCCGGCCAGCGTCTGCTGCATTTCAGCGGCGGCGGCGCTCCGGCCCTGCTCCCCCTTCGCCACCTCGGGCATCTGCCCCATGGCGACCTGAAGGTCTATCGGTTTTATCGCCATAACTTTTCCTCCGACATTTCGCGCCTGGCCCCGACGCCCTCATCGCCTCCTGGAGCTGGCGCTCCGTCTCGACGGCATAATCCGCGCCTGGTCTTCCTGGAGCTGGGGCGCCTGGTATTCGCCAAACCGCCAGTTATCGCCCTCCAGGGTTATCTTTATATAGTTATAGGGGTCCTTCACCTCGTACTTTTTGTCCTTAATGAAAATATCTACGCCGGGAAAAAGCGTCTTTTCCGCGCACACCCGCCCTTTCTGTTGGAGCATACCCAGATAAGCCTTCAACTCTTCAAGTTCCATGGCAAGCTCGCTTTGCCTCATCGTGAGCTTCTGCTGCTGGGCCTTCATCTTTCCGAGCATTTCTTCCCGGTCCTGCGCCAGTTTTCCTCCTGCGTTATTTTTTTGTATGGTGAGTGTGGTCACATCCTTCTTAATCTTCTCAAGCTCCTCTTCCACCTGCCTTTTTACCGTGTCCATGTCCGTGAGCTGCTGGTGGACCTTGGGATTGATGCCCACGCGGACCTCGGTTTTGGTCGACGCGTCGGCGCCAATGTAACGGGCGTTTACTTCCTCACCGGCCCGGATGCGCCCGCCGACGATCTTCGCCCTCTTGCCATTGCACAACACCTTTCCGCCGGCATCAATCATGGAGTGAAGTATCCCCTCTGAAACGATAATGTCCTTCTCCGCCACAAGGGAGGCCCCCTGGACAAACTTAGTATAGATGGAACCGCCCGTAGACTCTATCTTCGCCTCATCACGCCCAACTATGCCCTGGCGGGCGATGATGTCTCCCTCGGCCTCGATGAAGGCCTTCTGGACGGTCCCCTTCACTTCAACGTTCCCCGCGGCCTTAACGGTGAAGTTGTCCTGTACATTCCCCCCCACCACAACTGAGCCGAGGAACACAATGTTCCCTGTTTCCAGAGAAACGTCGCCTTTGACGAAGTAGACCGGCTCCACGCTGAGCCTCCCGCCCTGGAAAACCACCTGGCCGTTGATCTCCGCCGTGAGTTCCATTCCGTCCTCGGAAAGGATGGTCCCCTTGCCGTGGCGCATGGGGACGTCTTTCCCGTTCCTTGCGGCGAGGACGCGGTTGGTGACGGTGCGGCCCGGAACTCCTTCCCCCGAGGGCACCTTCACCGCCAGCACCTGCCCCACCACGACGTTTTCAAGCAGGTCCAGGTCCTTGAAGTCCACGCGTTTTGTTTCCTTGTCCTCCTCGAAACTGATTACCGACTTGTCAATCCTCACTTTGTAATCCGTAAAGGCGTCTTTGCCGTGGCGCGGCGGTTCGCCCTCTGCGGCCAGGAGGGGTCTGGTATAGTCCATCGCTTCAAGGTACTCTCCAATCCCTTTCTCATTGATGCAGGCGACCACTCCGCTGCTCCGGAGAGCGTTCATTACATCGTCAAAATCCATGTTGCGGCCGGCGTAACGCGGGGCGACGAAATGCACATAAGCCCTCATTTCGTCTTCGGTAACCTCGATCGACATTGTGCCGTCCCATTCCGGCCTCGGCGACCATTCCGCTATCTTGACCGGTTTGCCGGAGGCCTTTCGGACCTCCTTTTCTACTTTCTTTAAATCGGCATTGTTGATCTGCATCGCGTAAAGGCGGGTGGTAACATCGTTCAGGGCGACCAGCCGTCCTTTCCCTTTCGCAGGGGACACGGTTAGCCAGATTCCGGTTTTGAGGACCCGGACCGTAAAGGTGCCATCGACGTTTTTATCTTTGCGTTCCAGGACCAGATCGCTATCTGAAATGTTCTGGAGCTTCTTTTCGAGCCTGTCGATATCATCATGCTCCGGCAACACAGCCGCCTTCCTTACAATGACCCGGTAAGGACGCCTGCCAACACCAAAAAGTCCACCGGTCCCCTTCTGTATCACTTCGTAATCGAGTTCGGAAACCTCAACGCCAAGGTCGTTGGCCGCCATATCCAGGGCCTGACGCACCGAGTCGGCAAGGACCTCGAGCTCGTCGCCCGGGGCGTCGTCGCCGATTCCGAGGAGAATGTCCTTTACCCTGTTCAATCCGTTCATCCGATGATATTGGATTTAATGCGCCCCAGACGCCCCCGGAGCCTCATGATCGCCTTCGTATGGAGCTGGGAAACCCGGCTCTCCGTGACGTCCAAGACTTCCCCGATTTCCTTGAGGGTGAGGTCCTCATAATAATAGAGGACGATCACCTTTTTTTCCTTGTCCGGGAGCTTTTTTATGGCTTCAATTATGTAGTCCCGTATCTCCTCCTTCTCTATGAGGACGTCGGGATTCATGTTCTCCGGCGCCTCCAGGGTCTCCAGAATCGAGAGCTCATCATTGTCGTCCCCCATATACCAGATATCGTTGAGAGACAGAAGGGAAGTTCCCGAAAGCTTGTTAAGGAGCGATTGAAATTCGTCGCCGGAAATACCCATCTCCCGGGCGATCTCTTCGTCCTCAACGGTCCTTCCCAATTTGTTTTCAAGTTCGGTAATGACCTGTTCAATCTGCTTCGCCTTCTGCCGTATGGACCGGGGTATCCAGTCGATTGAACGAAGCTCGTCGAAGATGGCCCCCCGGATTCGGGTCATGGCATAGGTTTTGAACTTGATCCCCCGGTTGGGATCGTACTTGCTGATGGCGTCGATCAAGCCGAAGACCCCATAGGAGACCAGGTCGTCGAACTCGATGCTCTGTGGCAGGGCAATCGATATCTTCCCGGCGACGTATTTTATGAGCGGGGCGTACTTGATGACGAAGTAGTCCCTGATCTCCTGGCTCTTGGACTTGTAGTACTTCTTCCAGAGATCGTCCTCGCCAATGCTGTCATATTCCTTGAATTTTTCGCTGTTCATAAGAGATCGCCACCTGGTGTATTAGTCTTTCTCGTCCCTGCGGATCATGGTCCGAATCGCTTCGGCGATGATCTTCGGCTCGTATTTGACGGTCTTTTGCTCCGACATAAAATGCTTACCGAGGGAGCCGACATCCCCATCGGTGCGGGATTCATAGCTCTTGAAATCCCCCGCCCTGAACGGTTCGAACTCTTTCTTGAGGCCCTCGTCGGTCCGGGGAACACCATCCTCGGCGGGGGCTTCCCCGGGGGTTTCTCCGGCGGTATCTTCCTTCTTTGAAGAGGCCTCGATTTCCTCACCCCCTCCGCCCTCTCCGTCAGGCGCGGGGACGTCAAAAACATCCAGCACCTCTGGAACGAAGCGCCGGAGGATTAGGATTGCGCCGTATCCAATTCCGGCGAAGACCAGTGTAATTATCAGGGAAGTAAAAAGCGCGTTGCCCGCGGAGTTTCCCGACAAAAGGCCGGTAAGCAGGGAGAGCACCATGGCGGTGACGCCGAAGATGACGGCGCTTTTCAGCTCAAGGGCCAAACTGCCGTATGTTCCCAATCTGAATGTCATGGCGCCGCCTTTCTCTTATTGCCGCCCCTTTTCATTAATCCTCCTCGCCCCCGCTGGAACGGAAGAGGTTCTTGAAAAAACCCGGCAGGCCCGATGCCTTCCCGCTTTCAGTTTCCTTGTTGATGATGCGGTCCGCAATAAGCGACACGCATATCGAAGCCTTCGACTTGGGGTAGCTCACTATAAAAGGCTTCTGGTTTCTCACCGACTTCGGCACTGCGATGTCGTCGAAAACGAAACCGAGGTTTTCCACCTTCACGTTCAAAAACTGCCCGGCGATGTTTATCACCCTCTGGGAGACCCTCCGCCCTTCCGCCACGGATTGGACCCGGTTGACGATGAGTTTGATTGACTTGTCCGGGGCCTGGGCGGCGATGGATTTGATTATGCCGTACGCGTCGGTGATGGCCGTTGGCTCCGGCGTCGTAACCACAATCACCTCATCGGCCGCCAGGACGAAGGACAGGACGTTCTGGGACACTCCGGCGCCGGTATCGATAATCATGTAGTCGTCGGAATCGAGCTCACCAACGGACTCGATGAAGTCCGAGCGCTGCTTCGTGTCCAGGTTCGCGAGCTGGTGAAATCCCGATGCTCCGGCGATGATTTTTATGTTCTCCGGGACTTCTATTACGATTTCCTTGAGCTTCTTCTTCCCCTTGATGACGTGATACAAATTGTACTTCGGGATGATGCCCAGCATCACGTTCACGTTAGCCAGGCCCAGGTCCGCATCCAGGAGCGTAACTGTTGCCTCTTTTCGGGCCAGGGCGATGGCGGTGCTCACCGCCAGGCTCGATTTACCCACTCCCCCCTTGCCGCTGGCGATAGCGATGGTTTTTGTCTTCTTGACCTGCCGGTTTTCGAGCACCAGCTTTCTCAGATTGGTCGCCTGGTCCACGTACCGCCTCCTTACTCAGTTGATTGCCGGGCCGAACATCAGGTTCACCAGCTTGTCCGGGTCAGCTAAAACGATGTCGTTGGGCACTTCCTGGCCATTTGTATAGTACGATATGGGTTTCTTAAACCTGTCCGCCACATCGATCACATTTCCAATATGACTGGTTTCATCCACCTTTGTTATAATAATACTATCAAAATGTATTTTGTCAAACGATTTGAATATCTCATGAATGTCAGCTTTTCTGGTATTGGCCCCCACGCAGAGGATTTTTTCGAAATCGTACTCCACCAGGTCCGCAAAGCTCTTAATTTCCGAGATTTTAAGCTCGTTTCGGTGGCTTCGCCCCGAAGTGTCTATCATGATGATTTCAGATTTCTCTTTTTCCAGAAGGGCCTTGAACTCCTTCTGGTCGTTTACCGCATGGACCGGAATTTTCATGATTTCGGCGTACTTCTTAAGCTGCTCCGTCGCCGCTATCCGGTAGTTGTCAAGTGTTATAAAAGACACAGTGTGGTCCTCCCGGAGCGCATAGATGGCGCCGAGCTTCGCCATAGTGGTCGTTTTCCCCACCCCCGTGGGGCCGAAGAACATTATTACCTTCTTCTTGTGGCCCAGATTGTAGGGGCCGCTGGTGACGATCTTGCTTTTTAAAAGGTCCCTGAGGCTCTTCTCTATCTTGTACTTGTCCCGGAGGTCGTCCCTGCTTATGGAGTTCTTCAGCTCCTGCATCAGGGTACAGCATTCGTCGAGATCGTAATCGTTGTTTTTCAGGATTGTCCTATACGGGTCCAGAAAGCGGTCTTCCTCGGCGGGCTGGCCCTGGGCAGGTTTCGCGGCGTCCTTCTGCGAACGGATGAAACTGTGCAGGGTTTCCCTCATCTCGCTAAACTCCTTTTCCAGCTTTCGCAGGGCCGCAAAGTCGCCCCGGTCCAAAACAGCTTCATCCTGTTCCGGTCTCTCCACACTGGATACGTCAACTCCGGCTGCGCGCGTCGCCCTGGCCGTTCCGCTAATCACGGTTTCCGAAACGGCGGGGTTCTCCTCCCGGGCCCGAAGTGGCGCCTTCGGGGCCGCCGGGGCAATCTCTTCCCGGCCCAGGGAGGAAAGGATCCTTCCTGCAAGGATATTCCGTTCCGCCTCCGTGTCCCCCACCCGTATGTCTATGCTTCCCTTCTTTTCGGGAATGCGGGACAACACCTTTTTTTCCTGGATGGCGGCCGTAAGCTCAACCACATCGCGGGCAAAAAACTTGGAGTTTAAAAGCCCCCCCTCTTTCACGTATTTGTGGCTAATGGGTATGGCGTCGTCTCCATGCTCCATCTTGAGTTTCATCATGGCTTCGTTGTAGGTCTTGGCTTTGATCTTCACGTACCTCATTGGCGGATCTCCTTGCTCCTTTTGTTCTCCCGGCTCAAGCCGCGCTCGGCACCAGGACCGACGCGGCAACGTGTATCTTGATATTCGGCGCTATTTCGTTGTACGACAGGACCGCGGGATCGGCAAGCTCACGCTCCAAAAGCGCAAAGGTGACGCTGCGGATATGGGGCGACACCAGAAATACCGGCGACGCCACCGACCCCTTCGCCCGATTGTACGCGGAGAGGAACGATTTCACGATCATCTCGTGGCTCTCCGGGTCAAGCCCCAGGACGCGCCCCTCCACGGGGTCGTCGTGTATTGAGGACCTTATCATATTTTCAATATCAGGGTCCACGGTGATCACCCAGAGCTCTCCGGAACGGTCGGCGTGGTCCTTGCAGATCTGCCGCGCAAGGGACGTCCGGACGTACTCCGTCAAAAGCCCCGGGTCTTTGGAATACATAATGTAGGTCGAGAGGGTTTCGAGGATGGTCACCATGTTGCGTATGGAAACCCGCTCGCGCAAAAGGTTCTGGAGGACCTTCTGGATTTCCCCCAGGCTCATCTTCTTCTCGGTCACCAGCTCGTTGATGACGGCTGGATAGTCGTTCTTGAGATTGTCGATGATCTGCTGGACCTCCTGGCGTCCCAGTATCTCATCGGCATGTCGCTTAATTATTTCAGTAAGGTGCGTAGCTATTATAGTGGGGCAGTCCACCACGGTATATCCCCGGCGCTCCGCAAAGTCGCGCTGGTCGGTGTTTATCCAGAGGGCCTTCAGATGAAACACGGGCTCTGTGAACTCGTCGCCTTCGAGCTTTTCCGACACTTCCCCGGGGTTCATCGCCATGAGCTTTCCCACCTGGAGGTCTCCCCGCCCGAGTTCGACCCCCTTGACAAGTATGGAGTACTCCTGCGGCTCCAGCTCCATGTTGTCCCGTATCCTTATGGGAGGCACGATGAGCCCCATCTCAAGGGCGCTGCGTTTGCGTATATTGGTGATGCGGTCCAGGAGGGTCCCGCCCTGCTCCGGGTCCACCAGGGGAATTAAGCTGTATCCGATCTCCACTTCAAGGGTGTCCACATGGACCAGGGGAAGCACCGATTCGGGCTTGTGCTCCCGCATGGCGGCCTCCCGCTCCTCGCTCTTCACTTTGGTAATCTCGTCCTCCTTTGACTGCTGGAGAACATAGGCAAGGGCCCCGATTCCGGCGGCAAGAACGATGAGCGAAATCTTCGGAAACCCCGGAATGAAGACGGCGCCGCCCAGGGCGGCTGCGGTCATCCACAGCGCCCGCGGCTGGGACCCGAGTTGTGCGGCCAGGTCCTCGCCGAGGTTTTCTTCGGAAACCGCACGGGTGACGATAATACCGGTCGCCGTGGTGACCATGAGGGACGGGATCTGTGACACGAGGCCGTCGCCGATGGTGAGGAGCGTATAGGTCCTTAGGGCCACATCGAAGGTTTCGCTTCTCATTATCATCCCTATGATGAAGCCGCCTATGATGTTAATGAGGGTGATGACGATGCCTACCTTTACATCGCCCTGGACAAACTTCGAAGCTCCGTCCATGGCCCCGTAGAAATCCGCCTCACGGCGTATCTCCCCGCGGCGCTTCCTCGCCTCATCCTCTGCGATGACGCCGTTTGAGAGGTCGGAGTCGATGCTCATCTGTTTCCCCGGCATGGCGTCCAGGGTAAACCGGGCCGCAACTTCAGCGGTCCGCGTGGCGCCCTTGGTGATGACGATAAACTGCACCGCCACGAGGATGATGAAGATGAGAAAACCCACCACGTAATTTCCACCCACGACGAACTCCCCGAAGGCCCGGATGATCTTCCCGTCGAAGGACGCCCCCTGAAGGAGGATGAGCCTCGTGGACGAAACGTTCAGGGCCAGCCTGAACACCGTCGATATAAGGAGAAGCGAAGGAAAAACCGAGAAGTCGAAAGACCTCGGCACGTACATGACGATGAGGAGGATTAGAATGCCGCTCATCACGCTGAGGGCCATTAAAAAATCGAGCAGAAAAATCGGGATGGGGATGACGAGCATCATGACCACGACGATGACGCCGATGCCTATGAGCACGTCGGTTTTCTGCATCCACGCGAGGTTGGAAGATAAAAGCGATAAGCCGCGCGGTTCCGCCATTCCCTTGCTCCTCCGTTACCCTTCCCTCTTGAAATCGAACCGGCCGATCCGGAACAGTTCCGAATACACCAGGGAAACGGCATAGAAGAGGTCGTCGGGGACAGAGTCGCCCACTTCCAGCCTTTTGCAGAGTTCCCGGGCCAGGGGCCGGTTTTCAACCATATATATGTCGTGCTGCTTCGCTATCTCCCTGATTCTGAGGGCCATGCTGTCGGTGCCCTTGGCGATAAGCTGCGGGGCCTCCATGGCGAGGCTGTCAAAGCGCAGGGCCGCCGCGTAATGGGTCGGGTTGGTGATCACCACATCGGCCTTGGGGACTTCGCGTATCATGTTTTTCATGACTATTTCCCGCTGCATTTCACGCAACCGCGCCCGGATGTGGGGGTCCCCCACGGTTTCCTTCCACTCTTCCTTCAACTCCTGCTTGGTCATCTTCAGGGACTCCATAAATTCACGTTTTTGAAAATAATAATCAGGAACAGAGAGGACCAGGAGCAGTGCGGCGGACCAGAGTATTATTTTTAACGAAGTGACCGATATTATTTTCAGCGCCATTGCCACGGACACGTCGGGAGTGCGCAGTATATCATCATAGTCGTTGACGATGACGAGATAGGCCACGAAGCCTATTGCCAGGACCTTGAAAACCGACTTAAAGAGGTTCATGGCGACCTGCTTCGAAAAGAACACCTTCTTCATGATCGTCCCGGGGTCGAATTTCAGCTTCGTAATGTCGAACTTCAACGGATGCGCCGAGAACTGAAACCCCACCTGGATGGCTTCGCCGAACACCGCCGCCACAGAGGCGGCGGCGAAAATGGGAAGAAGCACTTTCCCCGATTCCAGGGCGGCGCGGAGAAATTCCTTCATAATGCTTCCCCGGGTAAGGGAGAATGTCGAAAAAGAAGCCATGTAGAACTTTGTCATCCTCGCCATGCTGTCGTAGATCCACGCCCCGATAAATACGATCACCAGAAAACTGAATATCACCACCACGGCCTGGGAAAGTTCCTGGGTCTTCGCTACCTGCCCCTTCTCCCGGGCCTCCCGGAGTTTCTTCTCCGTGGGCTCCTCGGTGCGCCCCTCGTCTTCGGCGGCAAAGAGCTGAAGGTCGAAGCGGAAGCCCTCGATCTCAACATCGGGTCCGGCTGCCCGAAGCGTTTGTTTCCAGTACGGTTCGTTCATCATGACGGCCAGTGGTTCAGCATCCTCGTAATAAAAATAAAAGTCCTGTCCAGGGACACGTGCATCACCCTCACTATGAGCGGCGCAGTCAAAAGAAGCACCGCCATGGACACCATGATCTTGAATGGAAACCCCAGCATCATGATGTTCATCTGCGGCGCGGCCTTGGCCAGTATCCCCATGCTCACGGTCACCAGAAACACCGTAGCCACGACAGGGAGCGATATCTTAAGGGCCACGACAAACATGCCGCTGAAAGAGTGCGCCATGTACCGCATTAGTCCCCCCGCCATGGTGGGCCCCAGGTGCATCACCGGGGCGAGTTCGTAGGAACGGTAGATCGCCTGAATCATAAAGTGGTGGCCGTTGATAGCCAGAAACACCAGCAGACCGATCAGGTTTTTAAACTGTCCCACCAGAGGAATCGACACCTGTCCCAGGGGATCGATCACCTCGTTGATGCCGAAACCGATCTGCACGGCGAAATACTGCCCCGCTAATTGAAAGGCTGAAAACAGCACGGCCACGAGAAACCCGATAAAAAGGCCTATCATGATCTCCTGGACCACCAGGAGAGTGTATCCTCCCATGTGGGCCGGCATGACAACTCCTCGCCCGGAGATCACAGGGAAGATGAGGATGGACGTAAAAAATATCAGGACCGCCTTCATTTTAAACGGCATTACCCCGCTTGAGTAAAAGGGGGCAATTACCATCATGGCGCCCATCCTCGTCATGATGAGGAGGAAGAGCTGAAAATGATATACGAAATACTCCACTTTATTTCAGCCCTTTCCCGTCCAATTATCCGCCGCCAATCTTTGATACCATGCCGAAAATGTTTTTCGTGTACGACACAAGGGTGTGGATTATCCACGAAGCAAACAGGATTATTGCGATGAAAATTGATATTATTTTCGGCACAAAGGTAAGCGTCTGTTCCTGGATGGAGGTGGTGGTCTGGAAAATGGAGATCACCAGCCCCACCACCATTCCCACGCCGAGAATGGGCGCCGAGACCACGATGGTGGTCATAAGGGCTTCGCGGAAAATTTTTATCACTTCAGCGTCCGTCATGTCCTTTACCTCGCACCGACTCTCCGTCACCGGAAGGAGCGCACCAGCTCGTAGATGAGCAGGTTCCACCCGTCGACCAATACGAAGAGTATTATTTTAAACGGCAGCGATATCATGACCGGCGGGAGCATTATCATGCCCATGGCCATGAGGGCGCTTGCCACTATCATATCAATCACTATGAACGGAATAAAGATGTAGACCCCTATCTCGAAGGCCCGCTTCAGTTCGCTGATCATGAAGGCCGGGATGAGGCAATACGAGGGGACCTCGCTTTCATTGCGGGGGCGCTCTACATCCGCCAGGCTGAGAAAAAGGGCGATGTCCTTCTGCCGTGTCTGGCGGAACATGAACTTTCTAAAGGGCTCCATCCCCCTGGTGTAAAACTGTTCGTTGCCGATTCTGTTGTTAAGATACGGCTGGAGGGCCTCCTCATTGAAGGCCTTGAACGTAGGAGCCATGATGAACACGGTAAGGAAGATGGACAGGCCAACAATTACCTGGTTGGGGGGCATCTGCTGTAGGGACAGTGCCCTCTTAACGAAATCCAGGACAATGACCACCCTGGTGAAGGCGGTCAACATAATGATGAGCGACGGCGCCAGGGACAGGATGCTCAAGAGAAAAAGAATCTGGAGAGAGAGGGCCACGTCCCTGGGCTGGGTCGCCTCACGGATGTCGAAGGCGATGCGCGGAATGGGCATCCGCACCCCCCCCTGCTGTGCCTGGAGAGCGCCCCCGGCCAGGGCAATGAAAAGGACGGCCAGGGCAATTACGAGCAAGCTTTTTTTACGTGTCATCGCCTTCCCCGTTCATTTTCCTCAGCCTGTCGCGCTGCCGCTTTAGATACGCCAGCCTGTCGTACTCGCCGCCCCGACCGGCCCCATCGCCGGATACGTCCCCGGGTTTACGCCTGATGAAGCGGCCGAGCTGTTTGCCCAGGAAATCCTGGAACGTGGGCCTTTCCTGCTCCATCGGACGGGAGCTCATTACCCTGATGCGGTCGATCTCCTCCTTCCCGGTTATCTCGGTAATGAGGTTGATGGCGCCATCGGTGACCCCCAGAACCATTACCCGCCCCGCAAGGTCCACCACCTGGAGGTATTTGTTTTGCCCCAGGGGGACCACTGACAGGACCTGTATCACGTCCTTCCCAAAGACCTGCAGGCCGGTCTTTCGCGTCACGAACCGGAAAAAGTAGTAGAACCCCCCCACGAGGAGCCCTATCACGAAGACAGTCTTGAATATCAGCCAGACATACGACTCCGGTTCCGCCTCATCGGCCTGATAATTACCGTAGGGCAGAAAATCATTCCCTTTCTCCGCCTGCCCTTCCCCTTGCCGGGCCTCCCCCTGGGCTTTTGAAGACTCCGGGCGGATGTCCCCGGCGCCTTTGTCCGCCGCTTCAGCTTCAGCGGTGGCAGGGCGCTCCTGCTTGGGCGGCGTCTGGGCCCTGTGCTGCTTTGCCGCCCGCCCCGGGGCTTTCGGCGCCCCATGGCCATCCATGGGACATAATGCTGTCAGGAGCGAAAAAAATATAAGGCCCGTCACTGTACAAAACGTTTTTCGTTTCAATGTTTCGGCCATATTTTCCTTTCTTCCCCGCAAGCGTTCGAATATGCAAGGTTTCGACACGGCATTTTAAGCCGGGAGCATTCAACATTTTCGCCACATACCATAAAAATTCATCCGCGAAAAAGTTCTTCCGTGTTGCCGGAAAATTGCGCTGAAAAGTTTTTCAAGGCGCATGCAAGGGAACGACCGCTTTACATAGCGGAGGTCCCCTTGTATCTATATTTGCAATTTGCGGCTCTGCCTCGGAGTACACAGCGGGCCCACTTCCTGTTGGGCCTTGAATAATTACACTTGCCCTATTGGACCCGCTCTATCCTCTCGGCAGGGCTTACAATATCGGTAACGCGGACGCCGAAGTTTTCATCGATGACCACGACCTCACCCCGGGCTATGAGCTTGCCGTTAACTAAAAGGTCCACGGGCTCGCCGGCCAGCTTGTCCAGCTCGATAATGGAGCCTTCACCGAGCCCCAGAATGTCCTTCACCAGCATTGTGGTCCGCCCCAGCTCCACGGTGAGCGTCAGCTTCACATCCAAGAGAAGGTTGATATTCGGCCCTACTCCGGGGGGGAGCCCCTCGCCCAGGGGCGGAAACTTCACGGGGCTCACGCCGACAGAGCCGAAGGCCTGGGACGGCATCTGTTGCTGGGGCGCGAAGTGCGCCGGCGCACCGCCCTGCATTCCCCCGGAAGCGGAACGCACGAGATCGGAGGCGAGGCTCACGTCCAAAACATGGTAGAACTTGGAGTTCACCATGTTTTCTATATTGATATTATATGTTACCTTGACCAGATCTCCGGAAGATGGAATCTGGAGGTCCGAAGCGCCCTTCGATACGGAGATATCCGGCGCCGTGGTCCCCACGGCCCCCCCCAGCCTGTCGGCAAACTGAGTGGCGCAGGAGGACAGCATCTGGCTCACAAACTCCTGGAGCGTGCTCTGATGCGCCTCCGAAAGCTCAGGCGGCGGGGCCCCGGTATCGTCCCCCATCATAAGGGACGAGATGACCCCGGCGTCGTTCATGGAAAAGAGGACGATATTTTTCCCCCGGATACTGCCGGTGTAATCCATGCCCACCTGGACGAAGGGGCGCGAAAAATCGCCGCGGATGGCATTTGCCGATTTCACTTCCACGTAGGCGTTGAAAATCCGTACGTTCTTCCCCAGATACGCCGTAAGGGACGGCGCCACCGCGGACATGCTCTGGTTGATCAGGTCCGCCAGGGAATCGCGCTCCAGGGGAGAAAGGCCGCCAGTCGACGGCGCTGTCTCCATCGCCGGCAAGGAACTTGGCGAGGCTACTTCATCGGCCCCCTTCAATAGCGCGTCTATTTCGTCCTGCGATAATGATCCGTCACCCATATTTGACACCTGTCATATCACAAAATTCTCCGGGACCCGGGACGGCGGTCCCCCGGAAACCCATACTTCAATATACGGAAGTCCTCAGGGGCTTACAACAAATTCCGTAAAGTACACGTCCTCAATTTTGCCGTCCCTGAGAATGACGTTAATATGCGCCTTGATCTCCTCCGCCAGCCCGATCTTGTCCTCCAGGGAGTCCATGTCCTCGTACTTTTTGCTCCCCAGAAGGAGGTTGATGATGTGCCGCATTTCCGTACTGCGCTTCACAAGCTCCTGGTTGAGATTGAGATTGTCCTCGGAGTACCCCAGAGACACGGTGATCTTCGCAAAATGGGGCTCGGGGTCCCGGGTGCTCACGGAGAAGGACGGCAGGTCGTAATGGAGCCTGGGAAGGGGCGGTGGCGCGATGAGCCTCCCCTCCTCCGTCTGGCTTCTGCGCTCCTCCACATAATTAGCCACTATCCAGCTTATGCCGAACATGGCCGCCGCCAGGAGCACCACTCCCACGACCCAGAGAAGGATCTTTACGATTTTGGAAGCCGCCGCGCTTGGCGCCGATTCCGCCGCCCCTCCGCCGGACTCCTCGTCGTCGTCAATATCGTTAGTCAGCTTTTCGTCGTCACCCATAATCGGCACCCTGAATAGGCATCCAGTTGCGATGAATGCTTTTTGTACCTGCAAGAACGGTTGATCAATTGCAGACAACCTTTAACAATCAGGTTTTCCCGCCCGCCTTCGGCGGGCTAAAAAACATAAGTCCTGAGTATGCCAGTAGTTACAATTCATGGTAACTTCAAAGATATAATTTTTCAGGTCCCCTGTAATCAAAATTTATGTGACATAATATAACATACATTCAGAATGTCAAGAAATTTATCATGGCAACCTCTAATAATTAGGTTTTCCCGCCCGCCTTCGGCGGGCGGGAAAACCTAATTCCTGAGTATGCCAGTATTTACAAATCATGCGAACCTCAAAAATTTAATTTTTAGAGGTTCCCATAAAAAAGTCTAAGGATTTCACCTCCATTCTTCGTCGGGAAGCGGCCGCTCGATTTTCCCGGCCTCGCCTTTCTCCACCACCTTCTCCCTGAGTATCACGATATCCACCCGGCGGTTGAAGGCCCTTCCCTCTGGCGTATTATTATCGTCAATGGGGCGATACTGCCCAAAGGCCACGGCGGACAGGCGTTTAGGATTGACGCCCTCCTCCTCCTGAAAATACCGAAGCACATTGACGCTCCTTGCCCCGGAAAGCTCCCAGTTGGTTTCGAACCCTCCTTTCGCCGCCGGAGGCGCATTAGGAGTGTTGTCCGTATGCCCCTCGATTCGCACGAAATTCGGAATATCCTTTAAAATACCGCTGACTTTTTTCAACACGGCCTTTGCATCGTTTCGGAGCCTTGCGCTCCCGGGGTCAAAATAGGCGTCGCTGGTGAGGGTTATCACCAGGCCCCTTTCGTCTTCCCGGACTCGCACTTTTTTCGCCTCGATTTCGGGCTTGAATGCCTGGACCATGAGTTTAAGATGCGTAGCCACGGCCTTTCCTTTTTTCTGGGAAGGCAGGGTCATCACGTTCTGTCCCAGCTCGACCAGCCTGCCTTTTTCAAAAGTGGAGCCGCCGGTAAGGGCGCCGAAGGAGCCGCGAAAGGGGGACATCATAAGCTGGAATTCCTCCTGGGTCACATGTGTCACATCTCCCATGAGGAGGACGAAGAACACCATGAGAAGGTTGTTCATGTCCCCGAAGGTGGTCATCCACAGGGGGGTGGCGATCAGCTCCGATTTTTTCCGTTTCTTGACGGCCATTAATCGCCGACCTCGCTCGATATGGCTTCACGCTGGGCGGGCGGCAGGAAGGACACCAGTTTGTCCTTCACGATGCGGGGGTTCTCCCCCGCCTGTATGGAAAGGACACCCTCAAGCATGATGAGTTTTGTGAGCATTTCTTCATTGGTTCGAAAATTCAGTTTGGTCCCCATCGGGATGAGAATGAAGTAGGCCCAAACGGCCCCGTACAGCGTGGTGATAAGGGCCGTGGCAAGGGCCGGTCCAATGGCGGACTTGTCCTCCAGGTTCGCAAGCATGATGACGAGGCCTATGAGTGTCCCGATCATCCCGAAGGAAGGGGCCACCGACGCCCAGGTATCGAGAATCCCCTTGTTTTCGTCGTGCCGGTTGAGAAAATGCTCAATGTCGGTCTCGAGGATTTTCCGGACCAGCTCCGGGTCATTACCGTCCACCACGAGCTGTATGCCCTTTCGTAAAAACTCGTCGTCCAGATCGCTCAGGTCATCTTCCAGCGCCAGAAGGCCCTCGCGCCGGGCCTTCTCCGAGAAGGAAACCACCGTCAGGATCAGTTCCGCCGGGTTGAAGGACTGGGGGAAAATTAGTATCTTGAAAACCGGCATAAGTTTCAGCATCTTGAGCATGGGGTACGCCACGAACATTGCCGCCGCGGAACCGCCGAAGGTGATCATGACCGAAGGAGGGTCGAGGAACTGCAGAATATTTCCTCCGGCAAGCAACACGCCGAGAATAAGAAAAATTGTACCCGCAATTAGTCCTGCAATGGTTGCTAAATCCATGAAACGGCTCCTGGTCTAAAATCGGACGGTAATCAAGGAAATTCCTACATTATGATATATCGGGAATTCCCCGATAAACATTTACAATTATAAATGTCCGTCCCCCCGGCGTAGGCGCGCAAGCGGTTGCGCGCCTTCGCCGGGGGGTTCGACGTTAATATCACGCTTCCAGGGTTTTCCTGTATTCCCTGATGAGGCCGAGTATCTCTGCAACCGATTCCTTGAGGACATATTTCCTGTCGTTGGTAAGGGTAACGACGGTGTCGGGGAGTTCCTCCATTATTTCGATATGGCGCTCGTTGAGCATGAATTCCTCCCCGTTTAGCCTGTGCACCTTAATCATGTATGCCTCCTCCCGGGGCGCCTCCGGTCCAGGAGAGAAAAATAGCCCCGGGCCCCCGTTTTTTTCACATGCCTTTCCGATACGCCCGGGTCACTGCAATCATAGACCGGCGTTCCCTGACTGGCCAGGAGCTCCTCCAGCCATGTCTTTGCGGCGAGGAACTGGTGGCTCGTGTAGAACAGCTTCTCTCCCCTGCGAAGTTCGTAGTCACGGCGCGCCCTGATGGCGTCGAATTCAATTCGCTCCACGGTCCTGAAACGGTCGGCCCTGCGGATTTCGGCGGCATGGACGGCTGTCCCGCGGGCGTAGTATCTGCGAAAAAAGGCAAGATCATTCCCCATCATTAGAATGGAACGGACTCCGCACCCCAGGGCGAGGGCCACGGCCTGGGTGGTGACGATGTTTCCCGTGGCCACAAAACCGAGATCTCTGCCCGCCCGCTCCCAGAGCTCATCGTAGGGAGGCCCCTGTATCATCCAGTTATAGAAGCTGATCTCCCCTTTCCAGCGGCCAAGGTTCGCGGGGGACATACAACTGAAAGCCAGGAGGCGCATGCTCCGGGTGTCGACGCCCCCGAAAAAATCCACGGGAACGGTTTCACAGGAAATGACATAGCCGGGACGGACTCCGAATCGGGAAAGAGGAAGGAGCGCCATATCGACGGCAATAATGGCGAGCTCTCCGCGGTGCTGGTATTTTTTCAGATCGCCCACGCTTTTCTCGAGGCTGGGCCCCGCCCCGACGATACACACATGGCGGCCACGAAACTCCTCCACCACGCCGGAAAGCCCTCCGCACCGACGTATTAGCGGAAGGTTCCGCTCCAGGTTCCTGCGAAAAGCAGGAAGCCGCTCGGCGAGGATTCCCTCGTTGAGATTTCCGTACAAGCTCTCCCTGTCCACTGCCGCCGATGCCTTCATCATAACATTTAAAACAGGCTTTCCCCTCTCCTGTCAAGCATTAACACCGGGATACCAACCGGCAGCCTCTTATTATCAGGTTTTCCGCCCGCCTTTTGCGGGGAAAACTCGAAAGTTGAACCTGCTGACAGGCTCTACGCATACATTTTCTCTACTCGGGCTTTACTGCCATGCCGAAGGAAAAAGCTTGATACTACAAAGATATCCTGCTATTTCTTCCATACTATCGGGTATTACAGAGGAAACGCCATGTTTACAGCGGACGAATTGACGCGGTACGGCCGTCAGATTTCCATCAAGGGCTGGGGGAAGGAGGGACAGGAAAAACTAAATTCTTCCACGGTTTTCGTGGCCGGCGCCGGAGGGCTGGGAAGTCCCCTCCTCTACTATTTGGCCGTGGCGGGCGTTGGAAGAATCCGCATCTGCGACTTCGACAAGCTTGAGCTTTCAAACCTGAACAGGCAAATTCTCCATCCCACGGAGCGGGTCGGAAGGCCAAAGGCCGAATCGGCCCGAGACACGCTGAAAAGCGCCAACGGAAACGTGTCCGTAGAAGTACTCCTCGAAAAAATCACGGCTAAAAACGGCGCGTCGCTTGTGGCCAATGCGGACATCATCGTTGATTGTCTGGACAACTTCGAGGCGCGACACATCCTCAACCGCGTCTCGGTGGAAAAGCAGGTACCCATGGTCCACGCCGGCGTGGAAGGGTTTCAGGGGCAGATCACCTTCCTTGCCCCGCCCGCCACGGCGTGCCTGGCCTGTTTCCTTCCCGAAAAAGCGAGGAAGATGTCAGCACCCATAGTCGGAGCTACGGCGGGGGTGATGGGGGCCCTGGAGGCGATGGAAGTCCTCAAGCACATCACGGGCATCGGGGAGAACCTTCGAAACAGGCTCCTCATCTTTAGCGGAGGCGACATGACATTCAACACCATCAAGCTCTCGAGGAACCCGAAGTGCGGAGTGTGCGGCGGAAAATAATCGCCCCGGGTGATGCGGTATAATATCGAGGGCGGCGCTTTCGGCGCCGTCCACCCGCGAATAAATAAACAGTGACGCTACTGTATGTTCTCGATGAGCACGGCGCCCCCCATGCCCCCCCCCACGCAGAGGGTGGCGATACCAAGCTTCAAATTGCGCTTTTTCATCTCGTAGATGAGGGATATCATGATGCGCGCACCTGTGCATCCCACGGGATGGCCAAGGGCGATGCCTGAACCGTTCAAGTTCACCTTTGTCCTATCGAGGCCAAGGCCCCTCTCCACGGAAAGATACTGGGCCGCAAAGGCTTCGTTGCATTCGAAGAGCTCGATATCGTCGATCTTTTTGCCTGTTTTTTTCAGGAGCTTCGTCACGGCGGGGACAGGCCCGTATCCCATCAGGTGGGGCTCGCACCCGGCAATGGCGTTACTTACAATGCGGGCGAGGGGCTTTTTCCCCATCTTTGCCGCTGTGCCCGCCGAGGTTATAACCATGGCGGCCGCGCCGTCGTTGAGCCCTGAGGAGTTGCCGGCTGTGACGGTGCCGGACTTTTTGAACACCGGCTTCAGGGCCGCCAGGCTCTCCAGGGTAATATCGCGCCGTGCATGTTCGTCTGTGGTGAACATCTTCGGCTCGCCTTTCCGCTGAGGGACCGGCACGGGAACAATCTCATCCTTAAACCTGCCGGAGTCGATGGCGGCAATGGCTTTCTTATGGCTCTCGAAAGCCACCTGGTCCTGGTCTTCCCGGCTGATAGAATATTTTTCCGCGAGGTTTTCAGCGGTCTGCCCCATGATGTACCCGTCCCCGAGGAGATGGCTCCCGGAGTGGAGGAGCTCCCACATCACGTCGGTCATCTCGCCGTGTTGGAGCCGGGCGCCCCACCGGGCCTGTTTGAGGACATAGGGGGCGTTGGACATCGACTCGACGCCTCCGGCAAGGACGATGTCGGAATCGCCGGCGATGATCTGCTGGGACGCGAAGATGGCGGCCTGCATGCCCGAGGCGCACTGGCGCTGTATGGTGGTTGCCGGAATTTCTACGGGAATGCCGGCCTTCAGCATCGCCGTGCGGGCCGTGTTCGCTTCATCGGAGGTCTGGATGCAGTCACCGAAGATGACGTCATCAAGCTGCGCCCCTTCCACTCCCGCTCTCTTTAGCGCTTCCTGCATTACCAGGGCGCCTAACTCGTGGGCCCTTACGTTTTTAAGGGACTGGCCGAAGCTCCCGATGGGCGTACGGCATCCCGACAATATGACGATATCCTTGTCTGACATGGTGGACTCCTGTAATTTTTTTTATCCGGGCCCGGTTTCGCAAGCTGTTTTACAGGGGCCGGCGGGGCGGACTGAATCGCTTTCCTGCTGGTATGATTTTCCAGGACCTTGAAGCTGGCAAGTGAAATTTTTTCCTCATTGAAAAAATGGACCGCAATTGCGGTTTATCTTTCTTGAACACAGGGCACACAAAGAAACGCATTTCTCCTGCGAAATCCCGTCGCATACGCCTCGTCGCCCATCACGCAGTTTGATCATCAAAAGGCGTAATTTCCCAAGGATATTTTTAATTGACGTAAAGAGAAGATATAAATATTCTATTAAAGAATCCCAATATTCTTCATCAAAACCCGGGAGGAAAACCGATGAAATGCCGGGCCTGTATTGCGCTCCTGTCAGCAGTGGCGATCTTTCTGCTCTTATCAAATCCTACGGTCGCCGCGGTGTATGAGGCATCGACTCTGCATAACGCCGTTGCCCGCAGCGAGACGGTCCTTGACCTGTTTTTCGAACGCTGGGAAAGGATCCATAACATGGACCTGTACTTTGACTGGTTCGGAAAAATAAACTGGGTCCAGGGATTCCATGTGAATTCCGTGAACCGGGGAAACGGGGAAAAACAGGCCGTGGACATGCGGCTGGTTCGGGCTTACGGCAGCCTCACTGTGAACATACCCGTTATTGGAGGATATGGCAAAGAGGACATTAAGAAACGCCTTCGGTATGGCACCGGCAAATACGCCGAACTTGAAGACCCCGAGGGAAAACAAAAAGAGGAAGGGGGCTATGTGAAGCCGAAGAACCTGATCCTCGGTTTCACCGCCACGGGCTTCCACTATGGCCTCACAAGGCAGGGCACCGTAAACCGCGGCGCCGCCGGAGAGGAAACCTTCACCGACTACAAGTACACCCAGTTTTTTGACGACATATTCGCGGCATCGCTCCTGTACAGGCCCTATTTTCACATCCACATCGGAACGGTCCTGAGCCGGCAATTCGAACCGCGGGACGACGGTACCATGAGCTACAGCAATCCTACAGAAAGCTCTAATAGATATTTTGTGGCGTCGAACCTGCTATCCTTCCTAAACTTAAACGCCACGACGAGAAAGAACGAGATGGAATCCCTCTCTGTGGGAATCATCGTAAACGAAATAGCGGGTTTTGTGAACAAGAAAATGGGAGACTCTTACCCGCAGCTCTCAATCACCTACAAGCAGTTGAACCTTTTCAACGACAGGCTCTACGACCCTGTCTGGGTGAAAAGCTACTATATTAGTGGAACATCAATACCAAAATCCTCCACCATGTCCGACAGCGAGCGCGAGGAGGCGAAGCTCTATACTCTCAGCGTAGGCCTAAAAGGATTTATAGGGGATTACTTCTTCATTGACCTCCTCGCCGAGGCCCAGAAGCCGGGAGCCGACCTGGTGTCGCGCCTTACGAAGAGCAAAATCAACTACGCCGTGTGGCGCGATCTAAGGGCCATGGCGGGATATAACTTTTTAGGACCCCGGATCAACCAGGGAGAGATGCTCCTGGCCTCCCTGGGCATGAGCAGGTTCTGGGACCCGGCGATCCCCATCCACCGCAGTTCGGGGACAAGCTACCACGTCTATGGAGGAATCTTCAAGCTCGAGGGACGGACCTTTATCTTCGACATACCCTTCGGCATGGAACTCTTAGTATCGCGCAACTTCTCCCCCGAACTGCGCAGGATGGTAGAAACCGTGGACAAATGGGTCTACGAGGGCAGTTTCAACATGAGCTTCTAAGGGAGGACAGCCATGGAAAGGAAAAAACTGTTTAGACGATATATCATCTTGCTCAACATCGCCATATTCATCACATTGACCGCCTGCTCCTATGTGGTCGACATGGTGGAGCGCACCATCACCAAGCGGGCCTCGTTCTCGATATCGGCGACATATGATCCGGGGACACGCTCCGTTACACTGTCCTGGAGGGAATCTCCCGGTGGAAATTTTGCCGGATATGAAGTGTATATGACGGAATATCCGGATGATGAATATTCGGGATATACAATTGTTGCGGGTCCAAACAATCTTGGCCCCCCCCTATCCGGACAGCCTTACTATGACAACTCTCCATTTCTTTCTAATTCCGGAAAAAGGTCATATGTTTTCGATTCTGTCCATTTATATGAAAAACTTCAATTTGATGGAGTAATAACACCTGGCACAACTGTTAGATATTTTTTCAGGCTTGGGATTATTAACTGGGATGAAGATCAGGATGAACGAACAAGCAAAAACGGTTACACGGGAAACACATTCCAGGATTATTGTGCGCATACGGACATTGGGGAAATAAGCGGCAGTGCAGTTGTCGATATTATAAGCTGGTAGATGAAAAAAGCCCGGCCCTTGGCCTTTACTCTTCAATCGACACGATTTTTTCTTTCAGATCGTTCGCCATTTCGGCGATCGATTTTGAGTGCGCATTAATCTCATCGGCCGCCATCGCGCTTGCCTGGGACATCTGGTTTACTTCTGTGATGGTGGACACCACTTCTTCCGCGGCATGCTTCTGCTCTCTTGCGGCGCCGTCGATATCGTCTGAACGGGATTTAATTTTTCTAACTTCCTCATGCGCATTTTTATTTGACATGATATACGACATCATGCCATCATTCACTCCGGCGATCAATGAGTTGTTTTCCTCAACCCCTTTTAATATTTCCCCGATCAGCTTCACTGTCTCCTGAACCCCCATGGCTCCGTTGCGCACTTCATCGTCGCTTTTTTTAATGAGGGCGGCTATTTCCTTGACGCTGGTCGAAGTCTGGTCTGCCAGCTTGGATATTTCATCCGCAACGACCGCAAAGCCCCTGCCGTAATCGCCCGCACGGGCGGCCTCTATGGCCGCATTGAGAGAAAGGAGGTTAATGCGGTCCGAGATGTCGTTTATCATATTTAAAATTCCCGACATTTCCCGCGAAGTTTCGGAAACCTCGGCCATGCTTTTATCCATGCGTATTATATGTTCTTCTCCGGTGTGCGCCCGCGCTGCAATTTGCTCGGTGCGTTTAAGCGTTTCCTCTATTTTGGACGACATATCCCCCGTGATGACAGCAAGTTCATCCATCATCCCCGCGAGGGCCGCCATGGCCTCCGACTGCATCCTGGCCACATTGCTCACATTGTCCGAACCCGCTGAAATTTCCTCCATGGTTGCCGTAATTTCTTCGATTGAAGCGGCCTGGTTTTGAATATTTACCGCGAATGTCCGGGAATTCTTTTCCAGCTCTTTGGAAGAACCATCAAGGCTGTCGGAAACCGCCCGCATGGAATGAATGAGCTCTTCATTTATTCCAGTCTGCCGCAGGCGCTCGCGTTCCGCTTCGTTTTGGCGGACCATCTTTCCTGCTTCATGGAGCCGGACCAGAAGAAAGCCAATAATAAAAGAAATAATCATCGTGATTCCCATTGATCCGAGAGCGATGATTTTGACTTCCGGCTCCAGGCTTTTAGAAGCGATAGTGCAATATACTAATCCTGCCGTAGCCAGGGCCGTCACCGCGATAAAGGTCCGCAGATTGTAGAAAAGGATGCTGAAAAAAATGGGCATGTAAAATGCGAACATGCTTGCGACAAAGCGCCCTCCGGAACCTTTTCCATCGGTGGAAAGGGCATTAAAGAACAATCCTGCCACCACGATGATTGCAAAAATGTCCACCGCGGCGTTATAATATCCTTTATATATAAGAAATAAATCCAGGATCATAAATGCCATAATACCGACGACTACGATATTTAGGGTTTCAAACAAACCGCGCTGCGAAAATGTGTTCATATACGCGATAAAAAACGCAAGAATAGGTATCACAAAAATGCAAAGATATACGAAATACCGCACCCGTACGCGCAGTTCATACGATTCATCGGAATATCGGCCTATCAACGCAGTGATCAATCTTTGCATGAGAGTTTCCCCATTTTTTTTGTACAACTGACATAAATGGTAGTATTTACATGTTCTGGCAAGGCAATTTTGATAAAGGAGAAGGAAATCCGGAAAAAGTACTTGCCCGCCCCCGCCACATTGTTAATAAAAGAAAAAACTGACGGCTTGTTTCCATCAGATAAAATTAAAGACCCTCTGGACAATTAGAATGAACTACATAATCATCGGAAATGGAGTGGCGGGGACCGAGGCCGCCATGGCCATAAGGAAGACCGACCCCGACGGCGAAATTACAGTCATTTCCGAGTCAAAGCATCCCTTCTACTACCGGCCCCGTATTATCGACTACCTCGCCGGTGAAATTACGGTCGACAAATTCACACTTTATGGCGATGAGCACTATGCGAAAAACCGCATTACATGCGTCCTCGGAACGCGCATAGCCTCCATCGACGCGAAAAACCGGTCCGCCCTGGATACGGAGGGGCGCGCCTACCCCTACGACAGGCTTCTCATAGCCACGGGTGCCGATCCGTATGTCCCGCCCCTGGAAGGCGCGGGACTGCACGGGGTCTTTACCATCCGGGGCATCACGGACGCGGACCGCATTATCGGTTTTTGTCAAAACATTGAAGATATCGTTGTCCTGGGAGGGGGCCTCCTCGGCCTTGAAACGGCCAACGCCCTTTTACGCTTCGCGAAACGCATAACCGTAGTGGAATACTTCGAATGGCTTCTTCCGCGGCAATTGGACCGCACGGGGGGGGCCATGCTTCAGGACATGCTTGAAAAAAAAGGCTTGTGCTTCGCCCTTGGCGAGAGCGTCCTTTCCATCCGGGGCGAAGGCGCTGTGGAATCGGTGCTTCTGAAATCCGGGAAAGAGATACCCGCCGGGGCCGTCATCATATCGACCGGCATTAAAGGAAGAAACGAACTGGCCGTCTCGGCGGGGGCCGCGGTGAAAAAAGGTATTGTTGTGGACGATTTCATGGCCACCTCCGTGGAGGGGATCTTCGCCGCCGGCGATCCGGCGGAACACGACGGGTGCCTATACGGCATCTGGCCAGCGGCGAGGGAGCAGGGCCGCATCGCCGGGTTGAACATGGCGGGGGCGGCGACGCCGTACCGAAAAACCCTGCCAAGCAACGCCCTCAAAATCACCGGAATCGACCTTTACTCCGCGGGTGAGTTCAACCGTGACGACGCGGAGACCTTTTCCTGTTCCCTTGACGGTTCCTACATCAAGTACCTGCAAAAAGGCGGCCCCCTGGGCGCCATCATCCTGGGCGATCCCGGGGCCATAAAAATCGCTAAGAACGTCATGGAGAGGAATGGAGACCCGGCGGAACTCAGGAAAATCATTGGGCTTACTTCGTCGTAATTATTCATGGCAATCTTTAACAATTAGGCTTTCCCGCCCGCCGAAGGCGGGCGGGAAAACTTAGTTTTTGTGATTGCCCTTAATTTTTAAATTTTCCCTCATATCACACACGGAGGATACAGGCGCCATGAAGAACAAGAAAGCTGCAGCGGCCATAGGGGTGGTCCTCCTCCTGGCACTGACCTATTTTATCTTCAGCAGGGACGGCGGAGGAGACACGGAGCTCAACATCATCGGCAGTTCCGCGAAGATCTCCGCGCAAGACATCCACCTGAACATGAAGGGAATCCAGTTTGAACCCGACACCATAGGAAAGTTATTCTCAAGCAGCGCCGCCACTCCCTTCACGGTGAAATTCTTTAAATTCCTCCAGCGGCGTTTCAAGGACATGGATTTTGACGCCCACCTCCGGGCCGTGGAGGAATATCTCAACCGGACCATGGACCCCCGGCGCGCCGCCGAAATGTTCGATCTGTACAAGCGTTTCTGCAACTACGAAAAGGGGCTCCTGGAAGCGGCGAAGGGATGGACCACCCCCGGGACCCCAAAGGACGCCCTCAAATATCTTCGCAATGTACAGGAATACCGGCGCACTTTCTTCGGCAATGAATTGGCGGACGTGCTCTTCGGCGCACAGGTGAAGCACCAGGAATATTCAATCCGCAAACAGGAGATTATCGACCGGAAGGATCTCTACGGCGCCGACAAAGAAAAACAGATACAAAAACTCCGCGGGGAAATGTGGGGCGACGATGCCGCCACCATCGACAACAATCTCCGGCCCTACGACCAATACCAGGAGAAGCTCGCGGTCTACAACAAGGACCTGGAAGAGTTGAATGAAACGGACAGGAAGGAGAAGATACGGGAGTACCGGGAGAGGTACTTTTCCCCGGAACAGGTGGCGCGCCTGGAAAAGGTTGACGAACAATTAGAGGGTGAAAAACGAACCGAGGGGGAGTATCGGACGAAAGAGCGGAAGATCATGTCCGATCCGAACCTTGACCCACAGGAGAAGGAGCAGAAAATCCAGGAGCTTCAAAACGAACTCTTCGGCGAAGAGGCCGACGCCTTCCGGCGCCGGGAGACAATCCGAAAGGCGGAGGAGGCGTTCAAAAAGCGTTAAGCCGCCGAACGGCTTGTGGAACGCATTTGTCAAAATGCGTTCCACTTCCCTGTGAAGGCATTCACTTCGCCTCCGGGGCTATCCTTTCAACACCGCCGTCCCCAGGGCCCCGGCTACGAAGAGGACCGCCAGATAAAGGACAATATCGCCCGCCATCGTGTAGGGCGATTTTTCATCCATCAGCCTCACCTCCGCGTCGATCCTTTCTTCCGTAAAAAGCCCGGTCCTGGCGGCGCATTCTCCCCACGGGGCCACCACGGCGGAAATCCCGCTATTGGAAGCAACAATCATGTATCGCCGGTTCTCCACCGCCCGGAGTACCGCCGCGTCCAGACTCTGATACGGGTAAGTGCTTCGGCCGAACCATGAATCGTTCGATATGTTGACCAGAAGGGCCGCCCCCCTTGAGGCCTGGCGGCGCACAAACCAGGGAAACACTTTTTCAAAGCAAATGGAAAAACCCACAGCGACATTTTCAAGGACCGCCACGGAAGGCAGGCTTCCCGCATTGAAGCGCACCGGGGCTTCGTAAAAACTCCCCAGCAGGCGGGCCCCCCAGGGGGTGGTTTCGGCGAAGGGAAGGAGGATGATTTTATCGTACGCCTTCACGGCGCCCCGCCCGGAAAGGAAGTAGGCGGAGTTGTACACTACCCCCTCAGCGGCCCTGCGGGTCCCCCCGAAAATCAGAAGGGCGTTTTCCCCGATGTCGCGGATTATCCCGGCTATCATCGCGTCCCGCAGGGCCGTTCCGGCGTTGAGCACCGTTTCGGGCCACACCACGAGGAACCTGCCGGGGCCTTTTTTTACATCGCCCGTTAGTTTCATCGACGCTTCATAAATTTCCAGGACATTCCCTTCTGCCCAGCGGTCCCTCAGAGCAAAGCTCCCCTGGACTACCCGGGCGGTGATGCGGCCCTCCGGCGGGACCGACTCCATCATAGCGCGCCAGCGCGGGACCTGGACAGAGCCGTAGATGATAAGCGCCGCGATGGACGAGGCCGCGATGAGAAGGGGCGTTCGCACTGCCGCCGAAAGGGGCCCCGGGCGATACCGGCGAAAAGCTTCCGCGAGCTTCCCCTCTCCGGAAGCGCGCCATCTTATCCAGGCAAGGGCGAGAAGCGAGTTGACCGCCACAATAATGAAAGATATCCCGTGAACGCCGACAATATCGGCCCCTTGAATGAGGCGCGGAAATCCAGCAAGCGAATATCCCGCAAGCCCCCATGGTAGATAAAGTGGCGCCAGGTCCCTGATAAAATCGCAGAGCACCCAGAGAGAAGGGACCACGAGACCGTGAAAGAAAAGCGAATCGCGGGCCAGAAAACGGTACGGCAGGGCGAAAAGCCCGTAGAGAAGCGCCATTGGAGCGGACACGGTGCCAAAAAGAAAAAGCAATGACCCCACCGGATTTACGCCATAATGAAAATAAAGGGCATTGAATATCCAGTAGGCAAGCACAGTTGAATAGAAGGCGCCAAAAAGCGCGCCCTTTGCGAAGGCCTTTTTGTTCCCCGCGGGCCCCCGGAGGGAAATGAAAAACGGCACCAGAGCGGCGAAGACCAGGAGAGAAAAGGGCGTCCCGGGAAAGCAGGCGCCATAGATGATGGCGGAGACGATTACGCTGACCACGTTCAGCAGTGCCCCCGCCCTTTCAGGTACGCCTCAATGCGGTCCAGGCCGCGGGCGATATTTTCCAGGGAATTGGCGTAAGAAAAACGGAGAAACCCCTCCCCGCCGGAACCGAAATCTATGCCCGGCGTTACGCCGACCTTCACGGCTTCAATCATGTTGAACGCCTCACGGTAGGAATCGCCGCAGAAATGGCCCGCGTCGGCAAAAACGTAGAAGGCCCCGGTGGGCTCATGGTGCAGGCGGAAACCTATCTCTTTAAGCCGCTTAATCATGAAGATGCGGCGTTCGTCGTAGATCTTCTTCATCTTTTCGACATCGGGCCAGGAGTGCCGCAGGGCCGCCACTCCCGCCCACTGGACAAAGCTGTTGGCGGATATGGCGAAGTTCTGGTGGATGTTCTTCATCACTCCGGAGTATTCCGCGGGGAAGATGAGGTAACCCAATCGCCAGCCCGTCATGGCGAAAAGCTTCGAGAAACCGTTGATGACGAAAGCCCTGTCGGTGTACTCTAATATGGAGCGTGCCCTGTCGCGATACACCAGGCCGTGATAGATTTCATCGGAGATGATGACGCGGTCCGAGAAAGCCGCTATGTCCCTGAGGTTCGCGTCGGTCATTACGATTCCCGTGGGATTGGACGGCGAATTGATGATGATGGCCTTCGTCCTTTTCGAGAGGGCGTTTCGGATTTCCTCCGGGCGATACTGGAAGCCGTCTTCGGGGAGGGTCCTCACTTCCACGGGAACGCCGCCGACGGCGCGAATGAAATTGGGATAGCATGCGTAATGTGGGTTCGAGATAATCACCTCGTCCCCCTGCTCCAGCAAAGCAATCATCATAAGGAGCATGGCCGGCGATGTCCCCGAAGTCACCATCACCCGGTCCGGCGTGACATTCACGCCATATTCGCGGCCGTAATAGGCGCAAATCTCCTCCCGAAGCTCCAGAAGCCCCATCGCGTGGGTATAGCGGGTCTTTCCCGACGCCATGGCCTCCATGGCGGCCTCGCGGACCACCGCGGGGGTGTCGAAATCGGGCTCGCCCACTTCAAGGTGGACCACATCTTCACCGGATTTTTCCAGCTCCTCAGCCCTCGCCATGACATCCATGACGATGAACGGTTTTATCTCCCGCGCGCCCGATGAAAGCATTAATTTCCCTCCAAACAGAGGTTTTTGACACCGCGCTCACTGTATCGAGGCGAAACAGTGCGAAGCAAGCCCTTTTTTTTGAAGAACGGGATGGGCAAGGGTAAATTCACCACAGGATGATGCAATTTTCTGGAAAAGATGTTGCTTTTTTAGGGGCGATTTTTCTTACTATACGTTATAAGTGTATTTTGTACGACAATATCGCACAGCAATGACTCCGATGCATAACTATGTATCACTATCTCACTTGCTGGAGGTGTAAACATGAAAATTTTCAATCTCAAAACGATTCTCCGAACGGTGTTCCGCTTCCTGAACTTTAGAAATATGCTGCGCCTCCTGGTAAACGGCCTGCCCTGGCGCAGAAAGCGCGTGCTTTTCATCTTCGAAGGAAGGGAATACAGCTATCGAGAAACCTATGCCGAGTCAAAACGATACGAAAACTTTTTTCTTTCCATTAGAAGGAAACTCGTCGAATCGGGTAAGCTCGGAAAGAAGGACCGTCTGTCCATCGGCATCTATATGGAAAACACGCCGGAATATATCTTCGCCTCCTTTGCCGCGGGCCTTAGCAATTCGGTCCTTTTCGCCATAAACTCGGGCTTCCGCGGCGAGACCCTGGCGAAGATCATAGACCAGGCGAAGATTTCCATGCTCATCGTAAACGGCAATTCAGTGGAGGAAGTATCCCGGGTGATGGACGATGTGACCGTCATAGGGCGCGATGATGTTCTCCTTGTAGGGACCGAGGAGGAGGCGCAAAAAAGCGGCTTTAAAAGCCTTGAGAAGGCAATCAATGAAGCGCCTAAAACTCCGGGAAAATTCCGGGTCCCCATCGACAATTTCAGTCCCGTCATCATAATTTATACTTCCGGCACCACGGGCCTTCCCAAGGGTGTCCCGTGCACGCATGTAAAACTCGTGGGGGCGGGCGCTGTGGTGCAGGGGGCAGTGAAGCTCAAAAAGCGGGACCGGGGCTACATATCCATGCCTCTTTTCCATTCCAACGCCTGGTATATCGGAATACTGCCCCAGCTCATCGCGGGCGGGAGCTTCGTCCTTAAAAGAAAATTCAGCGCCAGCGCCTTTGAGGTCGATATGCTTGAGCATGGCGTCACATTTCTCAACTATGTGGGGCAGCCCCTTCACTACATCCTGGACGCCCTTGAAAAAAAATACGGGTCCGGCGAGGCCGTGGAAAAGGCCCTGGCGAAACATCCAAAGAACCGCTTCCGCGCCGCCTACGGCAATGGCGCGTCGGTCATCGACCGGGTGAAACTTACGAAGTATCTCGGCATGGAGCACATCTTTGAAATTTACGGCTCCACCGAAGCGGTGATAACTACGGCAAACCGGCCCGGGGACCCCATCGAAAGCGTGGGCGCCGTGCCGAAATCCGTGGTTATACTTGACGAAGAAGGGAAGGAATGCCCTCCGGGCCGGGTGGATGAAAACGGAAAGCTTACCAATTACGACGAGGCCGTGGGCGAGATTTGCCGAAAAGTGGGGGCCGACAACCTCCGCTTCGACGGCTACTTCGACAATAAGGGGGCCACAAACCAGAAGTTTCGCGACGGCTGGTACCATTCCGGGGACCTTGGCCATATCCGCGTCGTGAAAGGCAAACGCTACCTCTTTTTCAACGGACGCACCGACGACTGGATCAGGAAAGACGGGGAGAACTTCTCCGCCGAGAACGTACTGCACTACGCCCAGCAAATTCCCTGCGTGGACATCGCCGTGGCCTACGGGGCCCCCTGCCCTGTTGCGGACGAACGGGTCATGGTGACGGTCCAGTTGAAACAGGGGGCCTGCTTCGACCCTGACGAGGTGCACGAGTGGCTGTTGAAACAGCAAAAGGAAGGGGGCATGGACCCGAAGTGGATGCCGGACTACATCCGGATCATCGACGCCTTCCCGGTGACGGACACCCAGAAAATCATGGTGCGTCCTTACAAAAAAGAGCATTTCGACGTGGAGTGCCATCCCGGCATGGTGGTCTACTACAGGGAACGGGGCATGGACACCTATGAGAAATTGAGCCTGGAAAAATTCACGGCCCTCAAGGAAAACTTCAAAAAGAACGGGCGTGAATCGCTGATATCCAGACAGAGTTGACAATCTTTGGGGGCCTTTGCCGTCATCGCATTTACCGGGGAAATTAGATGACTGTGAAGGCCTCCGCTTTCCGCTTTATCAGATATCGCAATCTACACCGTCGATGTTTCCCGCCCAGAGCCAGCTCTTAGTCTCCCGGACAATGACGCCGCTCAGGAGAAGAAGCGCCGCGAGGTTAGGCATTGCCATGAGCATGTTCATCATGTCCGCCATGTCCCATACCATCTGCGGAAGAACAACCGACCCTACCATTACTCCAGCCACCCAGAGGAAACGGTAAGGCATTATCGACTTCTTCCCGAAGAGGTATTCCACGGAACGCTCGCCATAGTATGACCAGCCTAATATTGTGGAAAACACGAAAGTAAAAAGGCCAACTGTGAGTATTATGGGGCCTATGACGGGGATTTCCGCGAAAGCGCGCTTCGTCATCAAAGCCCCTTCGACAGCGCCGAAGTCATTTGGATGAAGCATGATAGTGGTCACCAGAACCAGGCCGGTGAGCGCGCACACCACGACGGTGTCCCAGAAAGTCCCCGTGGCCGACACCAGGGCCTGTTTCACGGGATTGCTCGTTCGGGCCGCCGCGGCGACGATGGGGGCCGAGCCGAGGCCCGCTTCGTTGGAAAAGAGCCCCCGGGCGATACCGAAACGCGCTGCCATCAGGAAGGTGGCCCCGGCAAAGCCTCCCCCGGCGGCCCGCGCCGTGAATGCAGATTTGACTATTAGCTCCAGGGCCGGCAGAAACACCTCCCGATTGATGATGAGGATGATGACGCATCCGAGGACATAGAAGACCGCCATGAAAGGCACCAGGGCCTCACATACCCGCGCGATGGACCTGATGCCGCCGAGGATAACTATCCCGGTGATTACTGTGATCACAATGCCCGAACACCATGCGGGGATTTTCAGGGTTTCCATGGCCAGAGCGGATATGGAATTCGCCTGGACCATATTGCCGATGCCGAAGGCGGCGATGGCGGTGAACACGCAGAAGAGCACGCCGAGCCATTTCATCCCGAGCCCTTTTTCCAACGCGTACATGGGGCCGCCAAGCATGGTGCCGTCGGAGGTCCTCACGCGGTATTTCACCGCAAGGACCGCCTCGGAATATTTCGTGGCAAACCCAAAGACGCCGGTGACCCAGCACCAGAACACCGCGCCGGGCCCCCCCAGGGCCACGGCCGTGGCGACCCCCACAATATTGCCCGTACCGATGGTGGCCGCGAGGGAGGTGGCGAGCGCGCCGAAGTGGCTCACGTCCCCCTTTCCCTCCACGTCTCTGCGAAAAGACAGCTTTATCGCCAGGGGAATGTAGCGCTGAATAAAGCGAAGGCGTGCCGTCAGATAAAGATGCGTCCCCATGAGCACAACGAGCATGGGCGGCCCCCAGAGATAAGCGTTCGCCCATGTGATAATCGCGTAGATTTTTTCCATATCAGGTCCTTATAGCGCCTGTCTATAGATTACACTGGGAGGAAGCGCGGCTCCTCCCTCCCCTGATGCCGGCTACAGCTTCGGCGGAAAGGGCCTGTCTAATTTTTTATCTTCCCGAAGCATTTCCCTGGCCTTCTTTTCTCGGACCTTACCGGAAACGGTCGGAGCAGGATGGGTTTTACGTTCTTTCTTTTTTAATGCCGGCGAAAGCTTCGCGGGGGTTTTTTTGCCGGCCTTCGGGGAAATTTCCATCATGGGCGCCTCCTTGCTCCCCGGCCCGGAGGCGACTTCCTCCTCCGGCGCCGCGCCACTCCCCCGTGCGGTAATGGTTTCGGGGCGCGCTTTGAACTCACCGCGCTTTCGGCCCCCATGCCACGGCTCGACAATGCTCCCGCGGTCGACAATCTCATCCGTGCGCATCTTAGTCCCGTCAAGGCGGCCAGGCAGGGCCAGGGCGTCGGTTACCACCATGTCCCAGACGCCCCAGAAGCCCCCCTCCGCCGAAAATTCCCGGAAGCATATATCCACGGAGCCGTCCATGGTGAGATGCCAGGGAATTTCCAGGCACACAGGGTTCTCAGCCCGCCCCGGGGCGCCGAAAGCGAACTCTCCGATTTTCTCGCGGTCGGCGCTTACCTCAAGGCGCGCGTTGATGTCATTTTTCTCAAGAGCATCATAAGTCACAAAGTCGATAAAAATGCGGTACCTGCGAAACGGGTCGAGGCCCTCGAACTTCACCGTGGAGCCGAACTTCGACACGAAGCGCGCGGCCCCTGTCTCAAGGGGCGGGGCGTTGCGGCGCGGTTTTAACCCGTAGGCCCTCGCCCACTGCGCCAATTCTCGAAAGGTCATTGCCTCACGCCAGCCCGCAAGCCTGCCGTCTGCCCCGGGCGCTCCGGGGCCCACGGCGCGGTAGTCCGTTGATTGCCCTTTTTCGCTTCTCCGGACATCGTCCCCGGCGGGGGGTACAAGCGCGCGTTCTTCTTTCTTTTCTTCAGCCCCGCCTCCCGAACGGATGTCCTGAAGTTTCTTAGAGGCATTTTTATGTAAATCCGCGCTTCCATCGGGGACCATGTCGCGGACATCGAGCTTATTGCCGGGCGCCTGCGCCTTCCCTTCGGCGGAAATCTTTTTCTCTCCCGAGGGTGATGGGGTTTTTTTTGCCGCGTCACGGCCTCCGCTTTCGCGTTCTCCGCCCCCTTTCTTCAACGGGGCCTTTTGTTTTTCCCCGGCCGCGCCTTCCGGGACAACCCCGGATTTTTGGACATCAATTTTGCCCGGCGCGGCTTTCTCCGCCTGCCCGGAGGCAGGCACCTTCTCCTGGGCCAGGAGGAAGTCCGCAGACACCCGGGGGCGCATCGCCATTGAGGAAACGCTCGCGGCAAGAGCAATGCCAATCAGCGAAATAATATGTGGTTTGCGTAGCATATTTTTTGTAAGTTCTATCAGGTATTTCCAGCTTCTATTTACTACCTTATCATTTTATTATCGGCAGATATTTTGAGGCAAGCTCTAAAAATTGGGGCGCTTCACTCCCGCCTTCAGCTGGGAGATGCTCATCTTATCTCGCTTCTAAAAAATCGTACGATTTCTGATAGAGAATTAAATTACCCAAAACCCTCCTCCAAAACCGCAAAAGGGGGCTCTGCCCCCCTCCCCCGTCCAGTGCTCCGGTGCGCCGGCAGTCCAGGGACCCATATCACATACGTTTACGGTGCCGGGGCGGAAAGGACAACCCGAAAACCATAAGAGCCGCCATGGCCGGCGGGAAGGCCCCTGTCCCGATACGCGGAACGCGCCAGGTCGCCGCTGAAGTACCACGAACCGCCGCGCAAAACGCGATCACTTCCGCTTAACGGGCCTTTGGGATCCTTAGCCGAACTTTTTGAGTAGTAGTCCAATGCATACCAGTCCTCGCACCATTCGCAAACATTCCCGGCCATGTCGTAGAGACCCCAGGCGTTGGGGCGCTTTTCGCCAACAGGGTGGGTTTCCAAGCCTGAATTGTCCTCATACCAGCAGTAATTGCCGTCAATATTGTCACCCCAGTAATACGCCGTCGTGGTGCCGGCACGGGCCGCGTATTCCCATTCAGCCTCGGTGGGAAGGCGAGCTGTTACTCCATATTTCGAGCTGAACTTCGCGCAGAACTCCTTCGCGTCATGCCAGCTTACATTCTCCACAGGCCTTCGGGCGTCGCCCTTGAAACAACTCGAATTCTTCCCCATCAGGGCCTCGTACTCCCCCTGGGTCACCTCGTACTTTCCTATCCAGAAGCCGCTTAGCTGTACCTTATGCTGGGGACGCTCATAAATTTTCCCTGCTCCATCAGGCGACCCCATCCAGAACTCGCCGCCTTTAATGTACACGAACTCCATGCCGCCTACGCGTTTCACCTCTTTATGACTGCCATGGGCAAGAGGTGATTGCCCGACAACCGGAAGGCATATGATGGCGGCAAGCAGGACCGCCGGCCCCGCTAAAATAATGGACCGTTTTTTTTGACATTTTCACTCCTCCTTTAAATAACTTGAGTGATCCAGAATTTTCAATTCCGTGTATTTACTGATGTTTTTAAAATCATAATCATATGTTACCAGTATTAAGTTATTTTTGATCGCTACACTGGCGATCAGAAAATCAACTGAACCCGCCGTTATTCCTTTCCGCCTGCACTTATTCCGAAGTTCGGCGGCATAAATATAATCCTCCTTTTTGATTTCAATATATGAAAAATCATTCAGAATATTTTTAATTTCCAAAAATAAGTTTTCATTTGCAATCCCGCTTAATATTTCCTGAAGTATAATTCCAATAATAATTATTTCATCGTTATTCTCAATAATTCGCCTTACTAAGGGTTCAGATGAGTTTAAAGGTTTTTCTTTTCGCCTGAGAGCTTCCGACCAGACTGAAGTATCTATCAGTAGTCGTATCATCTTTTTCTTGCTTCTTTGTAATCATATTTCGAATCGAAATCGACCGAATTTAAATATTTCAACATATCTTTTTGCTTATGCTTTTGAATATATTCTTTCAGCGCGGTATTTACGGCTTCGCGTTTTGTTTTGAATTTTCCTATCTGACAAACTTTATCAAGCAGTTTGATATCTATGTTCAGGTTGGTGGCCATATGTTATACCCTCCTTTTTTAAAATTTACACAACATCATGTGTAAAATCAATAAAAAATCACGTTAATTTTTGCTTTGTCCTATTTTAAAAAATGGGCCGTCACAAAAACGCATATTTTGCCATCAACAGAAGGCGGGCGGGAAATCCTTAGTATTAGAGTTTGCCATAAAATAGTCATTGGGCGATTTTGCGATTGAGCGCCCTCTTTCGACCAAAACAGATTATCTATCATTTCATTAAATTTTTCAAGCAATTTTACAGAAAATTAAATCCCGGCAAAAACCGACCAATTACAAGGAACCACTCAAAATTTAATTTTGAGGTTTCCATAAATAGCGACTTCCGGCATACTCAGAATTTGAGCTTTCCCGCCCGCCTTCGGCAGGAGATTAAACTAATTGACTTTTCCCGGCAAAGATGGTATCTGATTCTTTTCTGCTGCGCTCTGGCCGTGACGCTGATGCAATAATGAGGAGGGGCCCATGCCCGGAATAATGAAAAAGATATTCTTGCCCGTTGACGGTCTCGCCGACAGGATCTGCGCGGTCGCCGGGGCCCTGCTCGTCATACAGGTGCCGGTTTTCATTACGCATTATGTACAGAGGCTCGGAGGCCATGTTGACGAGCTCACGCGCGTGGTAAACCAGTACCGCGCGGCCGCCGCTGAGAACGGAAAAAGCCTGGCAGAGTACGTCGGCCGGTTCCTGGCTTCCACAGATGCCGACTTCAAGTCGGCGGGGAATAACATGCAGGCGAATATCGACCGCCTTGAGGACATACGGCAGGCCCTGGAACATCTGACTAACAGCGGCCCGGTGGCGAAGTTTTTCTACTTTCTAAAGGATATCGACATTGAGATAGCCCGGGCCGCTTTGAGGAATTACACACCCGGATTGAACATCTCTCTCGAAGGGGCGGTATACGCCCTCTGCGGGCTTCTCCTGGGGACCCTGGCCTATTTTGGCGTAAAAAAGCTTGTGGCGCTCCTCGTAAGGAAGGTCTTCAAGCGCGGCGCGAGGGAGCCGGGAAGATGATAGTGGGCATCGCCTGGGGCGGGCCTTCTAATCGGGCATAAAGCGCGATTTCCCCCGCGCCGGTCCACCCTGTACCGGAGCAGATGAAGTAAAATATGCCGCCCTGCGGGGAAGGGGCGTTCCCGTTCCCCGCAGGGTCACATGTCCTAATTGGCCCGTGCCTGTTTCGGGCTTTTCACCATCCTTTCTTCGGCCCTGACCTTGCCTGCCAGCATTTTACCGCAGAGCTTCGAAAAGGCCATGATTGCCAGAGACGGCGGGGCCCCGGGGGACACCGGAAGGACACTGCCGTCGCAGACGTACAGGTTCTCATGCTCGGTCCTGAAATTCCGGTCCACAATGAGCCCCATGGCGGCGGTGCCGCCGGGATGGCCGCCAATCATCTCGGCCACGGCGATGGAGGAAGGTTTTATTCCGGCCTTAATCAGTATTTCTTTGGATATTTCAGTCCCCTTGTTCATCCTTCTTATGTCGTCGCTGTCGAGGGGCTTTGTGAACTTGCCGTTCTTAAACACGTTCCCGTTCGGATTGTCGCCCAGCTTTACGAAAAGGCCTATGCCGCGCTTCATCAGCGGAAGCATCTTAAGCGCGTTTTTCCTCATGGTCTTGATTCTCGAAAAATTGCTCAGCAGGGAATACGACCCGCCCACGTTTCCAATAATGAAACCGTCACTGTGTTCGAAGTCCTCCGTGGCGTGGGAGAAGGTCATCTCCCTCCATGCTCCGCCGCTACTGTCGGGGGCATAGCCCGTGACCACATTCATAGGATCCATGAAAAAACTTTCACCTACGTTTTTCATTCCAGAACGGAGGAGTATAGCCGGAGTTCCGATGCCGCCGGCCGAAAGGACGATTTTGTCGGCATTAAAAACCTTGCCGTTTTTCATTTTAACCCCAATGGCCTTTCCCTTCTTGTCGAAAATAATCCTGTCCACCGGAGACGATATCAGCAGGTCGGCCCCTTTTTCCATGGCTTCTTCGACAAAAACCCTGGTGGTCCACTTGGCGTTTCTCGGACATCCCATCATGCACCAGTCGCAACCCACCAGGCATTCATCGGGATCGATGAATTTTTCCTGCGCCCTGAAGGTGATGCCCATTTTGGCCGCGGCCTCGCGCACCTTTTTCCCGCCGCTGGCTTTCTCAAAAAACCTCTCCGGGAGGGTCTTTACGCCAATCTCTTTTTTAAGCTCCGTGACCTCTTTTCTGAAATCGAGTCCCATCTTTTCGTAGAGAAATTCCGGAGGGTCGAACACATTGCCATTGTACACCATCGACGAACCGCCGACGGTCATGCCCCGGGCGACGATGACGCCCTCCCGCGACCTGCTGAACATCAGATAGTTTTTTAGAATGCGGATCCCTAAAAGTGATCCCAGGGCGTGCTTATGCCAGGCCCCGGCCTCTAACATGAGGGTGCTTTTACCGGCAAGGGCAAGTTCCCTCGCCACAGTACCGCCCCCGGGCCCGGTCCCTATAACGATGTATTCGTAGTTTTCCTTCAGCTTCTTCGTCCGTCCCATTGTCTTCGACATGTTTTTTTCTCCTCACATTTTTTCCCCGGTTTTCGGTCCCACCGCCCCTGCGTAAACGATAAGAACACAGTGCCCAATCATTCGGCCCTCACGGGGTCAAAGGGCCGAATTACGAAACTACTTTACATAATATGCCGTGCGCTCCGAACGCATAATCTCGTCATCGATCTCCTGTTTGTTTCTGATCTGTTCGAAGAAGGCCTGTATGCGGGTCTTGACCTGGCCCGAGGCCCCGCCGAGGTACTCCCTCTCAATCGCGAGCACCGGCGGGATAGTCCCCTTCTTCGATTCGCGTCTTAGACGCTCGATCTCCCATCCCCACATGTCGCAGAATTTCAGCTTCTCCACGACCACCGCGTCGGCGGAATACTCGCCCGCCATCCCGGCTATCGCCGCGAGCCTTCGCTGGAAATCGTCCATCATGCGCGGACAGGAAAGCCTCGAACCGAAATATCCGGCGGCAATCGCTTCGCGTGGGTCCCCGCTCTCTTCGACGGAGTGGGAGTACAGCCTGGACCCCATGCAGAAACCGTCGGCGACGATGACCCCGCCCGAGTCCTCGTACAGCATCAGGTGTTCCGGCTCTTCCATGCATCCGGCAAACATGATGATCCGCACATCCCCGGCGGGCGAACCGCCCCGTCCATCGACGAAGGAAATCACCTCCTCAAGGAGGGAACAAGCTGTCTCTACCGGCACCGCCGTGACGGCCATCACCACGCGGAGCATTTCGCTCCCCGATATAAGCGAAGTTTCCCCCTTCCTCCGGTCGTCAAGGGACGAGAGGAGCCCTCTCATCCTGTTGCACAGCTTTATCGACTCGTGCAAATCTTCCCGGGTCACCTCGACGCCGAAATTCTTTTCCAATGCCGCCTTCATCAAATCGATGCTATCCACAAAGCCGCTCACCGCATTGACTCCCAGTATGTGCGGCGCGAAGAACATGTGCAAAAATTCGGGGCCGGTTTTCGAATAGCGCCAGTTATCGAACATTCTGCGGGTGTGGTCACAGCCGTTCATGAACACCACTCCGTCGAGAAAACCGAAATCGCCCTTGAGCGCCTTGTTAAAACTGTGTCGCACAAAGGAGCAGTTTAGCGGCGCGTAGTACCCGTCGGCGAGGTCGGTCCCGGTGCTTCCCACCCCCCTCATCCTGTAAGGCACAAACCCCGCGGCATGAATGACCTCGATGGGTACGTATGAGCAGAAATAGCCGATGATTTTTCTGCCCGCCAGCCTGGCCTCCTTGAGATAGTGGTTGTCGGTATTGGCGGCGATCTCGGAGATCCTTTGCATTATCTTCATTCCTGTCCTCCTTGTCCACCTTCGTTACGCCAGGCCATTGCCGACGAAAAAGTCAGTAATCTGTTTTTTTAGCGATTCCTCCGAAGTGTTCCGGCAGTCGGAATAGTCGCTGCTCATGTGAAGGGCGGGCATGCCCATTCTTTTACAGACGTCCTTCTTGATTCTGCCGTACCCCCATCCGTGCTTGCACCCGTTATGCCCCACGAAGATGAAACAGTCGCCGGAATACTCGCTGATGATCTGCTCAAACTCGTCCATGAACAGCTCATAGGTGCCGCGCACATTGCGGACCATCGACGCGTGCAGATGGACCTTAGCAAGGCTGAGCATCATACTCTCCTCGGTCGAGGTGTCGACATAGGGCGTATTGCACCTGCCCATGAGGTCGCCTCCCACAACCATGGCGCCGAACTCCTTTTCAAGCCAGGGATAGAGGCTTATGTAGGCGATGGGCACGTCCCACCAGATGACGCGGATTTTCTCATCCTTCACCCATCCCTCGCCCCTTTCGAGCCTCTTTTTCGACGCCTCGTACATGCGCCTGGCCATCTCGGTCAGATGCGGCGACCCGGAACCCATGAGCTTCATCGCCCAGGCGACGGTCAGCAGTTGTGAGGACACAGGCGAGGGTATAGCCCGCGTCATCGCGGTCAGTTCCTGAAGGTAGAAGTTTGTCCTGTTGAGCTCCTCGCACGAAGCTTTCAGCTTGTTCCAATCCATCTTCTGGCCGGTGTTCTTTTCGATGAACTTGATCATGGAGCGCAGGTTCTTTTCAAAGTACCGATACGCCCCCTCGGTGGTGTCGTAGGGGGTGTCGAGCACAAACATCGGCGCCCCTGTCAAATTCTCCACAGTCGGATAGAACGACACTCCGGAGTCGCAGGGATGCGATGAAGTAACGATGATATCGGGATCGGGCATTTGTCCCGTGAAATAGGCGCCCCCTCCGAACTTCGACGCGGAACAGCTTTCTATCGACCCGCCTTCAGCTTCAACTGTTTCAAGCAAGTGGATCGAAACGTCCTGTCCCATCCAGCTCCCCGTCACGCTGTAGGCCTCCGGAATGATGTAGTGCACGTCGAAAGCCCTGAGAAATTCCGGCGACACGCACCATCCGAGGTACACGAGCGGCTTTGACCTGCGCTTGATCGGCTCTATATTGTGTTTAAGGTATTCGAGCAATATTCTCATGATAGGAAGATGGGCGCGGTAATCTACGGCCCTGTTGAGGCCGCCTCCGAGCCACAGGAGCGCGGAGCGTAAATACTTGTTGAACCTCGTTTCTTTTTTAAAAATAAAAGGATGCAGGATATATCTGGCTATGAAAGAGATCACTGAGTACGGGAGAATCAGAAGGACGATATAATATCCCCGTATCAGAATATAATAAAGATATTTGGCTATCTGATACTCTTTAAGCTGCTCGGTCCTTTTAGGTCCGGGATTGATTCGCGCGTTCATTATACTCTCCTCTACTGAAGTATCCCCTGGGCTCCCAGTATTCCCTTGAGTTTCGCCGGGGCCCCCGATTCGGGAGAAATGTCGAAAAGCGAGGCTCCCCTGCGGTCAAGTTCCCTTATCTCGGGATCGGGGGCTATGAATTCATAACTCAGCATGCCGTCTGACGTTATCGCGCCTATCAGGTCCGAATCAGGGGATTCGACGCGATTGAAGATGACGCCTATCTTCACCGGGGCCATCTTCGGGATTTCCTTTATCCTTTTATTGAGCATGAGGGCGGTCTTAACTCCCCGCATCGTGTTGTCGGAGACGATGACGGGGTACTGTACGGTCTCGACCACCTGACGGTTTACCTGCTCAATTCCCGCCTCGGCGTCAATGATGACGGCGTCGAAGTTTTCCGCGATCGACCCGATGGTATTTCGAAGCAGGCCGTTCACCGGGCAGTAACAGCCCAGAGTGTTTGTTTGTCCCATAACAATCATGCTGTATCCGGGCCTCTCTATGAGCGTCTCGAGGAGGACATAGTCTATGACCTCAGAAAGCCTCGCGGTCTCCTCCGATGAGCTCGATATCCGGGCCTGGCGTATTATCTCCTCGCGGGCCTTGCCGATGGTCTTGAAATTCTCCGCCCCGAGGGAAACCGCAAGTCCCATGGCCGGATCGGCATCGACGAAGAGAACTTTTTTTTCCTGTTCCACAAAGAGCTTCCCCGTAAGGGCGGCAAGGACTGTCTTCCCCACCCCCCCCTTTCCGAGGAACGCGATGATTCGGGGCGTATTCACTTTTTTCTCCTCCTTACGATTAAAACTTCCCTCAGAGTGTCGCAGTACGGTTTTTCGTTACAGGTTCCGCAATTCAGGTCGTCGCATTCCAGCGCCCCGTCTTCTTCCAGCCGGAGTTTCCTGTTCTCTCCATTGATAACGCGCGCCATTGCCTGCAGCCTTTCTATGCGGGCAACAAGGTCGGGCCGGTCGGCAATGAGTACAACTCCGGCGGCGGCCACCGCCTCCCGCGCTTCATCGCGGTATACCGAGAACAGGGCCCTGCCGATGTCGGGAAGCCCAAATCCGGCATCTACGAGGTCCCGATGGATTCTTATCCAAATTCTCCCCTGGAGGCTCCGCGTCATGCATCCCGGGATCCTGTTCGTCAGCGTCATCAGACTGCGGACTCCGGCTTCGGCCGGGTCGATGCCGGGCCGCATCTGCGCCACTACCACCTGCGCGTATGGCACCGGGCGGCCCTTCATCGCTTTAAATTCGGGAGCGGCAATCCATATCCCTTCGGGAACGGCGCCGTCGTCACAGGTCCATAGAAACAGGCTCGCCGACTGGGTCGACGGCTGGCCCAGCTCCACGCCGGTGTCCTCCGCCATCACCAGGGAATACTGTTTTTTCGCGGCCCGTCCTTCTTTTCGGCCCGGGGGCCGCAAACCGGGAAAGGCGCCGCCGGGTTTATATTCCTTGAAACCGTTCTCAGGACCGGCTATCATCTCCTTAATTTCGGCTATCAGCCCGTCATGGGTCCTGACGCCGTCCGGGACAATCTCCGCCGCTTCATAATCGCTCATCGCTGCCCCGCCGGGCGGGGAGTATCGGGCGCCGAGGATTTTGAGGCCCCGTTTTTACGCTGTCCGCCCCTGCCCCCGGCAAGGAGGGCCGCGCCGTATGCGGCGATAATCTGCGGATCGACGGTCGGCAGATAAGTGTTGTCCTTTATCATCCTCTCGAACATGACCCTGAAGGCGGGCAGTTTCGAAATGCCTCCGCACAGCGCCACGCGGCCGGAGGAATCGCTCCTTTCCACCAGGGTAATGGCGCGCAACACAATCGACTTCAGCACCCCGGCGAGTATATCGCTCCCTTCCCTTCCGGCGTTTATCTGGCTTATTATTTCGCTTTCGGCAAACACGGCGCACTGGCTGTTAATTGAATAGGGGCTGTTCGACTTCAGCGCCATATCGGATATGGATTGGAACGGGACCGAAAGCGTCTCGGACACCATCTCGAGGAATTTGCCGCTACCCGCGGCGCATTTATCATTGGTTAGCGCGCCGTCAATAAAGCCCCTGGGGTTTACGCCGATTACATTAATGAAAAGGCCTCCCACATCGACCGCAAGGCGCGCCTCCGGGTCCAGAACATGGACCGCCCGCGCCACGCAGGGCGCTTCGGGGACCGTACCATTGGCCCTTTTCACAAGGGAGGCCCCGTAGCCCGTCGCCATCCTGCGCTCTACCGAGCGCTTCTTCACGCCGGAGCGCTCCAGCGCCTTTTTGTAAGCGCCCCTGATGATCTTCCGCATGTCCTTCCCGGTCTCTTCTATTGCGTATCCGAGGATGGACTCGTCCTTCGCCACGCACACCTTCACAAAACGGGTGCCTATATCGAAGCCCGCCGTGATCATATCGCCACCTCGGCGTTCCTGAGTTTTTTCAGTTCAAGGGACGCAAACACCGCCGCGCCCAGGGCCCCGATGATCTGCGGGTCCACCCCCAGCGGCTTGAAGCGGATATCGAGAAGTTTTTCAAGGTTTCTCACCACGCCGACGTTTTTGGAAACGCCCCCGGTGATGGCGACCTCGTACCGCATATCAACGTTTCTTCCGAGCGACACCACCCTGCGGGCCACGGCATCGTTGATGCCGTAGGCGATGTCCGAGGTCCTCTTGCCCTTGTACATGTGCTGGAGGACCTCGAGTTCCATGAAAATACTGCACTTGTTGGTGATAAGCACAGGCCTCCAGGATTTCAGGGAAACCGGGCCGAGCTTTTCCAGGGGAACGCCGATGCATTTCGAGAGTATTTCAAGGCTTCGCCCGGTCCCGGCGGCGCATTTATCGTTCATGATGAAGTCCAGGACCCTGCCGCTTGAGTCCAGGGAAATGACTTTGCAGTCCTGGCCGCCGATATCGATCACGGTCCTGATGGAGTTTTCAGCCCAGAAAGCGCCCATGGCATGGCATGATATTTCGCTCATATTCATGAGCGCGAAGGGGATGCTATGCCTTCCATATCCTGTACTGCAGCAGAAATTGATGTTCTGGAAAACCAGTCCGGCTTCCCTGAGGGCCTCCGACATTACAGCTCGTGCCGATTCGACAGGCGTACTCCTGTCCCGTATGATCTTGGTAGCGATCACGACATCACCTTTCATTATGACCGCCTTTGCGGTGAGGGAACCGACATCACATCCTGCAGCAATCACGCGGACACCTCCAAAATAATTACAAAGTCCTGTCAGATATTACTTGTTCTGCCGATTATTGTCAAATCGGCACTGTATACACATCTAAGAATGCCGGGACGAAACTTCATATTGTATAATCAATACCGTCCGGATGGTCGTAGAGGGAGAAAACGCTATTTTCTCCCCTTTCCGGGGCTTAAAAAACCCAAAAGGACGCCCGAAAAGCAAACCTGTTCCCCCCATCGCCCAGGCTCATTCATTTTTCAAACATGAAAAAACGATATTATATCAGCAATACATCAACAAATCCTCCCGGTAGTGCTTTTTTTGGCCAACTTAAATGAACCTTATACACTATGAAGAATTTCGAAAAAAACTTCATAGTATTGAAGCGCTAAACCTCCGGAATTGTTACTTTAACCACGGTTCGGAACGAAAAGAGAGCACCCAAATCGGGGGCCCGGCCGAACACCACTATTTTCCAGGAGCTACAAGCACATGAGAGACGTATACGTGATCGCGGCGCATACCATCAAATTCGGCAGGTACATAGATAAAAGCATCAAGGACCTTGCCGCCGACACGGTCCTCCCCTGTCTGCGGGAGGCCGACCTCGACAAAAAGGACATCCAGGCCCTGTGGTTCGCCAACTCCGGCTGGGGGTACTCCAAGGGGCAGGACACCATCAGGGCCCAGGTGGCGTTGAGGCCCCTGGGAATCGAAGCGATTCCCATGACCAATGTGGAAAACGCATGCGCAGGAGGGTCGACTGCGTTCCACCATGCGTGGCTGGGGGTAGCCAGCGGGCTGTACGACATCACCATGGCGATCGGCGCTGAAAAGCTTCACAGCCCGAACAAGTATCAGGTGTTCGCCGGGTTTTTGGGCGGCCTCGACATTGAAAATATCGCGGACATCATCGACAACTTCTCCGAGTACGGCATGACCGGCGAAGACATGAAGATCATGAAGGCCCATATGCAAAAATGGGCCGACGCCAGCAAGAACGGGAAAAAATCCGGCAAGAAAAAAACCGCGAAGAAACGCTCCGGGGGCGGGAAATTCCAGGAGATCAAGGACTTGCTGAAAGTTTACATCAGGCTGAACGATATCCTGGGCCCTGAAACCATGAAGAAGATACGGAAGATGTTTGCGGGCGACCACTCCCCCTTTATGGACGTGTACGGATACGCGGCACGCCAGCATATGAAAAGATTCGGCAGTACTATAGAACAGCTCGCTGTCATAGCATCGAAAAACCACTATCATTCCTCGCTCAATCCAAACGCCCAGTACACTTTCACGGTATCGCCAGAGGAGGTGCTGGCGGACCGCATGGTGACATGGCCCCTTACGCGCGCGATGTGCGCGCCGATCGGCGACGGCGCGGCCTCGGCAATTCTGTGCGACGCCGGGACCGTGCGCAGGCTCGGACTCAGCTCCCAGGCCGTGAAGGTACGCGCGTCAATACTCGGCTCCGGCATGGAGCGCGATTTCGACGGGATCGATATTGGAGAGCGTCTGAGCAAGATCGCCTACAAGAAGGCGGGGCTCGGGCCGCGCGACATCCACTGCGCCGAGGTGCACGACGCTTCGGCCTTCGGGGAGCTCCATCAGGCCGAGGCCCTCGGTTTTTGCAAAGAGGGAGAGGGAGGCATTCTGGCCGAAAGCGGCGCGACGAAAATCGGCGGGAAAATCCCCATCAATCCCAGCGGAGGGCTTGAATCGAGGGGCCACCCGATCGGGGCCTCGGGACTCGCGCAGATACACGAACTGGTAACACAGGTACGCGGCGCCGCCGGTCAACGCCAGGTGAATGGCGCGCGGATTGCCCTGGCCGAAAACGGGGGCGGCGCGCTTGGACAGGAAGAAGCCGCCATGTGCATCCACATTCTGGAAGGGCCGGCAAAAAAGAAAAAATAATAATCGGGGTAATACCATGTATTTTTTTAAGAGCATACGCATTGTATTTCTTTTCGTGAGGGCATTCCTGCGGTTCTCCAGGGACGAAATCAGGCGCGGCACGTTTCTTAAAAACATTAAAAGCCTGATTTCAACCCGGGATATTTCCGTAGACATGTCATGGGCCGAACTGCTTGAAGAAAAGGCGAAACTTTTCCCTAAGAGGACCTTCCTCATCTTCGAAGATGAAAAGTACACATATCAACAGATGGACCAAAACGCCAACAGGTTTGCAAACTTCATCACCGACCTCGGCGGCGCCAGAGGTAAGGGGCTGGCGATGATGATGGGCAACAGCCCCCGCTACCTTGACGTGTTCTTCGGTACGCAGAAGATCGGCATGTATACCATCCCGGTGAACACTTCCCTCAGGGGCGACAGCCTTCTTTATATTCTAAACCACAGCGATGCCGACTTCCTGGTCATTGACGAGGAGTTTTTAGAAACCTTCCGGAAAATTGCTCCCCGGGTAGAGCACATAAAAAAAATCATTGTACACCGTCCTAAAGGGAGCGCCGAATCGGCCCCTGATACTATTCCACTGTATTCTGCTGAAAACTACCCGACCGACAAGCCCGCAGGAGAGTACGATAAGGACGATATTTGTTTCATTCTTTACACCTCGGGGACAACCGGACTTCCCAAGGGCGTGGTGTACCGATACGGCAAATCTACTGTCAAACTCCTGTCTCTCGCGGCACACGCCCTGTTCCGGAAGAGCGACGTGCTGTATACATGCCTCCCTCTCTTCCATGGAAACGCCCTGTTTTTAACCATCACCGCCGCCATGCACCGCGGCGCACAGGCAGTGCTCGCCAGGAAGTTCTCGGCAAGCCGTTTCTGGGACGATATCAGAAAATACGGCATCACCAGCTTCAACACCATCGGTGCCATGATCCCCATCATCATGAAACAGCCGCCGAAGGAAAACGACGCCGACAACAGGGTCCGTTTCACCCTTTCCGCGGCATGCCCGGCCGAAGATTGGCCTAAATTCGAAAAACGCTTCGGCATTAAGATTTACGAAGGATATGGTTCGGTTGACGGCGGGGGAAAAAGCATAATGAACCTCGGAAATGCTCCCATCGGCTCCATAGGAAAGCCGAGCCCCAACACGGTGTACCGTTTAGTGGACAACAACATGAACGATGTTCCCGACGGGACCCCGGGTCAGCTCATCTTCGAATCGAAGGGATCGAAAAAATCGGTGGAGTACTTTAAAAACGAGAAGGCGGGCAGCGACAAGGTCAGGGACGGATGGATCCACACCGGTGACCTCGTCCGCCGCGACCGCAAGGGGTATCTGTATTTCGTGGGGCGCAACGCGGAGTTTATGCGCATCAAGGGCGAAAACGTTTCGGCCTATGAGGTGGAACACACTATCCAGAAACACCCGTCGGTGCTCGAAGCCGCGGTGTACGCGGTGCCTTCGGAGCTCGCCGAGGACGAAATTATGGCAAGCGTGTCGCTTGTCGACGGCCATGCCCTCACCGAGCCCGACCTCATCAATGCCCTGAAGGAGGACCTTCCGAAATTCGCAGTACCCCGTTACGTCAGGATCGTAACGGAGTTTCCCAGGACCGAGACCCAGCGCATCATAAAAAAGGAGCTTGAGAAACTCGGAGTAGTCCCCGGAACATACGATTCGGAGAAGCAGGCCCTCGTACAAGCCTCCAATCTATCAAACTGAGGAGAAAAAAATGAAACCCTGGAAATTTTCACGCAAAGAGAAGGAAAGGCTTTTAAACGACGGGCCTAAAATCTGGGAGGCGTACAACAGCATGGAATGCCAGCACCGCCTGCCGAAGAACATCCACAGGGACGTTAAAACCGCGATCGCTATCGCCCGCAAGTTCAACAATGAAGTGCTTCGTCCCATGTACCTTGAGCGGGAGCTAAAACACATGGAGGACCACGACTTCCTGTCCTGGGACATTCTGAAAGTCGCCGGGGATTGGAAACTGTATTCCCTTTTCATTCCCAAGCTCTTCGGCGGACAAGGGCTTAACTTCCTCGGGCTGTTTCCGTTCATCGAGGAAATATCTTCGGTGTGCGCGGGCCTCGGCCACATCATCTTTGTGCACTATCTCGGGATCGCCACGGTTTTCCCGTCCTTCAACGCGAAGATACTGAACAAGGTCCTCCGTGACGTGGCGAAGAGCGAAAAGGAAGGGACCCCACGGCTGCTTGATCTGGTCATCACCGAGCCCGACGCGGGAACCGATGTTCAGGAACCTCTGCTTTTTGACAAGGCGCGCATAGGCACCGACCTCCAGAGGACCGAAGGCGGATATCTCCTCAACGGGCGAAAAATCTTCATTTCCAACGGCCATCTTTCCTACTGGCACATCGTCATGTTCTGGGCCGACAGAAAAAACCCGGCCGAAACTTTCATCCAGCTTGTGGTGCCGAACGGAGCAAAGGGCTTCAGCTTCGGCAACAAGGAAAAGAAGATGGGGAACCTCGGGTCAACAGCGAGCGAGCTTATTTTCGAAGACTGCTTCGTGCCCGACGATATGGTGACCCTTGAATGCACCGATCCGCACATAGCCAAATCTCCCAAGGGCGTACGCTGGATTATCCACGCGATTGTCGACTACGTCGTCTCGAGTTCCCGGGCCGGCGTCGGCGCCATCGCGACGGGAATTTGCAGGACGGCCTACGAGAAGGCGCTCGACTATTCAAAGAAAAAAACCATCGGCCAGGACCTTCTCATCAACCATCAGTGGGCCCAGATTATTCTCACAGACATGTATCGAAATACAGCAATGTCACGGCTCGTATACATGGAAAGCTCGTATGCCGACATGTTGAGCGGACTGTTCAAACTTCTCACCAAAAAGCCGATTGACGCGATTCTAAGATACACGCCGAAGTGGATGTTTGCATTGATGTCCCCGCTCACGGGCCTCAGGCTCACCACATGGTTCTTAAGAAAATACTACTTCGACTGGTACACAGAAGACGAGCGCAATGTGAGTTCGGGGCTCGCCTCAATCGCGAAGTACACCTGCAGTGATATTGGGCTTATCAACGCGAACCTGGCCCTGGACATCATGGGGGCAGACGGACTGCGCCATGAATTCGGCGCCGAGAAATGCTTCCGGGACGTTAAGCTCCAGCAAATCTACGAGAGCACCAACCAGATAAATCAGATGAACTCCTTCTACTGCCTCGTGGGAAGCACCGCACCGGAAGTCGAATACTTTAAATAGCAGGGAGAAAACCATGAACGCAATAACCAGCCGCCCCCTGAACGATACGCTATGCGACGAGCGCCAGGCTTTCGCCGAGCTCGCCCGCGATCTTGCCGCCAAAAAGCTCGTGGAAAATATTGAAGAGAACGACCGCTACCCCTTCGGCGGGCTTTTCACCGAAGCCATAGACGATGCCGGTACGGTCGGCTTTTACGGGGTCAACCTCGGCGCCGAGCACGGGGGAGTTGACATGAACACCGGCATGATTGCCGTCATACTCGAACAGCTCTCGCGGGTCGACGCCAGCCTTGCGGCCGTGGTCTTTACCAATGCCGCCGCCCTTGAAATAATCAAGCAGGCTTCGGCCGATGCCGACTGCTCGGCCGTGTACGGAAAAATATCTTCCCTCGGGGTCGTGCCCATCGCCTTCCAGTCTTTCTCCGGCCCCGACGAGCTGGAGATGCCCTCCGTCGACAACACCGGCCGCGTAACAGGCAATGCCTGCTATGTTGCCCTCGGCAACATAGCTGACTACGCGATCATACCGGCAAAAAAGAATGGAGTGGAGGGGTTCTCCTGGTATCTTCTGGGTCTGAAGGAAAATATTTCGACTTCAAAACCCATCGTTAGCCTTGGCCTGCACGCGTGCCCGGGTGTCGATATTGAGCTAAGTGGCGCGCAGGGTCTTCTCATCGGAAGAGAAGGCGGCGGCCGGGAGTACTTCAACGGGATGCAGGACGGGATGAGCCTGTGCGCGGCCGCCATGTCACTTGGAATCATGAAGGGCTCGTACAAATCGGCCCTGGAATACACCGCGGACCGCTATCAGGGAGGGCGGCAGATCATCGACTGGACCCAGGTGAGGATGATGCTCGCGAACATGGCCATCGAGGCGAAGACCGGAGAGGCCCTCCTGGCGCGGGCATGTCAGGAAAGGGACAACGAACTCCAGGGTTGGGAGTTCACCGCCCGCGCGGCGGCCATCCATATAGGCGAGCTCGCCACGCGTTCGGCTTCGGACGGGGTCCAGCTTTTCGGCGGCAATGGATACATGAAGGACTATCCACAGGAGAAGCGCATGAGGGACGCGCGGCAGACCCAGGGCCTTCTGGGCATGGCCGCCTACAAAAAAATCCAGTACATCGCCGCAAGCCTTGAGGAAGACAGATGAGGGAAAGGCGTGCGGGAAAACCAAAAGATTATCGATTATAATATATAAAAAACCAGCTTAATCGCGAGGAGGAATAATGAATGTAAAGACGAGCTCCCTTTCCCCGCTTGGAGTATATCATGAAGGCATGGAATGGAACGCTGTTGAGAAGGTCATCTACGAGCGCCGGAGCATCCGTGGCTTTAAGAAGGAACCCCTTTCTGACGGCATGATACGCCGGATACTCGAATCGGGACGCTTCTCGCCTTCGGCCGGGAACATGCAGCCATGGCGCTTCATCGTTATCAAGAGCCCTGAAATGTTGGCCGAGCTGGAGAAGGACGCCGTAAAGATGGCGAAATTTTTTATGTTCTTCATCGACTACACCAGGGGCGGTGCCATAAGGAGGCTTCTCACCAAACAGCTCGCGAAGCTCAGCATCAGGTTCATGCCCAACGAGCTACACGTGGTGCCCTTCGCCCTGCTCTCTCAGATAGCGCAGGGAAAGACGAAGGTGTTTCATGGCGCGCCGACCCTGATTCTTCTCGTCGAGGACAAGCGCGGCGTTTCATGCCCCGCGACCGATATCGGCATCTGCGGGCAGAACATGGTGCTGACGGCGCACAGCCTCGGGGCCGGGACATGCTGGATAGGCCTTATCAAACTTTGCATGTACTATCCGAAATGGAGAAAAAAATTCGGCATTAAGTATCCCTACGCGCTAAACAACTGCCTTGCAGTGGGATGGCAAAAGCCGAAGGCCGACGGGCCTGTCCCGCGGGAGGCCCAGATCGTCGAATGGTACGACCGCGGGCTTCATGACGCTCCGAGAACGGAAAAGCAGGGAGGGTGATATGCAAAAACAGAAATACACATTTTTAGACAGGCTGATAATACCGGATTACGATACCCCCCGCGGGGTCAGCTCGGGAAACCTGATTTTCGACAAAGCAAAGTGCAGGGAATGCGGCGTCTGCGTCACCCTGTGCCCCGGCGGGTGTCTCATCACCGATAAAGTCACCAAGATGGACCTTCTCACGGGAAAGGTAAAGGGGGGAAAGTACGGATTACCCCGCGTCGACAAGACGAAAAGGGGCGCCACGCTGTGCATCGCCTGCTACGACTGCGGCGCAGCGTGCCCCCATGACGCGATACGCATAGAAACGCATTTCAATCCGAAGCGCCACTTTAAAAGGCTCACTCAGACTTCCGAGATGATTTTCCCGAAAAGATATTAGGGCATGTTCAGGACCTATGATTACCCGTCCGGAGAATCCGGGCGGGAAATCTTCATTTTAACCAGATCATCTCACCCTGCCGCGAGCGAGTGACATGAAAATCCCCGCGGCGCAGAGGGCCGTGAAGACCGCGAAGGCGGAGCGGGCGCTTACCAGAAATTGGCCATAGTGCTCGGGAGAGATCGGAACCCTCCCCATCACCAGCGCGAATATGAGCATAGCGATTCCCATGCTGAGCATCTGACCTGAGAGGCGCATGGTGCCCAGGGTCCCAGACGCGACCCCTAAGTGCCGGCTTTCAACGGAGCTCATTACCGCATTCGTGTTGGGTGAAGAAAAGAGGGCAAGGCCGAGGCCAATCACGACAAGCCCCGCGATTATAAGCCCCATTGGAGTGCCCCGGTCCAGCAGTATGAAGGGCGAAAGCCCCAGAGTGGTAAGGCCCATGCCTATCGACGCGACTATACGCGGCTCGATGCTGTCCGAGAGGCCGCCGGCCAATGGCGAGATGAGGGCCATCACCGCCGGCTGTGACACGAGGACAATTCCGGCGACCTGGGGGCTCATGCCCTTAATATACTGAAGATAAAGGCTTAAAAGAAAGCCAGAGGCGAAGGTCGCGCTGTAATTTATGAGTGCGGCAGCATTCGACATCGCGAAGACCACATTGCTTCGAAAAAGCTCCATGTTCATCACCGGAGAGGCGATGGAAACCTCTATTTTATAAAAGACGATGAGCGCCGCGGCCCCGGCGGTGGAAAGGACGATTCCGGACATCGACGGCAGGAGCGAGAAACCATACATGAGGGCGGCCAGTCCGGACCCGTACACAAGCGAGCCTTTGAGGTCGAAGCGCTCATTCCTCGCCTCTCCCCATTCCTCTTTCAGATACAGGGGCCCGAGTATCAAAATGGCGATACCCAGGGGAACGGTCGCGAGGAAGATGAAGCGCCAGCCCAGATAGCGGGTGATGATACCCCCCAGAAAGGGGCCCAGGGAAAGCCCCAGGTACACGGCCGCGACATTAATCCCGAGAACGCGTCCACGTCGCTCTATGGGAAAAGCGGAAATAAGGATCGGGAGGGCCGTACCGAAGGTCATGGCGCTACCAATACCCTGTACAACGCGGCAGATGACGAGGGCCGCAGCCCCGGACGCCAGCGGCGCAGTGAAGGACGCGGCCGTATAGAAGGCCATGCCCGCGATGAAGACGCGCTTTCTTCCGCGCATGTCGGCGAGACGCCCCATGGGCACCAGAAACATCGCGGAGGCGAGGATGAACGACGTGGAGATCCAGTTGAGAAACATAGCATCAATTGAGAACTCCTCTCCAATAGCCGGCAGGGCGATATTGACGGCAGAGCTCATGAAGGGGGTGATAAATGCCGCGATCGTGGCGATGATCAATGCCGCGCGCTGTGGCGCGGTGTATTTCATTTCCTTTCCAATCAACGTATGATCTCATTTCTGGATTTGAGCAATTCTATTTCCCTTCCGATTGAGGCCCCCATATCATCCCCCGTCCCGCCAAGCATGAACCCCACCACGTCCCTGATCTTTTGAGCGGAAAGGACCCGCGGGAGAAACACGTAATCCGCGCCTTCGGCGTACATCTTTAGCGCCCTCTCTATGCTCTCGGCGGTGACGATTATCTTCGCCCGGGGGCAGAGGTCCTGCATCTGCCTGATGATTTTCAGGTTATCGGTCCCAACAAGCATCGTGTCGGGGATGGTCGATATCGCGATTTTCACGTCGTGGATGCCCGCGTGGTGGAGCTTGTCCATGTGGCTGATATCGCCGTACACCACCTTGACTCCCAGACTTCGCAGCGACCTGTGAATCTCCGGATTGAAGTCCACGACTATTATCCGGTCCTTCATGGAAGCGCCCTGAAGGTCCCTGCCGCCGTCCGGGATTTCACTTCCGAGGATTTCATGCAGCAAAGAACTCGCGGTTCGGTGAAATCCCAGGATGGCAATGTCCTTATCCGGGGACGCCCCATCCGCCTCCTCGCAGGAATGCACTTCTTTAAGCCCGATCTTTTTAAGCGCCCCGGCGACGGCCTTTTGAATGGCGTCATTGTATTTGATGAGGTAGGTCGACACTACCGAGGTGATGACAAACACGAAAATTATCACTGACAGGGTATCGCGGGCGATATGTCCGGCAGCCACGCCCAGAGTGGCGATGACAAGGGAGAATTCGCTTAATTGCGCCAGGTTTATCGACGTTAAAAGGCCCACACGGAGTCCGTTTTTGAGGGCGTAGAGGACAGGGAATATCGCGAGAAACCGCGACCCGATGAGGAACGCCGAAACGATTCCCGCTGCGGCGAGGACCGAAGTGTTGTCCAGGGGGTTCGGTATCTGCATCCCCAGCGAAACGAAAAACAGCGTGACGAAAAAGTCCCGAATGTTGACCACCTTGGCAATCACGTCTAGATTATAGGGGAAGGTCGATATCGACACGCCGGCGATGAGGGCGCCCATCTCCAGGGATAGTTCCAGAAGGTTCGCCGCTCCGCAAACCAGAAAGCACCAGCCAAGCGAGGAGATGAGTATAAGCTCCGGGACCTTTGCCACGGACCTGAAAACGCGCGGCAGGACAAACCTGCTGAGGAGCATGCTGATCGCGACGAGCAAAAACCCCTTCCCGAAGGACAAAAGGATACGGAAAACGTCCGGGTTTGCCAGGTTCGGCTGTATACCCAGAAGCAGTATTGCCCAGATGTCCTGGAAAACGAGGATCCCCAGGGTGATCCTCCCTGCGAGAGTGTCCAGCTCGAACTTTCCGTAGAGGAGCTTTACAACGATGGCCGTACTGCTGAGTCCGCAGCACGCGGCGAGGTAAAAGAGATCGTATTTCCCTCCCCCCAGGGAATAACCCAGGAGCAGAAAAAAGCCGATGCCTATCGCCATTGACAGCGGAAACTGCGTGAGTCCTCCGACGATAAGGGATTTCCCCGACTGCTTTAACTTTTTCACGTCGATCTCGAGGCCTATCAGAAACAGGAGAAGGATAAGGCCGAAGCGTGATATCGTTTCGATATCACGGGCGTCGCGGATGAGGCCAAAACCGATGGCGGGCCCAATCACGATCCCCGCCGCCAAATAGGCCAAAAGCAGCGGCTGTTTAAAGAGGTTCCCCAGGTACGCCATCACCGTGGCGGCCAGTATCGATATACCTACACCCGCAATAACCGACCCCTGTGAGGCATCACCTGTTTCAGACGCAAAGAGGGCCGTCGCGGCAAGCATCACCAGGGCCGCCGTGAACAAAGCGCGGCGGCAATACGTTTTTCTTTCCATTTCGCTCCATCGACATCCGGGCAGTTCGGATATCCGCTTATAGGGTCTTCAGGCAGGAACCAATATAAATATCGTCATGTTTCCTGTCTTCAATAAATAAGGACGGTCACAAAAACTCATGTGAGACCTCAAAAAAATAAATTTTTGAGGCACCATGAATTGTAACTGCTGACATACTCAGCACTCTACCTCTACTTGACATCCCGGCACCCCTCCCCTACCATTGGCGATCATTCATCCGGGAGGATACACCGCAATGGAATACACCAGGATCACCGTCGAGACGCGGGGCCATGTCCTTTTGATGGGACTTAACCGACCCCAAAAGCGCAACGCCTTCGATCTCGAGATGTTCGAGGAGCTGGGCCGCGCCTTTACCGAACTGCACAATAATCCGGAGCTCCGTTGTGGGGTGCTCTTCGCCCATGGCGAACACTTCACCTCGGGGCTGGAGCTTGACAAATGGTCAGGGGTTTTTTCAAGCGGAAAATGGGATATGCCGGCGGGAATCATCCATCCTCTCGGGATGGACGAGGACAATCGCTGTCAAAAACCCGTCGTCATGGCGGTCCGCGGACGCTGTTACACCATCGGCTTCGAGCTCCTCCTCGCCCAGGACGTCCGCGTCGCCGCCACCGACGCGAAGATTGCGCTCCTCGAGGTGAAACGCGGCATCTACCCGGTGGGGGGCGGCACAGTACGTATCTTCGAGGAGATGGGCTGGGGAAACGCCATGCGCTATCTCCTCACCGGCGACGAGATCTCCGGCCAGGAAGCGTACCGCATGGGGCTGGTGCAGGAACTCACCGAGCCCGGAAAGGAGCTGGAGAAGGCAATCGAGATCGCGGAGAACATCGCGAAGAAGGCGCCCCTCGGGGTGATGGCCGCGCTCCGCTCGGCGCGCGTAAGCCGCGTCGAGGGAACGAAGGCGGCCCTGGCAAGGCTTATGACTGACCTTTTGCCCATCATGAATAGCGAGGACGCCAGAGAGGGGCTGATGTCCTTTCTTGAGCGCCGAGAGGCAAACTTCAAAGGCCGCTGATCGGGCGCCGGGCCTTCCGGGCCGCCGCTGCTGTCCGGCGTCAGGCCCCGGGCAGCTTTGTGAACACACCCCGGGGGTCCACATCTTTACGGAGTATCTCCAGCACCTCAGGCGAAGGCATCTCGGTGACGGGGATTTCCCCTTCCGGAACAAGAAACTCAAACCCCGAAGCGAGGAGGCAGAGGTCCTTCGACACTCCGGGATGGAGGGACTTGATGCGCATTTTTTTTGACTCCGGCTCGAAATCGAAAACCGCGGCGTTTGAAACGACGGCTACGGGCCCTCTGCCCGGGAGCCCCGCTTCCCGTCTCGTATTTCCTCCTTCGAGATGGCCGACGGACGTGACAAAGTCCAGCTTCTTCACAAATTTTTCGGGAGACTGAATCCCCACGAGGACCATCTGTTCGCAAAGCGACGACAGATCATTGTTGCCTCCGGACCCGGTGAGCCTGTGCTTGTACTCGTGGAACCCTCCCCCGATAAGATGGGTATTGATGTTACCGAAGCGGTCGATCTGGGCAAAGCCCAGGAACCCCCGGTCCACGTAGCCATTGGCGCACTGGCCGAAAGAATAGGCCATCTCGAGGATCACCGGGGACTTCCTCCATGTGAAGGGACCTCCTACTGACCAGGGCATTCCGCCGGGCATAGGGTCCTGAGCGCCTGACTCGTAGACCAAGGTGATATTGGGGGCGTGGGTCTTCTTGGCTAAAATCGCCGCCACCATGGGAAGCCCCGTGCCTATGTACACCACTTCATGGTCCCTGATCTGCCGTGCCAGCACAAAGGCCACCATCTCCAGGGGGTTCATCGGTTTCTGTTCCGCCATGACCTCACCTTCCCTATATTAATGACTCCCGGGGACCTTTAAAAAATTTAATTTTTATGGTTCCCATACATCAGTTACCACTGACAAACTCATCACCTGGTTTTTTCCACCGCTGAAGTCGGGGAAAAAACCAATACTTAAGGCTTTCCTCCAATGAAAACCCCCGCGCGGACCTCAGTAGTACTTCTCCACCGGATTCGCATTCGTCCATTCCTCGTAGCTGAAGTCGAAGCCGTCATCCTCGTTGTCGTATTCCTCCGCCTTCGTCTGGCGTTGGGACTCTATCATCCATTTCACACCGCCAAGCTTCTCTAAAAAACCGTACTGGTCATTCGAATCCATGATCCAATAATCGATAAACTCCTGGATCTTTTCCTCGGACATCATGGCATCGCGGCAGAGCTTCTCCCACCACTGGCGGGACCAGTAATAACGGCCCGGCATGGAACCTGGGACACCCCCATAGGGAAGCTCCACCACTGCATCGACGCAGATGAACGGTATGGCCACTCCTTTGTTGTTGTATCGGATATCCGATTCCGGGACGATCTCCTCGGCAGTGACGATGAGGCGTCGGGCCGAGGCGGCGATGGCGATGTCGTTCACGGCGGGACCGAAAAAGCGCCCGTTTCCGTATTTGTCCGCCGCGTGGACATGCACAATCGCCACGTCGGGATAAAGCGCCGGTACGAAGACCACAGGTTCACTCTCCGCCTTCATCGGGTTTTGCATCACCCTGACGTAGGGATTGTATCGCACTATATCGGAACCGAGAAGCGAACGGCTAAATAATCCCGCCGCGCCGAGCTGGGCCGCCTTAAAACCCTGTGCCATGGAGCCGTGGCTCCATTCAGACAGCACCCTGGTGCGCCCCTCTTTCACGTACCGAGAAAGAGCCCGGTCGGTGCCGCGCATTTCAACGCCGGCATAGGAACAATGGGAATATCGACAGACGTTTTTAGCTATAAAGTAGGTCTGGTTGGAATTCGGCGATCCGATGATTTGCAGGTCCTTCTTCCCCTGGCGGACAATTTCGAAAAACGCCTGTATGGGCGTGCGCACATAACTGAAGCCCGTGTCGGAAAGAACATCCCCGTCCCTCACGAACTCTCTCACCGCCTCGGCCAGGGACATTCGTTTGTCCCGTCGGGCGCGGTCCTTTTTCAAATGGGCTTCCCGTGCCGAGGCCGTATCCACGAGGCGGTCGAGGACCGTAGTGTCGCCGATATTAAGGTTTTTTACCGCTTCCTCGTTGTAGTTGAATTTCATGGCTCCTCCTCGTTCAACCGTCTCCGGGGGAATTTCAATCCCCGCAGGGCACCATGATCAATGTACTGAGAAGGTCTAATATGAAAAATGGGCCTATGGATATTTTTTTGCGGTGTACCGCCCTAAATCCGCATAGTGGTTTCCCCCATGGTACGTACTTGACAGGACGTCCCCGTATTTTTATTGATAAATCGCTGCCCCTGGGAACCATATGCCAAGGCCTGCGCGAGATTGCGTACAACAGGTGTTTCAATGGCGATAATGCAGAGTCAGAAAGCTTCATTCTCCAACTATGGCGAGCTTGAATCCCTGAACAGGAAGCTCAGGGCCATCCACCGCCTCAGGGGAATTATCTTCAGAATGAAGAAAGGGGCCTGGAAGCTCGAAGACATCTGTGATGCCCTCACGGCCCGTGGGGCCTACCTGAGCGTCTGGATTGCCCTCATGGATCCCGATGGCGCCATCCTGCATTTCGCTGAATCGGGGCTCAAAGAATTTCTCGGCGGCCGTTACGGCGGACCGGCGGACTATCGGAACGAAACTTTCGCTTCGTCCCTGCTGGCTTTTCTTCAGCGGGGAGAACCTGCTGAGGCAAACCGGGACCCCCTCCTCATCGGCGGCGGGCACAGCGACGCCGCCGTCCCCGAGGGGGCCTTCATCATCACCCTGCGAATAGAGTACAGGGACAGGGTTTTCGGCGTCCTGTCCGCATCTTTCCGGGCAGGGACTTATCCCATCGAGGACGAAACGCTCATCCTCTACGAGGCGGCAAAGGACATCGCCTTCGCCCTTCACGACATGGAAGCCGCGGCAAAAGAGCAGGAACTGCGCGCCATAGTGAGCTCCCTCGAGGAACATCACAGGACAATCTTCGAGACCACGGGAAATGCCACCTGCGTCTTCGAAGAGGACACAATCATCTCCCTTGCCAATGCCGACTTTGAACGCCTTTCCGGTTTTTCAAAGGATGAAATTGAAGGGAAAATGAGCTGGACCTCCTTTATCGAAAAAGGCGATGTCGACAAAATGGTCGAATACCACCGGCTTCGCCGCATCGACCCAAAGGCGGCGCCGCGCAACTACTACTTCCGTTTCATCGACCGCGGCGGGGCCGTGAAGGATATCTACATGACCATCGCCTTGGTCCCCAATACGAAGAAAAGCATCGCTTCCTTTATGGACATCACCGAGCAAAAGAGACTGGAACAGGAAGTCCTCCGCATCAGCGAAAGCGAAAGGAGGGAGATAGGGAGCACTCTCCATGACGGACTGGGCCCCCACCTGGTGGGGGTCAAGTTTATGCTGAACCTCCTGAAACAGAAACTCGCCCGGCGCGGCGTCACGGAGGGGGAGGACATCGACGAGATAAGCGCGCTCATCGACCAGGCGGTGAGCCAGACGCGCCACCTGGTGAAAGGCCTCTGCCCCGTGGACATCGACTCCGAGGGGCTGGCGTACGCCCTGGGGGACCTCGCAAACGGCGTTAGACGCCTCTTCGGCATTTCCTGCACCCTGGAGTTCGACGAATCGATAAAGTTCGCCGACAACACAGCTGCTACGCAGATATACTATATCGTCCGCGAGGCGGTGAACAATGCCATGAAACACTCCGGCGCAAAACACATCGGCATCTCTATGAAAAAATCGGGCCCCACGCTCATCCTCACCGTAAAAGACGACGGAAAGGGAATCGAAACGCTTGACAACACCCGCGGAATGGGAATAAATATAATGAAATACCGCGCCCACCTCATCAACTCTTTCCTCGATATCATGCGAAACGGAGAGGGAGGCACGAGTGTTGTCTGCATACTGCGTATGGAAGGAAAGGAGAATCGGCATGAATGAAAGGAGGGGCTCGGCCCTCGGCCGGACCGCCATTTTGCTGGTGGAAGACCACCCCATATTCCGCAAGGGCCTCATGGAGGTCCTCAACAACGAGCCGGGCTTCGAGGTGGTGGGCGAGTGCGAAGACGCCCCGGAGGCCTTGAAGGCCATGAAGGAGTTGAAGCCCCGTCTCGTCATTGTCGACATCACTTTAAAAAATTCCAGCGGAATCGAGCTCATCAAGGACATAAAGCTACGGTACCCCGAGGTCCTCGTCCTCACCCTCTCAATGCATGATGAGGTCATGTACGCCGAACGGGCCCTCAAGGCCGGGTCGCGGGGCTACATCATGAAACAGCACGCCCCGGAGACCGTGGTGAAGGCGGTCTACCAGATCCTCGACGGGAAAGTTTACGTGAGCGACGAGATCGCCAACCGGATATTCACAAGCTTCATCGACGGCCGCGACACCGCGGAACAATCCCCCATGGAGCGCCTTTCCGACCGGGAGCTCGAAGTATTCGAACTCATCGGCCGGGGCCTTGGGACAAGGAAAATCTCCGAGAGGCTCAACGTGAGCGTAAAGACCGTGGAAAACCACCGGGCCCATATCAAGGAAAAGCTCAACCTCTCCAGCGCCATCGAGCTGGTCCAACAAGCTGCGCTGTGGGTCCGAAAGAAGTAATGATTGCCTGTTAAAGAATTATTCGTTCACCAGGCGCCTTAAGCCCGGACTATACCGCTTTTACATAGGGGTTTCCCCCATGGCGCAATAATGATTATAACCATCAAGCCCCCGCTCCTTTGCCTATTGCCCGCGGGGAGATATGTCGCTACATTGGCCCCGTGGCCGCATCACCGCGGCCCCGGGCCCGGGAGGAGCAGATGATCCGCTACTTGAAAAAATGGAAAGAGAAGTACCCGGAGAAGTTCGCTTCCGAGGAGGACATCTTCAGGCGCATTCGGCGCGGTGACCGGATTTTCATTAGCACGGCCTGCGGCGAGCCACAATACCTGGTCACGGCCCTCATGAAATATGTGGAAGCGAACCCGAAAGCTTTCGCGGAAACCGAGGTTTTCCACGTGTGGACCCTTGGCGTTGCGCCTTACGCGGACGAGAAGTTCACCTATAACTTCCGGCACAACTCCTTCTTCGTTGGTAACAACACGCGTGACGCCGTGAACAGGGGCATGGCGGATTACACGCCCATTTTTCTTTCAAAGGTGCCTGGCTTAATAAGGACGGGGCGCATACCAATCGACATCGCCCTCATACAGACCTCCCTTCCGGACCGCAACGGTTATGTGAGCCTGGGCATCAGCGTCGACATCACCAAACAGGCCATCGAAAAAGCTTCTCTGGTAATCGCCCAGGCGAACCCCCGCATGCCCCGGGTCCACGGGGACACCTTTATCCATATAGACGAGATCGATTACATCATCGATCACGATGAGCCGCTCCTGGAGTTCGACCCTCCCGTAGAGGACGAAGCGGCCAGGCAGATTGGCAAGTACGTATCGAGCATCGTCCGCGACGGCGACACCCTCCAGGTTGGCTACGGAAGCATGCCCAACGCGATTCTGGCGAGCCTTTCCGGAAAAAAGCACCTGGGCATCCATTCCGAGCTTCTAACAGACACCATGGCCGAACTCATACGCCAGGGGGTGATTGACAACTCGCGGAAGAACATAGACCACGGCAAAACAGTCGCGTCATTCTGCATGGGAAAGGAGGCGACATACCGGTTTATCGACGACAACCCCACGGTGGACTTCCGTACAATCGACTACACCAACCACCCTTCCGTGATTTCGAGCATCAACAACATGACGTCGATAAACGCCGCCCTCCAGCTCGACCTCACGGGCCAGGCCACCGCGGAATCCATAGGCAATACCTTCTTCAGCGGCATCGGCGGCAGCGCGGATTTCATGCGCGCCACCCCGTTCGCGCCCGGCGGTAAAACCATCCTGGTGCTGAAGTCCACGGCAAAGGACGATACGGTGTCGCGCATCGTCCCGTTTCTGGACAGCGGCGCCGGCGTGACCCTGAACCGCGGCGACATCTACTATGTGGTGACCGAATTCGGCATCGCCTACATACATGGGAAAAACATCCGCGAACGCGCCATGGACCTCATCGCAATCGCCCACCCCAGGTTCCGCCCCTGGCTCATTGAGGAGGCGAAGGAGCTTAACCTAATTTACCGTGACCAGGCCTTCATCCCAGGGAAAGAAGGCGAATATCCGGAGCATCTGGAATCCGTCCGCACCACGTCAAAGGGCGTCTCGGTCCTCTTTCGCCCCGTGAAGATAAACGACGAGTCCCTGGTGAAGGACTTCTTCTACTCCCTCTCGGACAAAAGCCTCCAACGGCGGTTCATGTCGATGAGGAAGGACATTCCGCACTCGATGCGCCAGAATTTCGTGGTGATAGACTACACCAGGGAGATTGTCATCCTCGCATTCGACACCGAAGAGGGGAAAGAAGAGGTGTTGGGAATAGGGCAATTCATCAGGGACGAAGAAACCCACTCCGCTGAAGTCGCCTTCGCCGTGCGCGATGGGCACCAGAACAGGGGGATTGGTTTCGAACTCCTTTCGTACCTGACCCTCCTCGCGAAAAACGAAGGTCTCCACGGCTTTACCGCCGACGTCCTGGCGGAAAACCGCCCCATGGTGCACGTTTTAGAAAAGATGTTCCCAGGCCTTACAAAAACAATAGAGGACGGCGTTTATAATCTTACCATGATGTTTGGAGAGGGCAATGAAGAAAACGCGGGCTGACGCCTTCAGGAAGCTTTTAGGACCTTATAGTTCCGCACCCCCCGGGATATTTTAACCATGGACGCGGAAGTCGAACGCAAAGCCCCCATCCGCATACTTTTGGTGGAAGATAATCCGGTTTTTGTGAAGGGGCTTTCGGGGCTCCTCGACTTCGAAGAGGACATGGAGGTCTGCGGTTTCGCCGCAGACGCTTCGGAGGCGCTGAAGCTCATTGCCGAAAAAGGGCCGGGCCTGATTATAGTCGGCATATCCCTGGGAGCGGACAAGGGCCTCGGACTGGTGCGCAAACTCAGCTCCGAAAGCCCCCGGCTTCCCATCATTGTCCTTTCCATGCACGATGAGTTCCCTTTTGCGAAGCGGGCCTTAAGGGCCGGCGCCCGCGGATACCTCACCCGGCAGGAGGCCCCGGAGCTCATCGTCCGCGCCATCCGCCAGGTCATCTCCGAAGGCGAGTTTGTGGGCGATTCCGTTGTGCGAAGTGAAGGGGATTAGCTTAAGATTATTTTATTTATTATTAAATTTGATACTTGTCCTGCTATAACAAGTCTTCCCATTAAACTAACCTTACCTGTCCTCTCCAATGATAAGCCATCTGGCGAGGCAATAAACGGCAAATTAGTTCCCGCCCTAAAATACCATACAGTTACTCCCTGTGGTACCGCTCCTATCGGTTGGATAACAAAAAAACCTGTTGCAATAAATATCACAACCAATAACAATATTTTTAAAGGTTTACTTTAATTGCAACTACCCACAAACTTAGCACATACATTTTCCCGCCGGCCTTTGTCATGCGGGAAAATGAAAATATTAGAGATTGCCTATAATTATAGGGCAGTCACAAAAACCATGTTTTCCAGCCCACCTTCGTAGGCTGGGGCAGATTGAAAATTAGAACTTGCCATAAAATAGAGACTTCCATTCAGGAGACCTATGAAAATTATAAAGATCGAAAACAAATGCCGCGAGTGCATGCTCTGCGTGAAGGAATGCGTTTCCGGGGTATGGCGCATTGTCGACGGCAGGGCCCGGCCAGTGGAGCCCGGCCTATGCAATTTGTGCAGTCACTGTATCGCGATATGCCCTGCCGATGCCATCTTTCATGAGAAACTCAATTCCGGCCCATTATTCAAACTCAACAAAAAAAAGCCGGATTCGAAATCGTACCGCGAGACGGTCATGGGACGCAGGAGCATTAGAAATTACCGCAACCGTGAGGTCAAACGGGAAACAATTGAAGACATCATAGACTTGGCTCGCTACTCGCCTACAGCAAGCAATAAACAGGACGTTCGCTATATAGTCGTTACCAACAGGGAACTTATACGCGATACCGCGAACAAAATATTCAACATCGGAGCAGGCATATACAGGCTGTTTTCCAAAGGGCCCGGCCGTGTAATCGCCCGCATTACAGGGCTTGATAAAAACCGCTATATTAAATTAATGGGATATTACATTGAGGAGGCGCACGGCGGCAGGGATTACATCCTTCACAACGCGCCGGCCCTCATCCTTATTCATTCGCCCCGGAGGCAGCCCTTCGCCTGTGACAACTGCAGCCTTGCGGCGGCGAATATTATGAATTACGCCCACTCCCTTGGATTAGGCAGTTGTCCCATTGGTTTTCTTACCCTCGCCCTCTCTTACAGCCGAAACCTGCGCAAAGCTTTCCAGGTCCCAAAAGGCAGGCGGGTGTACGCCAGCATAGCAATAGGATATCCGGCCTATCCTTTTCCAAAAAGCGTATCCAGAAAAAAACTGGATATTATATGGCTGTGATTATTGTGGGTGTTGCCCTGGGCGCGAACTTTTGGGGCTATTGTTTTACCCGCGCCTATAAGTGCTGTATAATACTACTACGGTTCGGCGGATCGATTTCAACCATTGATGAATTTGTTATTATCCCGGACCATCTCCATTGAATTATTGGAATTTCCCCCGTTACCCCGATATGGAGCGCAAACCCGGTAGGGAACGCAGATCTGCGTTCCCTACCGGTGGGAGGCTTTTTCTCTATAACCGCTTTCTCCTGCGCCCAAAAATAATCAATATCTATGGATTTGATACTTGACGTTATTAACGCCAAACGTTAATATTTATACATGATCAAGTCGTTCAAATGTAAAGAAACTGAAAAAATATGGAATCAGACCTTTTCGAAAAAATTTCCTGTTGATATTCAAGGCATAGCTCTACGAAAGCTCTTCATGATTCAACGGGCAAAAGAATTAAGAGATCTAAAAATTCCACCCGGGAATAGACTTGAAAAACTGGGAAAAGATAGAAAAGGCCAACATAGCATTCGTATTAATGATCAATTTAGGATATGCTTTATCTGGAAAAATTCTGATGCGTATAATGTAGAAATTGTAGATTATCACTGAATAATATGTCTGGAGCTAATAAAAATGAAAAAGATATCAAATATACACCCTGGTGAAATATTAAAGTAAGAATTTATAATTCCTTTTAATATTTCAGCTTATAAACTTGCTAAAGAAACTAAAATTCCACCCTCAAGAATATCACAAATTTTGAAGGGCAGAAGAAGCATTACTGCTGATACTGCGTTAAGATTTTCTAAGTTTTTTGGGACAACACCTGATTTTTGGCTTGGGTTGCAAATTGAATATGATCTTCGGGAAGAAATCAGTCATATGAAGTGAGCCCAAACGTCAACACAAAATATTCACATTCTTAAAGTGGACTCCTCCATCATCTTAAGCCGCCTGCTTTTCGCCTTCGACTCTAAATGCTCCGTAGTATTTTTCATCCGGTGTCTCGTACTCAAGTGACTG
>JARKUF010000008.1 GCA_029974015.1 Spirochaetota bacterium
GTATCCAAAGAGTAAAGAAAATGGCATGCGGATTCAGAAACAGGGAGAGATTTCGTATGGCCATTTTGTTTCACCTTGGCGGTTTGGATATGATGCCGAAAATGGTGTAAAACCATGGTTAGACACACAAAACCCGGAAGCGCCGATGCTTTAGATAAGAACCTGCTCAGGGCCGTGGCGTAGCTGGAAGAGGTCCCCCATGGCGCCTACAACATCACAAAAAACGGCAAACTGCTCTCGCGCGCTACCACGGCCAATATCGACATCGAAACCAGTGAAGAGGTCGATGGGATTACCGTTAAGATAGCACCCGGAACCGTCAACGAATCCGTCCACATTCCGGTCATTCTTAGCAAGGCGGGCCTTCACGACACGGTCTATAATAAATTCATCATAAGCGAAGGTTCCGACGTCACGATTATCGCCGGATGCGGCATCCATTGCGCCGGTCCCGAGCCGGAAGGCCACGAGGGGATCCATGAATTCATCGTTAAAAGCAGGGCGAAGGTAAAATACGTTGAAAAGCATTACGCCGGCGGACAGGGCGAAGGCAAAAGGACGCTTAACCCAACGACTAAGGTCGTTCTGGAAAGCAATGCCGCCATGGAGATGGAGCTCACCCAGATCGGCGGCGTGGACGAGGCCGTCCGTTTAAACGAGGCCGTCCTCGGCCCTGGAAGCTCCCTTTTGATTGTCGAAAGGGTGATGACGGACAAAAACCAGAGCGCGGTTTCGCGAAATGAGATAATACTTGAGGGCGATGACAGCCGTTCCAACATGGTATCGCGTTCAGTTATCAAGGGGAAATCCAGGCAGGATTTTTACGCGACGATTATCGCCAGGGCCAGATGCCACGGGCACATAGAGTGCGACGCCATTATCATGGACGAGGGAACAAATAAAACCATCCCGGCCTTGCACGCCGAACATCCGGACGCCGAGCTGAGCCACGAAGCTTCAATAGGAAAGATCGCCGGCGACCAACTTATGAAATTGATGAGTATGGGCATGAGCTATGACGATGCGGTGAATACAATCATTCAGGGGTTTTTGCGGTAGGGTTTTTGGAGAGCGTTACTGCGGCTACGCCATCTGCGCGAACCGGCCACTACAACCCGGCGTTACGATTCCCCCAGAAGGGTTTTGCTGATGCCGAGTGCTGCGGGGATTATTTACGGGTAGGCCTTATATGTTCGCCATGTGAATGCAAGGGGTTACAACCCCTTGTTCTCCAGAAATATTAGTCTGATTCCGTAAATAATCCTCTTCTTACAGAGCAAGGGGCTGTAGCCCCTTGTGGACGATGGCCTATCTTTCAACTTTGAACTTAGTTAAGGGCACCTCTAAAAATTTATTTTTTGAGGTGCCCTTAAATTGTAATTACTGGCATACTCAGGACTCGGGTTTACCCGCCCGCCGAAGGCGGGCGGGTAAACCCGATTATTTGAAATTGCCTTTTTCTTGCAGTCTGTTTCATTGTTGTTGGTGCATTTTTCCTTGTACAAAACATCTTCATCATGGCGTCGTTGTGAAGGTTTACAGCAGAGTGATACCCCCTAATCCTGGCCTCATTAGGCGTTTTGCGCCCGCCGCAATGATGGACTGCCGCCGCCACTCAAGGCTATGCGACTGAGTGCCGCCCTTATGGTTTGCCATGGTCCACCACTGCATCTCAAACCGCAAACACCATTATCACCGCCCCGAAAAAAATGCGGCTTCAATAAAATACTTGACCCTCCCCTCACCACGCCGATACCATCGCTGTCGATGAAAAAAATAATCCTGACATGTTCTCTCGCGCTCCTGGCCATGGGGGCCGGGGGGCCGGCCCGGGAGTTCAACCGGGCCTTCGTGGACGCCGCCGGAAAATCCAAAAACTCCGTGGTTAACATCATCGTCTACAAATCCGAAAAGGGGAAGCTCCACGACGCGAAAACCGGCTACGGCTCCGGGACCCTCATTACCAGAACAGGTTACCTTGTCACGAACCACCACGTTGTAAGGAAGGGAAACCGCTACCAGATTGTCCTCCCCGACGGCAGGGAAACTGAACCGAAACTTTTAAGGGACGGCGTCTTTTACCTGTCCGATGAAAAGACCGACCTGGCAATCATGAAGATAGACCCAAACGGTGAAGAACCGGAGCCCGTAACCTTCGACGATTCCGATACGCTCCGGGAGGGGGAATGGGTCATCGCCATCGGAAATCCTTACGGCCTCCGCCAGTCGATCACCGCGGGGATCGTCTCCTCAATAGGGCGAAGCGATGTGGGGTTCGCCGACATCGAAGACTTCATCCAGACCGATGTGCCCATCAACCCCGGAAACTCCGGCGGCCCCCTCATCAACCTCCAGGGGAATCTCGTGGGAATTAACACTGCAATCCGCACGGTTTCGGGAGGCTATCAGGGAATAAGCTTCGCCATCCCCTCAAACATCGTGAAGAAAGTCTCCTCGGAACTAATTCGCCACGGGCGGGTCAGGCGGGGCTGGCTCGGTTTCCTGGCCAGGGAAAAGCGTTCCCGCCCGGGAGTTGAGGGCAGCACCGTGGAAATCATTTCCATCATCAAGGGTTCCCCGGCCCAGGCGGTCGGCTTCGCCCCGGGTGACCTCATCCGCGAAGTAGATGGAAAGGAGATCAACTCCATGGGAAGCCTCGTTAAAATAGTGGGGAACACTCCCATCGGTGAAACCCTGAAGATTACAGTAGCCCGGGAAGGGCATTTACGGGATTTTAACCTCAAACTCAGGGAAAAGACAATCTACAAAAAAATCAGGCGGCAGATGAGGCATCTCTACGGCAGATACGGAATCGAACTTGACGAAAACGCCCGGACCGGTGAAACCGTCATATCGTACCTGTCCCCTCTTAAAGACGGATATCACAATGGACTGAAGCGGGGCGATATCATCCTCTCCCTGAACGGGAAGGCGGCCAATACTCTGGAGCAGTACCTCGGCATTTACGCCAGGTCCGGAAACAGGATCTCCCGCATCGACCTCAAGAGAGGAGAGAACAGGTTCACCGTGGAATTCATTCATGACCTCGAACGTGAATAACATGCCGCGCGCCGTCCTCCCCGCGCGCCGCCGCGCCGCCCTGGCCGTAATCGCCTGCCTTTTCGCCCCGATAATCGGACTCGCCGGCGATGAGGCGGCCCCGCTGGACGACGCCTTTTACGCGGGCCTCCTTTCGCGCGAACCAATTCAGCGCGACGCCTACTTCGAAACCTTCACGGGAAAGCTATTCACCGGAAAGGGCGTGGTAAGGTCCGTGGAGAAGATACGCCGCTACGACAGGGATTTCCGGATCATCGCCGAAGACAACCGGGAGAACTTAAAGATACGCTATTACATTTTCACGGGACGCGAGAGATTCGCCAGGAGGCTCCGCCCCGGCGCTGAGCTCGCCTTCGAGGGGATCCTGATGCTAAGTACGCCCTTCACCCTTGAGAAAGACGCCTGGATACTTGACATTCTGCTGTCAGGTGATTAATTTTTTAGGTAAAGGGGGAAAACCAAAATGAAAAACACGCTATTTTTCTCCATCATCGCCGCGGCGCTTCTTTTCCACGCCACATGCTTCGGCGAGCCAAGGATTGACTTCAATGAAACATCGCACAATTTCGGCGCCGTGCGGGCCGGGAGTACGCTCAAGCACATATTCCGTTTCAGGAACACCGGAAGCTCCACGCTTAAAATTGAAAAGGTCGAAACCGGGTGAGGGTGCGACAGCGCCCTTCTCGGAGAGAAGGCAATACCAAAGGGAGGCGAGGGCGCCATTGAGGCGACCCTTTACGCCGGAAATTATTCCCGGGACCTCTCCCGGCGCATCTATGTTTACACCAACGACCCGGCGGCAAAGCTCGTTAAATTAAAACTGGAAGCGAAAGTCACGGCCAAATAAATGACCCGTCGAAAAACAATGCCGGGGCTTCCGGTGCCCTACGGGGCCACGCCGGACGACCATGGCGCCCAGTTCGCGATTTTCAGCAGGCACGCCCGGGCGGTCACCCTGGTGCTCTACGACACCCCCGACCCCGACAATCCCGGCGAGGAGGTCCCCCTTGACCCCCTCCACAACAAAACGGGCGATATCTGGCATATATGGGTGGAGGGGGTGGGGGAAGGGCAGCTCTACGCCTATCGCATCGACGGCCCGTATCGCCCCGACCTGGGGTTTCGCTACAATCGAAACAAGCTCATCCTGGACCCATATGCCCGTGCCGTCACCGGAAATTTCCGCTGGAACCTCGCCGACGCCCGCGGTTACGACCCTTCATCACCCGATGAAGCCGGTTCCTTCTCAAATGTTGACAGCGCTCCCGGGGCCCCGCGATGCGTGGTGGTGAAGGATTTCACGAACAGCTCCCCTTCCCCGCTTAACATCCCCTTCGGCGATACGATCATCTACGAGCTCCACCTGAAAGGTTTCACCTGCCACCCCACCGCGAACGCCGCCCATGGCGGCACCTTCCAGGGCCTCACGGAAAAAATCCCGTATCTGAAAGACCTTGGCGTAACCGCCGTGGAGCTCATGCCAATCATGGAATTCGACGAAGACGAGAACCTGAACACTAACCCCGTGACCGGGGAGAAGCTGAAAAACTACTGGGGCTACAGCACCATCTCCTTCTTCGCGCCGCGGGGGCGTTACGCCCATGGAGGCACCACCGGAGAGCAGGGCCGTGAATTCCGTAAGATGGTGGACGCTTTGCACCGGGCCGGCATAGAGGTGGTCCTCGACGTGGTAATCAACCACACAGCCGAAGGGGACCACCGCGGCCCCACCCTCTGCTTTCGGGGGATCGACAACCCGATCTACTACATCCTTGAAGACGACCGCCGCTTCTATAAAAACCTCACGGGATGCGGCAACACGTTCAACTGCAACCACCCCATCGTCCGCAATTTCATTCTGGACTGCCTCAAGTACTGGGTCATGGAGATGAAGGTGGACGGCTTTCGCTTCGACCTCGCGTCCATCCTCGGGCGCGACCAGGCCGGGAACATCCTCTCCAACCCTCCCCTCCTGGAATGGATCGCCGAGGAGCCCGTCCTCCGGAACACCAAAATAATCGCGGAGGCCTGGGACGCCGCCGGCGCCTATCAGGTGGGGGACTTCCCGGGGCGCTGGGCCGACTGGAACGGCCGCTACCGCGACGATGTCAGGCGGTTCTGGCGCGGCGACCCGGGCATGGCCGGGCAGTTCGCGACGCGCCTCGCCGGGAGCTCGGACCTCTACGCCGGGAAAGGCCCCCTGCACGGCATCAACTTCATCACCTGCCACGACGGCTTCACCTTAAACGACCTGGTGAGCTACTCGCGAAAGCACAACGAAGAAAACGGCGAAGGGAACCGTGATGGCGAAAACCACAACCTCAGCGCCTCTTACGGAATTGAGGGACCTTCGGCGACGCCTTATATCGATTCCCTGAGATTGCGCCAAATAAAGAACTTCATCGCCACCCTATTCCTCTCCCAGGGAGTGCCGATGCTCCTTGCCGGAGACGAATTTCGCCGGACCCAGAGGGGAAACAACAACCCCTGGTGCCAGGACAATGAAATATCCTGGGTCAACTGGGACCTCCTGGAAGAGCAGGGCGGGCTGTTCCGTTTTACGCGCGAAATGGTCCGTTTCAGAAAAAAACATCCCTCCCTCAGGCGAAGCGATTTTTTCACCGGAAGGCCTCCGGAGGGTAGCAGCCATCCCGACATCTCCTGGCACGGAATTCACCCCTTCGAACCTGACTGGGGCAGGAATAGCGGCATCGTCGCCTGTCTGTTGAGCGGCGCCGCCTCGGGGGGCGACGCGGACCTTTACATGGCATTCAACGCCACGCTCTACAATAGAGTATTCCACCTCCCCGCGGCGCCAAATGGCGGGAAGTGGCGGGCCGCCATCGATACATCCAGGCCCTCTCCGCGCGATATCGTCACGGAAGGAAAGGGCGATATAGTTGATGACGGCAGATATCCCGTCCGAAGAATGTCCACGGTAGTGCTGACGGCGGAGAAGTGACTGCATCCGCGTCCTGTATAAAGGCAGCTCATCGCCAAACCCGCGAAGGCCGAAAAAAAATGGAACCCCGGCCCAGCCCGGAGGTTCATATCGTCAAAAGCCCGGCCTTCGACCTGTATTATCAACGGAGCATACAATGAAAAAATTCATGACGAGGAAGGCGGCCCTTGCCGTCGGCCTAATCATTGCCGCAGCGCTTCTCTTCGGCTTCGGTATGAAATGCAAAGGGAACGGCACCGCCAGGCCGCGCCTAGGCCCCGTCGTGGAGGCGGTTTACGCCCTGGGGACCGTTAAAACCGACCGATGGTACAATGTCCGCTTCGGCATGAATGCCATAATCCAGAAAATGTACGTCGTCGAAGGGCAGGAGGTCGCCCGTGGGGCCCCCCTCGTAATGACCGACTCCGGCATCGTCTTTAGATCACCTTTTACCGGGACCGTAACCCAGGTGGCGTATCGGGAACGGGAGATGGCCCCGGGTGGACAGCCCATAGTCACCGTATCGAGCCTGAGCGACATGTACATACGGGTGTCCCTTGACCAGAAGTCCATCGTCATGGTGAGGAAGGGACAGGAGGCCGAGCTCAGCTTTGAGAACCTCCGCGACGAAAAAGCCGCCGGAATTGTGGAAAGCGTCTACCCGTCGGAAAATGAGTTTATCGTCCGCGTGGCAGCGCGGAAATTTCCCGCGGGCGTCCTGCCCGAGATGACCTGCGACACTGCAATCGTCATCAGGAAGGAAGAGAAAGCCCTTCTGGTCCCCGCCGCCTCCGTCAAAAAAGGAATGATAACTGTAGAGCGCAAAGGAAAGAGGATTAGCTTCCGCGCTAAAACGAGGCCCGTGGACGAGAAATGGACCGAGGTCATAGACGGGAAAGTCCTCCTGGACGATATCATCATACTGAAAGGCAAATAGCATGTGGTTCATGGCGCTGAAACATATCTTCTCACGGAAAAGCCAGACTCTCCTTACCTTCCTCGCCATCGTCCTGGGGTCCGGGGGATACGTTGTCTTCTCGGGGATGCAGCTTGGCTTCCAGGAGTACATGGTGGACCGCCTCATCGAACGAAGCGGCCATATCAACATCTCCACACGAAACGAGTTCATCACCGCCTCTTCAGTCAGGGAGTTTTTCTTCCGCGGCTCCGCGGTCCGCTGGCTCAACGCGCCCTCGGGCAGGCGCTCTTACAATAAGCTCGTGAGCGCCAGCGCCTGGTATCGAAAGCTAAGGGAAAGCCCCGAGGTTTCGGCCTACGCCCCGCAGATATCCAAAGACGCGATTGTGGAGCACAGGGGCTTCGTTCAAAACATAAACCTCGTGGGCATCGACCCGGAACTTCAGACGAAGGTGACCACCATGGCCTCCGACATAACCGAAGGAAGCCTCTCTTCCATCAACTCCGGAAGCTCCCTCGTCTTCATGGGAGAGCGCCTGATGCAGTTCCTCGGCGTTCGCGTGAACGATATGGTGAACGTCTCCACTTCCGGCGGGTCGGTAGTCCCCATGAAAATTGTGGGCTCCTTCAACACCGGGGACCGGCGAAGCGACGAGCGCGTCATCTACTCCTCCATCGCCACCGCCCAGAACGTGTCGGGCTCCCAGGGCGAAATCACCTCCATTGTGGTGAAGATACACGACTTCAACCGCGCGGCGGAAATCGCCACCTCCTGGAGCCGCCTCACCTCCGACCGGGTGGAGAGCTGGGACCAGCTCAACAGAGACCGGCTTAGCATGATGGGCACCCAGGACATGGTGCGCAATATCACTACAACCGCCTTCATCGTCATCGTTGCCTTCGGCATCTACAACATCCTGAACATGGTGGTGAGCCATAAGATGAGGGACATCGCCATACTCCGCTCCATAGGCTACACGGAGGGCGATACGACATTTCTCTTCCTAATACAGGGCGTCCTCATCGGGTTCGTCGGCGCCCTCACGGGGCTGGCAGTGGGATACCTGATATGCCTCTACATTGAAACCGTCAATATCCCCGTTGGGCGAGGCCACATGATGATCTCCTGGAACTCGGCCATCTACCTGAAGGCCTTCGCCCTTGTCACCGCGGCATCGCTCATCGCGAGCTACTTCCCCGCCAGGACAGCCGGGAAGCTTTCACCCATCGATATAATCCGGGGCACAATATGAGCGGCCCCGTCATACGCTGTAAAAATGTGGTGAAGTCCTTCGGCGAGCCCCCCCTGGTGGTCCTCAAATCCCTCACCTTCGACATCGCCCGCGGCGAGTTCGTGGGAATAACCGGGCGCTCCGGCTCCGGGAAATCCACCCTCCTGTACGTGGTGAGCGGCCTGGACGGCCTCTCCTCAGGGGAGGTCCTCATCGACGGCCGCGACATCCACGCCATGCACAGCCGCGAGGTCCACGACATGCGCAACAAAAAAATCGGGTTCGTCTTCCAGTTCCACTACCTCCTCCAGGAGCTCACCACGCTGGAGAACATCCTCATGCCGGCGCGCAAATACCGCCGGGAAGGGGAGCGCCGGAGCCACGCCCTCTCCCTCATGGAACGCTTCGACGTGATGCACTGCCGAGACAAGCTCCCGTCCCAGATGTCAGGCGGCGAGATGCAGCGCGCCGCCATCGCCCGCGCCCTTGTGATGGAGCCCGACATCCTCTTTGCCGACGAGCCCACGGGGAACCTTGACACGGAAAACAGCGAGAAGGTGATGGACATCTTCGATAAAACCAACAAAAGCCTCGGGACCACAATTCTCATGGTGACACATGAGATGGACTTCGCGAAGCGCGCGGGGAGGCAGATACACCTCACCGACGGCGCCATCGAAAGCGACAGGAGGAACCGTCGACGATGATACGATACTGTGCGATTTTTTGCGCCGCCCTTCTTGCGGCGGCCGGGCTAACGGCGGGAACAGCCTACCCGCAAGAAGGAACAGCCCCGAAAGAAACGCTCTCGTTTGAGTCCTACCTCGGGAAAATCCGAGAGAAGCTCCCGGAGTTGAAGAAAAACCGGATAGCCGTGGAAAGGGCGCGAAACGCCCGCCTCGCCGCCGACGCCCCGTCCGACACCATGCTGGAAGGGAGCGGGGCATGGAACAAAACATGGCGGTATTCCAGCAACCCCTTCTCCCGCAGGGGATATGAGAGCACCTACTCGGCGAACCTTGGCGTTTCGAAGAAGATACCTCCCACGGGGACCACGCTCCGCGCGGGCGCGTCCTACACCCAGTTTCGAAGCGACATAGACTACGGAAGCTTCGTGCTTCCGGACGCTTATCATTATCCGTCCTACTACGCCGGGTTTACCCAGTCCCTTCTGAACAATGCCTTCGGGGTTATAGACCGCTTCGCCGCCAGAGACGCGGAGATGAAGATAGCCATAGAAAAGCTGCGCGCCGACAACGCTGATAAAAGCGACCTCAACCGCTACCGGAAGCTCTACTTCGATTGGGTTGAGCAGGCGGAGAAGCTCACCCTCTTACAAAAGTCCATCGCCAATGCCGAGGCCCTCCGGGACCAGGTGGCGAGGAAATTCCGCCTCGGGCTTGCCGAGAATGACGATGTGCAGAACGCCGCCGCGTCGGCCCTCCAATACCGCGCCGCTTACGAGGAGGCAGCGGCGGCCTATCGCGCCCTCCTCGGGGAGATAGGCCTGCTGGTGGATACGTCAAAGTATGCTCCGTCCCCCGGGGAGTTCGACGCGCGCTTCAGCGCCTCCGAAACCGCGAACTTCAGCGAGGTGCCATTTGAAAAAACAAGGTCCGCCGAGATTTACCGCCTTATGAAAAACAACCATAACTACGCCCGTGAAGTAGCGGAGAACAAACTCCTCCCCCAGCTTGAGCTTCACGGGATGGTGACCCGGAAAGCCCAGGACTCGGATTTTGCCGCCGCCGCGGGCGGCATGAACAATACCGACTACTACCTCGGCTTCAGCGTGACCTATCCGCTGGGAAACAGCCAGGCTGAGAGCGAAGCTCGAATCGCAGATCTCGCCATTGAGGAAGTGAACCGCGAATTCGATATTTCGCGCAATGATTACGGAAAAAACCTGACGTCCCTCCTCGGGACCGCCGGGGGTATAAAGAAAATGATAGGCATATCCGGTGAACGCATCAAGGCCCTTGAATCAAAATACCGCACCGAAGAGAAGAAGTATCTCCAGGCGCGCCTCGATTTGAACTTCCTCATAGCCTCGGCAAACGCCCTGACCGCGGAGCGGATCAATCTCCTCGGGCTTAAAAAACAGCTCATCTATCATCATATTGACTACACCGACCTTACGGAGTGAATTTAGTTTTTTCTTTACAAAATTTCCGGATACAAATTCGCTTCAGAAGCGGGAGAACGGGCTTTCAAAACGTCGATGGGCGATTACTAAAGCGATGAAGTTTTTTGAGCGTATATTTCCAGGATTTTTAAAAAGCAATACAATAGTCTTTAATATCTCGGTCCTTTTGGCCACCGCCGGGTTGTTTTTCCTGCTTCTAATTATCGGGGCCCTGATATCCATTCTGCTTACGTTTCTAATCGACTCATTCCTGAAAAGCCGCGGATACCATCTTGAAATGGTGACGATGGCGCTAATACTCATTTTATTCACGGTCGCCGCGCTCGCCGATTTGATTTTTTGTCTGGTGTTGCTTTTTACGAATTTGAGAATGTAGTTTCTTGCCCGGTATTGCAGCTCTATGTAAGGACGCGATGCATAGCGATCGTAATTATGGGCTTTGCCTTTAGCCAGGGCAACTAAAGGGCGCCTCAAAAATTAAAGGACAGTCACACAAACCAGGTTTAGCCGCCCGCAGAATGCGGGCGGGTAAACTTAGGAAATCTCTAATAATTAGGTTTTTCCGCCCGCCTTCGGCGGGCGGAAAACTTGAGTCCTAAGTATGCCGGTAGTTTTAATTCATGGGAACCTCAAACATTAAATTTTTGAGGTTCCCACAAGTTATTTGAAGTTTGCCTTAATCAAATTTGAGTTGACTTTGCCGTGTTTTTTTGATAATAGCGTACAATTGATATGAGTATTCACGCAAAAATTGGGCCGTTCCCCGGCGGGCGCATCGCTCTGCGCGTGCCTTACGAAAAAAGCCTCATCGCTTTGATAAAGCGCGTACCGGGGAGGTCGTGGCATCCCGAAGAAAAGCTTTGGAGCTTCCCTGACCATCAGGAAGCACTCGATGCTATTCTCCAAGCACTCTGCGCTGCGGAGCTGGAAAATCAGAATCCGGACATACCCAAACCCACACCTTCGGCACCTGACTTAGACGATTTCGCCTCGACACTTAAGGCCCGTAAATACAGCCGTAATACCATTTCCCAGTACCTGCAGTGCGCACGCGCCCTCCGCGAGCATGCCGGAAAGGACGCTTCGGCCCTCACTCCCGAAGATGTTAAGAAATACCTTTCGCACCTTGCCGACCGCGGCGCTTCTGCCTCTGCCATGAACGTCGCGCTCAGCGCCTTTGAGCTTTTCTTGCCAGGTCTGAAAGACGCCATGCCGGGCCATCAGCTCAAAAGGCCATCTAAGGACAAAGTCCTTCCGGTTGTCTTAAGCATACCCGAGGTAAGGGCGATTCTGTCGGCGACGACAAATCTGAAGCATAAAACAATGCTTTCCCTCATTTATTCTGCGGGGCTTCGCGTCGCCGAGGCCGCGACAATGAAGATTGCCGATATAGACCGTCATCGTCAGCAAATTACCGTTCGCCGCGGAAAGGGACGAAAGGACCGCGTAACCCTTCTTTCAAGCTCATTTACCGCCCTGCTCGATCGCTACCTTGAAGAATATGCCCCGCGTGAATGGCTTTTCGAAGGACAGGACACGCGAAAACATATCAGCGTCCGAAGCATCCAGCATGTTTTTGCAGAGTCATGCGCCCGAGCGGGGATTATAAAAAAGGCCACCGTTCACAGCCTGCGACATTCATTTGCCACGCATCTGCTTGAGCAGGGAACGGACATCCGGTACATTCAGGAGCTTTTAGGGCATAAAAGCCCGACTACCACTATGGTGTATACGCATGTTAGTACTGTGTCGTTTCGGAATATTGTTAACCCTCTAGATTCTTTCGATGAAGATGCTTAAACGAAATGTTGCACTTTTCATAGTTTTAACTGGTTTATAAGAAATTCGCCTATACCCATCTTTCAAGGTTATAGGCGAAAGTTTGCGTTAAATAGGAGTTATGTGAAATTTTTAGGCGCTAAGACATAGAGGAAGTTTACTCAATGGAAATAGAAAAAATAACTGAAAGATTTAATCAAACTGCTTTTAACTATGATGAACAACGTAAATTCTTTATTCCATGTTATAAAGATTATTACGAAACAAGCATTTCTTTTTTATCACATTGTAAGAATGATTTTAAATCAGTTCTTGATTTAGGAGCAGGAACCGGATTACTTACAAAATATTTGTATCAAAAATTTCCTTCTGCTTTTTTTACACTTGTAGATGTTTCAGAACAGATGTTAGAAATAGCAAAAATACGTTTTAAAAATCAAATGAATATCGAATATATCATATCGGATTACTCAAAAACATTCCCGAAACAAAAATTTGATTTAATAGCTTCTGCTTTATCAATACATCATTTGGATAATGACTCAAAGATGAATCTTTATTCCTTGATATATGAAAATCTCGAAAAAGATGGTTTCTTAATTAATCTGGATCAATTTAATTCAAATTCGAACTTGATAAATGAACAGTATAATAAATGGTGGTATCAATATATCAAAAATAGTTCAATTTCAGAAAAAGATCGTGAATCATGGCTGGGAAGAAGAGAACTTGATCAGGAAAATACAATCGATGAAACAATATTGATGTTAAAAAAAATAGGTTTTAAACATTGTGAATGTATATATAGTTTTATGAAATTTGGTGTGATTTTAGCAATAAAATGAAATAAAGAACTTGCGCCTAAAAACTTCACATAACAAAGCTTACACGCGGCGCTCGGAGTACCTCGCTTGGGCTTCGCCACATTACGGCAAAAAACCGCCGCAACGTCGTGTAAGCAAGACGTTATGTGCAATTAGGATGCCAGACTTTTTAGTTTTTAAGGAAAAGTGATTGAAAAAATAAAATCCCCATGCCCCTCTAAAGAAGCCCGGCGTCCATGCCGGGCTAAGAAAAATATAGGTAAGAATTATGAATAAAGAAGCCGGAAGAAAAATAATAGCTGAACGAGTTGAAGAATTTAAAAAGAATAAGCTTGTTTTAACCAAAAAAGGTCATGGTGAAACAAATATCCGTTCAAATTATATTGATATAATGTTCAAAGCTTTAGGTTGGGACATGAAAAGCCATTATGAAGTTGTTCGCGAATATTCACAAAGAGATAAATCAACTGATGGTGGTACAAAAAAAGTAGATTATGCTTTTAAAATAAATGGAAAATTAAAATTTTTTATCGAAGCAAAAGAGGCCAGCGTAGACCTTGAAAAAGATAAAGCAGCTATTTTCCAGGCAAAACGATAT
>JARKUF010000009.1 GCA_029974015.1 Spirochaetota bacterium
CAGTATTGCCCTTTAGGTCTAATTGAACGTCAGTAACTTCCCAAGGCCCTTTAACGTGAAGTATGTTTTTGTACAGTTCTTTGTCATTCATGCTTGACACTTTATACTATATGCTGCCCACTGTAAAGCCTGAAGCCCCAATTTTTTTTGAGGTTCCTCCGAATTTTAACTGCTGGCATACTCAAGACTTATGTTTTCCCGCCCGGCTTCGGCGGGCGGGAAACGCTAATTATTAGAGGCTGCCTTCAGTTAATCCGCTCCCAGATGCCGGTGCATAATGAAATAAATATTCCGCGACCGCGTTCACCGACACGGCGCTGAAACGCATCAGGGGCTGGATTCCGCCGGGAAAGAAGTTCGAGGACGATATCACGCTCATCGTGATCGACGTCCTCGCGGAATGACGGCCATCACAGCGCCGCGGCGCCCAGCGCGGCCAAGAGGGAGAATATCAGCCCCAGGGCGATGAGGCCGCCCCAGCCGCCGTGGAGCCGCTCGCGCAAGCCTTCCTGCTTCATCGCCCCGCTGAACACGCTTCCCCTGTAGAGATTGGACAGGTGCATCGCCGCCTGGAACGCGAACGCGGCGGCGGACCCCGCGATGGACGGCATGTCTTCAGTTCGCAGGAACGCGTCGACCAGAGGTCCTCCGATGATGACGGCCATCGCCGCCGCGCCGAACACTATCAACCCCAGGAGCCAGAGATAGCGCCACGGCAGAACGGCCGGGTTGCCGCTTTGCACGAGCTTCTTCCGCACGAACCAGACCGCCGCCGCGGCGATGAAGACCGACTGGGCCGCCAGTGCGCTCATGAAGACCTGGTAGGCGCCGTAGAGAGCTGTCTCACGCGACACGCGCAGAGCAAGCAGGGCGTTGATGATAATACTTCCGGTTGCGAGGAACGCGCCCCGGAGGTTTGGCGGATACGAGTATTGCTCAAGCACTATGAAAAAGAGCGCCCAGAAGAGCGCGCCCGGTACGAGGAGCGGCCCGGCCCACGGCTGCGCGGCGCCGCTTCCCGGGTATGCCTTCCAGAAGACGATCGCGAGCGGAAGCGCCGCGCTCACGGCGGCGAGGTGCAGCAGCCGGAGCGCAACGTAGAGCGGGCGCGCGGGGCCGGCAAGTTCGGGCGGTGCGAGCGGTTCAGCCATTGTGCGTTGTCCTCGGGTTGGAAAAGATGGATTCTTTCATTGAATTGAATATTGTTACAGTCGTACTATGAAGGCCCAAGTATCACACGGAGCGTATTTTTCAAGCAGATAATATCATAAATATACCATCATACTTTAAGCTGCTCATCAGCATCCTCGCCCCGGCTTTCCGGTAAACGGACGATACCAACAACTGGGAAAAACATAGTGCCTAATCTAGAACTCGAAGAAAGGGATCGGCGAATCGAAGGAACCGGCAGACAGGCTCATCGGCAAGCTGCCCGGCTGTACGGGCTACGTGGAAAAGGGTCAGATGAACGAGGACGGCCGCGTGGTCCGCGGTTTCATCGCCGAAAGGCTTTTAAAGCACAAGAAGGCCGACGGCGTCATCAGGCAGCAGACGCGTAAGTGCGAGATAAGATATCCCACAGAAGAGGGACAATATTATTTCTTCTTCACCGCCCCCTTATCCACCAACCCTTCAATAACACCACTCGAAATTTGCCAGAGGTACAAACTTGCCACTGGGGCATAGGGCGAATAACGTCTGTGGTATTTGCGAAAACGTTCGCGGTCAATATCCCTGAGTCCGTAAAGCATACGCATGCCGCGTAAAATGGCAAAGTCGCCATAACTTAAGATGTTGGGACGCTGCATGGTAAAAAGCAGGAGCATTTCGGCGGTCCATACGCCAATTCCGGGCAGTTTTGTCAATTGGATAATCACCTCTTCGTCTGGCAGAGTGTGGAGTTCGTCCGGTTTAAGTGCACCCGTGTAAAATGCATCGGCTGCCGATTTAATATAGGCCGCTTTGCGGAAGGAAATACCAAGCTGTTGCAAATCATCAAGCGGAGTTTGATAAATAATATCGGGAGTAATTTCCTCCAGACGCGTCTCAAACCGGCGCCAGATGGTATTCCTCGCTTTGCTTGAAATCTGCTGGCTCACAATGGCATGCGCCAGCGAGGTAAAGAGGTCAGGCTCTACCGCTCTTTTTATTACCCCGATTTGTTCGATGGCTGAACCCAGCTTTTTATCAGCCTTTTTCAGGTAATCAACCTCTTTTTTGCCATATTGAAAGTATGGTGTCATGTTTTTTTGAACTTGTTGTTTGTTTTGTGTGTCAGAAATATATGGCAACCTCTTATATTTAGGCTTTCCCGCCCGCCGAAGGCGGGCGGGAAAGCCCAAGTCCTGAGTATGTCAGTAGTTTCAATTCATGGGAACTCCAAAAATTTAATTTTTAAGGTTCCCATATAGGATTCGCAAAATTTTTAAGGACCCTGTCAAGGAGCTTTTCCCCCGGCTGGAGGTTTCATGACCGCGGAAGCGCTGCTGACAATTGTCGCTATGCCGGGAGGGGCTGCACTCCGGGGGGCAGCTTCCTGGATATTCAAGCACGATAGCGGCATCTTGAATATACATCACGTGACCGGTATTATACAGTGTCTTCACAGAATTTTTCCCACGTTGATCCGGTTACAGTCATGGTGCGATACTTTGAGGGTGCATACCTCATTGCAGGAAACTTATCATGCAATCAGCCGCCCGTGTGCTGCCGCCCCGGGGCAGTCCGGACAAACCATAAAAATAATTGCATTTTTCCCAGCGTTCAAATACTATTTCCCGATGAAACACGCGATATCCTCACCCCCAGGACGAGATTCAACCTGATGAGCAAAAAATGGCTCGCTTATACCGGGATCTGTTTGATTCTTTTATCTTTTACCGCTTTTCTTATATCCGAGCCGCACCCTCAGGCGGCAAAGCTCCTTTTTTCCGGCTTGATGTGCCTCGGCTCCGGGCTGATACTTGCCTATACAGCCATCACCGGCAGGGTGCCGCTCCGCGTGTCGGGACCATGGCCCCATTTCGGCGAGCGTTTTTTTTCCGCGGCCTTCGGCCTCCTGATATACCTGGCCCTTTTCGGAACCATGATATACTACTTTTTTATTGCCATAAGTGATTATATGAGATGATCACGCTTCAGGTGCCAGCGCATTACCGGCTACCGGATAAATATTGAATCGTTAAAAAAGAGGCCCCACATGATCAGCCATGGAACCAGGGACCTTCCTGTACTCCGGGAAAGCATCCTACCAGTACTTTTTACGCTCATGTTTGTTCTTCTCTCCACGTCCTGCAAGATCACGGAAGTCCCCCCGCAGAAGATCGACTCCGTGAGGGACGCGGTAAATTATCCTCACGCCGAATCGTTCACATTCACCGGAATAGCCGAAACGGAACACCTGGGAATATACACCTGGCGCAATCCCGCATACAAGAGGCCCTTCGGGTCGGACGGAAAGCCTGATCCTTTCGCGATGTGGGTCGTACCTGTCGTAGACCGGCCGGTCCGCGGGTCCGGCGTCGTTTACATGTGGGCGACCCTTGTTGTGTCGGGAGCAAACAACAGGAACGACGATAAAATACTTGATGAATGGCTCGACACATTGCGCTCGTCCTTCAACGGTAAAGAGGTGAAAGCACGCGTAATGGTCCGCTCCGGCGACGAGAGGGGTTCGGGGTGGGAAAAGGCCATCAGGAATGCGGAGCTGAAACACGGACTGAAATCCCATCCCCTCGCCCCGGTTGTGGCCTGGCCGTCCACGAAAGCATCAGCTGATAAAAATCCAACCAGGGTTAGTATTCAAGAAACACAAAATATGTATATTATTCAAGTTGTTCCTCTGATTTTTTTAGCATTCCTCATTGCCTTCGCCCTCTTCTACCGCAGGGCTCTTCTCTCACGGCTCCCGCCCCGGCCCGGAGAATCAATCCTGAGCGAAGAGTACGGGGTAGCCGTTTATGAGCATAGTGGTCCCCGCATAAAATGCTATAACAACTGCCGCGTACGCCTTACCGATTCGCGCATCATCATTGCCCAGAAGCTACCCCTTCTCCGCGACTCCTTCTATCTTCGATTTATTATACAATACAATGTGGATAAGGCCAGAACTGATCTCCTGACAATTTTAAAGAAGGGCTACTACGATATTGAGGTTCCAGCATCACTGATTACCCTTACGGAAAAGGGCACGGAAATATCGGTGACTCTTCCTCTCTATCCTGTCTCAAGGCGCACCATTGAGTTCAAAATACGGCGCTCCGGAGAGTTCCTGCGCGTATTCCCGGTACGGCAATGAATGATCAAAATTTAAGGCCGGAATACCGGGCTTTCAGGGCTTTGTAAAAGCTTGTGTGATTACGAGGGATTCTGATAAACGAAATTGTGTCGACTGGCCCCAATCTGAATGCGGAGCTTTTCTCAATCAATATCCCAAAAAACTTACTACAAGCCCAAGTCCGGGGCACCAAAGATCGTAACAACCACCGGAAGTCTTTAACGCCGCTCAAGGGCTCCCGGCTATAATATCTTACCGGTATTCAGTATACCCTCGGGTCGAAGGTATTCTTTATGCGCTTCAGGAGCTCGACCTCCCTCCCTGACAGGACCGGCCCGAGGCGGCATTTTCGGATAAAACCTATGCCGTGTTTACCGGCAATCGTACCGCCGAGCGATACTTCGCGCCGGTATATTTTCATGCGGGTGGTAAAAATACCCGCATGAACGACACTTCGTTAAGCAACCGCAAAAAACTGTATTTTCATCTCCCGGTCGCAGGCGGTTCTCAATAACTATTGACAAACAGACCAGGCATCCTTATACTTTCGTGAACTGAAGCTTTCAGCTTCGTGCGCCTGTTTTCATTTAAGGCAACCTCTAATAATCAGGTTTTCCCGCCCGCCTTCGGCGGGCGGGAAACCTTAGTCCTGAGTATGCCAGTAGTTACAATTTAAGGGAACCTCAAAAAATTTAATTTTTAGAGGTCCCCTTAAATGACATGCGCGGGGGCTGAAGGAGTTATCAACATCATCGCCGACAGTATTAACGAGGAGGTTTTTTAATCATGGCAGACACATGGCTTACGTCACTCATCACAGACACGCCGCAGGCTGGCTTTGAGCTTGCCATCACCATGAGCCGCCGCGCCGTTAAGTACACCCAGCCGGACGCGGCAGTCAGAGAGAAGCTTCGCCCCGTGTATTCTAACGACGCGGATTCGCTTATCGCCGCGTCTCAGGTTGTGGCCATCAATTTTCAAACCGTCGCCGCGGCCAATAACTACTGGCGCAAGTAAGAAAAACCATCCGGCGGAAAGCCACACATGATGCGGCCTTCCGCCGGATTTCCAAAAGTCACCAAAACGTCAGTGTACAACACTCGGGAAACCCGCTTATAAAAGGGGAAATTCTATCGGACTACCAGCCGGTCTTTTTTCATTAAATTCCACTGTTCCTGATACTCCATGATATAGGCCACCTTATCCACAAAATCCTCATCATAACCAAATCGTTCCAACAGATAAAATCCCATTTCAAGGCCCGATGTAATCCCACCCGCAGTGATGATCCTGCCGGTATCGACGACCCTATGTCTGTCGATCTCGCATTTCGGAGCGATTTTAGCCAGTCGGTCAATGGGTACAATCGGTTCACCCGGATCAGCGTTCTTGCGATTGGTTGCCTTAAGACCATCCAGAAGACCCAGTATGCCATAAACCCACGAGCCTGTACATACACTGACCAGCAGCGTTTTATCCGGCAGGCCTTTGACAAAAGCGTGCAGACGGCCATTGTGCATTTCCGCCCTTGAACCGATGCCCCCGGGAATTAAAAAGGCGTCCATATCCGGACATTGATCAAGGCTGTAACGGGGGTTCACACTCAGATTTCCGGTAGCCATAACCGGGGCAAGGGAATCACCCACCAAAAACACATCCAGTTCCGGATCCATCCGCCGGGCGACGGCAAATACCCCTATGGGACCCGCCCAGTCAATGACTTCCGCATTATTGTATATATAGATCCCCAATCTTTTGGCCATATTGATCCTCCCTGTACCTAAATTATTGAATTGAAATTGATACGCGCTTCCTTTGAAGCAGGCGGGAGTATAGTAACCCGACCTATGTGTGTCAAGTTTATTTTTGTCATAAGGTGTTGGGTGTGGGTGTGATGTCCTTTCCTGGAAGAAAGAAAGCATCCAGGACACAAAGCCCGCGGTGGCACGCCGCGCATGCCGCAAAGCAAATTCAACTTCCTGTAAAACTCTCGTCAGCATAACCTGCTCCTTGCATCGCAATATTCCACCGCCTGGCCCATCGCGCAATACGTCTTTTCTAAGATGGGCCAGGTTACAGGCTAAAAGAACCACATGCGTTAAATCGCCGCTTTGAAAGTTTTTCAGAGTTGACAAATGTAGAAAAATAAGGCTGTGTTTTTCCATAAGTAAAGGACACCCGCAAAAACTCATATGAGGGATCAAAAACAATATTTTTAAGGTCTCAAAATTTGTTATTGCTGACATACTCAGGAATTACAATTTCCCGCCTGCCTTCGGCGGGCGGGAAATCTGAATTTTGTGACTGCCCTAAACATTAAGGTTTCGCGGTCAACGGATTTTGGCCAATGCTGGAACGGCAATGTCGCTTCAGGGTAAAATAATAAAATGAAGCTGATGGTAGCGTACAATGTCGAACGATGAAATAATACTAAAAACCGTGGATGCCCTGACGGCAGCCCTGGGGCTGCGTCTGAGGCGCATCGTTCTGTACGGGTCCATGGCGCGAGGCGACGCAGTCGCCGGTTCGGATATCGACTGTTTGGCCGTAGTCGACCGTATCGACAGCACCCTGCTGGACGCGCTGGACGAGACCGCGGCCTCCATGCTACTTTCGCATGGAGTGGTGTGCTCCTTCGTACCGGTGGCCGAGAAACATTACCGCAACGGCGAACACAACCCGCTTCTGGTAAACATTGAGCGTGAGGGCAGAGTGTTGTGGCCGAAAACGGCTTAAAGGCCCAGATAGAGGCCATGATGGATAAGGCGGCACGTTCGATCGAGGCGGCGCGTGCCCTGCTGAAGGGCGGCAACTCCGATTTCTCATCGTCCCGCAGCTATTATGCCGTGTTCTACGCCATTCAGGCGCTCCTGCTCACTAAGGGGTTGGTCTATTCAAAGCACGCCGGGGTCATTTCGGGATTTAGTGAACAATTCATACGCCCCGGCGACTTCCCCAGAGTGTATGCCAAATACATAAGCCGCCTCTTTCGCGAGCGCCACGCGGGCGATTATGATTTCGCGCACGCCATAACTGAGGAGGACGCAGCTGAAGACTTGCGAATAGCCACCGAGATGGTGGCGTCTATTGAAGCGTACCTGAGCGAACGGCATCTATTGAAGAATTAAATACCGCAGTGCATATTGAGAATACGATAAGCTGAATAAAACGGCATTCATTTCAAAACAAGGAGCTCTAATCCTGAAAGCAAACGCGACTGCAAAAACCTCTGTGGCAAATCCCCCCGCAACTACGGACACGGATGTCCGGTAATCCCGGTGGGCACAGGATGTGCCTTCACCGGGCTACAGCCCCTCGCGGACGCTGAGTAGGGCGCAGCCCGTATCGAAGCGCGGCGCCTGAGCTAATGCGCGGGAGGGGCGTGGGGAGGGGGTCGCGTACCTCCTCCCCACAAATGCCCGTTCCTGGCAGGATGAAAGTAGCCAAAACACAAGGCCCGCGATGGCACGCCGCGCCTGCCGCAAAGCAAACTCAACTCCAATAAAACCACAAGCGGCAGATTCACGCCAGAATCACTGACAGCTTCAGGCTTAATTTCCCCGGGAAAGAACTACATCGAAAAAAAACGGATGTAGCGCTGCATTTTTCTCGATAATTAAGCAAGAGACCCCTCTATCCTGGAGAATGCCATGGAACAAGTACAAAGAAGTTTCAATTTTACCGTAACACCGGCAAATCGCCCGATAAATGATGCCGCTTCAGCGGAGTCATTGAAAACCGGAAACGAATCAATCATCCTTGAAAAGAGCGTATGCCGGCTCCTCGATGATTATGTTCGCCGTTACACTGATGATGAATCCATCATCGAATTAAAGGGAAAGCTCATCAGGTATATCAGAAGCATATAATGCGCGTTGAAAACAGCAGCAAATGCCCGCGTCAACCGGACCATCTCCTTTGATTTTGCGTTGACAGGGCCGACGCTCCGGATTATCTTCGCGGCAGGCTAATGCGCGGGAAAGTCAAAATTCCCCTGACGCCGTATGCCGCGGCCATCTTCCGCGGAAAAACCAGAAACGGAGCGACAATATGGACCCAATCATTCAGAAGCGCGTGGAAGAATGGACGCGCCCTCCCTTCGACGAAAACACCATAGGTGAGATAAAGGCCCTTGCAGAGGGAAATAACGTAAAGGAGCTCACTGAGCGCTTCCACGCCACACTTGAATTCGGCACCGGGGGACTCAGGGGGATACTGGGCGCCGGGACCAATAGAATGAACATTTACACGGTGGGTATGGCGGCCCAGGGGCTTGCGAACTACATAATACGCATGGGACGCCAGGACAGCGGCGTCGTCATTGCCTGCGACTCGCGTCGCATGTCGGACCTCTTCCGAGACGAGACCGCCTCCATCATGGCGGGAAACGGCATCAGGGCCTATGTCTTCGACGACATCACCCCGACGCCCCTTTGCTCATATGCCATACGAAAGCTTAATGCCGTCTCCGGCGTGGTTATCACGGCAAGCCACAATCCGCCTGAATACAATGGCTTTAAAGCGTATTGGGACGACGGCGGCCAGGTGGTGCCGCCCCATGATAAAGCCATCATCGGCGAGGTGAACGCCATCGAGTCCATCGCGCACATAAAAAAGATGGATTTCGAAGAAGGTAAAAAACGCGGACTCATTACCATAATCGGAGATGATATACGCGGCGCCTATCTTGCCGAGCTCGAAAAAAAGGCCCTGAGAAAGCCCGGCAATTCCGGCATCAAAATAGTCTACTCCCCCCTGCACGGCACTGGGTATCGCATTGTTCCTGAAGTCCTCTCTCATTTCGGGTTCAAAAATGTTTTCCCGGTAAAGGAACAATCAATTCCGGACGGAAAATTCCCCACTGTGAAATATCCGAACCCCGAAGAGCGGGCGGCCCTGGAAATGTCCCTGACCCTTGCCCGTGAGACGGGCGCCGACATCATCCTCGCCACGGACCCCGACGCCGACCGAATGGGCGTGGGCTTCCGAGACGAAAAAGGCGACTACATCCTCATCAACGGCAACCAGATCGGCACGATGCTGGAGTACTATCTCCTGAAACGCCTCTCCGAAGAAAACCGTCTCCCGGAAGACGCCGCCGTCATCAAGACAATAGTCACGACGGACCTCCAGGAGGAAATAGCGAAGTCTTTCGGATGCAGGACCGAAAACGTGCTTACGGGCTTCAAATGGATTGCCATGAAAATGAAGGAATACGAAGAGAATGGGGGCGGCTCTTTTGTTTTCGGCGGCGAGGAAAGCTACGGATACCTTCCCGTGGACTTCGTGCGGGACAAGGACGCCGTTAGCGCCTGCTACTTTTTCGCCGAGATGACCGACTGGCTCCAGAGTAAAGGTTTAACGCTGAACGACTTTTTGAATGAAATATATCTGAAGCACCACCTCTACCTTGAGGACCTCCACTCCCTCACCCTCAAGGGCCTTGAGGGAATGGAAAAGATAGGCGCCATCATGGACTCCTTTCGCGCAGCCCCCCCGAAGGAATTCGCGGGAACACCGGTGACCTGCGTCTCCGATATCAAGTCCCTGACAATGAAAGACCTTAAATCGGGCGGAGAGTTCCCAATGGAAGGCCTGCCGAAATCGGACGTACTCCAGTTTTTCCTTGAGGACGGCGCAAAGATAACCATGCGCCCATCGGGCACGGAACCGAAAATCAAGTTCTATTTCAGCGTAAAGGAGAAGGTGGACGCCTCCGGCATCGCAGAGGGCAAGCAATCGTTGAAAAAAAAGATCGAAATGTACAGGGCGTCCCTTCTGGAGAAGGTCCAGGGGCTGTAAAATCGTCAAATTTTCGGCGAGGGAATATTACATCCTTCGTAAAATTTCGTCTTCCTTCTTTCTCATCCTTTCCTCTCCGCGCTTCGACTTCTCGTGGTCGTATCCCACAAGATGGAGAAATCCATGCACCAGAAGTCGGCGCACCTCGTCGCGGAAAGACGGCGAGTACTCTTCGTGCTGGATCCACGCCTGTTCGAGGGAAAGATACACGTCCCCGAGATGCTCCTCCCGCTCCGGAGGCCCGGGGAAGGGGTTGTCGCGATTGGCGAAGGAAATGACGTCCGTGGGGCTATCTTTTTTCCTGTACCTTTTGTTTATTGGACGTATTGAAGCATTGTCGGTCAAGATCAAAGTAACCCTGGAGTCTTCAAGCCCCAGAAGATAGAGGGCCCTTTCAGCCGCGTCGCGAAGCTCCCGCTTCTTCAAACCCCGAAAAGGAAAGCGTATATCACCCTCCAGGCATATCTCAATAGTCATCGTCGTCCTCTTCCTTCCCCATGACCCGGTCCTCAAGGTCCTCCACCGCTTCCTTCGTCGGATATTCGATGCGGTTATGGTATATGCCGTTGAGGATGCGCAGGAAGGCCCGCTGTATGCGTTTCAGGTCGGACATGGTGAGGTTTGAGTTTTCCAGCTCTCCCTCGTTAAGCTTGTTGTACACGATCTTGTTAACTAGGCCGCGGAGTTTATTTGTCGTGGGTTCCTGTAGAGAGCGCGATGCCGCCTCTATCGCGTCGGCAAGCATAACCACCGCGACTTCCGGCGACGAGGGTTTCGGCCCGGGATATTGGAAATCTTTTTTTTCTATGGCGTCACCGGCCCGGGAGGAATCGGAAAGCTCCAGGGCCTGGTGATAAAAATAGGTCATGGTGCTTTCGCCGTGGTGCTCCCGGATAAAATTTATCACGGAATCGGGAAGGTTTTCCTTTTCCGCGATCCTAACTCCCGTATCGACATGGGAGATAATAAGCTGCGAATACTCCCCGGGGCTCATAGTGCGGGCCCGCCGGTCTGTGACCTTGTTTTCTATGTACATCCCCGAGTTGGGTATTTTCCCAATATCGTGATAATACCCCCCCACCCGCGCGAGGAGGTAGTTGGCCCCCACTTCCTTGCATGCCGCTTCGGCCATGGTGGCCACCATGAGGGAGTGATTGTAAGTACCTGGGGCCTTGATGATCATCTTCTTGAAAATCGGGGCGTTCAGGTCGGAAAGCTCCAGAAGCTTGAACGGCGTGGTAACGCCAAAAACCGATTCGTAGATCGGCAAAATCCCCAGAACCAGGATGGCGTTGATGACGCCGTTTGCCAGAGCAAGCCCCGAATTGGCTAAGTTGTCGCCAATCCCAAGCCCCTCGATGAGTCCCAGAGAAAGCGCGACGGCGGCGTTTATCACGCCGATGATGAGCCCCGTCCGCAGAAAGGACGTGCGCCGCTCGATGTCCCGGGAGAGGAACGCCCCCATCAAGGCCGACGAGAAAGACAAAATCAGCGTAGGGGTGGACTCGCCGCTGATGACAAAACCGAAAAAGACAATGTACACTCCGGCGACGAGGGAGATGTATATGTTGTTCAACACCGCAATCATCATAGTAGTAAAAGCAACCGGCAGAAAGAGGGCGAAGATCATCTTTGTGCCGGTGATGTTCTCCACGCGGGAGATGAGGAAGGTGTACACCATAAAGAGCATAATAAGAGAGAAAACAATGAGAGGCGATTTGGCCTCCGTAAAAATCTGCTCGTAGTAAAAGAGAATAAGATAGGAAAATATCAGAATGAAGAGGGCCTGGAGGAGGAAAATTCCAAGGACATAGTAGATGTTCCGCGATTGGGTATTCCTGTTTACAATCTGTATTCTATCGTAGATGTCGGAGGTGACAGTCTCCCCTTCCTGGACGATGCTCTGGCCCCTCTTTAAGGCGGCCATGACGGGCTTCACGGATTTCATCGACTCGTCGATGCGCCGTTTGGTTTCCTCCTGGTTGAAGGAGAGGTTGGACGTCAGGTTTTGTTCCACAATTTTCCTTACGGCATTGAGCTGTTCCGGCGGGAGGAAGGTCGCAATGGCATGGGTTTTCTTCGGGACCTCCGGACGGACTTCTCTGAGGGTTTCAAGCTCCTCAAGTTTCATCATCGTCTCGTTCGTTTCCCCGGTGCTGTTGATCGTCCGCACGGACACATTGGTGTTCTTAATGTTAAGGGGATTGTTGTATGGCTCCTTGAGGATGCCCCGGTCAAAAATATAAACGAGGATTTTGCTGACCACGTTCTTGAGGCGCACGGGGTTGCGGTCCCTGAGTATTCCCTGGAGGACCTGATCGCTGTAGACCAGATAGCGGGGGAGTTTGGATTTCAGAGCAATAAGCTGAAAGGTGCGGTCCTCGGTGCCGATGGGGGGGTTCTCTTCCATTACGTCGCGCACATGCCGGAAGAGGGTGTCGACCATTGCAAGGCGCTCCACGAGCACCGACTGGTCCTTGTCAAAAACCAGGGGCGATTGTTCCGCCGCCCTGGCCATCTTCCTCCGGGTCTCCGATTCAATCTGATAGCGGATATCATGGATCACCCGGATGTCCTCCCGGGCGATGTCCCCCACATTGTAGCTGTAGCTCTTGCCGACGATGCTGATTGATAGAAGAACAGTAGAGACCGCAATCACGCAGAGAGTCAGCAGTAACGAAACGCGGACGCCCGGCTTCCTGAAAGCCTGGGTGAGACGACGCCTGAAAAATATGAACCCCTTGAGCATGGTCCCCTTTTAGCCGTCCTTTTTCGCATGCCGGTCATAGGCTGCCACTATTTTTTCCACGATGGGGTGCCGGCAGATATCTTCCCGGGCAAAGCGCATAAAGGCGATCTCCTCCACGTCCCGGAGAATGCGCATAGCGTGGAGAAGCCCTGACTTCGACGGCTTCTCCAAGTCAATTTGCGTCACGTCCCCGGAAATGACAATCCTGGACTCGTTTCCCAGCCTCGTCAAAAACATTTTCATCTGGGACATCGTCGTATTCTGGGCCTCGTCGAGGATGATATAGGCGCGGTTCAGCGTGCGCCCCCGCATGTACGCCAGGGGCGCAATTTCGATGCTGCCTTTTTCAATGAGCGATGACACCCGTTCGAAGGGTAAAAGGTCGAACAGCGCGTCGTAAAGCGGACGGAGATAGGGGTTGATCTTCTGGATGAGGTCTCCCGGAAGGAAGCCGAGGTTTTCTCCGGCCTCCACGGCGGGACGCGTGAGGATGATTCGCTCCACCTTCCCTTTTAGAAACATCTGGAGGCCAACAGCAACGGCTAAATATGTCTTACCCGTCCCGGCGGGGCCGATGGAAAAGGTGATCGGATGTGAGTGGATATGGGATATGTACTCCGCCTGGTTCAAAGTCCGGGGCGCCACCGTGCGCCCCGTTTCAGGAATGACAATCCTAAAGCGATCGATATTCCCGGGCCTCACGTCCTTCCCCGCGGCCACGGTCCTTGCAAGGTACTTCACGGCGAAGTCGTCGAAATCCTGGCGCTCTTCGCATCCATCAAGATGGTCGGACATGATGTGAAGGAGCTTCACCGCCGCCTCCGCTTCCTTTGGAGGCCCGTTCACAATGAGGGTGTTTCCCCGGGGAATGATGGTGACGCCTATCGCCGATTCGATGGTCTTGAGGTTTCGGTCCTTGAAGCCGCACAGACGCCTGTACAGCGCGATATCGTCTATTTCGAACCTGTGCTCCTCCATCCTATTTGCCAACCAGGCCGATATTGAGCTCCTTAAGCTGGGCGGGGTCGACCGGCGATGGGGCTTCGCTCATGAGGCACTGCCCTCTTTGCGTTTTCGGAAAAGCGATGACGTCGCGGATGGAGGCCCTTTTAAGAAGAATCATCATAATCCTGTCAAGGCCCAGGGCTATGCCGCCGTGGGGGGGCGCGCCGAACTTCAGGGCGTCCAGGAGGAAAGAAAACTTTACCTTCGCTTCCTCCTCGCCAATGCCAAGGACGGAGAACATCTTCCTCTGGAGGTCCGTATTCGCTATCCTGATGGAACCGCCCCCTATCTCAACGCCGTTGAGGACCACATCGTAGGCCTGGGCCTTGATGTTTTGTACATTGTCCGGAGTGAGGGCGTCAAGCATATTCACATGGTCCGGCCGCGGCGAGGTGAAGGGATGGTGCGTTGAATAATACCGCCCGTCCTCGGGGCTGTATTCCAGGAGAGGGAAATCGGTCACCCAGAGGAAATTTAGTTTGTCCTCATCGATCAGCCCCAGGTCCCGCGCCGCTTTCAGGCGGAGATTTCCCAGGGCGTCATTCACCACGTTTAAGGAATCCGATACTATGAACAGAATGGAATTGTCTTCCGGCTTCATCCTTTCAACGATGGATTTTTTTTCAGCGTCGGAGAAGTACTTCGCTACGCCTCCTTCAAAAGCGCCGCCGCGGTAACGCGCCCAGGAGAGCCCCCGGGCGCGGTATATCTTCACATACTCGCCGTACTCGTCTATCATCTTCCGGGACACGGCGTCTCCGCCCGGCGCCGCAAAAGCCTTGATGGCCCCTTTTGCCTCCAGCGTCGAAGTGAAAACGCCAAACTGCGATTCACTGAAAACATCGCTCAGGTCTGAAAGCTCCATGCCGAAACGAAGGTCCGGCGCGTCTTTGCCAAAGCGCGACATCGCCTCGTCGTAGGTGAGCCGCGTGAACGGCAGCTCAATTTCCCGGCCCAGGGCCGCCCGGACCATAACCCCAAGCGCCCCTTCGATGATCTCCATCACCATGGAGGCGTCCACAAAGGACATCTCCAGGTCCACCTGGGTAAACTCGGGCTGACGGTCATTTCGAAGGTCCTCGTCGCGGAAACATTTCACTATCTGAAAATATCTGTCGAAACCCGAAACCATGAGTATCTGTTTAAAGAGCTGAGGCGATTGGGGAAGGGCGTAGAACATACCTCTGTTGTTGCGGCTCGGCACCAGGAAGTCCCGGGCGCCTTCGGGCGTGGATTTGTTAAGCAAAGGAGTCTCTATCTCAATGAACCTTTTTTCAGAAAGATAGTTCCTCACGGCCTGGGACACCCGATGGCGAAGTATCATAGCGTCGCGCATAAAAGGACGCCGGAGGTCCATGTATCTGTACCGGAGGCGCAAGTCCTCACCTATGCTTTCGTGGTGGTCGATGGCGAATGGGGGCAGCTCCGACGTGTTCAATATCTCCACCGACCCGGCTATAATCTCAAACCCGCCCGTGGGAAGATCGGGGTTTATCGTTTCAGCCGAGCGCGTCCCCACGGTCCCCCGGGCGGCAACGCAGTATTCACTGCGGAGCGCCTCCGCGGTCCTCGCGCACTCATCGCTCGCCTCGGAGGAGTTCACCACGACCTGGGCGACTCCGGTCACGTCACGCAGCGTAATGAAGGTGATGCCGCCAAGGTCGCGCTTCCTGTCCACCCAGCCATAGAGGACAACTTCCCTTCCGACCAAACCGGCATTCAATTCGCCGCAATAGGTCCTGTCCTGGAACATGTTCCTTAACCCCTTCTGATATTTCTCATTGAGAACCAATCCCGGCCGGAGGAAAATACTACAGGAAACGTCAGTACGGCGGTGAAAATTCCGCGCCAGTATCCCGGCCTTCGCCGGTCAGGCACTCAGGTTTTTCCGGAAAGAGTATTTGTCAAGCCGATTTTGCGGTCACTCCGCCCCCGGGGGCGCCGTCGGCTCCGCCGCCAGGGCGCCGGCGTACCGGCGTGACGCGTGCCATCGCCAGAGATAAAACACCGGAACTCCCGCAAGGACCGCCAGAAGGGCAAACCTCGACGTGTTCGTCCAGGCCAAAAATCCCGCGGCCAGCATGAAGACGGAGATTACGATGAACACGAGGGGCACCAGGGGGTAAAGGGGCACCTTGAAGGGCCTGGGTATCTCCGGATGTTTTTTCCTCAGGTAAATAAGGCCGATAACCGTCAGGACCGGGAAGATTCCCAGGGCAAAGCCCATGTACTCCATGAGGAGCGTCGAGTTGCCGATGAACACGTAAAAAATCGACAGGACCACCTGAAGGGCGATGGCGAAGGCCGGGGTCCCGAAGCGTTCGCTCACGCTCCCCAATATGCCGAAGAGCATTCTGTCCTTCGCCATGGCGTAATAGACACGGGGGCCTATCATTATCTCAACCGATATAGACGAAAGAAGGATGAGGGCGACGGCGATGGTAAAAAAGCCCGACACGCCGGGCCCGAAGAGGCTCCTGGCCGCCACGGCCCCCACGGCCTTCTGGTTCATCAACTCCGCCCCGGGCGCGGAAACGAGAAACACGACATTAAGCAGGAGATAAATCACCGAAGTGACCACCGTTCCCAGGAGAAGCGCCAGCGGAAGGTTTCTTCCGGGATTTTTAATTTCCCCGGAAAGATACGACGCGCCGTTCCACCCGGCGTAGGAAAACATAATAATGAGAAGCGAAAGGCCCATTACCGGGACGCCTCCCAGAGGTTGCTCCGACGCGGCCGGATAAACAGTCACGAGGCGGTCAGCCTGACTCCAGTCGGCCATCCAGGCGCCAAAGCCGAGGAAAGATACGATGATGGCGATTTTAACGACCGTGAGGACGTTTTGAACCACCGTTCCGGTCCTCACTCCAATAATATGTACGCCGCCGAAAAAAAGTATGATAAGGGAAGCCGTTATTTTCTGGTTCATCGGGTCCGCTAAAAAAAGCGAGAGTGGCGCCTGGCTCCCATAGACATCGTTCAGAAATTGGCGCGTGTATTCAATGACGGTGATGGAGGTGATGGCAACGCAGGCCGTAAAACCGATTAAAAGCGATATCCATCCCGAGAGGAAGGCGGGAAGAAAACCGAAGGTTTTCTTGAGATAGACGTATTCCCCGCCGACATGGGGCCACATGGCGGCAAGCTCGGCATAACAGAGAGAGCCGGTCACGGCCACAAGGAGGGCCACTCCCCAGAGGGACAGAATAAGGAGGGCATTATGCGTCATGCCGAGTATTTCACCGGTGGTGATGAATATGCCCGTCCCTATCATGCTTGCCACCACCACCAGGATGGCGGAGGGAAGCCCGAGCTGCCGTTTCAGTTCCAAATAGATGTACCTTCCAGGTTTTTATAGGGAAGCTTAAAAAAAATTTTAAGGCTCCCATAAATAGCGTTCCGGAGAATTTTTTTCACCCAACAGGTGTCGGGCACCCGATGGCGGAAATTGGATAAGCATGGTTATATTATCGAAAAAGTCAAGAGTATAATCAAATGGGAATTACAAAAATTTTGCGTGTGATGCGCGTGATGCATGTGATGTATGTGAAGGCGCGCAAGCGCTTGCGCGCCTTCATACGCAACACGCGCGCATTCATACGCAACACGCACGCCTTCATACGCATCGCGCAAATACGGAAAACTATTTGCGTAAATACCCCATCCCGGGCAATGATGAACGAAAAATCGGCGCAATGCGCGGATTTTTCACGATATCGCAGATAATAATGAGACGCTGCTTTACAATAGCCATCATCGTCATATCCTCCTTGGTCTTTTTCGGAACGCCGGACCGCCCCGGCACGCTTCTGGGCGCCGATGAGGCCATACCGGTAGAGACGGACGCGGGGGAAGAGCTGAAGCTTCGCGTTCTTGAGCTGATGGACAAATACCGCATCATCGGCCTGAATTATCTGGTGGTATCCGGAAACAGGGAGAAGGGCTATGGCTGTTTCGGCTACTCCGATAAAGAAGAAAAAAAACCGATGAAGCGAACGACGATATTCAGAATTGCCTCGATTTCCAAACCCATCACGGCTACTGCGCTCATGCAGTTGGCCCAGAAAAAGAAATGCCGCCTGGATGATGACATCAGCGCTTACCTGGGATATCGCCTGCGCAATCCCTGGCATCCTCGAAAAGCCATCACCCTCCGCCACCTCCTGACACACAGCTCGGGAATAAGCGATGGGGGACGCTACGATGATTTCCTCCAGGCTTCCTATAGTACGAGCCCGCCTCCGCTGCGCTCCATCCTTCAAAAAGACGGGATCTATTATAGTAAAAAAACCTGGAAGAGACATGCCCCCGGAAAAAAATTCACCTACTCCAATCTCGGCTACGGCATCATAGCCACCATCGTCGAAAGAGTGTCGAAAACGCGGTTCGACCTGTATTGCAAAAAAAACATTTTCTCTCCCCTCGGCATCAAGGCCAGCTTCAACGTAGACGATTTCGAAGACGTAAACGACTTCGCCGTGCTCTATGCCCATTACAGCGAGGAAGAAAGAAAGCGCGAGGAATATAGCGATAAAAATGAGTTTGAACCGTCCATGGACGCGTACAGGGGCATTAAGCCGGGACCGAGAGACCTGAGGGGCTTCACGCCCGGGTACAACGCCGTGGTCCATTCACCCCAGGGCGGGGTCCGGGCGTCGATTCTCGATCTTGAGCAATTCATGCTGGCGATGATAAATAAGGGGGCCCACAGGAAAGGAAGAATACTCCAGTACTGGGCGGCCCAATACATGCAGAAGCTACAGTGGTCCGGGTTCCGGCAAAACGGCCTCTTCCGGGAAAACGGGCTCTCCTTTCATATCACGCGCAACCTCGTGAAAGGAAAGAAGCTCGTAGGGCACAGCGGCCGCGCTTACGGCTTCCAGGGAATGATGTATTTCGACCCGTTGAGGAAAGACGGCATCATCATCCTGATGAACGGCGGCGATTATTACAGCGGCGAAAAAGGCCCCCTGGAATTCCACCATGTGGAAACCGAACTGTACCGCCTCCTCCACGACGCGCTTCTTCGTTGAGTTCAACCGGGCCCGTGCGCCCTTTCCTCCGGCACTCCGCCACAAAGGCGGCATCGTCCTGTCAATTCTGCTTATGTTATATTGAAAAAGCGCCGATACATTAATGCGGAGTACCTGTCGGTATAAATGCAGGCGCAGGGACGCGGAGGCGACACCAGGATGGTGACTATTTCGGACAGAAGGCGACGCGGCACACTCCCGGGGGTATTGCGGCACATTCGGGGAGGAGCGTATCTCTGCGCGGCGCTGGCCCTCGGTTCCCTCATGGCCCTTAGCGTGGCCTTCGGACGCGGGGAAACGAAAAAGCGCGCAACATCCCGTAGATGATAGCGGCGGCCTCATCGCCCGCGACATATACCCGCGGTTCCAACTCAGTGGTCCAGTTCCGCGCCGGGCACGTCCGGCAGGATTGTCGGCACGCTCACCACTTCCTCTATCACCTTCATCGATTTCCATTTTCCGCCGCGGAAGCGAAGATAAAACGCCAGGCCCAGTAAGCACACATAGACGGTGCTGATGGCCCAGCAGATGAGGATTCCCGCCCCGAAGACAGCGATGGCGATATATGTAGGCGCAACCAGCACCGTGAGCGAAAGAACCGCTATCATAATCATGACAAAACGCGTGTCCCCTGCCCCCTTGATGGCCGCCGCGAAAATTATATTGCAGGTGTCCAGCAAAGAATACACCGCCACGAAGCGAAGAAGGAGCACCGCGAGTTCGGCGATTTCCCGGAACGCCTCGGGGCCCGCCCCGGAGGCGAAGGGGGCTATGAAAACCCACGGAGCAAAGACATAGAGTGACGCGATAAAAGCCATGTAGATGAAAGTGAGATGGAACCCGGACCAGCTCACCTTTTCCGCAAGGGCCGGGTTCCCTCCTCCGATATACTGCCCCACCTTGGTGGAAACGGCAATGCCAAAGCCGATCATAGGCATGAAAGCAAGGGTGTTGATATTGAAGGCGATGGTCGTAGCCGCCAGACTCACGGTACCCAGGCGTCCCACCAGAAGGAGAAACGCCGCAAAGCCCGCCACGTCGATGAAGAACTGGATGCCATTGGGAAGGCCGAACCTCATGAGGCGGCCGAAGAGGGCCCTGTCGAAACGCCAACCCGAAAGGGTCCCGAAGACCGCGTTGACCGAGGGGCGAAAGATGAGAACAATGTAGACCAGAAATCCCGCCAGCCCGGCGAATACCGTAGCGTAGGCGGCGCCGGAGATGCCCATCTCCGGAAAACCCCATTTGCCGAAAATCATGGCGTAATCGAGGACGAGGTTCACCACCGTGTTAAAGACATTTATCCACATCACCGGCATGGTTTTCCCCAGGCCAATATAATAGGAAGATAATGCCGTTGACCCAATCGCGGGGAACGCCCCGAGGCAGAGAATCCGGAAATACTCGGACTCCAGGGCCTCCAGCGCCGCGCCATGTCCCGCCAGGGCGAATATGTCCCCGGAAAACCGCATGAGGGCCAGGTGCGCCAGGCCTCCTATTAGCGCGAGATAAAGCCCCTGCCAGATCACCGGGCCCACCCTGTCCTTCTTGCCCGCCCCGATGTACTGGGCGACGAAGGTGCCGGCGAAGCTTGCCGTACCGATGAAGAGGCTCAAGAAGGTAAAATTGGTGTTCCCCGCCGGCATGGAGGCCGCAACTGCCTCGGGGGAATACCAGGCGAGGAACATCCGGTCCACAAAGTGCTGGACGCTCCATGAGCCGGTGCTGATGATGAGGGGAAGCGCCACCGTTAAAAGCTCGCGGTAACCCCCCTCTGTTTTCCACCGGCCGCGTGCACTTAATAATGATGATATAAAACCTGGCATCGTATTGTTTCCGCTCCGGGGCCTTTCGCCGCGTATTTTAATTGCAAAGAATGGAGCAGGCCTGCATCCTGTCAATTGATAAAGACGGCGAAGCCGCGGCGCGCACAACGCCCTTCTCCCGCCGCCCATATCCCGAAAAAACAATGGATGATAATAAGGGCCCAGCACAAAACTCCATAATAATCGAAGGCGCGTCGATCACTCATCGCTTCGGAACGAGGACCATATTCACCGGCGTCAGCATCGTAGCCTTCCCCGGCGGCCCCGCGGCGATCACCGGGCCCAATGGTTCCGGAAAGTCGACATTGCTGGAAATCCTCGCGGGGCTACGCCGCCCCACGGACGGATCGGTGATGATGCGAATACAGGGCGAACCCCACACGGCCAGTCTGGAACGCTTTGTCGGCTTCGCCAGCCCGCGCCTGCGCCTCTACGAAGAGCTCACGGCGCTCGAAACATTGGACTTCATCGCCCAAAACCGCCTGTCCAGGGAACGGGGCCGGGAATTGATAGGGCGATTCGGCCTGGAAGACCGCGCACATTCCCGCGTGGGCGCCTTCTCGACGGGGATGATGCAGCGCCTCAAGCTAATCGCCGCGGCATTGAACGACCCCCCGATACTCCTCCTTGACGAACCCTGCTCCAATCTGGACGAGGACGGACGCCGGCTTGTCTTCGAGTACCTCGCCTCGGTGAAAGACCGCAAGGCCATCGTCATCGCCACGAACGACCCGGGCGAAGCGGACTTCTGCGAAGGGAGGGCGTCCCTTGGTTAAGGACATCATCAGAAACATGCGGAAGGACTTCCGCGTGGAGTTCCGGGAAAAAAGCGCCCTGCAGATCGCCTTCTCCTTCGCTTTCATCGCCACCCTGTCCGTGGGCCTCGTGATGGGCGGCGCATCTACGGGGGCGCGCGAGCGCTCCATTATCCTGTGGCTCATCATGTTCTTCAGCGCCATGAGCGGCCTCGCCCATGCCTTCGTGCGCGAGGAAGAAAAGGGGACCGCCCTTCTGCTCCGGCTCACATCGTCCCCTTCGGCGGTATTCACCGCGAAACTCCTTTTTAATCTGGCCTTTTTCCTGGCCCTTCAGTTCCTCATCACCCTCCTCTTCGTCTTCTTTGTGGAGGGTGATGTGGCGTCACCATTCCCTTTCGCCCTGACGATACTCTCCGGCGGTACCGCGCTCGCATCAGCCTCTACCATCCTCTCCGCGATGGCGGCCAGGGCCGGAGTCCGGGGGGCCCTCTTCCCGGTGATGTCCCTCCCCATCACCCTCCCGGTCCTGTTTGCGGCGACCGGGGCCACGGCGGAGGCCATGGAACGCCCCGGCCTGGCCCCCGGTGGCGACATCATTTTTTTACTTGCGTTTTCCGGCGCCATAATCGCGGTATCGTACCTGGTATTTGAATACATCTGGATTGACGAATGAAGCACATCGCGCGCCTCCTTCACATCGCCATGCCCGCCGCCATCATAATGGCTTTCCTGTACGCGCCGACGGCAGAAGTCCACGGCGCCCCGGGACGCCTCCTTTTCTTTCACGTACCCATGGCATGGATTTCGGCCCTGGCCTTCCTCACGGCGGGGCTTCTCTCCATGGCCCATCTTGCCGGGCGCGGCAGGTTTCTCGACTCCACGGCGCGCCACTCCGCGGAGGCAGGCCTCGCCTTCACCTTTTTAGCAACGGCGTCAGGCTCCGTCTGGTCGAAGCTGAGCTGGGGCTCCTACTGGAACTGGGACCCGCGGCAGACCTCAATCGTGTTTCTCATGCTCATCTACATAGCCTACTTCAGCCTCGACTCCGCCCTGCGGGGAAAAACGAACCGGGGCCGCATCGCATCGGCCTATTTAATTCTGGCCATGGCGGTGATGCCGTTTTTTGTTTTCCTCTTTCCCCGCTTCCTCGGGATGTCCCTCCATCCCCAATCAGGCACCCTGGAAACGGACCCGGCGACTCGCATCACCCTTCTCGTCTCCATCGCGGCGCACACTCTGCTATATCTTCACATCCTCTCACTGAGAAACCGGACGCACCGCCTGGAACAAAACATAAGGAACATCGCGCGATGAAAGATATTATAAAAGATATTATAAAAAGAACCGGGATGATGAGGGCAAAAGCCGCCGCGGCCTTCACTTCCTGCGCCATCATGGCCGCCATGCCACAGGGGCTCCTTGCCCAATCTTCGCAGACGCCCGCCCCCGGCGACGCGGTCCTCACGAGGGTGATGTGGGTGGTCCTCGCGGGATGGATTGGAATCGGAATCTACCTTTTTATTATCGACCGAAGGGTATCACGTCTGGAAAAGAGGGCGCGAAATGACTAACACGAGCAAGAAGATATTCATCGGCGCGACAGCCCTTGCCTGCGTGCTACTGGCTTTTTATTCCCTGAAAGATTCCATGCGCACCTATGTGCCCTTCTCCGAGGCCCGTTCAACGGGAAGGCCGGTCCAGGTGATCGGGACCCTGGAAAAATCCCTGCCCGTGAAACACTACGAGGGCTACTACACCATGGTCCTGAAAGACCGGGACGGGTCGCCCATGACCGTAAAGCATGCCGCGGCGAAACCCGCAAACCTGGAACACGCCGATCAGGTGGTGGCCCGGGGAAGGTTCAATCGGGAAAGCGGACTCTTCGAAGCGGAGAAGGTCCTGGTGAAATGCCCCTCCCGATACGCGAAAAGCGCCGGGGAAAAAGCCCCGGCTAAGGGTCCAGAATAAAATATCAAAACGCAACCTGAAAGGCGGTGACAGATCAATGCATGCCGGATCCATCCTCATTTTCTGCGCTCTGGCGCTCTCCATGCTTCATCTCTTTTTTCTGGCGCGAAGCGCCGGGGGAAACATCTTTGCCCGGGTTACGGCCCAGAGGGTTTTTTATCTCACCTCCATCATCATCGCCTTTGCCATGGTGCTGCTTCTCCTGGCCTTCCTCGGCAATGACTTCTCGCTCCACTATGTCTACCAGCATTCGTCCTTAGAACAGCCTTTGCTCTATAAAGTGTCGGCGCTCTGGGCGGGGCAGGAAGGTGGATTTCTCCTCTGGCTTTTCTTTCTATCCATCATCGGCATTATCATCATCCGGACGAAGGACGAGCACGAGAGCGTGCTCATGTCCTTGCTTACGATAACACAATTTTTCATTCTCATCGCCCTCGCGGTAAAAAGCCCCTTCGCCCGGGTCTGGGACACAAACCCCGGACAATTCTCCGGCCTCATTCCGGGGGCCTTGGACGGCCTTGGGCTTAATCCCCTCCTCCAGGATTTTTGGATGGCGGTGCATCCTCCTGTCCTCTTCGCCGGATACGCCGCCGCCGTGGTGCCCTTCGGCTATGCCGTGGCGGCCCTTCTCCGAAACAGGTACGATATCATGCCCCTCCGGGCGTATCGCTGGGTCATCTTCACTGCGACGGCCCTGGGAATCGGCATTTTCCTTGGCGGATACTGGGCCTACTCGGTCCTCGGATGGGGAGGATACTGGGGCTGGGACCCTGTTGAAAACTCGTCCCTGGTGCCCTGGCTCCTCCTGGTGGCCCTCATTCATGGCCTCATCATACAGAGGCGCCGCGGGTCCCTGGTGCGGACCAATCTGGTCCTGGCCATGCTCTCCTTTGTGCTGGTGCTCTACAGCACCTTTCTCACCCGGAGCGGCATCCTCTCGGACTTCTCGGTCCACTCTTTTTCCGGGGAATCGGTATCGTTCCAGATAGCCTACTACATCGCCTTCTACATCGTTGCCGGGACGGCCCTCCTCATCCTCCGGGGGAGGAAGATACAGACCGAACCGCTGGAGAAGGACGTCATGGCGCCGACGAACCTGCTTTTCTACGGCATAGTCATCATACTCCTGTACTCCGCCGTGATACTTCTCGGGACTTCCATGCCCATTCTTACGGGGCTTGTCATGAAACGCCCATCGGCGGTGAATGAAGGGTTCTATAACACCTGGTCGATACCGGCGGGCCTCGGCATTCTCATCATCATATCCCTGTTGACCCTCAGGCGCGGCGCATCTTTCGAGAAGCTTCCCGGGGCCCTTCTCCTGGCCGCGGCCTGCGCCGCCGGAGTGTTCTTTAACCTGTTTCACACAACGACACCGGGGGCCTATCTTCTGTCCGCCGCCGCTTTCTTAGTCATAGGCGCCGTAACACGGGACTGGTTTCTGAGGCGGTCGAAGGCCCACCGGGCCTCCCGACTGGCCCACCTCGGCACGGCCATCCTGGTCCTGGGAATCGTCGCCTCCGGGTACCATTCATTTTCCGAGCAAGCGCGCCTGGTGAACAATGTGGAGCAGAACATAGGGAACATGAACATCCGCTTCCTGGGCATCACGGAGGAGGAAAAGTCTTCTCTCCGTTTCTCAGTCGCCTCGGGGAGCTCGTCTAAGAACGTATCCATGCTCTACTATTTCTCGGAGCGCACCAACTCCATCTACAAGGAACCCGCGATCCTTCCCGGAATCACCGGAGACACCTATATCAGCCCTCTTTCATACGCTTCGGGGCCCGGTCTCGCCTCGACACTGGTTCTGAAAACGGGCGAAGCAAAGAAAATCGCCGATACAGAGGTCCGTTTCCTTGGCATGAAGAAGGTCGATAAAAAGGCGATGATGGAGGGGAAACCCGAGCTTTTCGTGGACCTGGAAATACTTATGGGCGGGGCCTCTTATCGAGTTAGCCCCGGAGTGCGCATGGGCGCTTCGGGAAAGCTTGAAAGCATCGAGGCGATGTTCTCTCCGTCGAAGAGGAAAGTGGCCCTGCAGCATCTACACCGGGAAACGGGGGAAGTGCAGCTCTACGTGGAACCGGAAAGGGGCGCTCCCCTTCCGCCGGACGAGGTCATCGTGGAGATAGCGCACAAGCGGCTTATGGTCCTCGTCTGGGCCGCAACGGCCCTCATCGCCCTGGGACTCGCCGTGGCCATGCGGCGCGTCGCGTAAGCGCGCGCCGACATAACAGTAGCCGCTTCCCGTGCACCCAACCTTTCTCTCTTTCCGGCGGCATTCAATGCAGGAAGCTCAGCGGAATATCCGCCCGGGGCCATAATCGCCGTCGATATTACGGAAAGTACTTGACCGAATTATTTTTTTACTAACGGTTAGTCTCAAAATCAGGTTTCTTGCGGGGGGGCGATGCATCGCGCCCCCACCCCCCGCACAGGAAAAACCCCGGATATTTCATCTATGAAAAGCAAAGGGAAAGGCAAAGGCAAGGGACTCATTTTAATAGTGCTTCTTTCGGCTTCGGCAGTGTCGGCATTTATCTACCGGGAAGAAGCCCGCATCCTGTATCTGAAGACATATTATCTCAAGGTGAAAAAAATATCGGCCGATGGGGCTGTAAAAAAATCCTCCGGGCTTTATCGTGAAAAAAAATACGAGGAAGCCGCCGACTCCGCCAGGGATTTTCTTCTCATCTTTCCCGGAAACGAAAAGCTCCTCCGTATTGCGGGCATGTCCCTCCTCATGATGGAGGACCGTATAGCCGGGGCAAAATATCTCATTCCCCTGATAGATGGTTCATCTGAAGACCGGGCCCTCCTTCGCCGCGTAGCGGAAACCCTTTTCGATGAACGCTACTACAACGATACGATAAACCTTCTGACCGCGCATTCCCCGGGGGCCGACCCGGCCCTCAACTTTTACATGGGGGCTTCTCTGGTAAACACTGGACGCCACAGCGAAGCCCTGACCTTTTTGGAAAAATCGGAAAGCCGGGGAAGCAATAATCCGGACGTATACTTTTATTTAGGCCTCGTCCACGAGAAAGCTGGAAGGGACAATGCCGCTATGGAACAGTATCGAAGCGCCCTGGAAAGAAACCGTTTCCATCGCAAGGCCAGAAAAGCCCTCCTCGATATGTACACCAGGCGAAAGATGTTTCGGGAGGCGGAGATTCTAATCAGGGGCACGGTGTTATAACACCTGCAAAAGAGCATCCATCGGCGGCCGAAACTTCCCATGAAAGACTATCCCTATAATAAAAACGCCTGCCGCGATATCGTCGCCATCCACAATGAAATTAGCGAACGCGTCAAAAAACGTCTGCAGATTTTCCATCGCCTCTGGGAGCGAGGTACAGAGAAAGAGATATTCCTTGAACTGGCTTTCTGCCTCATGACTCCCCAGACGAAGGCGCGCCAGGGGGAAAAGGCGATAAACATCCTTCTGGAGAAGGACCTCGTGTTTCGCGGCGATGCCGGAGAAATCGCCCGGCACCTGAACATCGTCCGGTTCAGAAACAGGAAGGCGGAATACCTTGTGGCCGCCCGGGAACAGTTCACCGACAAAGGCCGCATCATCCTCAAAAAAACTCTGCGCGAATTCGCTGATCCAAAAACCATGCGGAAATTTCTGGTGTCCGAAGTGAAGGGAATGGGCTGGAAGGAAGCGAGCCATTTCCTCCGAAACATCGGATTAGGACGCGACCTCGCGATACTGGACCGCCATATTTTAAAAAACCTTCTCCGGGCGGGGTGCATCGACAATGTGCCCGAATCGCTCACGCCGCCACGTTATATGCTCATCGAGGAGAAGATGGCCGACCTTGCCGCAGCCCTTGATATCCCTCTTGCGGGCCTTGACTTCGTGCTGTGGTACATGGAGACGGGGGATATTTTTAAATAATGCTTCACGGGCCGCAGGCGGAACCGGCTACAGGAGGCGACCAATTTATTTGGTAAGTTTCAGAATACATTCACGGCATTCCGGGTATTCGGCCAGCAAGTCCTCCCGCTTCCCCATTTCAAAATCGGAGAAATCGAAGCCCGGCGCCACCGCACAACCCACGAGGCAGAAATCCCCATCGCCCTCAATTCTGGCGCCAAACCAGGAACCGGCAGGCGCCACGGCCTGCGGGCGCTGGCCCGCAACGGCATTTAGCCCCAGGACGGTTTTTTCAACGCCGCCGGCGCCGAGAATACATATCGTGAGGGCCGCCCCATCGTGAAAATACCAGATTTCATCGGAGCGGATGCGGTGAATGGCCGATATCGCCCCTCTGGTGAGAAGAAAATAAATTGAAGTCGCAAAGGGGCGGCCGCCGTCAAATCGTCCCGGGAGGCCTGAGTGAGGAATATTCTCCCTGGAACGATAGATTTCCCGGTAATAACCTCCTTCGGGATGTGGATGCAGATTGAGCTCCGCAATCCAGCTTTCGGCTGTTCTCATCATAGCATGGCCTCCCGGGACATAGTTTCTTGCCGGCGTCCTGCGCGCCTCAGCGGAAGCAGTATTGTCCCCCTGCGAATTGAATCCAGATTTTTTTCTTTTGCGGCGAGAATTTTCTTTACACTCCAGGGGGCGGTTTCTATACTGTGTCCAATGTATTTCGGGGCGTAGCGCAGCCCGGTTAGCGCACTTGACTGGGGGTCAAGGGGTCGGAGGTTCAAATCCTCTCGCCCCGAATTACTTACAACAGGCAACTTCTAATGCTTATGTTTCTCCGCCCTCCAAGGGGGGGCGGAAAAAACTAAGCCTCGAGTTTTTCATTAGCTTCAATCCATGGAAACTTAAAAAAATTAATTTTTTAAAGGTTCCCTTTCGAGATACCCAATATTTGATTGATGGACAACAAACCGTACATTCACGAAAGAACACTGCCGATAGCCGAATCAGTGCGTCACACTACAGTACAGTGCGCGCATGTTTTTCAGCAATTACAGGACGGCACAGGGCTGTCATGAGCACCTTGAAAACCTGATGAAACGATCATCAGGTTTTCTTATGGGAATTTTTTCAAAAAACGATTTTGGTAAAGGTCTTGCGCCCACGGGGGAACATCCAATGTTTTTTTTGAAGTCCCCTTATTTATACACAGGAGTATGAGCGTATATATGGAAATTGAAAGTTTTTTCTGTAAGGAACAGGTTATCACCCTCAAGAGTACGGAGAAGCAGCTCGTGATCAAGGAGTTGGTCACCAGGCTCGTAGAGCTTGGCAAGATCGACAACGCCGACCGCTTTTACGCCCAGGTGGTTCACCGCGAATCTCTGGAGAACACCGGCATTGGCCACGGCTTCGCCATCCCCCATGCCCGTACCGACTCCGTTGACGACTTCCACTGCGTCTTCGGCATCTTACCCGAGGGCATAGAGTACCAGTCGTATGATAAGGTCCCAGTGAACTATATCATGCTGAGCATCTTCCCCACTTCAATGAGCACCAAGTACCTCTATCTGGTGGGCATGATGGCCCGTCTCTTCGCTACGGCTGAGAAGAGGGAGGCCCTGGACGAAGCAAGGACGCCGGCGAAGGTCTTCGCGGTCCTAAAAAAAGAATCGAAGGCCTATTTCGACGGCATATCAAAAAAGGAACCTTTAAAGACCGATGAAGAGATAGCGGACCTCACGGGGGTCCCATCATCGAACCTTGACCTCCTCATCCGCCTCGACAGGCTCTATCAGATTTATGACAGCGGCGAAAAATCCGAATCCACCTCCGGGAAGATATCCGAACTGCGGCGCCTTATAGACAACAGGTCGCTCACCTACTACGAGAGAATGCGGAAAAAACTCCAAAACCCATTCGCCATCATCGACAAGACGAGCTGTTCCGGCTGTCACCTGGAAATTCCTCCGGTCTACATGGCCCAGATCAAACAGAGCAAAGACATCCCGGTCTGCAACCATTGCGGGCGGTTCCTCATCATCGTGTGATGCATTCAAATACCATAACGCCATACATACAGGGCAATGGATGCGGCGATGGCAGCATTGAGGGAATCGATGTCACCTTCCATCGGTATGGCCACGCCCTCGTAAGAAAGCCCACCGGGAACACCGGGCCCCTCCATGCCGGGGAGGAGCAGAAACCTTTCCGGAAACGCGACTTCCGCAAGCGGCCTTCCTTCCCTGTCCAGAGCAAAAATCGGCCACGCCTCGCCGCCCAGCTCGCTGATGGAGGGGCCGCGTAAGAGCGGCGCGCCCAGGACCGCCCCTGATGAGGAACGTACGCTCCTGGGGTGATAGGGGTGGGCCGCCTCCCGGAGGAGGATGATACGCTCCACTCCGAAAGCCGCGGCCGAGCGGACCACGGAGCCCAGGTTGGACGGGTCCTGAAAAGGCACCAGGAGATTACATCCCGGAGCAAGTGACCCGTCCCAGGCCGGAATAGCAGGCGTCCTCACGAAAAGAAGAGGGCCGCCGGTATTGAAGATATCGAGATCATTGTAGAGCGATTTTTTCATGATGAGGGCCATGCCCCTTTCCGTGATCCCGGCGATGAGTGCGTTCATTTCGTCGTCCTGGTCCGTATAGCCATCATGGATAACCAGGGCCATGGTGTCCCCCTTACCCGACTTCACCGCGTCTTTTATTATGCGCCTGCCGGACACAAGGGTAATTCTCGCCTTCTTCGCGCCGTCGGAATGGACGATGTTTTTTAACTCTCTGTACCGCCCATTCGACTCAGAGGTGATGACCATTTCACGGTTCTCCTTTTGGTCCTTGAATATCCTGTAGGTTTTGCGCAATACCGCGCCGGTCTTCCTGAACACCAGGAGCCGCCGCATATGTCCCTCGCCTATCATGTATTCCCGGTCCTGCTCCATTTCGAAAGACTTGAGATGAGGCCCCTTCAAAGCGCCCAGGTCCTCATCAGCCCCAGGTCCCTTCATGAAAATCACCATGCCGCCGGGAGGAAGAAAGTGGTCCACCCTGGCGAGGGTGCTATCGACCGACTCCAGGGCCCGGGTGATGACGCCCTTCACATTAAAAAAGGAATGGCCCGTCACCCCGTGGGGGTACACCTCCACACCCTTAAGGCCCAGGGTATCCACCGCCATGTTCAGGAATTCCACGCGTTTTTTTCTCTGTTCGGCCAGCACCAGGGAGATGCGGGGAGCAATTATCTTCAGGGGAATTCCAGGGAACCCGGCGCCGGTCCCGATGTCGAGAAGGCTCTCCGGCAGGGCCATGAGCTTTGAGACGATCATGGAATCCAGGAAGTGCTTGATAATAAAATCCTCAAAGCGGGTGATTCTTGTCAGGTCGTATTCATCATTATGGCGGACGATGAGGCGGTAATAGCTCCAGAGGAGCTCCATCGCATCCTCTGCGAGGCCTAATCCCGCCTTTAAGAGCATTTGTTTCATTCGCTCTTTGTTAGTATCTTGCGCCATAGTATCTTTTTTTTTCCTGAAAAATTACCCAAAAAATTGCTGTTTTACGGGCATTTTATTATATTTATGTCACTATAATCACAGGAAACCAGAGGCTCATCATGGATAATGTCGTGATACGGCCCCCATGCAGGCTTCCCACGGTATTCACGCCTTCCTATCTCATTGGAAACACCGTGAACGCCCTGAGCAGGGCCGGGCTTAGCGAGCGAGCCAGGGAATTCACCGAAGAGCTGGATAAAAAAGCCGCTTTCAGTGATTATCATCAGGTACTCGCGATCGCCCACCGATATGTGGATTTTCTCTGATCCATCACATTCACACCTGCGGATAAGTTGCCACTAAAAAATCCGCATGCCTTTCATTTTGACGGAACCCCAAACTTTTCACCGGCGTTAAGGCCGAGGGCCATAAAGAAAACCCGCCCGGGCCGATTTGATACGGCTCTTTGGTTAATATTCTTGACAAGAGGGCCGAAGAATAAATAGGGTGTGAAGGTTAAAAAAGACGACCCAAAACTGAAGAAAACCGGCAGCGGCGACGCCATGCGTTACAGGATAAAACAGTACCACAACCGAGTAAGGAAAAGCTTCACAGAACGCTATTACATTTGGAAGAAAAAATCCGGAAAATGGTGGGACCGGTTCATCGAGAAAGGACACGAGAAGATGACGGTGATGTTTATCCCCCACAACGAGAAACGGATTTTTAATTTTCAGATATCGAAATTTTTCATTTCATTCTTCGTGGTGCTTTTTCTCATTGTCCTCGTTTCCTCGTCCTATGCCATCATCAAAAACGCGGCAATCAAGAGGGAAGAGGAGCGCCTTCTTCTTAACTACAAGGACATCCGCTCGCACCTTATCCGCTTCGAGCGCCAGACCAACCGCATCTCGGACCTTTTTGGCGACATCAAGCCTTATATAGAGGAGCTCTTTGAACTTTCAGCCGGGAGCGACGAATCCGTCGCGAGGATATGGGACTTCGATGAGTCGACGGACCCGGACATAAAGGAACTCAATAAACTCCGAAGCATCCTGCCCGACGAAATTTTCACGCTCAGACAGCTTCAAAGGGACTTTATCTGCACCACCAACGCAGTGAAGACCGTGAAAAACTTCATCGACGTACGAAGCAAGGTGATCAACGATACGCCCTCCATCGTTCCCAATGCGGGGCACATCACTTCCCTTTTCGGATGGCGGCGTTCTCCCTTCGGGTTTGGCCGCGATTTCCATACGGGCATCGACATCGCCGCGGCGGGCGGCACGCCCATCCGAGTCACCGCGCCTGGCACCGTGGAGGCGACCGGCTGGGCCGGCGGCTACGGATACATGGTCCGCGTCCGCCACAAGTACGGGTTCGAAACGCTCTACGCGCACTGCTCCAGCATCTACGTGGGCAAGGGCCAAAATGTGACGCGCGGCCAGGTGATCGCCGGCGTGGGCCAAACGGGAAACGCCACCGGCAACCACTGCCACTATGAGGTGCGCCTGGGCAACACGCCCATCAACCCCTATCCCTACATGCGTAAAATCTGGTAGGAGTCGTCCATGCGCATAGCGGTCGCCATGAGCGGGGGCGTCGACTCGTCGCTCGCCGCGGTCCTCCTGAAAGAGCAGGGGCACGACGTGGTAGGACTCACAGCAAAAATACCCCTTTGCACTGACATGGACGGCTCGGAACCGCGCTACGATCTCTGTTGTTCACCCGATAGCATTGCCGACGCGCGAGAAGTCGCGCGCATGCACGGGTTTTCCCACGCCGTCCTCGACGTGGAGGAGGACTTCTCGCGGAAAATCATCACCCCTTTTTGCGAGGAGTACCTTGCGGGAAGGACGCCTAGCCCCTGCCTCCGCTGCAACGCGAAGATTAAGTTTAATGGCCTTTTGGTGCGCGCCCGAGAGATGGGCTGCGATAAGCTCGCCACCGGACACTACGCCCGCCTGGGCGCCGACGATGGCAGGCGCTTCGTCGCGGCGGGCGCCGATCCCATGAAAGACCAGTCCTACTTCCTCGGAATGCTTTCCCAGGAGGCCCTTTCATCGATACTGCTTCCGCTTGGTGAATACAAAAAAGATGATATTCGAAAAATGGCCCTGGAGCGAGGGCTTGCCGTGGCGCACAAACCCGAAAGCCAGGAAATATGTTTCGTGCTCGATGACGACTACGCAGGCTATATCGAAAGGCGGACCGGCCGCGTCCCGGCGCCGGGGAACATCGTCGATGAGGATGGCAGGGTGCTCGGAAGGCACAGGGGCATTCACCGCTACACCATCGGCCAGCGGCGCGGCCTCGGCATCGCCCATTCTGTACCGCTCTATGTGGCAGAGATCCGCGTCGAGACGAATGAAATCGTCGTAGCAGAGAAGGCGCGACTCGCCCGAAAGGGGCTTTTCGCCGACGGCATCAATCACATGAAAAGCGCGCTACTGGACGGCCCCGCCCTGGTGAAAACCCGTTCCACGCAAAAGGCCGTCCCGGCGCTCCTTCACGAGGACGACGGAGGCGTCTACGCGGAGTTCGCCGCGCCCCAGGAGGGCGTCTCCCCCGGACAGGCCGCGGTCTTCTACGATGAGGGCGGCGCCGTTCTTGGAGCGGCATGGATCCGAAAGGCCATGCCATGAGATGAAAAAAATCCATGCGATACCCGTGGACTTCGAACAGAGGAAAAGAATGGACCAGAGCATAGTATTTCTCGATGCGTCAACAATCAATTACGGCGATCAGGACCTTTCCATTTTCGAGAAACATGGGAACTTCATCGCATACGGCCACACCCTACCCGAAGAGACGGCAAGCCGCCTCCGCGGGGCCACGGTGGCCATTTCCAACAAGGTGGTAATTGACCGAAAGGTGCTGGACCTCTGCCCGGACCTCCGCTTGATAGCCGTGGCCGCCACGGGATACGACAACATAGACACTATCGCAACCAAGAAAAGGGGCATAACTGTCGCAAACGCGGCGGGGTATTCCACCCCTTCCGTGGCACAGTTCACCGTGCTTTTTATGCTCGCCCTGGCCTGCAGGCTTGTGGAGTACAATGGCGCCGGCCGCGACGGCCGGTGGAGCGCCTCCCCCATATACACCCTGGGGACATGGCCCACCGTGGAGCTTACCGGAAAAGTGCTTGGCATTCTCGGCCTGGGGGCCATTGGAAGCGAGGTGGCGCGCCTGGCCGGGGCCTTCGGCATGGAAGTCGTTGCGCTAAAAAGGCCGGGGGTCGAATACCGCGGAGGGCCGCCGCGATTTGAGCTGTACGACCTGGCGCGCCATGCCGACTTCATCTCACTTCACATGCCCCTCACCCCTGAGAACCGCCATCTGATAGACGGCTCTTTTTTCAGCGCCATGAAACGGAACGCCTTTCTCATCAACATGGCCAGGGGCGCCCTTGTGGACCCAGCCGCCCTGGCCAGCGCCCTTGAGGCGGGGAAAATCGCCGGGGCCGCCGTGGACGTCATGGAGAAGGAACCCCCGGACGCCGATGATCCCCTCCTCGGGGCCCCCAACCTCCTCATCACCCCCCATATTTCCTGGGCTACGATGGAATCCAGGAAGCGGCTTTTGCGGGAAATCGACGCGAATATAACCGCCTTTTTGGCAGGTACGCCTCGGAATATCGTCGCCTGAATAAAACGTACGGGCCGTCAATAATCTGCTTGTCAAAGGCCCTTGCGCGGGAATAATATTACGCCATCTCCAACACTCCGGCCCCTGGCCGGAACGAATTACGAGGCGCCAATGAAAGTGTTCGGCATAGCCGGGGCCGGCATTATGGGGACGGATATAGCCCATCTTGCCGCGGAAAAGGGGTTCAGTGTCATCCTCTTCGACACCGACGAACTCCGTCTGCGGGCGTCCTATGAGACGATACGAGAACGGCTTTCCCGTTATGTCGAGGAAAAACGAATCGCACAGGATGAGATGGCGGCGACTCTATCGAAAATCAAAATCCATAGGAACATCCAGGACCTGGTAAATGCCGACATCGTCATCGAGACGGTGACGGAAGACATCACCGTAAAAAAAGCGCTGTTCCGTGAACTCGACATGGTCTGCCGCGGCGGCGTAGTCCTCGCATCAAACACATCTTCGCTGTCGATAACAGAGCTCGCGTCAGTAACAAAGCGCCCGGAGCTCGTCATCGGCATGCACTTCATCAACCCAGCCCGCGCCATGAAGCTCGTCGAAATCATTTCGGGCATGGCCACCACATGGGAAACAGTGGAAACCGCCAAGGACATCGTGAAAAAATTCGGGAAAGTCTTCGTGGAATCGAAGGACTATCCCGGGTTTCTTCTCAACAGAATTATAATACCGATGATCAACGAAGCGATATATGCGCTCTATGAAGGGGCCGGCTCCGTGGAAGCCATAGACCGAGTTGTCAAACAGGGAATGAACATCCCCATGGGGCCCCTGGAACTGGCCGATATGATTGGTCTCGACGTGGTTTTGGCGGTCATCGGGGAACTTCACACCGGGTTTTCCGATTCCAAGTACAGGCCCTGCCCGCTCCTAAAAAATTACGTTGCCGCAGGCTACCTGGGCAGAAAATCCGGGCGGGGATTTTACAGCTATTGATCCCGGAAGGAGACCGCCGCTGCCGCGAAGGATACGGCATGACATAAGGACTCCCCGACATTCAATGACACGAGGGCCGGCATGTTTGTCACCGACGCCGTATCCTGTTTTTTTCTTGCAAAATACCATCTCTGCAGTAACATCCGGGAACCTCTAAAAATCAATTTTTCGAGGTTTCCATAAATTGTAACTGCTGGCATACTCAGGACTTCGGTTTTCCCGCCCGCCGAAGGCGGGCGGGAAAACCTGATTATTAGAGGTTGCCATACATCAAAAGCACCGCCATCCATCCGTGCGGCGGGGAAAGGAGATCCCGTCATGACAGAAGCCAGGAACGTCGCCTCGCTCCACGACCTCATCAGGCAAATAAGCGAAATTGAAACGGAACTTGAATCGCATATCGATACCACCATGTGGATAAGCGACCCCCACGGCGCGGGAGAGCGTTTTGTTTCCATACTTAAAGGGCGTTTCGGGCTCGTTTGGAAAATTTGCCTTGAGGCCCTTCCAAAAACCTTCTCCGCCGACAAAATCGATTACCTGGGAAGAATCATCCGCCGCGAGTGGTATTTCACTACGCCGGCCTTTTCCATGGAGCGTCAGGACGTTATATCGGCCCTGGTGAAGATCATCCAGTACCGTGTAGAGAACGCTAAAAAATTCGATGAAATCCGCAAAAGCATTAACAACGACCTCAGGATGGTCCTGGAAAATCTCATCCTGAAATTTCCCGTCCCCAACATGGTTTACGAAAACGAAGTGATAGCCGACCGCGTCATCCATTCCCTCTGCAAGATAGTAAAGCAGGCCATCCTGGGGCATCTCCTTGTCCTGGGCGATGTCTTCGACCGGGGCGACGAGCCGGACAAGATCCTTCGCATCCTGAGCAGCAGAGACATCAAGCCCTACGTGACCTTCGTCTGGGGCAACCACGACATCCTGTGGATGGGGGCCGCCGCGGGAAACAAGTCCCTTATCGCCGAGGCCCTGCGCATCAGCGTGAGATATGACAACCTGAAATTTTTGGGCCGCCTCGGCATCGACATAAGCAGGCTCCAGTATCTGGCGGAGAAATTGTATCCGGAAGGAGTGTCCGGGAGCTTCAAAGCAAAGCACGACATCTCCAGAAAGATGGAAAAGACCCTTGCGATGATTCAGTTTAAGCTCGAGGAAAAAACGGTCCTCGAAAACCCGGAACTGGAAATGGAATCGCGCCTCAATCTCGGCAAACTGGCGGCCCTTCTTGAGTCCGGAGACGTGGAAGGACTCACCGATACGCATTTCCCCACTCTAAATCCGGACCGTCCACTGGAGCTGACATCGGAAGAGCAATCCGTAATTGATGATCTATCCCGGCAGTTCACCTCGAGCCATCGAATCATGTCCCTCATGAAGTTTCTCTTTGAGGACGGGCGTCTTTATCACATCAACAATTACATACTGAACCTGCACGCCCTTATCCCCAGCACGGAAAGCGGCGAGTTCGATACCTTTCTCGGGAAGAAGGGCAAGGACCTCCTGGACCATATCGAAAACAGGGTAAAGGAGATCGGCCAAAATTACCTTTTCGGCCGAGAGCAGGACCCGAAGGACCTGGCATTGATGTTCTACCTCTGGTGCGGGGCAAAATCCCCCTTTTTCGGGAAGGACGCGATGAAAACCTTCGAGAGGTACTTTTACAAAGACAAGGGGACCCACAAGGAGAAGCTCCTCTTCTGGGGGGAAAACATCAGGAAAAAGGAGTTCATGGACCGCATCATGGACGAATTCGGGACCCGGCGCATCGTGTACGGCCACACGCCGGTGGACATTTCAAAGGGGGATAAAATCGCTTCGCCGGACGGCAGGGCCATCAATATTGACGGCGGCTTTTCCCATGCCTATCTTGAAAGGGGCCATTCCCTCATACAAACTCCGGCTTCGCTCTACGCGATCATACTTCCAACCCCAGATGAGATACGGGAGGCCCGAGAGAAAGGGGAAACTCCCCCCATGATAGTGGACGTGATCGATTCTTTCGACCCGCCGCTGAAGATTAAAGACACCCACCGGGGAGTGCTTTTACGGAAGCGCCTTTCGGAGCTTTCGGCAATGCTTGCGGAATACGCATCGAGCAATACGACCGTCTAACGTTCCCGGCTCCATGTTTCGATGAGGGACATTACTTCTTCCCGCACGGCCCTTATCACTTCCCCGCGGGTAATTTTTCCTTTACGCTCTCCCCGCGCAAAAAGGAGAAAATTCCCGCTTCTGGCCCCGGCAACACCTACGTGGGCGTGGGACGCCTCGCCCGGTCCGTTCACCTCGCAGCCCATTATCGCGACAACCAATTCCCTGCCCAGAGCGCGCAATACGTCGGAAAACTCATTCGCGATCGCGTTTTCCACTTCCCGGGCAATTTCTTCGAGATTCACGGAGGGGCCGGTACGCCCGCAGGTTGGACAGGCGATTATGCGTAGAGGTTCAAGGCGCTCGCCAATGGACGCGAGTATCTTTTTCGCCACATGTATTTCCTCAATGGGGTCCCCTGTCATCGATACACGGACCGTATCGCCCAGCCCTTTTAAAAGAAGATGGCCTATGAGAATGGAGCTCTGCACCACGCAGGAAAGCCCATACCCGGCCTCGGTGAGGCCCACATGCAGGGGATACTCCTTCATATCGGAAAAAATTATGTTGGCTTCGGCCGTTAATAAAATGTCGGACGACTTGAGAGATACTACGATATCGTAGAAACCGCATTCCTCGAGTATTTCCACATGCTCCAAGGCCGAAGCGGCAAGGGCTTGGGCCGTCATTTCAGGATATTTGCGCCTGTCAAGAGAGCCGCCATTTACGCCTATTCGGATAGGGACCGAATGTTCCGTCGCGGCCCTTACGACCTCACGGACCCTGTCGACGCCGCCGATATTTCCAGGATTGATGCGTATCTTGTCGATTCCGCATTCTATGGCCCCGATGGCAAGACGGTGGTTGAAATGAATATCGGCCGAAAGAGGGACATCGACGGATTCCCTTACTTTTTTTAAGGGCCCCAGGGCGGCCTCATTCAACACGGCCAGGCGCACAAGCTGGGCCCCCTCTCTGTGGAGCCGGTTGATCTGGTCAATGGTGGCGTCTATGTTTTCGAGCGGAACGCTGGTCATGGTCTGGATGGAAACCGGAGCGTCGCCGCCTATACAAAGTCCGCGCACCAGGGCGGGACGGGTTTTTTTTCTGTATGTTCGCATGGAAAAATCGCGCCTGTCGGTATAGTTTCTGTACATCCAAGGGTATAATTAGGCAAGGATTTTTTGGAAGATATCTTTGAATATATGGTCCCAGAAAGGCGCGATACCGCCGGGAAGCGAGCTGTCAGCCAACGCGCCCCCGGCACAGCGCCTCCGACGCAAAAAGAACTTGATCTCCGGCGTTCGCTTTTGTATCATGCTGCATCGTGATAAAGAATTCCTTGTACCATTATAAATCCTCGCCTGTATATGTTAAAGTCCGCCTTTTCGTGGCGGCTTGTATCATCCTGTGTTCTTTTTCTTCCGCATTCGGAGAAGATGGCGCGGATGGCAATGGAAAGAAAGCGCGGGAAAGCAATTTCCTTGGCATGGAACTCCTTGCCCGGCGCGACTTCAAAGGGGCCGAACGGCATTTTGCGTACGCAATATCCCTCAATCCGGAAATTAAGTTTTATTATAACAATATCGCCGTTGCGCTGATGAACCAGAAGAATTACTCAGATGCGGTAGATAATTTAGAAAAGGCCATTCTGCTCGATCCCTTCTATACCAGGGCCCTGTCGAATTTGGCCATCAGCTATTTTCATCTTTCCTGTTACAGGCAAGCTTTTTATTATTATCAGCGCGCCTCAAAGGCCGATCGGCCATATACGGAAAAAAGGTTTGATCTGAAAAAAATAGTATCGGGCATGGAAAAGCTGCACAGGGGCAATCCGAAAGACGCAACATTAAAATCCATCCTAAATCGGGTAAGAAACATCGAAAGCCTCCCCTGAACCCCTTCCTTACTACCGCGAGCTCATATCTTCCGGGTAATTGATATTGTGGAATACCTCCCGAGGGGTAACAATTTCGGATATTTCTTTTTCGTCTATTTTTCTTACCCGTACCTCGGAAAAAAAGCTTATTATTCTTCTTCTGCCCTCTTCCATAACACGGGCGATATGAGCGGCACATCGACGTGAATATACCGCGTGGAGCGCTTCAAACTCGCCGTTTATTACTGGTACAGTCACATCAAAGCACTCCGACTCATTCACCATGTACCGGACCAGTCCTTCGTGAAGTCCGGGCATATCGCCCCCGACAATGAAGGAGCGGTCATTTTTTGAATGTTCCAGGGCCGTAAAGATGCCCCCAATGGGGCCCGCACCAGTCACGATGTCTGAATGCCAGGGAAGTTCAAGAAAAGAGAAACGCTCACCTCCATCGGCTATGATGGCAACATGTTCGAAAGTCGAGGTCAGAATATCAGCAACATGACGTATAAGCGGCTTTCCGAGATAAAGATGCATGAGCTTGTCACTTCCAAAGCGCCTGCTCTTGCCGCCGGCCACGATAAACGCCGAGACATCGCGTATCTTATCTTTGGCATTAATCCTTGACATCATCCGCAAACTCTTAAATTATATGGCAATCTAAAAATGTTTGGTTTCCCGCACGCCCTCGGCGGGCATGAAAACATGGTTTTTGCGACAACCCTTTAGGTTGATTTTTCCAGAGTATCAAAACATGGCAACGACTAAATTTCCGCCGCTCATCGCATTCACGGGCCGTTCCGGTTCCGGGAAGACGACCATCATTGAGAAATTGACTGCCCTCTGCGCCGGGCGAGGGCTTCGTGTCGGCATAGTGAAACACATGCGTCACGAATTCGATATCGACCATCCAGGAAAGGACACGTACCGCTACATGTCCTCGGGCGCCGCCGTAAGGTCTATAACCAACGGCACCTCCATCGCCATTATGGCCGACGGCATTGACGGGCTTTCCCCGTTGGATGCGGCCCCGCATCTTTTCGCCGCCTGCGATCTGGTGATCATCGAGGGACAGAAGGAAGGGGCATATCCGAAAATCGAGGTGATAGGCGATTCCACCGAGGCGCCGCTGCACCTATCCGGCGTGGAAAATATCGTGGCCCTTGCATGTGACCGAGACATCGAAACGTCCCTGCCGCTTTTTAGAAGGGACGACATCGTCCCCCTGTTGAATTTCATTTCCCGCCTTACGGGCCTTACTCCCTGAGAAGGGCGATGGTGACGCCGTCTCCCCCTTCCCCATAATCACCTGGCCTAAAATCCATCGCGTAAGAAGAAAACCGAAGTGCGCTCCTCACGGCTTCCTTCAGTGCCCCCGTTCCATGACCGTGGATTATGACGGCGCTATGGATGCCGCTTCGAACCATGGAATCCAGAGAAGAGTTCATAAGCTCTACTGCCTCATCGGCCCTCATTCCTCGCAGGTCGATAGTATTGTAGCTCGTCTGGATGGTAAGGGGAACGAATTTGCCGCTATTCTCAAGATGCGCCTTGCTTTTCCTTTCAGATATTTTTTTCTTTTTCGCGGGAACAGCGGGAAGCATGAGATCGTCGAAGGAATGGCGCGATTTCATGGCGTTTCCCAAAAGCACGAAAACGGCGCCCTGCCTCTCGTCGACACTCTCTATTATGCATTCCAAATCCAGGGATACTACGAAGGCGGCGTCCCCGGGGCCCGCCAGGGACGGATCAAATGGGCGATAGATATCCGCAAGCTGCCGGGCTTTCGTTTTCTCTATGTCCTTCCGGAGCGTTTTCTCCATCTCGTCAGCTTCCAGGCGTATCTCCCCCAGACGCCGCATATCGGCTTCTCTTATTTCACGGGCCCGTTCCGAAAGCTTCCTGCGCAGTTCCGCCATTTCGGCGAAAAGTTCCTTCCCCCTGGCGGACTTCATCTCGGCTTCCATGGAACGGAGCCTGCGCTTTCCCTCTTCGATGTCATGCTTCTCCCGTTCCAGTTCTTTCTTCAGATTAATGATGAGATCCCGTTCGCGGTGAAGCTCTTCGTCGAGCCGATGGACCTTTTCCAATAACGCCTCCGAAGAAAGCTCCGTTTCACCCAAAAGCGACCGGGCCCTTTCAGTGACGTTGCTCGGCATACCATAAAGGCCCGCGATTTCTATTGCGTGGCTTGACCCTGGTATTCCGGGCATAAGCCGGTAGGTGGGCTCGAAAGTTTCGGGATCGAAAGAAACCGAGGCGTTCCGGAACCTCGGATCGGATGAAGCGAGGTTTTTTAATTCAGGATAATGGGTCGTGGCGAAGATGAGCGCTCCGGTCTCCGCTAACATTTCCAGAATGGCCCGGGCAAGGGCGGCGCCCTGCCGGGGATTGGTCCCCACCACAATCTCGTCCACCAGGACCAGGCTTTTTCCGTCGGCATTTTCCAGCATTTCGCGAAGGGCCACTATTTGGCCTGAAAACGTCGACAGGGACCGGGATAGGTTCTGGTCGTCACCGATATCCGCATAAACACCGTCGAATAGCGCAATTCTTGAATCGGGGCCGGCTGGAATATGAAGCCCGTGCTTCGCCAAAAGCGAACAAAGCCCTATGGTTTTTAGAAGTACCGTTTTGCCTCCCGTGTTTGCACCAGTCACGAGCATGCATCGAGCGTTTTTTCCAAGCCTCACTGTATTTGGCACCACGGCATCCGGGTCCATTAGATGAAGCAGGGGGTGGCGAACATCAATGAGGTCCACCTCATTGGAAGCGATCAGCTCCGGCGCATTGCCCCGGACAGCTTCGCTAAAACGCGAAGCTGCATTCAAAAAGTCAAGTTGCGCCAGGGCCGCCTGGTTGGCTTCGAGACCGGCGGCATTGGCGCCCACCTTTTTTGAAAGCGCGGCAAGTATCTTTACGGTTTCCGCCTTTAGATCATGCTCCTTCATCACCATCCGATTATTGATATCGGTAATGGCGTCGGGCTCCACATACAGGGTGGCCTCGCTGGCCGATACGTCGTGGACGGTCCCTTTGATTTTTCCGCGAAAAGAAGCTTTCACCAGAAGCACATAACGATCACCACGCGTGGTGAAGACTTTTTCCTGTAGATACGTAGAGATCGAAGGCGAATGAATCATCGCCTTCAGTTGTTTTTCGATCTCGGAGCGAAGCGACGCAATTTCCGCCTCTATGGACCCAAGCCTCGGGTATGCGGAACGGCTCAGGGCCCCCGAATCAGTAAGGGACTTTCCAAGAAGCTCCGTAAGCTCGTTTAGAGGGTCGAGGGCACCGGAATCGCCGCCCAGCACGGGATAGTGTTCCCTGTGTGATTTTAAGAAATTCCTTATTCTGCGGGATGCTGTAAGAAAATTGCTAACTTCATAAAGGTCGGGGAGGGAAATGGTCCCTCCCTTGCGCGCCAGCTTGACTGAACCGGTGATATCAATGAAACCGGAAAAATCGGGAACATCATGTTCCAGGAGGCGGATATTTTTAAAATCGGTGATTTTTTGAAGGCGTTTCGAGGCGGAACCGAGTTCCACGGGCTCCAGGTCCCTTGCAAAAACCACACCGGGACCCGTATCGCACCGTGAAGCAAGATGGTCGAGTACTCCGTCCCACTCCAGGGCTTCCAGGACTTTTTTTGATAAATGCCGCACCCAGCACTCCCTCTTCTACTTTTGAGCATCTCTTCGGGCCGGGCAGTGTCAAGTGTAAATTCTTCTTGGCTTTTTACGTCGCGCTTTCTTGATATCTACTCCTCCCAGTCCCAGAAAAAATCTTTGTTTGTGAGCTCCTTCTCCGGCTCCCTCGTTTCTTCTCCGGGAAGTCTTGTTGAAAAAACGCTTCCGCTACCGTGGATTAATTCGAGCTGGTCCTCCAGGTCCGCCGTCTGCTCCTCCCAGTACTGGACAGAGCCGAAATGGGGAAATGCCGCGGGGAAAGCCGGGTCGTCCCATCGTGCGGCTATCCAGGAGGCGTACCTGATATACCGGAGCGACCTAAGGGGCTCCACGAGGCGAAGCCATGAATCATCAAAATCCCGAAAAACCCGATAGGCGTCAAGCATCAGGGTACGCTGGCGCAAACCCTCTTCATCACAGGCCGGAGCGAGCATCCAGAGGTCCTGGACAGCCGGCCCGGTAAGAAAATCATCGAAGTCAAGAAAAAAATACCCCTCCCTGCCATGGAGGAGGTTTCCCAGGTGACAATCCCCGTGGATGCGGTGAACAGGGACGTTCCCGGCCAAGGCGTCGTATATCTCCACGATCTCCCTCACCGCTGCGGCATACCGGTCCCGACAATGGGAGGGCAGTAAATTTCTTTCAAGCAGAAACTCCAGGGGCCGAAGTCCGTACGTCTCCCCCGTGAGGGCGATACGGTGACGCGCCGGCTTCGCGGCGCCATTGTTATGGATGCGGGCGAGAAGGCGTCCGAGAGACTGCAGTTGAGCGTCGGAAAGCTCGTCGGGAACTCTGCCTCCTGTGCGCGGCCAAATGGCGTAGTAAATCCCCTTTGTTTCATGGAGCGTTTCGCCATCGGAAAATTGCACAGGAGCGCATACGGGAATTTCATCGTCCTTTAAATCAAAGAGAAATTCGTGCTCCTCTAAAATCTGCTCCCGAGACCAACGTCCCGGCCTGTAAAATTTCCCAATTACATGGGAGCCATCCTCAAGACGCAAGTCGTAAACCCGGTTTTCGTAACTGTTTAGGGCCATGCAATGGCCCGTGGGCTCGTACCCGCTTTCTTCGACCGCTTTCAGGATGATATCCGGCGTAAGCTGGAAAAAAAAGTTACTCATTTCACAAAAGCTCTTCAAACGCCGAAGGCGAGGCAGAATGCCTCGCCTTCACGCTAATCATTTTAAACAAGATTATTTACGACTCCTGGCGGGGGCTTCTCTTCTTCCACCAGAGAAAGTAACCGGCAGCACAGCCTCCTCCAAGAACCAGCAATATAAGGGGAATAATCCAGAACAAAGCGTTCGGAGATTCGTCAAGATTACGGTAATGCAACTGCTCCGTCGCGGCGGCATTTTCATCGAGGTCCTTCGCGTCGACAGCGCCAGCCGCTTTGAGGAGCTTGAAAATTTCGGGACGGCTGTGGTTGATGGAGTATTTCACGATGGAATTGCCGAACTTGTCCTTTGCGTTCACATCGGCCTTCGCTTCGATTAGGGCCTTGGCGATCTCAGTATTGCCGCTGATCGTGGCCGCCATAAGAGGCGTCACGTAGGCCATAACGAGCTCATAATCTTTATCGTTGGTCTTGGCGTTTACATTGGCGCCTGCAGCGATGAGGGCCTTGGCTACATCGGTATGTCCTTTTTTCGCCGCTAAGATGAGGGGCGTTTCGCCGAAATCGTTGCTGATGTTAACATTCGCTCCCTTGGCCGAGAGAAGGCGCACCACATCGGCGTATCCCTTTTCAGCGGCCACCATAAGAGGCGTGGCCCCCCTGCCGCTGGGCTGGTTGACCCTGGCGCCTCTGTCGATAAGGTCATGGACGATATCTACATTACCGGTCTTTGTGGCGAGGTAGAGGGGCGTCACTCCTTCCTTGTTCGACTGGTTGACGTTGGCGCCCTTCGCCGTCAGGAGGCGCACCACCTGAAGGTCCTGATTTTTAACCGCAAGGGAGAGGGCGGTTATGCCATATGTTTTATCGGTGGAGTTGACGTCGGCGCCCTTCGAAATGAGCAGTTCTACAATCTCCGCCAGCCCCCTGTGGGCCGCGAGGATAATCATCGTCGCATCATAATTGTCGGGATCCCGGTGGTTCACACTGGCCCCTTCCTTCAGAGCTTCACTGACGCCCCTGAAGCTCCCTGCACGCACGGCGCGAAGCAGATCATCATTGGGCGACGCAAACGCGGAAATTGAAGCCAGTACTACAAACGCAATCATCATAGCTATAGTCTTTTTCAAAACAGTGCCTCCGGCATACAAAAAGAGATTATGGGGAACCTCAAAAAATTATTTTTTTGAGGTTCCCATCGACTGTAACAACAGGTATAACTACTGGCATACTAAGGGCTTGGGTTTTCCCGCCCGCCGAAGGCGGGCGGGAAAACCCAAGTATTAGAGATTGCCTATGGTGTAATACCCGATTGGGGTTACATATCAGTCATCAGAGGGGATCGCCTGTATAATAAGGCTGATATGTCCGTTGGAAGTGCACATTAAATAAGATTATTATTTTGTCAATAAAATTACCTTGTCCGAGACAAACCCGATCGGTTAAATATCGAAGGTCTGCTTTTCCATGGCGGCATGCAGCTCCAGGGGGAAACCGCGGTCCTGTATCATCTGCCGATAGTGCAGAAGTATGTCATCAAGATCATCGTCGCTGCGCAGAGGTTCGTGGTGGAAAAAAAACAGCTTCTTCACCCCGGCACGAACCGCCATGTTGACCACATGGTGGGTGGTGCTGTGGCCCCATCCCCGCTTTGACTCATATTCCGATGGAAGATACTGTGAATCCGTGACCAGGGCATCGGCTCCCTTCACGAACTCCACAAGGCGCCGATTCAAATTCTCGACAAACTCTCCCATCTCGCCGTCTCCGTCTTTGTAGACATTATAATACGGCTCGTTGTCCCCCAGGTAGATGAAGGTTTTTCCGCCATAATGGACCTTGTAGCCGAGGCACGCCACGGGATGGTTTAGAGTGATCGATTCAATTGTAAAGTTTCCTATAGTGAAGCTGTCCTGCTCAATCTGGTGATAGCTGATTTCCGCCTGAAGCTCCACGGTGCGCACAGGGAAGTAGCTGTACTTCATCTGGCCGCTCAGGATGTCCTCCAGGGACATCTCCACGGTGCCGGGCCCGTAGATCGCGACACGGTTCCCCGGGATGTAGATGGGGGTAAAAAAAGGGATCCCGTTGATATGGTCCCAGTGTGGATGGGAGATGAGGATTGTGATATCATGCTTCTTTGAAAGATCGAGGGATTCGCCGAGGACCCGCAATCCCGTTCCCGCGTCGAAAATGATCCAGTCCCCATCCTCCGATCGGATCTCAAGACAGGAGGTGTTCCCTCCGTACCGCATGGTAGATGGGCCGGGTACAGGAATGGAACCGCGTACTCCCCAAAATGTGACTTTCAGCCATCCCATTATTTAAGAAAAAGCCTCGCCTTTTCAATTTCCTTGTTAATATCGGCCAGGGCCTCAAAGACCGCCTCTTCATTGAGGCCCAAAACCTTCCAGATTTCCTCAACGATGGGAGATATTCGATAATTTCCGCTGAAACCGACCTTTAAAATTTTCACAAAATTGTCGGCAATGCCCACCACCATGGAGAATATGGCCGACTGACCGGTGAGAACAGGCAGATGATGCCTTCCCACGGCATAGAGAAGATTGTTTTCAAATTTCCATTTTTTCCCGATGGCGATGCCAATCTCCTCATGGGAGAGTCCCAGGATGTTTTTTTCAATATCGGTGATGAGCGCGTTCTTCCGGGAGGATATCTCCAACACCTTCTTCATCTCTTCGGGAAAAAAATTATTTATGAGGATTTTTCCAATATCGTGAATAAGACCGGCGATAAAATATTCTTCAATAAATTTGTCCTCTACGCCGAGCCGCTTGGCAATCATCTTCGATGCGACCGCAACACCGAGGGAATGTTTCCAGAAGTCTTCGCCATCCAGGACGGTGCTACCTTTCAGGTAGGACCTCCCGAGGAACGCCGATGAAATCGCGACGTTCTTGATGGTGTTGACGCCGAGCATCACTACGGCCTGCTTGAGTGACTTCACCTCCTGGGGCAGGCCAAAGTATGCCGAGTTGACCATGCGTATGACTTTCGCCGTAAGGACGGGGTCAAACTGGATGACGTCCGTAAGGTCCTGTGCGGAAGAACGTACGTTATTCGCCACCTCGTTAATCTTGTGGATCACCGGCGAGAGGCTCGGCATCTTGTCAATAGACTCCTTGACCCTGTCAACCACGCTTTTCATTCAATTATAACGGTCCGAAAGAATCGATAAGGCTTTTATCGTTTATAATATGAATTTCCATGCTTCAAATTCAGTAGTTCAGCCAATACAGCACATCAAGAACAATAAGCGCCCAGAAGAGGACGATGTAGGAAATTATCAGCCCGAGGAATACCATGCGGAGTCGTTTCAAGACCATGCGCTTCATTCCGGCATCATTCACGCTTGAGGACAATTTTACCCCGCATCACCCTGAAGGGCATTATTGTTTCATTCCGTTTTATCGACAGGAAAACCGCGGTCCCCGCTTTGCCGCGAAGCAAGTTTGTGACAATATGATCGTGCTTAAGTCCCTTGAGGTTTTTTCCGTCCACCGACTCAATGATATCGCCCGGTTTTAAACCCGCATCATGTCCAGTGCCCCCCTGGTAGACGGAGACGATGATATAAGGCCGTTCATCGGTAACAATTTCGTTCCCCGACGGGACTTCAATGCCGAGCCCGCCGAATTCTTCACCGGAACATCCGAAAATATACATTGCAAACATCATCACGGGGACAAATATTGCGAAAGGTCTCATTGTTGACACCACCCTTGCCTGCGAAGCCAAATCGGTACAGAATTTTGATTTTTGGCAGCCTCTAATTGCATGGTTTTCCCGCCCGCCGAAGGCAGACAGAAAAACCCAGGTGCCGAGTCTGTCAGTAATTACAATTATTGTTCAAAACTGGGCCAATATGTCAAATATTTTCCATGATGATCAGATAAAAAGGGCGCCCCGAGAGACGCCCTTTTTATGTTATGAGAATATTGTGCAATCGTCTTAAAATTTATACTGGAGGCCAAGAAGAATCGCAAAGATGTTTTCATCCCTATCCGCTATATCAATAAAGCGATATCTGGCTTCAAGTATCAGTTCAAAGGGCGTTCCGGAAATACCGAATTGGGCCCCCGCAAAAAGATCGACACCGGCGTCAGAATCCTTATCTCTGCTGTATTTATTATTATAATCTTTATAATTCAGCGAAGGACCGAACCCAAGGAAGGGCGATATGGAGGAATTACCCATGAAGTACCAGTACCAATCAAAATGAATTCCCCAAATATCATAGAGGGAAGCATTGCTTGTTTCAATGGATACCCAATCAAGCCCCGGTTTAAATTTTAAACTGTTGAAAATAAAAGTGCCCATGTCGAAGAAAACGCCAAAAGTCCAGGTGTTTTCCGCGTCAATATCCTCCAGGTCGTTCTGCATCATCGCATAGCCGCCCTTAATAATGATGGCCCTGGCGGACAGTTCTCCGGCCGCGAAAGAGAGCATCAAACCCGCCGCAATCAGAAACACCAACAGTTTTTTCATTACAATTCCTCCTCGTTATCTGAATATCTTTCCATAAATGAAACCAGCCGTATGTATTTGTCAACCACAAGACCAATTTATAATTTAAGGCAACCTCAAATTATTAGGTTTTTCCGCCTTCCGAAGGGGGACAGAAATATCTAAGTCCTGAGTCTGCCAGCAGTTACAGATCATCCGAATTATAAAGAGCCAAACTTTAAAAGAACCCTTAACTCAAAAAAATTTTAAACTTCAGTCCGATTTTACGTATTAATTACGTGACAGAATGCATAATTGCAAGGGGAAACCCAAGTCCTGTGTTTGTCAGTAGTGGCAACCTCTAATAATTAGATTTACCCTCCCGCCTTCGGCGGGCGGGTAAATCTAAGTCCTGAGTATGCCAGTATTAACAAATCATGCGAATCTCAAAAATTAATTTTTAGAGGTCCCCTAAGGAATTAAAAATGACAATTAAAACAACTTTGTATATTACTAACGAAAGACTCAAAAAACTTGACCGCGCTGCCGTTAATTCGGGAATGAAACGCAGTCTTATTATTTCAGCGCTGCTGCGACACCTCGCCGGAAAAGATCGACCTGAGCATGCGGCATTTTCACCCGTGTGCTACCAGGGTCGGCTGGAAGAACACAGGTGGACCAGAGCACATGTCTCCCTTAGATGCGACGAGTATGAGTTTTCTCTAGATTTGAGGAAGGTGTTGAAAATGAGCGTTTCTTTTATTGTGGCCTTTGCGATTGACCATTACCTTGAAGAATTGCTCTCTCTGATGAAAGGTGATATAGATAACTATCGATATCGCGACTATGTTATTATGAACACTTTCGTAGATAATGTCATGTGTTGGATAATCTACTGGGGGCTACCCCAAAAATTACCCATGCCGCCACCCCCGTGCAACTGAACGCGCATCATAAATTAAGTCCCTCATTATAATCCGGTAAAAACTTCGGAAATACCTCTAACCTGCCAATTATTTTGCTCCCTTCTTCTCCTTCCCGGAGGTTTCCCCGTAAAACCCATATTCTTCGAAAAGGTTCATCGCCCGATCTAATGTTTCCCGCGATGTTGCACTGCCGATTATCCCAGTGAGATAGGATTTCGCGGCATCCCTGTCCCCCCTGGCATAGGCATCAACAGAAAGCAAAAGCTTCGATTTCTGCGCAAAAATATTCTCTCCTCCGGCGTCTTTCGAGAGCCTTGTGAAATAGAACATGGCCTTTTCCCTGTTTTCCTGCTTATAAAGGCTGATAATCCCAAGATGGAAAAGCGCCTCCTGGCGATACTCATTGTTGAACGATGAAAGCTTATAAAAGCTGTAATAAGCATTGCCATACGAGCCGGAATCTAATTCCAATTTGCCGGTATAGTATCCCACCAGGTTGCCATTGCCCGGATACTTTTTCAGCAGTTCCGAATATTTTTTAAACCCCTCCCGGTCTCCCTTCTTATAGTAATGGACCATGCTTTCCTGGAACGCCATTTCTCCGAAGGGACTTTTTTTAAGGCTTTCCATGTTCTTTTCCGTTGCCTTGACCCCCAGATCGGGGTTTCCGCCCTTGAAATATGCCACGGATAGAAGGGCGTTTTTGCGGTCCCCATGCACAGCATCCGTCACTGAATCGAGCTCCGACCGGGCGCCGTTATAATCTCCTTCTCGAATTTTGATATCGGCAAGCTCAAGCCGCGCATCGGGGACTTTTTCGGCATCGGGGAACCGCTGGGCCAATTCGGAGAAAAGCTCCTTCGCCTGTTGGAGGTCATTGTTCTCTTTGAAGAACATTCCCAGTCTGAACATCGCATCGGCATACATCACCGGGTTTCGCATAAGCCTCCCGAAAGCCCTCCGGGCGCCTTCCACGTCCTTCGCCAGGAGCGATATATCGACCATCATCGACAGGTCTTCATCGGAAAAAAACATGAGGTCGAAATTTTTAAGAATCCGGTATGATTCCCCGTGTTTTCCAAGCTTGCTCAGGCTTTTCCCCTCCCAGAAGCGCACGAGCTTCTCCGTGAATTCGTCGCCTGGAGGCATCCTCTCATCCTCCACCATGCGGACCGCTTCGCGGAAACGGCCCAATCTGTACAGCGAAATCACGCGGTAAAGATACACCGACGGCGCGTTCTCCCTCCCCGGCACAGCGAGGAACTGCCGGTAATATCGTTCAGAGGAGGAATAATCTTTTTTCTGGAAGGCTTCATCGCCCCTCGTAAGAAGCACCGCACCAGCGGCGGCGGAGCGCGGTTTTTGCTCAACGATAAAATCGAAGAGCTTGTCATATTTCAGGTTTTTCTCTCGGTAAGCCAGGGCGGATTTGTAAACCGTATCCTCGATGCCGTTTCTCCCGCGATATCGCCGCATGATGGAGCCCATCGTCTTCATGGCGTTATTGTACTCGCCCATTTCGAGGTATATTTCATGCAGCTTCTCGTTCGCCTCGAAATGCAGTTCTGGATTTTTAGTTTCCAGATACCGGTTCAGGTGCTCGACGGCCTTTACCGGCTTGCCTTCCCTGTACCTCGCCATTCCAAGGTAAAAGTGCGTATCGTTAAGGAATTTGGAGAACGGGTTTATCTCGCGTATCTTTTTAAATTTCTGGTCGGCCCTGTCGATGTCTCCACGGCTCAGGTATACCCGCGAAAGGAGAAACTGCACCTCCTCCATGGAGCTATCGTATGGATACTTGTTTGCAAGCAGGTCAAGGAGCCTTTCCGCATCGTCGTTTCGGTCGGCCTCGATGTAAACCCGGCTAAGGAGCAAGAGGGCGTTTTTCTGTTCTTCAGGGTCGGTGAGAGACACAGAGTCCTCGAGAAAGGGAATTGCGTCTTTCGGGTTTTTTTTCAGATAAATCTTCGCCAGGGACATGGCGGCCTTGCTTCGCAATTCCATCTTCGTGGTCCCCAATCTCGCCTCCTCCAGGAGGCGCACACCCCTTTGCTCACGGTTTTCGTTTATAAGGACCCGCCCGAGGTCGTACTTCGCGTCGAAATACCAGTCGGAATCCATGCCGATGATGAGGAAGAGTTCCAGATTGGACTTGGCGATGTACTGCTGTCCCAGCTCTAAGTACGAAAGGGCCTTGAAATACTGCGCGTCGTAGTACGGTTTTTCCTTGAGCATACGCTCCGGAATGGCCCCGAACTGCCGAAGCGCCCCTCGATGGTTTTTTTTAAGCTGGTAAATTCTGCCCATAGTGAGAGATGACCTCGCCGCGATTTTGGCGTCGGGCCGCAATGACTGGAGCTGTTCCAGCACCGCCGCGGACTCGTCATATCTCTCGTCATAGAAAAGGGCTTCGCCTATCTTGAGGTTGAGTTTCTGCTTCTTCGGTTCGTCCTCCATCTTATCCAGGGTCTTTTTCCAAACAAGGACCGCCTCATCGTATCTGTTCTGGATATGGTAAATCTCGCCAATTCTCAGCATGGCATCCACTGTGAGCTTCGCGTCGGGACTCTGGGCTATGAACCGATTATATTCCTCGATGGACTTGATGTATTTTTTCCGGTGATACTCGGACTCGGCTATCCAGAAGCGGGACTGGGAGCACAGGTTCGACGTGGTGCACTCAAGAAGGAACCGGTTGAATTCGAAGATGGCCGATTCGTATTTCTTCTGCCGGAAAATGGAAAGACCCAGATGGTACCAGGCCCGGTCCCGGTAATCGTCGTCTGCATCTACAATCTTACGGAAGATGAGGTCCGCACTGCCGTAGTTCCCCGCTTTGAAAGCCTCCATGCCCTGCTGATACAGGTCCGCGGAGTTTTCCCGGGCACCCACATATCCCGCCGCCAGCATCGCCGCGAAGACGATCACGTATGTCAGCTTTGAAAATCTCATATTCTTTTAAGATACCGCCTCAGCATATCGAGGGCGAACACCGCGGAAAAGGCCCGCACCCTTCCCCTGTCTCCGGGAAGATACTGCCGCTCCCCTCTGGAGCCTGCACCATCGGCAATGCCGAAGCAGACGGTGCCGACGGGTTTGTCCGGGCTCCCCCCGCCAGGCCCTGCGATGCCGGTCGTGGAGATGCCTATATCGGCGCCAAAAACCTTCCTCGCCCCTTCCGCCATCTCACGGGCAGTCTCGACGCTAACTGCGCCATATATTTCGAGGGTTTTCCTCGATACCCCGAGAACCGATTCCTTCGCTTCATTAGAATAGGCGACGGCCCCCCCACGGAATACCCTTGATGAACCCGGCACATCGGTAATCCTGGCGCCGATCATACCCCCCGTGCACGATTCAGCCAGGGACAGGGTTAGGCCACGCCCGGCAAGAAGGGCGACCACCTCCTCTTCAAGTGATTCTCCATCAAGAAGGCTTTCTCCGAAGAGCCTGCGCATAGAGGAACGCAACGCACTCTCATCGAAATTAGCTCCCCCAGTGGACGTGACGGTGATCTCATTTATTCCCGGAGCGGTACAAATTCCCCACTCCAGACCGGATTTACCGAGCTCCAGGGACTTCACCCTTTCGTCCGCCTCGGCCTCCCGGAGAAGGAGCGTTCGGAAGGTCAGAAACATTTTTTCCTTCACCCCGAGGCCTTCGCGCAACCAGGGAAGGACATGGGCCTCCCACATCCTTTTCAATTCCCGTGGAGGCCCCGGGAGGGCAATAACGCGGGAGCTTCTAAAGGGCATGGCAAATCCGCATGCCATACCGACTTCATTGGGGAAAACCCGCGAGCCGATCGGGACCGTGACCATCTTCATGTCTCCGGGCCGGGGTTCCATGCCCCGCTTTGAAAAAAAATCATTCATCCGGTCGAGGGAAGGCCCGTGAATTTCCGTGCCAACTCCCGCCAGGTCGCAAAGAATTCCGCAGGTAAGATCGTCCTCCGTGGGGCCTAACCCGCCGGTGATGAAAAGAACTTCGTACCGTGCCGCAGTCTCATCCAGGGCGGACCGGATATCCGCGACCCGGTCGCCGACAAACCGCATCTCCCCTAACTCCATATCCAGGCGGAACAGCCCCGCAGCAATGAGGGCACCGTTCTCGTCCCTCACCCTGCCGCGTAAAAGCTCGCTCCCCGTGGCTATCACGCAGGCATGCACGCCGCTACATCCTCTCGGGCGCCGACACACCCATGAGCGCCAGGCCGTTTTTCAGGACGATGCGCACGGCGTCGCAGAGCGTTAGATAGGCCGCCGTATTCTCTGCGTCATCGGAGAGCACCCTGTGTTCGGTGTAGAACCTGTGATATGCCTGGGCAAGACGCATGAGATAGGTGGCGATTCTGTGGGGCTCGCAAGTCATTGCGGCATCGCTTATCTCTTCGGGAAATTTCGCCAGAAGTTTCAAAAGCGCTGACGATTCAGGATTATCGAAGCGGTCCCGGCGGACGTCTTCGGAAGCGCAGGCAATGCCACGTACTTCGGCCTCGCGAAATATTGAACAAATCCTCGCGTGGGCGTACTGAAGATAGAATACCGGGTTCTCGGAGCTGGCGCGCTTCGCCAGGACCAGGTCAAAATCGAGATGGCTTTCCATGGAGCGCATCACGAAGAAATAGCGCGACACGTCCACTCCTATCTCGTCGATGAGCTCGCGCATGGTTGAGAATTTCCCCAAACGCTTTGACATCTTGACAATCTCCCCTTCCCTCACCAGGTTCACCTGCTGGGCGATGAGGACGCGGAAATCGCCTTTGTATCCCGTGGATTTGACGGCCCCGGAAAGCCTGGCGATATAGCCGTGGTGGTCCGGCCCCCAGATGTCGATGATGGTATCGTACCCCCGGTCAATCTTGTTTTTGTGATAGGCGATATCGGCCAGAAAATAGGTGGGACGCCCGTCATCCCGGACCAGGACGCGGTCCTTATCGTCCCCGTGGTCCGTGGACCTGAAAACTTTTTTTCCTTCCTCGTTAAAGACGGCCCCCCGCTGTTCAAGGAACGCCAGGGCATTCCGCACCTCCCCTTTTTCGTGGATGGTGCGCTCGCTGAACCATCGGTCGAAATGCACGTTGAAAAGCTCCAGGTCCTCCCTCTGGCCGGCGACATTATGTTCCACGGCCTTGCGGGACAGAAATTCAACCATCTCCTCTTCGCCGGAGAACGATTCCAGCTCTTTCGAATATTTATCTGCGATTGTTTTCGTGATGTCTTTGACGTACTCGCCGCGATAACCTTCTTCCGGGAATTCCACGGCCTCCCCGCGGAGCTCCTTCAGCCGACAGAGGACTGACAGGCCCAGGAGGCGGACCTGGTTGCCGTAATCGTTCACGTAAAACTCTCGCTCCACCCTGTCGCCATTGGCCTCCATCAGGTTGGCAAGGGTGTCCCCCACGGCGGCGGCCCTGGCCGAAACGATGTTCATGGGGCCGGTGGGATTGGCCGAAACAAACTCGATGTTCACATAACGGGGGTTTTCCCGGCTGTTTTTCCCGTATCCGTCCCGCTCCCGCACTATCTTTTTCAGATTTGAGATGAGATGGTCCAGGGAAATAAAGATATTAATAAAGCCCGGCTTCACCACGTCGACCTTCTCAATAGAAGGCGATTGTTCGATATACTTTTTCAGAATTTCACCGATTTCCAGGGGGGACTTCCGTAGAACCCTGGCGCTTTCCAGGGCAAAGGGAGTGGAATAATCGCCAAACCTGTCGTCTTTGGGATATTCCACCTTCACAGCTTGAACTGAGCCGAGGGCCAAAAGGCCGTCCCTTGCGGCGCTTTCAATGGCGCCTTTAATGATGAGAGATAATTCTTCTTTGAAGATCACAGCATCACATCCTGAGGTTTATTTCTTATGGCATCTTCTCGGGTATCTCTTAAAACCTGATTACTTAAGAAGTGGCCGACAGGGCGCTACATGTCAACAAAATCTTATAAAGCACGAACGTCTGTAAAAACCCTGTATCCAATCCGAAGGGGAAATTGCGGCGCCATACGGCACATCCATCTTCCCGGGTGAGGGAAGAGAGTTTTTACAGGAATGGTCAATAAAATTCTTGAAAAAAATAGCTCTTTAACATACATTCCCGATATTGGGTACACAAAACATTTTCGCCAAATATGTCAATCTTTCTGTTCGGATTTTTTCTGCAATACATAAGTGTTTACCAGTTTTATCACAGAAGTAATACTACAAGGAGTCATCCATGGGTATTTTCAAGTACGACAAAAGCCAGCTTTTAGCCATTCTCATTTCAGTGGGGCTCTTTTTCCTCTTCTCCGGCCTTTACAAGTATTCCAGAATTTTCGACGGTATGGAAAACGGCGCCATCGACTTCAGGTTTCGCATGAGGGAGCCGTTCAAGGAAGTAAAAAAACTCGGCGACCGCGTCACCACCTTCAAACGCAATCCCAGGGCCCGGGAGGATATCGTCATCTGCGCCATCGACGAAGACACTCTGAAAACATTCAGCCAGGAAGAGGACATTCGATGGCCCTTCCCCTGGGACATGCACAAAACCATCACACGCTACATGGCGGCAGACAAACCGGTGGCCATTTTCTTCGACATCATGTTTTTAGACAATCTAAGCGAAAAGCTCGTGGACGGAGGCAGAGGGGCATTTCTGCCGGGCGGCGACTTCAGCCGCCTCGGTTACGCCCAGATGAAACGGAGCTTCAATCCCGTCAATTTCCACTGGTTCCGCGCCCAGGAGCGCGAATTCGCCCGGACCATTAAGGAATCGGGCTGCGTGTTCTTAGACTACCCTTTCCACACGGAGGAGTCGTTCAAGTCCTTTCCCGACTTTGGGGAACGCATGGATGCCCTAGACAAGTTCACATTCCCCGTGGAGAAAAAGGACATTCCGGGAAGCAACTGCGAGGAGGCCGAAGAGTTCGGCCGCGACCCTCGGTGTCCCTGGGTTTTCACCCTCACCCCTCCCACACCCCTCCTTTCCAGAGCGGCAAAGGGGTTGGGATACGCCAACGTCAGGCCCGATCCCGACTCGGTAAACCGAAGACTACCCCTGGTGATTCTTCACAGGCATGGGGACAGCTATAAATACTATCCCTCTATCGACCTCCTTCTGGCGATGCAGTATTTCAATATCGGCGCTAAAGACGTAGAAATAAGGATGGGAGAATACGTGAAGCTCAAGAACCTCCCCGAAAAGAAGATGACGCGCCCCAACAAGGCCAGGGAAATCGCCATTCCTATTGACCACCAGGGTTTCATGGACATTAATTTCATAGGTGGTCCAGGGAGCTTCGACGTAAAAAGCTATTTCTATTTCAACCGCGATCCGGACCGCCGCGGAAATTTTAAGGACAAAATTGTTTTCATCGCCGCTTACAACGCAGCCGGAATAGCCATAGACGTCCACAAGTCCCCCTTCGGCGACACCTTCGGGGTGGAGCACCACGCCAACGCGCTTAACACAATACTGAACCAGGACTTCATCCGCCGGCTCTCGGAAAACCAGAACGCCCTCATACTCCTCGGAATTGCCCTCTTCCTGGGACTCGTAATATCGAAGGCCACGATGATCAAGTCGATCATTTTCACCCTGGCCTTTTCGCTTGTTTACGTCATCGCCTCCATGGCGCTTTTCGACACGGCGAACGTGGTGTACATATTCGCCACTCCCCTGGTCCAGATAGGCACCACCTTTTCGGCCATCACGGCATACCGGGTCCTCACAGAGCAGAAAGAAAAGAAATACATTCGCCAGACATTCTCCAAGTTCGTCTCGCACACCGTGGTGGACGAACTCCTGGCGCACCCGGAGAAGCTGAAACTCGGAGGAGACAAAAAAATCCTCACGGTCCTTTTCTCGGACATCCGGGGATTCACGACAATATCCGAGGCGCTTACGCCGGAAGCCCTTGTGGACCATCTGAACATCTATCTACAAGCCATGACCGATATCGTCATCAAGTTCGACGGCACGCTGGACAAGTACGTCGGCGACGAAATCATGGCCTTCTGGGGCGCGCCCATACCCCAGGACGACCACGCCCTTTTGGCCTGTAAAACGGCCATTGAGATGATGGAGGTCCTTCACCGGATGAACGATGCCTGGCGCGCCGAAGGGAAGCCCCCTCTGGAGATAGGCATCGGCCTCAACTCCGGCGAGATGGTTGTGGGAAACATGGGTTCTACCTCGCGCATGGACTACACTCTCATGGGCGACAATGTTAACCTCGGCGCGCGCCTGGAGGGGACAAACAAGCAGTACAAGACGAATATCATCATCAGCGAATACACCTACGAGCATGTCAAGGAGCATGTGATATGCCGTGAACTTGACCTGGTGCGGGTGAAGGGGAAGGAACTGCCGGTGAAGATTTACGAATTACTTGATATTAAACAGGGGTAATGTTTCCAGGTCCCCGTTCTCTTTGTCTTTTCGCCCCTTCACCTTCGACAAAGTGGGTCCGGCGATGGGGCCTTTCATTTCCAGGGACGCGTTCGTTGAGCCACCCTGAGGCTCCGTCAGGGCGAACGTTACGTCAAGGGGTACGTTCAATCCCGTGATGTAATCGTACCTGCCCCTGGCATAGAAACGGGCCTTATCGCCCTGGAAGGCGAGCTTCGTTACCTGATATGAGTCGGCCCGCTGGCTGAAAGCCAGGGACGCCGAAATCGAAGAAATATCCCGCAAGTCCGCGTTATTCCACCCCTGCGAATTGAAAAAGTCTATCAGCCTCTCCTGAAAAAGCGTGTTTTTTAACACACCTCCGGTTAGGTCGACGGAAACGTCGAGTATCGAATTTTCAAGGAGCTGTGAAAGCCGAAAAGCCCCTACCCGATAGTGGATATCGGCATCAAGGGTCCCCTCCACCTCGCCCCTGACGGCGGCATCGGCACAGAAGGCCTTGAGGTCGAGCCCCTTCACCCCGGCATCGATGCTGACCTGGGGCATCCAGAGATTGAATTGGGCCGATGCCTTCAGGGTATAGGCGCCGCCGTACCCTGAGAGGGCGAAGTTGTCCACAGAAAAGGACCCGTCTTTCAATTCAGCAGAGAGGGAAAGCCCTGTCATGGCGGCGCGCTGGCCCGCCACCACTTTTCCGGCTTCCAGGCGCATCTTCACATTGTTGAGATTGAGCAGCTTCCCCATCGGCTCCTTGTTGAAAATGATCTGCTCGTATCCGATTTTTTTATCGGCATAGGCCCCCTCGTAGAGCATTTCCACGGCGGCCTTCAAAGGCCCCAGGAAGTCCCCGGCAGCCATCACGGGAGAGGTGAAAGTGATGGCGCTTTCCGAGCTTAGCGGGGCCCAGTTCTTGATGTACGTTTCCCAGTCCACATCAAATTTAGATGTCTCCAGGGCCGCCCGGACCCGGGCCTTCAGGACATCCTCCCTTAATATGAGGCTGGCGTGAATATTTTTTACCGCCTCCCGGGTTTTTTTCTTCTCCTGTACGCGCATGGAAAAATTTTCCAGTTCAAGCTCCATGCCCACCCCGCGCGAGGTCTTATTGCGAAAATCATAGCGAAGCCGGCCTCCGGCTTTCAGAGTGCCTCCGAAAGTCGCGCCTTCCACAGGGGTCACGTGTTCTGAAAACCTGGCGAGGTCGATGGAGTTGGTCTCGAAAGTTACGTCGAAATAATCCTCAAGGGAGTTTCTGTTGTATATCCCGTTCAGCGCCAGGCGGAAGCTGTCGTCGGAAAGGTCAAAGCGTCGCACTGTTATTCTCTCAAACCCCCTCGCACCGTCGACGATAAAATCGAGATTGAGATTTTCGTGGAAAAGGTAGTGAATGCGCTCGTGGTCCCGTATTTCAAGGGCGTCCAGACTTGTCATTTCCACTCTGCCATACAGGCTCACGTTGTCGTCCACGGTGTTCATCTCCAGGAACGCGTCGAGCCCGCCTCCTATAAAGAGGGAGTCCTTCATGTTTTCTCTGAGATAGGCGTTGAAATACGAAACGTCCAGGTCCTCCACGTTAAGGACGTTCACCGACGAGACAGCCCTGCCGTCCCCGCCAAGTTTCATGCGCCCAAAGAAGCGGACCCGGCCGCGGCCCAGGTTTTCATTCCGCAACGGCAGGACCTTTCCGGAAAAATCGCAGGACACCGCATTGCCGCGAAGAACCAGAAACGCCGATGCCCGCTCCAATTTCACCTCGAGGGTGTCGTCCCGGAATACCTCACGGTACAGAACCCTCGACCCGTCGATGTCGATGTAAAAACGGTCCCGGTCTATCTGAGGTATCTCTGCCACGGGCCTGGCGAGGCGGAATATTTCATGGAACGTTTCGAGATACCCCTTTCCGTACTTCTTGTACAGGGTGATATCGGGGTTCTCGAAGAGGATACCGCGAATTACGGGCTTTTCCGTAAAGAGGGAACGGAAGCACATCCGAATCTCGACGGTACGGCATTTGATGAGGCTGATATTGTCGTTGAAGTCGCCGCTGATCGAGATATTAAGATTGGAAACGACTATATTGCCGAGAACGCTCACATACACATCATCGAAAGCCGCTGCCTTCCCGAAATTGTCCCTGATGAATGTCGTGACATAATCTTTCAGCACGTTTTCCGGGAAGGCCCTGACGAGATACACCTTCAGGGACACGGCGAAGACCGCCAGGAAGGCCAGAGGTACCAGGACGGACAAGAGGACCTTCCTGCCCACCCTGGCGAGGAGAGTATCGAACAGCTTTATCAAACCGGGAAATGCCTCTTAATATACTGAGCTATTATATCCGCCCTTCGGGCCGACGAGAAGCGGCATGAAGGCAACTACAAACATTGCCCACCGACCGTTATAGTCAAGCATATAAGGAAATGGCTGATAATAAAAGGAAGACGCAAGGGACACATAATACTTTCTGAAATATTGTTCTTGTAAGGCCCCGGCCGTCTCATACCATTGGCCGGAAATTTCTTCCCCGGACCGGAGAATCACCCTGTGGATTTCATATCTTCCCTTCTTTCGGACTTTTCCCCCTACATGCCGCTTATCAGCATGGGTTTACTAATGCTTGCGGGCCTCAACATGCCCATTTCCGAAGACCTTGTCTTGATTATCTCCGGGGCCCTCTCCGCAGCCTACCTCCCCGACCGGGCACTTCTTGTCTTCGCTGGATGCTACACAGGCGCCCTGGCCAGCGACATCATTTCCTATTGCCTTGGCCGCTTCGGTGGGCGCTTTCTCATGACCTGGAAACACGCACACAGGATGATGCCGGAGGAAAAAATCCGCAGAATGGAGGGTTATTTCGAACAGTATGGCGGGAAAACCCTTCTCTTCGGCCGGTTCATTCCCTTCGGCGTGCGCAACCTCATTTTCATGACTGCGGGATTTAGCAGGATGCCTTTTATTAAATTCGTCCTGATCGACATCATCCCTCTCTCGATCTCCTCGTCGCTTACCTTCTACCTTGGAATGTCCTTCAGCGATAACTATCATGTCATCATACCCTGGCTCGACCGCTTCAAGCTCGTCATAGCCGGTATCGCCGCCCTAATCGTCGCCATCATCCTCATCATGAGACATAGAAAGCGAAACATCGGCGTCCTCAACGCCGAACCCGCCGACCATCGTCGCATTACGCGATAAAATTTTCACATTCTCCCTTTTTTTCATTGAAAAAGGACATTCGCTTAATTACATTATACCATTCCGGTCGTTTATTCCGCATTTCACGGCGGCCAGGCGAGGTATCATGGCAAAGGTCAAGATACAATCTATCCGCGAAAAAAACGCCATCATCGGCAACATCATCGACGCAATGGCGGCCAGGACGGGGTTTCTCCTGGTGGGCCACAGGAATGCCGATGAGGACTGCATCGCCTCCATGGTGGCCTTCGCCATACTCCTGACCAAATTCGACAAACAGGTCCAGATATATATTGACGGGGTGATCCCCCCCAATGTGGGGTACCTGGCCAACATCTGCGTCTACAACTCCATCAGGGTTATAAATAGCCGCCAGCGCCTGATGCCCGGCGTCGACACCATTATCGCCTGCGACACGCCAAAGCCGTCAATGCTCGACATGAGCCCGAAAATCCGCAAGATATTCGCAAGCGCCGAAGTAATCCGCATCGAGGTGGACCATCACCTTGGAGCGGACAGCGACTATATTGGCGATGAAGGATACCGACTGGTCACCGAGGCGTCATCGGCAAGCGAGCTTGTGGGGGTCCTCGCATTGAAGCTGAAGCTTCGCAAGGACATTCTGGGCCGCTTCATGATAGCCGATCCCCTGTCGCGCAACTTTGTCCTTGCGGTCCTCACCGGTATTATCGGCGATACCAATATGGGGAAGTACCTCAAATCCAGGAGGGAGAGCAGATACTACAATATCTTCTCCGGCATCTACAACGACATTCTCATGCGCACCACGGTAAAGGAGTCGAACTTTACCCGGATTGACGAGGTGTACAAGGAGCTGCAAAAACTTTCCGAAAAGGAAGCAAAGTGCTACGGCTACGTGATACAGAAACAGAACCTGTCTAAATCCGTGGCATATATCGTCCTCACCGGAAAGGACATGAGTCACCTTGCTGAAAACTACGACAGGGAGACCATCGTCAACGTCACAAAACAGATCGTCAACGATCTGGCCGAGATAAGCCAGAAAGTGGGAATCATAGCTTTTCCGGAGAAAACGGAAACGACCGACCTGGTACAGTTTCGCATGCGGCGAAGCCATAATTTCAAAAGCTACGACCTCAGAAAGATACTCGAGTTGTTTTCCATAAAAAACGGAGGAGGCCACGAAGGGGCCGTGGGCTTTCGCTTCTCCTCCGGGGAGATAAAGGACCTCCGGGGGTACACGGAGCGCATCGTGGAAAGGCTCGAGAAGGAAATCGAATAATCGATGAAGGGATTCGCCGCATGTATCTCCGCGGGCCTGCTCTTCCTGGGAACTTCCGCCGCAGCTTCCATCCATACCCGGATTCTCCACGACGGCACCATGGAGTACTTCAATACCTCGGAATCGGCGCGTCCCCGGGGGAAAATAATGCTGAGCGGCCGGTACGATCCTCTGATTCAGCGCATCGCCGAAAAGGAAGGCGTTGACCCTCTCCTGGTCAAGTCGGTGATTAAAATTGAGTCCGACTTCAATCCCAACGCCGTCTCCGAGGCGGGGGCCATGGGGCTCATGCAGATCATGCAGGTCATCGCCAACTCATACGGCGTCAGGGACCCCTTCGATCCGGAGCAAAACCTCTCCGCTGGAATTAGGCACCTCTCTTGGCTTATGCGCTCCTTTGACAACGATACACCCCTGGCCCTGGCCGCCTATCACGCCGGCATAGGCAGGGTGAAGCGCCGCATGGCTATTCCCCCCATCCGTTCCACCGTGGCCTACGTGAACGATGTCATGCGCATCTACAACCGCCTCACGGGAAAAGAGGACCGGGATTATGGGGGTGCGGTAAAGAAGCTCTACACCCGCATCCGAAAAGACGGGACGCTGGAGATTCTGAATTGAGGGCGGACAGTTCCGTTGTGCTGCGGGAAGGAGAAATCACTCCACAAATTCTTCCTTCTCTTTTCTGATGGTAATGGTCCCCTGGTCGTTCAGGGTTTTCATCACGCCGACGATGATGTCCCGCGCCGCCTGGATTTCCGAAATCCGGACCGGTCCCATGGCGTCCATGTCGCCCAGGATGTCCGTGGCCCGGTTGCGGCTCATATTGCGGAAAAATTTGACGCGGATTTCGTCCCCCGCGCCCTTCAGGGCGCGGGAGATGACGGCGTCATCGCTGATTTCATCGATGAGAATGCGCATCTCGCGGTTTTCAAGGTTCGCCACATGCTCAAATGTGAATATTTTGTCGCGTATCTCTCGGGCCACATCGGGCATCTGTACGTCGAAGTAATCCATGAGGGATTTCTCCTGGTCTCCGCTCATATGGTTTAGAATGGTCACCAGGGTATCGACCCCTCCCGTTGTCTCCATGCCGGGGCCGGTTTTGTATTTGTCGTACTTACGTCGAAGCACACGGGCAATCTCCACAACCGCCTCCGGAGATGTCTTGTCCATCCGGGCCATGCGGCGCGCCACTTCCTTTGCAACGGGCGAGTCGAGGCCTTTGAGGACTTCAGCGGCCTTTTTCGGTAGAACATGGGCCATGGTAACCGCGATGGTCTGGGGATGCTCATCTTGAAGGAAGGACACCAGGACTTCGGAGTCCACGTCCGTCAGGAACTCGAACCCCTTTTCCAGGTCCTGTTTCGAGAGACGATTGAAAATGTCCCTCGACTTTTCCTCGCCGAAGGCGCTCACCAGGAGCTCGCGGGCCACGTTTTCGCCCCCGAAAGAGGCGCCGCGGTGTTTTCTGATTTCCACCATGAACTCGCCTATCAGGTCTTCCTTGTCCTCGGCGGTAAGCTTTTGTATCTTTGCGATCTCCCCGGAAATTTTACGCACGGTCTCATCGTCCAGGTGGCGGATTATTTCCGAAGCTACAGCGGGCCCCAGGGCCACCATGAGGGCGGCCGCCTTCTCAACGCCGGACATTTCGTGAAGGGGCTTCATGCCTTGACGGTGACCCTCAGGGGAGTGATGACCTTCTGGGGGCATACCTCGGCGCACTTGCCGCAGTTGATGCACTTGTCATAATCAAAGACAGCGAGATTGTCGATTACCTCTATGGCCGTTTCGATGTCCGGGCTGTCTTTGAAAACCTCTTTGCACGCCTTGACGCACCGCCGACAGGCGGTGCAGCCCACGTCGCACCCCAATTTCATGACCGGGGTCTTGTCGTGGCTGCAGCATATCATGTTCACGTCGAAATTGCGCTCAACAAGGCGTATAATGTTCCTCGGGCACTCGTTGACGCACTTGCCGCAACCGGTGCATTTGTCCCAGTCGACCACAGGAAGCCCGCGCTTTTCGTCCATGTGGATGGCATCGAAGGGGCAGACGCGGGTGCAGTCCCCCAGGCCAAGGCAGCCGTATCGGCATGTTTTGAAACCTCCCATGATCTGGTGGGCGGCGTGGCAGCTTTTCGGCCCGTGATATTCGAATTTTTTCCGGGTAACGTCGATCGCCCCCTGGCACATAACCCGGGCAACCGTAGGCTTTAAACCCAGGGAAACGACCCCCATGACCTCTGCGATTTTATCCACCGTTTCGGACCCACCTACGGAACAAAGATTGATAGCTACCTCCCCTTTCATGATCTTGGCGGCATATCCGGAACACCCCGGCTGGCCGCAGGCCCCGCAGTTTGCCCCTGGAAGGGATTCAAGGATGCTTGCGAAGCGCGGATCGTGCTCCACTTTGAGCTTCTGTTTGGCGACGGAGAGGACGAGCCCGAAGACGGCGCCGAGGGCGGTCAAGCTCACTACAGCCGATATTGAAGGTAAAAAATATTCCACAAAGAGCACCTCCGGGAAGGATTGGGCCGCCCGTGCAGGCCTGCCTGGCGGGCATCAGAGAATTATATACGCCTTCCGGCTGATACTACATAAGTTTTTGCGGAAAATAATCAATAATTATTTTGACTCTTTATCCGAAAAAGATAGTATAGCTCCATTTAGATGCCTATAAACCCATGGAAAAACGAAACATCCATTCCGACCTCCACGAAGCCGTAAAAAAAGGCGGGGAACTCGTCTTTGTCACCTATTCCCTGCTGGAGGACACGGAAGAGAAGATAAAATTCGTCCTTGCCAAAATACTGGAAAAGTACCAGCAGGAGGAGCTATTCACCCCGCTTTACTCCTGCATTAAGGAGCTTATCGCCAACTCCACGAAGGCCAACGCTAAGAAGATTCTTATGGACGAGGGAAGGATCCGGAACCCCAGGGACCCCATGGAGGTAGTGGAGACGCTGCGTTCCATCCTGAACGAGGAAGCCCTGCTGGAATACGGCATCAAAGCGAAGGAAAAAAAGCTGTCCACCCGCACCTATTTAAGAATGGAGGACGGGCACCTCGTCATTAGCGTGGTCAACAACCTTCCCCTATCGCAAAAAGACCTTGATCGCATCCGTGAGCGTATTGAGAAATCCGCCCAGTACGACAGCATCGCCGAGTTCTACCTGGAAAACCCCGATCCTATAGCTGAAGGAATGGGGCTGGGGCTCTCGATGGTGGTGGTTCTGCTCAAGAGCATCAACATCGATTACAGGAATTTCAAGGTGAGCACCGATTCCTCTACGAAGACTTATGCAACGATGAGGATCCCTCTCTCATGAGGCGGCGTTCACCAATACCTACGCCACGGGAAATCAGGAGGGCCTGTATCACCCTCTTCGAAAATTCCGAGGAAACGCACCATCTGTTCCTCCGCCGCATGAACGCGGCGGAGATCAAAGCGGCGTACCGAAAACAGGCCCTTCGCCATCATCCGGACAGGGCCCGCATCATGGGCCTTCCCCCGGGGGCTATGGCGGAGCGCTTTATGAAAATCCGCGCAGCCTACGAGGTCCTTTCCGGATATCTGGAGAACCGATACTGCCAATCGAGCCGGCCTAACCGCAGAAGCGGGAGCGCCGGAGAGGGGCGGAACAACCGGGGCGCACCCCACCGGCGCCCCCGCCAGCCCTTAGGACAGCTCCTTTTAAGCAAGGGGGTCATCTCCTTTTCCACCCTCGTGGAGGCGATCCTCTGGCAGAGGAGGAGCAGGCCTTCCTACGGAGAGATTGCGGTGTCCATGGGGGTCATCACAGATGCGGAGCTCGCAAGGATACTCTCGTCCCGACGGTACGGCGAAAAAACAGGAGAATGCGCCGTGAGGTTAGGACTCGTGAATTCCTTTTCCGACAGGATGATTATGGAGCGCCAGAGAAGCCTCCAGAAACCCCTTGGGGAGTTTTTCGTGGAAAGGGGCATCATCTGCTCGGAAAAACTTGAGGAACTCTTAGTCTCTCCCGAATGAGCCGGCGGTTTTCTTAAAAAAAGTTGACAATTATCGGATGCCGTAGTTCTCTGCATATACACAGGCTACTAGCTCAATTGGTAGAGCATCGGTCTCCAAAACCGAGGGTTGGGGGTTCGAGTCCCTCGTGGCCTGCAGGAATGGGCGTTTTCGAACTTTCGAAAACGCCCATTTTTTGTGGCCGGGGACACAATATTTCATCCACAGAAAACGGGCTCGGAAAAATTCCCATTTCACGGTTACAATAAAAAGCCGCACAACTCATCCCTGCAAAATACCCACTCCCAAAAGGGGGAACGCTCCTCAGAACACTCTAATTTTTTCACCAGTTTTATCTTTATTGGTGAAAAAAATTGTTTTTCCTCCAATTACTTTCGTATATACATAAGAGGGGCCCCTCTGCGGAGGCGCTAAGAAAATTATCATTTCAGGAAAAACCATGAAAATTGTAAAACATACGGCAATTCTTATCATCATAGCGACTTTTATGTCCTGTGGAAACTTTAAATGCTTTGACTCCCTCTCATGCCGCCGCCGCTATAGCGGCCCCGGCATTTCGGAGCTCATTACAACCGCTGCGGAACAGGAACGTCGGGTCAAGTCGGGCGATGAATCGCCGGCAAAGCTGGCCCTCACCTATCAGAAATTAGGGGAAAAGTATCTCGAAAATAAAATGTGGAACCCCTCTATTGAAACCTTTATGAAAGCCCTGAAGCTGGGCCGGGAAAATCCCCTGGTCCACTATTCCCTGGGCGTCGCCTATGGCAACCGGGGCAAAATTGAAAAGAGCGACGCCGATATAGACAGTGCAGAATTCCACTACCGAAAGGCCCTGAAAATAAACCCCTCGTACAAGAGCGCCGCCTATGGGCTTTCAATCCTCCTTTTTTATATGAAAGACCAGAAAGAGGAAGGCGTAAGAATACTCGAGGACCTCGTAGCAGGGCGAAAAGCTTATTATCACGAACGGATGGCCCTGGGAATGTTTTACTATGACATGGGAAAACTGGCTACGGCCCTGGCCCACTACCAGGCCCTCTGCGCGGACCTTGAAAAGGCCCGCGAGAACCCCCTTATCCTGGAATACCGGAAGGCCTGCCGCCAAAACGCAGACACCTTAATGAAGCAAATTTCCACCGGCGGCGCCGAAAAATGAACGACCGCACATTCCATTTAACGGCCCTGGCGATATCTTCCGCGCCGGGCCGCAGGGGCATAGGGGAGCTCCTCGAAGGGGGCGCCGATCCGGAGGCGGCGTTCAAAGAACTCGAAAGGATTGCCCCACTGGAAACCCAGGAGTTCATCGCTGAACGCTATTCGCAAAAACCCCTTGAAGCTGCGGAAGAAATACTCGGCAACTGCCGCCGCTCAGGCATAGACGCCATCGACATCCTTCATCATGAATACCCTGCCCTGCTTCGGGAAATAAAAAACCCGCCCCTGGTCCTTTTCCGGTGCGGGCCATGGAGCCGGTTCCCCTGCTTCTCCATAGTGGGGACCCGGACAGCGGACCCCCTAGCCGCCCGGACAGCGCGGCGCTTCGCCAGCGACATCGCTTCTTCAGGGTTCGCCATCGTCAGCGGCATGGCAATCGGCATCGACCGGGAGGCGCATCTGGGGGCCCTGGAGTCCCGGGGCGCAACGGTGGGCATCCTGGCCAATGGCATAGACATCGTCTATCCTTCGCGAAACCGGGACCTGTTCGCCGCAATCGCCGCTTCCGGAACATCGTGCCTCATCTCGGAATATCCTCCGGGAATCACGGCGGGGAAATGGACTTTCGTGCGGAGAAACCGCATCATAAGCGGGCTTTCCCGTGGGACCCTGGTGGTGAAAGCGGGAGATAAGAGCGGCGCGCTCATCACGGCATCCTTCGCGGCAGAACAGGGGCGTGAGGTCTTCGCCTGCCCCGGCCCCGCCCTGGACCGGGGATACGCCGGATGCCACCGCCTCATAAAAAGCGGCGCCGCCCTTGCTGCATCGCCCGAGGACGTTCTTTTAGAACTCGGGGCGCCTCTTGCTGGCACGTCTTTTGGACCGCTGAAACGCGGGAGCGAAAGCGACGCCTGTGACACATGGAAGGATACATGCCCCGCCGCGGCCGCGGGGCCCGTCCCCGGCGGGAGGCCCCCCTATGAGCCGGAGGGTCTGGAAAGAAAAATCCTGGAGCTGGTGCGCCCTTCAGCAGGTATCGACGATATCATCCGCGCGCTGGGACTTCCCGCCGGAGAAGTGCATCAGGCCCTCAACATGCTGGAGATAGAAGGGCTCCTAACAAAGACAGGGACTTCGGTTATCCGGAGCGGTTGATTTGGATATTGTTACTCAACTCTATTTCTCCGTTTACTTGACAACAAGATTACTGAGGCCATGCTTTAAGAATTCAGTCTCGTATTTCTCAATAAACTTATCGTTCAGTTCAAAATATTCTTCCACCGACATGGCAGTTATCGCCTCCGGCCCGTATTCGGCCTTAAAATCCCTCTCCGCCAACTTGTCTATCAACTGGCTCCAGAAAGTGTGAGTGTTGTATTCCTCGATATACGGTTGAAATTCGTCGTCAAGTTTTCCAGTTTCACTTACTGTTCCTGACCCTTCATCCTTCGAAAAAAAATCTCCAACTCCGAACTCATAAGCATAACTGTAAATATGATCCAGAAGTTCCTCGACATCTTTATCAAGGTTTTCAGTTGTGTTCGCATGTAACATCCATTCGCCGAGATACACCAGCTTTAAAAGCGCCCAGTATTGCCTTTTTGAGAAGTTAATTTTCATCAGCTTTTCCTTATTCGTAAGATTATTTTATAATCAACCATGGTTGCACAGAATGTGGCGCTAATCCGGGTTTCCGTCCCTCACAAACCCATGTCTATCATCCTCATCCACAGAGGACCGCTCCGATGTGAAAAGCGGAAAAGCATAATTGTCAAGTTCAATTATTGGATTTTCCGCTAATATACAAGCAGAGCTCCGCAACACTGCGCCGGGGAAATGGCGTCTGCAGCCTTTACTGGTTCCGCAACATCGAATATGCCCTTCCGAAAAAAAGCTTGAGAAAAACCCTGATGCCCGCATTTCTGCCATGTAAGCGGATACTGCTTTTTTTTAAACCTCAGCCGGAAAACAGTGGCGTCAATGCGCCCAACGCAATGATTATAGCCGAAAACATATCAAAACGCTACGGGGGCCAGGTGCTCTTCGAGTCGCTGAGCTTTCGGATAAATCCACGGGAAAAACTGGGGCTCGTAGGACGCAACGGCCACGGAAAGACCACCCTCTTTCGCATCATCACCGGGGAGGAACATCCCGACGATGGGAAAATTTCAGCGCCGAAGAACTATACCCTGGGGTATCTGCGGCAAAAGCTCGCCTTCTCCCGCGATACAGTCCTGGACGAAGCCGCGTCGGCCCTTGACCGGCACGATGACGCGCGCGCATGGGAGGCGGAAAAGATACTCACAGGCCTGGGGTTCTCCTCCAGCGACATGGCCCGGCATCCCTCTGAGCTCTCCGGCGGATTCCAGGTACGCCTCTCCCTGGCAAGGGTCCTCCTCTCAAAACCGGACCTCCTTCTTTTGGACGAGCCGAATAATTATCTGGACATCACCTCCATCCGCTGGCTCACGCGGTTTCTCCGGGCCTGGCCCGGAGAGCTCATGCTAATCACCCACGACCGCAACTTTATGGACAGCATCGTCACCCACACTATGGGCATCCATCGAAGGGCCCTCCGCAAGGTAGTCGGCGCCACGGAAAAGTATTACGAGCAAATCGCCATGGAGGAGGAAGTCCACGAAAAAACGAGGATAAACGATGAACGCCGGAAGAGGGAGATAGAAGTTTTTATCAGCCGGTTCCGCGCCAAAGCCCGCCTCGCCAATATGGTCCAGTCGCGCATCAAGATGCTGAACAAAATGGAAAACCGGGACCGGCTCCAGCAAATAAAGGACCTGGAATTTTCTTTCTCCTACGCGCAGACCACGGCGAAGTACGCCCTTACCGCGAACGCCCTTTCCTTTTCCTACGGCCCCGACATGCCCCGGCTCATTGAAGGCTTCGGCCTGTCCATCGGCTCTCGAGACCGCATCTGCGTGATTGGAAAAAACGGACGCGGGAAGACCACCCTTCTTAAGCTTTTGGCCGGTTCCCTCAAGCCGCTTTCGGGGGCGATAAACTATTCCCAGCACACCGAAGTAGGTTATTACGAGCAGAGCAATGTGGGCTCCCTTGTGGAAACCCGCACCGTCCTGGACGAGATATCGGCGGACCTTTCTTCCATGGACCGCCAGAGGGCCCGGGACATTTGCGGCGCCATGCTCTTCGAAGGCGATGAGGCATTGAAGAAGGTGTCGGTCCTTTCCGGAGGGGAGAAGAGCCGCGTGGTGCTGGGAAAGATCATCGCCCATCCTTCGAACCTCCTGCTTCTCGACGAACCGACGAACCACCTGGACATGGAATCATGCGACGCGCTCCTGGCGGCCCTGGACAGCTACGAAGGCGCCGTAGTAATGGTTACCCACAATGAGCTCTTTCTCAATGCCCTGGCGGAGCGGCTCATTATTTTCCAGGGCGGCTCAGTCTCGGTATTTGAGGGAGGATACGGCCGCTTCCTAGAAAAGATAGGCTGGGAAGACGAAAGGGAATCCTCATCGGTCCACAGAAATGACACGGCCCGGATGCCGGGGCAGAAGGAACTCCGGAAAAAGCGCGCCGAGCTCATGGTTAAGCGGTCACGGGAGTTGAAGCCCCTGGAAAAGCGGATTGCGGACACGGAAAATTCAATCATTGCCCTGGAAAAAGAGCTGGAAAAACTCCACGGAGAGATGATTGAGGCCTCGCAGGAAAAAGTGGGAACTCGAATAGCCGGCCTTTCACAGGAAATCCACCGCTGTGAACAGCAGATAGAAGTGCTTTTCCGGGAGCTCTCGGAAGTTACTGCCCTTCACGAAGATAAAAAGCGGGAACTGGAAGGCCCCGTTTCCTGAACTTCGCCGCAGAAATATTTCTCTCAGGTTTTATCGCGGCGGGATATGCGGCGCGGAGGGGCGCTCCTACTCCCCCATCATCTGTACCACGAGCCTGCGCTTCCGGGGCCTCGTATCGCAGTCGATGAGCACCACCTGCTGCCAGGTACCGAGCGTGAGCTTCCCTTCGACGAAAGGCACGGTGAGCGAAGGGCCAAGAAGCGCGGCCTGGAGGTGCGCGGCCCCATTATCATCATGCCATGTTTCGTGATGGCGGTACTTTCCGCCATAGGGGAGAATTTTCTCCAGGAAGAGGTCGATATCTTTAACCAGGCCGGGCTCGTACTCGATAGTGGTGAGGGCCGCCGTGGAACCCGTAACGAAGACCGTCGCTGTCCCCGCTGAAAGGCCGCTTCGGGCCACGGCGTCCCGCACTCCGCCGGTGATATCGACGGCGTCCCGGCGGCCTTTCGAGGAGACATCGATGTGCGCGGTGACGACCATCGTTCTAATGTTTGAAAGCCCGCTGGCCCGTGTAGACCATGGCCACCTTCGGGTCCGCCTCATTGCACGCCACAATCGACTCGAAATCGCGCTCCGACCCTCCGGGCTGTATCACGCTCGTTACGCCCTGCTTGATTCCCACGTCTATGCCGTCACGAAACGGGAAGAAGGCGTCGGAGACCATGGCGGAACCGGGGATGCCGCCCCGCGCTTCCATCGTCTCGCGGTCTATATCATCCTTCTCGGACTTTTTGCGCTCCCCCTTCTCCACGGCGAGTTCCAATTGTTTGTAAGATATCCCGTACCTGTCGAAGCAGAGTAGATCGGCATACTTGGTGTATGCCTTCACAATGGCCAGCTCCGCCACGCCAACCCGGTCCTGCTCGCCGGTGCCGATACCCACGGTGCATCCGTCCTTCACGTAAATCACCGAGTTGGAGGTTACGCCCTGCTCCACAAACCAGCCGAAGAGCAGGTCCTCGTATTCCTTGTCCGTTGGGACGCGGTCGATTTTATATGATTGTCCGCGGTACTCCGCCGATGCGGGTTTCAGATCTTCCTTTGTTTTCGTGATACACAGGGGCGACTGCTGGACGATAATCCCGCCATCGATGAGGGACTTGAAATCCACAAAGCGCATTGCCAGATACTGTTCCAGGCGGTCGATACGGGGTATCTCGATGATGCGAAGATTTTTTCGCTTCTTTAAAATGTCGACGGCCCCTTCCGCATAGTCAGGCGCAGCCACCACCTCGAAGTACTGTGAGGAGATGAGCTCCGCCGTTTCGCGGTCCAGGGTGCGGTTTACAACGACGGCGCCGCCGAAGGCGGCAATACGGTCCGCCCGATAGGACCTGTTGAACGCCGCTGCGAGGGTGTTGTCCTGGGCGGCGCCGCAGGGATTGTTGTGCTTGATGATGACCGATGCCGGTTTTTTCATAAGGAACTTGAGGATGTTCAAACCATTGTCGATGTCGGTGAGGTTTATTTTTCCGGGATGTTTTCCGGGCTGGATCATCATCTTTTCGTCCACGGCGCTCACCAGGGAGTTACCCGGCCCGATGAATGTACAGCCGCCCAGGGCGAGGTTCCCATTTACCAGCTCGTAGACCGCTGCCTCCTGGCCGGGGTTCTCTCCGTACCTGAGTCCCTTTTCCACCAGGGCCCCGCCGTCCTCCAGCTTCCAGGCCCGCTTTTTGTACACCAGCTTCTGTCCGCCGAAGGTGATGGTCATCTCGTCGGGGAAATGGTCGTCCATCACGGTTTTGTATGCTTTTTTCAGGTCTTCCATGTAAAGCCTCTTAATATGGGGGGGGTCATAAAACTAAGTGTTTCCGCCCGCCGAAGGCAGGTAGAATAAGCTATCTTCCAAACGCTTTTTCTGTCAAGGCATCTTTGGCGCATGGACATGGGGCGTCCCGTTTTTTTATTAATGGCAGCGCATTGGCGAAACTTCGCATCCGAATGCGTTCGCCTAATGGCAGACGCCCCCAAAAAGCGGGAAGGGCGCGAATAAATTCGCGCCCTTGATGAAACAGCATGCTAAAAAAATTCGAAACTTCACTGCCCCAGCATTCCGCGTTTGAGGCCCGCCTGGACCGGGTTTGGGCCAAGCCATATGGCGTATAATGCTTTTTTAAACGGCAATCCAGCCGTGGTCCCCACGGTCTTCGTCTGATTCGTGGACTTGGTCCATACGCTGGCGGTAAGGCCGGCGCCGGGCACATAGTTGAGATACACCTTGTCGCCCACGGAAAGGTCTGTGGAATCGAAAAGTGAAAGAAACTGTTCGCTCTTGTCGGTGCGATACCCGGAAGCGGCGGACTTTCCAAAACCTTCGCGCACGGCTTTAATGAATTTTTCCCGGGTGATAAGCCTCGAACTCACCTGCATTATCACCGACATCGGCTCATCGGCATTGATAATTTCTTCGGCGCTTTTCCCCTTCAGCTCCTGAGGCACATAGAGCGTCGCGTAGTAGACGGACCCGATGACGAACATCGTCCGGCTTCCCGTACCGACCCTCACCATCTCCTTGTTGCCGAGCCTGAAAGAAAACGCGTCGGACATAAATACCGCGGAACAGAAAAGCATTACGAATACAAAGAGCACTACCTTTTTCATATAAGAACCTCCTGTGGTAAACATCGCTGTTCGATATAAGGGCATATCGCCAGGATATTTTCAAGCAATTATTTTGCCGGAAAGCGTATATATCTCCAGTTCCGGCGTAAAAATGAACGTCGAAAATTGGAATTATTCGCTTGCTAATTTGTCCCGTCGAATTGATGATGCAAAGCACGTTCAAATCAGGAAGCCATGAACAGAACAAAAAACCGGACGATATCGGCAATCTTCATCACCCTCCTCCTTCTTCTTTCCTGTACCGTCTGGAACGCCAGGAAGTGGGAAGAACTCCGGGAGCGAGATTTCGTGTTCACGCAATTTAAGTACTCCAATTTGAGTGCGGGGAAAAGCCGCGCCCTCTACGCTATGCGTGAATTCCCCTTAAGACCGGTACTTGAAAGCCTCAGGAAAAAGTATGCCATTACAATCGACTCAACCGAATTTGAGCTGTTCCTCTCCCGGGGCGACCCGGCCCGCATCCGCGAGGAAGGAATCCTCATGACGAACAGCTATGTCTGGGACGCCTCAGAAAAAAAAGACCGCCGCGCGGAAATCGAGATAAAGGTTAACTACGGCGACGATATGCGGGTGATGAATTACAGCTATCAGGTTGTCCTCAAAACCGGAAGTTCCGTGCGCGCGATTTACTTTGACAATGTACCGAAATACGAAGATATAGCGCCGGGGATACTGGCGCACATCGGCTCCGGGGTTACTATGGAAGGGTACGAACCAGCCGGGTACGCGGCGCCGACGAAGGGCCCCGACAAGGCGGGGCCCATATCGGGGCGGCGCTGGGAAACCGAGGGGCGCATAAAAGACCAGTTAGATGAGTACATGAAGGCGCTCACGCCGGAAAACAGAAAAAAATTCACGGATGATATGAAACGCCATCTGGACGAGGCGGTGAAATAAGCCTTTGCTCCGCGGCCCCGGCTGCATGAAGGCAATATCAGCCGGGCTTCATTAGCTCACTATGTCCTCGCTCTCGGGAATATCCTCCGCCTTGATGGTACAGAGGACCTCATCGGTGAGAGGTGTAATGGAGGCGATGCGGTTCGCCTGGCGCTCCACAATCTTCTCGAAGATATTGCGCACAAGCCTTCCATTGCCGAAACTCCTGTCCCGAAGGGAATGGTAAAATTCCAGCAGCGACATCATCTTCTTCCTCGCCTCCTCATCGACTGTAAAGGCCGCGTTCTTGATGAAGATGTCGAAAATCCGTATGAGCTCATCCGGTGTGTAATGATCAAAATAGAAGTACCTGCTGAAACGCGACTTGAGACCGGGGTTGGAGTTGATGAAACGCTGCATCTCATCGGTGTACCCGGCCACGATGACCACCAGGCGGTCGCGGTGGTCCTCCATGCGCTTGAGGACCGTGTCGATGACTTCCTGGCCGAAATCGCGCCCGGCGCTTTCCTCCGGCGCCAGGGTATAGGCCTCGTCTATAAAGAGGACCCCGTCCAGCGCCTTCTGGACCACCTCGTCCACCTTGATGGCGGTCTGCCCTACATAGCCCGCCACAAGTCCGGCCCTGTCCGTCTCCACCAGTTGCCCCTTTTTAAGAAGCCCCAGGGCGCGGTATACTTTTCCCAGATGGCGGGCAATGGTGGTTTTTCCGGTCCCAGGAGGGCCATAAAACACGCTGTGAAGGGAAAGCGGCGTCCGCGGAAGGTTTCTCTCTTCGCGCGCCTTCTGCACTTTGATGAGGTTCACGAAGGTCCCGATTTCTTCCTTGATCTTATTCATCCCCACCAGATCATTGATCTTCTCCATCACCTCTTCGAGGGTCTCCTCTTTATCGGCCGGTTTATCTTCCGATGACATGTCGTCCTCACCCTTGCGGTAGATGAGGGAGCGTATCTCGAGGAGCCGCTCCTCCTCCCGGGCGTCCATGGCGCCGTCGGCCTTCATGAGGCACTGGGCGAAGGAATAATAAGTCTGGGCGAGGCGGTCGAAATGCCCCGTACCATGGTTCGCGTCAAATCGGCGGGCATGGGAAAGCGAAGTGAGTGAAGCACCGTCGACTTTCACATTTTCTTTTTTCATGTATCGTGAAATATTGTCCCAGTAATTCGTCAGGGAATCGCGATAATGGAGGGGAAAGGAATCGAAGTCGAAGATGGCCCTGGCGAGTTTTTCAACTTCCGGAGATCCCTCAGGGTTCATCGGCATGATGACGGATGTAATAAAAAGGAGCTCCTGGTCCGACATGGTCCCGTCGGCCATGCTGGCGAGGGAAGCGAGGATGATGAGGTCGTTGATCACTTTCTTTTTGAAATCCGGGTCCCCGGCGTAAAGCTCCATTCCCATCACGGCTTTTGATATCTTTTTGGCTTCCGTGAAAAGAAAATTCAGTCCGCTCATCTCGTCGATAATGCCGCCATTTTGCCCTCCTGTGGGAATTTCCTTCCTGATGTTTTCCAGGAAATCGGCGGCCCCGGTCCTCTCCATAAAAAGGCCGGTCATAGCATCGAGAACAGAGGACGAGGCCTTTTCCTCGAAGGGCGCGTTCCCGCCTTCTATCTCCCTTATGCGGTCCGTGAATTTTTTTACTGCCGCCTCATTGGCGAAGGTCTTGAAAGCGACTTTTCCCCGTGGGAGGGCAATGGAAATTTTCACCGATGAAAAACTTTTGTTATGCTCAATGGCCTTTATGTCGCCATAGGGGATTTCCTCGTACGCGGCCCTGGAAGAGTCCCCTGCCACAAAAAGTAGGCGCTTGCTCGTAATGACCAGCACCCCCGCAACGCCGAGCCCCGGCCCGATAAAGGCAGTACCCTCGTAGAGCCCGTCTAAAAGGTCGATGATCATCTCGTCATTTCGGAGGGCCTTCTCCAGGCCCCGGAGGATGTTCTTCTTATTGGACACCAGAAGCCAGTTGTGGAGGTCGGATAGCTGATTTTTGATAATAGTAATTGATGCCATGGGATTGTCCAGTATGATGGTATGGTGATGATTCCGCAATGTACACCTCCAGATCGATACGTCAAATGTAATATGGGCATGGAGGGGCGAATCCTCCTAAAAAGCGGGACGCGGGCCGGGGTGTTTTGGGGAGGGGAAAGGCTATTCGGGGAAGATTTTTGATGGTATGGGGGGGATGTTCCAGTATATTCGCCAGCAAACGGCGTTTTCAACCTCCTCACAAATGATTGCATAAGCATGAAAGAAATAGTTATCGGTAATTCCAGGCCTTCTTCCCTTGCTATCTATAAGCATTATCTCTTCAAGGTATTCACTAATGGCAAACGCCAGCAAACCCGAAACAGAGGACTTAAAAAAATTCCTCATATCGATGCAGAACTCATAATCCTTTTTCCCGTACCTCACATGCAGCCTCCGCCATGACTTTCCTGCTGCCTTTTTCTGATATCGCACGGCACGCCAGTTTTTCGCCATTTTCCCATGTTCCCTCATAAGCCTTTGTAAAAGCGCCATCGCCATTTCAGACCTTGAGACTCCAGCTTTTTTTGCCGACTTATCGAGCTTTTTCGCGGCATCTTCCCCCAGGTGTATTGTCGTATCTATTCCCATATCCTATTCCCCCTTAAAGCCTCAATATCAGCCTTGTACATTAATACGAAAAAAACCCGGGGTTTATGAAAAATTTTCTTTTCCTAAAACAAACAGCAAACCAAGGGGATCACAACGTACTAAATAACCGCGACGGGAATATTCTTGATAAGGCAACCTCTACTCATGCTTCACACCCGCTGAAGCCGTGCGGGAAGCATAAGTCCTTATTATGAAAGTAATTACAATGTCTGGATTCAGCTCCCGACCGCAAGGAAAACGCTTGCAAATTTTAACTCGTTTTTTACCGTTTTCTGCGTATAGCCCCAGGGAGAAACGCTCCATCGGCGGCTATGGTTTCAATTCAATCACCCTGGACAATCAACCATGAAGAGCGTATGGGCCGAGGTATCCCGCCCTATAATTTCAACTGTCGCCATAGCTCTGGCGGCAATCTTATGCGCCTTCTCCTCGTGCCAGTCCCAGGAGCCCCGCAAGGACGAAGACCTCCCATATCTTAAAAAGGAGTTCGATCTTGACGTACGCTGGGGGGCCTCCCCCCGCACGGTCATTCAGCGGCTTTTCTCCATTGCAAATCTCAGCTCAACTGACGTATTCTATGATCTTGGAAGCGGTGACGGCCGGGTGGTCATTGAGGCGGTAAAACGGTTTGGTCTCAGGGGCAAGGGCGTAGATATCGATCCGGCGAGGATCATCCAAAGCAGGGAACGGGCCGTTAAAGAAGGAGTTTCCGACAAAGCGACGTTTATCAACGAAAGTTTTTTCGACACCGATTTCTCGGACGCCACGGTGGTTTTCGCGTTCCTTAATAACACCCTAAACAAGCAGCTTCGGCCCCGTTTCCTCCGACTTTTGAAACCAGGCACGAGGATCATCATGCACACCCACGACTCCGGAGAATGGGAACCCGATTTTTCCGAATCGGTCAAATGCCACTGTATTAACAGCGGAAAATTCGAATGTTACAGAACCGTCCGGCTTTACATCGTGCCCGCCAACGTAACCGGGACATGGGAATGGAGAGACGGATCCCCCGTCTCCATGAAGATCATCCAGAACTTTCAGAAACCAAAAGGGACCCTCTCCGACGGCAAAGAAATTTTTCGAATAAAAAAGATGAAAATCCAGGGTGAACACATCAGCTTTTCGGTCGAAATAAAACACAGGGGTAAAAAAGCGGAAGCGTGCTACACCGGCATTGTGAACGACCATTTCATCACAGGTACTATTACGGAAAAATCGCCAACATCAACAATATATAAAAATTGGGAAGCAAAAAGAGACCCTGCAACATGGACGCCCATTGACAGATAATTTACTGGGGTTACTCTTAAAAACCTTGACAGAAATTTGCCGTTAAAAAATAGTCCTCCAAATCAACCATTGGAGTGTTTGGGCTTAAAGATGAGGCTTATTTTACTATCATTTTGTCTGGCGGCCATTTCCCTGGCGGGTTGCATATCACTGGGACAGCTTCCTAACTCCGGATATACCAGGGCCATCGAACATTCCCATTATCTCATCCCCTCGGCGGATGAGCGAGGCGGCCTTGAAAACGACCGGGCCAATGTAATTTACCAGATTTCCGTCCCCTTTTACAAATGGTAGCTCTCTGCTAGTTTTTCCCGTGGTGTGAGAAATACTTCATAAACTGCGCCTGCTCATAATGGAGCGGGTCATCTATGTTTTTCTGGTTAAGGCGCCCTCTGAAATCATCGATCTTTTTAAAACCATGGGTGCCCATCCACGCTGTAAGATCTTCCAGCATAACACCTATGTAATTTGCCCCGTTTTTATAGATGGCCGTAGCCACATGGGCTGATGCGGCCCCGGCCAGAAGTACCTTCGCCAGGGCAGAACCGGTGTGGATCCCCGTTGAAGCCGACATATCGCATTTCACTTTCCCGGCTAAAATCCCTATCCAACGCAGGGGAAGTGCGAGATCCTCCGGATTGGTGTAGACCGGCATGGCCGTCATGGTAAGTGTTTTTAAGTCGATATCGGGGCTGTAAAACCTGTTGAAGAGCACAAGTCCACTGATTCCAGTGTTCGAAAGGGCCGCCATAAAATGGGCCATCCCGGAAAACTGGTGTCCTATCTTGAGGGAAATGGGAATCGTCACCAACTTTTTCACGTCGGCAACGATATCAAAATAACGCTTCTCGATGTTCTCGCTATTGTACTTCGGGTCAGAGGGCATGATGAAGATGTTCAGCTCCAGGGCGTCTGCCCCTGCGTCCTGGAGGGCCTTAGCGTAGGAGGTCCACTCACCTGTGGATACGCAATTAACGCTGGCAATGACCGGTATCGACACCGCCTTTTTTGCACCCTCGATTAGTTTCAGATAGTTGCCCACATTCTCCTCGCGGACATAGTACCGCATGTAATCCGAAGCCTCGCCGTAATTGTTTACAATGGCGCCAGACCCCGACATGGACGATATCTGCATGAGTATTTCTTCCTCAAAGAGGGACTTCAGGGCCACGGCGCCCGCCCCGGAATCCGCCATAAGCTTTACACCTTCCACGGTGCCTGTCATCCCCGAGCTCCCAACAATAATCGGGTTTCTCAGCTCAAGCCCCATGAACCGCGTAGTTAGATCCATGTCCCCTCCCATTTTAAAAAAGATATTTTTTTATAAGCCCCAGTTTACCGTGACGTATGAGGTACATGCCCGAAAAACGCATAACTTTACGTATCTTTTCTCGGTACTCAGGCTTGTAGCAGTGGGTTTCGCATTTTTTACAGCTCGGCTTCGGTTCGTAGGGGCAGATGAGGCGCATGCTCCCGGCATACATGAGCAGTTTACGGCAATCGTCGCAGAGCCGTACATTCCTTTCCCCTAAGGCCTCGCCAATTTTTGCTCCTGCAACTGCCTCGACGCTTCCTTCGTGATGTTCCCGACAATACAGTTCAATTAAATCCGCCAAGATCCCTATGTCTTTCGCGGCCTTTTCGTTCACTGTGTCCATAGTGCATAAACCTTTGCCTTCTTTCCCTCATCACCCGGCGCTTTTGGACCGCCAGGCGGTGCATCCCATGTCGATTCCTCCATCCCCGAACTCCCGCCCCGTGAGGGCGCACCTATGTACGTCATCTCCGGGCATGAAGTTCTCGCAAACCGTACACATCCTCGCAACGGACACCACGCCCCCGTCAAAAAGCTTCTCTATAAGTGCAGTGAAAAATCCAAGGGCTTTCTCCTTTTCATTTTCCGTGAAAGCCCCGAGCGCCTCCTCCAGCACATGGCGCCATCCTCCCAGAGATGCGAGTTTTCTTCGCCCCTTGGCAGTGAGAAACAGGGTGGCGGAGCGCTTGTCCTCGGAGTTGGTCCTCCTTGAAATAAAGCCCTTGCTTTCCAGTGGCCCCAGGGCGCCGCTCACCGTGGGCTTCGTGAGATCGTACTCTCTGGAAAGGGCGCTTACAGTGCATAATTCCGGGGAAAACCTTCCTAAGTGGTCGAGGAATTGCATTTGAATCGGCGACAGCTTCTCCCTCGTAGACACCTCCCAGACAAGGCTCCTTCTGGCCTGGCAAATCTTGTCCAAGGCCGATACGATCCTTCCCTCGATCTTTCCGCTCTCTTCCATGGCCACACCGAATATATTAAGACAACCTCTGATTTTTTAGTTTTTCACGCACCCCGAAGACGGGCGTAAAAACCTAAGCGACGAGTTTGCAAGTAATTGCAATATATGGAGACTCTGAAAATAGTTTTTAGAATTTCCCTTAAACTAATTAGGATTTCTAACAATATTGGCCCTCCCCTTTGAAAAAATCAAGAAATTTTATTTGCCCTATTTCCGTTTTTATCTCACAGTAGAAAACCTTAAGGCAAACTCTAATAATTAGGTTTTCCCGAGTATGCCAGCAGTTAAAATTCATGGGGACCTCAGGATTTTAATTTTTAGAAGCCCCTTTAATTTTTGAGATTTCTCTTACCGCTAATATTGATGGGTATTTCATGGAACACATTCGCATCATGACCTTAAACGCATGGTCGGGCCTAACCTACGAGGGTATTTTGCGCATGGTTTCTTTTGAAACCACGGAAGCGCGGCGGACGCGCTTTCTCTCCCTCGTCTCCGCCATTAACGAAGCTAGTCCCCACGTCCTTGGGATAAGCGAGGCGAACCCGCTTCCCGGATACGCCCGGGAGCTCGCGCGCCTAACGAGTATGGACCAGGTCCACCACATGGGCGTCTCGGGTGTCCGGCTTGGACGCGTTGGAATCCCCTGGAACCTCCTTGAGGGCGACATGCTGCTGGCCCGGAAAGACCTTCGACTTCACCTCCTGGGAAGGGCGTGGCTTGGCGGGTCAGGGTGGGTCCGTAATGCCTGGTCACTTCATACTGGCGACGTCACCCAGGCGATACTGGGTTCCATAACAGCCGGGGCCGGGAAACTCTGCATTGCCCAGGTACACCTGCGTCACGCTCCTCCCCTTGCAGACGAAACCCTTGCCTTGCTCGATTCCCTTGCCGTGGAGTTCGGGTATTCCCTCCGCGAATACCGCCGGGCCGTTGCTTCCTTACGAAAGGACGCTCAACGGAAGGACGATGAGGTAATTCGCCTGCGGGACTTCCTGGCCGGGACCGTGCCGGAGGGCGTACCCCATCTTGTAATGGGCGATTTCAACGCAGAACCATCCTGGCCCTGCATGGCCCCTCTTATGGATAAGGGATATCGCCTCATCTCTCCCATGGACGGCACACCGACCTGGGACGGCGATACCAACCCGATCATCATGAAATATTATTTTCCACTCGCTTCGGCACGGAAGGGAAGCCTTTACCAACACTTACTTTCCGTTTTCGACATAAAAAAGAGGGTGATAGATTTCATCCTTGCGCCGCCCTCCGTCTCCCCGGACATGGTTGCATCATCGGGGCTGTGTCTTATTTCCAAAAAAGGCGCGCCCCTCTCGGACCATTACGGAGTGATGGCAGTTCTAAAAAGTATAACCCATTGATTTTTCGCTTGCTTTTTACACCATCCCCATTGTTATCTTTCGGCACATCTCGCCAGGGAGCATTCATATGTCCATAGCCGCCATGGTCCTCACAGTGCTGGGCCTTTGCCTCTTCGAAACGGTAAGCAGCATCGATAACGCCATCATCAACGCGGAGGTGCTCTCCACCATGCAGGCGAAGGCAAGGAGATGGTTCCTCATTTGGGGCATCATCATTGCGGTCTTCCTGGTGCGCGGTCTCCTGCCATGGTTTATCGTCTGGGCCGCGACTCCCGGGCTGGGCCCCGTTGAAGCTCTCACGGCGACTTTCTCGAGCGACCCTCGTGTCACCGACGCCATCCGCCAGTCCTCACCTATGCTGCTTGTGGCCGGCGGCGTGTTCCTTTTGTTTCTCTTCCTGCACTGGCTTTTCATCGAGCATAAAAACTTCGGCCTTTTCATCGAGCCTTTTTTCGTAAAGCGGGGAGTCTGGTTCTTCGCCCTGGTCTCCATCATACTCACCGCCATCGTCTGGCACTCGTTAAAAATCGAGAAGATGATGGCCTTTGCCGCGGTGCTGGGTTCCACGGCTTTCTTTATCACCCACGGTTTCAAGCAGAACGCCGAGGAGAGCGAGAGAGGCCTTTTAAACAGGAATATGACCGATATCAGCAAGATCCTCTACCTCGAAGTAATAGACATGACCTTTTCCATCGACGGCGTACTTGGGGCGTTCGCCTTCACTCTCTCAGTACCGCTCATACTCGTGGGAAACGGCCTGGGAGCGTTCGTGGTGAGAGAGCTCACCATCGGCAACATAGAGCGCGTGAAGCGGTATCGTTACCTGAAAAACGGGGCGATGTACTCCATCCTGGTGCTGGGCTGCGTGATGCTTGCCGACGCATTTGGGGCACACATTCCTACCTGGATGTCGCCGGCCTGCACCTTCGCGGTGATCGGGTTCTTTTTCTGGAAGTCGGTGCGGCACAACAGGGAGGAAGCTGCGAAGGCATAGCGAGCGGCGACCGATAAAATCAGCTTGCATGGTACGGCTGCGGGTACGCCTGCCAACTTTACCTGCTCAGGCGCCCGTCCCCGAATCTCCTGAGGAGTTCCCATCACCCTTCAGCTTGAAGGATTCCAGACTTCCCGAGAGGCTCTGTGAGCTGAGGTCGATAATCCTGGAATAACTCCGCACCATCTCGGCGCTCTCCAGGGTCTTCTGCGAAATTTCGGTGATCGTATTAATGGTCCGGGTGAGCTCTTCCACGGTGGTTTTCTGTTCCACGGAGAAGGAGTAAACGGTTGAGGCGATTCCGCTCAGCCGGTCAATCTTCGACTTTATGTCGCTGTTCATAGAACCGAGTTCGTCCGTAAAATCCAGTGTGCCCGTAAGTACGCCGCTTGTCTCGTTTATTTTCTCCTGCACTTCGCTGAATATCCCCGCGGTGTCGCTTATGAAGCTTAGTTCCGTGGTGATTCGGCTTGTGTGCTCGGTTATGGTGGCCCGTATCCCTTTCACCAGTTCGGCGGTCTGGTCGGCCAGCTTGTTCACCTCATCGGCCACCACCGAGAACCCCTTGCCGGCCTCGCCGGCGCGCGATGCCTCGATGGCGGCGTTCAGCGCCAGCAGGTTGATCTTGTCGGCCACCTCGTCAATCTGGTTGATGGTCCCCTCGAGCTGGCGCAGATAATCGGCCATCTCACCGATCGCCTTCACCGACTTGTTCATCGTCTTCTCTCCCATAACGACTAGCCCCACGGCGCCCTGAATGCTTTCAGTGAGCTTCCCGATCCTCTGAGAGAGCTGTCCGCTGCTGGCGTTTATTTTTCCTATATCGTCCTTGATCATGTCCGACCCGTCCATCTGGGCCTTAATATCGGGCAGGCTCGATTCAAAGGACGCGGACATTTCCTCGTAGGCGCTTGCGGCCTCCTCAACGATGGATGCGAGCTCTTGTGCAATCTCGGTAAGGCCCGACGATGAGTTGTTCAGGTCGGCGCTGATGGTCTTCACCTCAATGGAGTTTGACGTTATGTTCTCCACCATTCCCCGAAGCGACGCGACCATGTTGTTGAAAGTGTGGGTGATATAGCCGATCTCGTCCTCAATCTTGACCGGAACCTCGATATTCAGGTTGCCTTTGTTCACCTCGCGTACGCCGTGCGAGAGCGCCCTAAGCGGGTTGATGAGAACACCGGAAAAGAACAGAAGAAACCCGAAACGCACAACAAGTACAATGATGGCAAGCATGATCACTATACGCAATACCGACGGGTGCATATAGGCCCGGTATGCCCGATAGGGAAAACCTACCTCGTACATCTCGCCCCTTTCCGCATCAAACTGCATGTAAGCAACGATGTGTCCACTTCCGTCGGCAAGGTTCCGGTAAAGCCTGGTCCCCGGTTTCTCAAGCATGGCGAGGTATTGCAACAGTTCCGCCTTGAGCTCCTCATTCTCGGCATTGCTCTCTTTCAAGCGCGCGATCATCGCCTCGCGGAACGGGTCGAACCGCGGATCCGGCTTCAACAGAAACTTTAACGCTGCGGCCCGAAAATTGTCGGTCCGAATCTGCCGCATTTTGTTGGACTTATAGTAGATCATGTCGCGCAGGGAGTCCAGATGCGCAACCAGCTTCCCTGACGGGTCCGGTTCGTCCGGCGGGAACTTTTCCGCAAAGCTTTTCGCCGCATTCGCGTACCCCGCAAAGGCCGCGGGCGCCCCGGCGAGGACCCGAGAGAGTTCTTCCTGGAAATTTTCCTCTTTCAGGCGTTTTATGCGCTCGCGCATTACGGCGTTGTCGAACTCAGCCTTGTATATTTTAAAATCGACGGCCCCCACACCCTTCCTCTCCGTAAAGGTCCCGGTGTGAGGATTGTACACGTCAAGATAGACCGCTTTGTCCTGGAGTGCCCCGCTTATGATCGTCATCGCGGCGGTCTTTCTACATATATCGTCATAAGATTCTTCGCGTTCCCTGAGAATGAAAAAACTCTCGAATTGGAGGAGCACCAGGATAGTCACAAGGCTTATGCCGATAAGCTTCCCCATGAAGGAGATCCGTTCCCGGGTGTTGTTCAGAAACACCACCGCAAAGAGGAAAAAACCGAACACGTTGAAAATCACCCAGGTGTTGTGAAATGTCTCTCGGCTTATCATGCCATCGCGGCTAAGCGTGTTGGTGATCGAAGGCACCAGGGCTGCTAGAAGGTAGGTTATCATCAAAAGGAGTAGCATCAACCTGTCCTTCTTCTCCCCGGTGAAGATGCGCCAGGAGCTCAAGACGATGTTAACCAGGATGAAGGAGACGATCACCAGGGCCACCCGCGTGCTCGCGATGTCGGCGTCGAAGTCCCAGTAATGCCCCCTGAAAAGATAGACCTTGTCGGAGGGCAGAGAAACCGCGACAAACCCGAGGGTCACCAGGATAGTGATAGTGTAAAACACCCTGAAAAATATCTTTGCTGCGCGTGGATTTCTCTCCGTGGGAAAATAGTAGTAGAAAACGTTGCTATGCGTAATCCCCAGGAGTATGGTGAGCACGGTAAGCCACCGGTGGTACGCCGCCAGGGGATGGTAGACGCTTGCGGAAATAAAGTACCCCATGTTGAAAATACACAGGAGCAAATACGCCACACCGAGGTGGAGCGCGGCCTTCGATTTCCCCTTTACGGAAAGGATAAATATCGCGATCACTCCGAAAAATACAGACGCGATGAGCGCTCCTATACTGAACGCGTTAAGATAGAGCATATCCATCTTTTTCCACCCTTATTAGCCCATGCTTTAGGTCAGTCTCAAAAACTCATGTGAGACCTCAAAAAAAAATTTTAGAGGCCCCATAAATTGTAACTGCCGACATGCTCCGGACTTCGTTTTCCCGCCCGCCTTCGGCGGGCGGGAAAACGAAGTTTTTGTGGCTGCCCTTTAATAATATACGGCTTTTCAGACCGTCCGACCAAAAAAATTCCGGGAACATCTAAAATTAAATATTTAAATCCCCATAAACTGGAACTGCTGACATTCTCAACACTTGTTTTTTTCCGCCCGCCGAATGCGGGATGAAAAATATAATTTTCAGTGGTTGCCTTCTATTGATTACTACCACACACAGCCTTTACTATCGGCATTATTGGAAGAAATGTGTACAGAACGAATGGTGTGAATAATGGCCGCCTGCTTCCAGGGCCAATTTATTGTGTAAACTTCACAAGCACCAGGGTGGAATCGTCCATGACGCGATTCAAGGAAAGGGCGCGCCTCACAATGCCCTCCAGATGGGCGGTTATCTCCCGGGCGCTTCGGTCTCTGTTGAGACGGATAAAATTCATAAGCTCGACCAGGCCCATCTGCCCTTCTGCTCCCTGCTCCACGAGGCCGTCGGTGTAAAGGACCAGGAAGTCTCCCGGGGCGTATGTCTCCAACCCCTGCCCATAGTGCGCATTTTCCAGGATCCCCAGGGGTTTCCCGCTCCTCTTGAGGGCGATGAAGTCATCGCTCTTGCGACGATAAAGAAGCTGTTCGTTATGCCCCCCGGAGGCAAACGACACGGAACGGGTCTTCGCGTCCACGAAGGCGTAAAAGAAAGTACAGAACATGCCGCTGTGGGAATCAAGGTATACCCAGTTGTTGAGCCTCGCCATGAGGTCCGAGGGCCCGCGATGCCGCAAAAGCTCGAATCGGAGAGCGTAGCGCACGCTGTTCATGAAGATGGCGGCGGGAATTCCCTTGCCGGACACGTCCCCCACTGCGATGCTGAAGGATTCATCGGGAAATGGGGTTATCTCAAAGAAATCGCCTCCCACATAGTTCGAAGGAATTGTAAAAGCACCAAGGGACACTCCCGGGACGGTGTCGGGAACCACGGAGAGAGTGCGGCGCTGGATTTCCGAGGCGATTTCCAGCTCCTTTTCAATGCGCTCCCGCTCGTAGCTCTTCTTCTGGAGCAAAACATTCTCGTAGGTCTCCGCCACCTGGTTCGCCACGGTTGAAAGCACCCTTAAGTCGAAGGAGTCGAAGATATTACCCTTGCGCTTGTCCGTCACGTTCAGGACGCCGATTATCTTCTCCCGAAGCTTCATTGGCACGCAGATGAACGACTTCGATCCGTAGTTGCGCGCCTTCACCCCGCCCGCCCCAAGGCCCGACTCCTCCTCGGCATTATAGACCAAAAGCGGGTCCCCCGTCCTGATCACGTGGTACATCAGGCTGTTTTCGAGGTCGATGGAGAAGCCGTTCCCCTTAGTGGAGACGAAGTACTCCACATTCTTCCCTGCTTCGTCGAGGACCACGAAGGAACAGCGCTCGGCGCTGATCACCTTGTTGACGGCGCTGAGAATGCGTTCCAAAAATTCCCGGATGTCAAAGGTAAAGTAGATCGATTGCGATATCTCGTAGATGCAGGTGAGCTCGTCCACCCGGTTTTTCAGGTTCGTCACCAGTTCCTTGTTGTTGATGGAGATCGCCGCAGCGTCGGCGATATAGTCGAGCATCACAAGGTCGTTCTCTCCAAACCCCCCGGGCCGCGTGGAGTTCACTGCTTCCAGGACCCCGATAAGTCTGTCCTTCACCATGACGGGGGCGGCAATGAGGCTCCTGGTGTTGAAGCCGCTGGCGGCGTCGATGTCGCCGCAGAACCTTTCGTCGCCGGAAACGTCGTTTACTATGGTCCGTTCTCCGGTCCTCGCAACATGGCCTGCGATACCCTGGCCGACCTTCAACCGCTTCCCCGTGATGATCTCCCCTTTTTCGCTGAGGACGATATCAAAGATAAGCTCGTCCGACTCACGGTCGAGGAGGAGCAGTGATGTCCCTTCGGCCTCCAACAAATCGTTGGCGGAATCGATAATCGTCGTGATCAGATGCTGAAAGCTGATCGACGAGTTGATTTTGTTCATTATGTCGATGAGTTTTTTGTACTTGTGCATGGCCTGTATATCGTACCCCCGTAGCGCCTGGTCGGCTATTCTTTAGTGAAGACGGAGGCACCGATAATATTTGCCCGGGCTTTGACAAGATGGACGAATTGACATTTTCCGTTATTTCGCCGCCGAATGTCAAGCCCTTTGGAGTCCCGCATGCATCACATCGCCTCGGTATCCGCCGCGGCTGGCCTTTTCCCGAGGTACTTCAGATAGGGAATGATGTCCCCGTTCCGAGCGCCGCCGGTGCCGTCGTATTCGAGAGTCACCACTGGAACACCGGTGACTCTCTCGATCTCGGCGGCCATGGCCTCCGTCACAAGGGCGGGACAGCAGTACGATGGGTTGGTCTGGACGAAAAGGGCGATATCCGGATAAGTCCTGATCAGGGAGAATATCTTCAGCACATTGTCCATCGACTCTCCGGTATGCTCCGGCGACACCCGCATCCCGGCAAGGACCTTCTCGTAATCCCCCGGAACAACATGGGGCGGATCAAGGGTCACCTCCCGGAAAATATCCAGAAATTTCTTCTCGAAAAGCGGCACTGTAAGCTGGAGGAGCTTCGCCGCGGCGGCGCCGCCATAGAGTCCTTCTCGGACCCACTTTTTTATATAGGGATCGGCGATTATCTTCATGTAATCGCTGTACGGCGTGGTGACCACTTCGGCCCCAAGGGACTCAAGCGTCCTCGCCAGGTCCTGGTTCATCACGTCGTTGTCCCGGACGTAGAGGTCGCCAAAAATGGCCACCTTGGGGCGCGGCACCCTCCTGACGGGAACCGCTTTCAATATCTCCACGGCACGCCGCGCAGCCTCCTCCTTCGAAGAACCGTCGGCGAAGGCTTGTTCCAGGATTCCCAGGGCCCCTGCCGCGGCACGGTCGGCGCTTCCTTTCTCGACCTCATAGGGACGGATTTTGCAAAGAGCTTTCCGGAGAAGGCCGCCGAACATATAGGCAAAGTAGGAATCGACCGCCACAGAGAGAGGCATATCGAGGAAGGTGATCTCCCCCACATAGACTGCCGCCTCCCCGAGCCCCCGAAAGTCCAGGAGACGACTCACATAGTAGGGAAACATTCGGACGTTGCACGAAATGCTGGAGTCGAAGAGCCACAGGGCCGTCTTAGAAGGTTGAAGCCCGTATTTTTCAATATAGTCAGCCGTGCCCTGTACTATCGCCGAAAGGGGAAGGCACTGGCCGGTGTTGCATCGGAGGCCCCTCCTGATGGTGTCCTCCGTCTCCTCCAAAAGACGGGCGTCAAATCCTGCCCGGCGAAGGTTCGCCTCAAGAAGCTTCCCGGTAAAACCGTCCCAGTTCGGAAGAAGCAGGGCCCTTCCCGCAAGGTCCGCTCGTTTTTTCGTCACCCGGGGGTTTACTCCCGCGAAGGGCTTCGCAGAGGTTTCACATAACTCCCCGCCGACTTCACGGGACGACGCAAAATGATTTCTGAAGGCGCGGACCCCCGCTTCGATCCTGGTTTCATAGCCCACTGATGAGTCATGTTCATCAAGCTGAAGGACCAGATAAGGTTTCCCCTGTGCGTCCATCATCTCCCTGAAATAATCGATGACATACGAGTCCGGAGTACATTTGAACGATGTCACCAGAACCGGGTAAAGCCCCGCGGTATCGGCCGCGACAAGGGCCCCTTTTAGGATTGCCGCTGCGTAGTTCCAGTGGAACGCCTCCAAGAGAGGGCGCAGCGCTCCAAGGCGCTCCCGGGGAACATCAACCATATCCTGGTACCAGGCCCGGACTCCCAGGCGAGCAAAAATATCCGGAATCGAGCCGTTCATGGAAGGCGACAACACCGCGTAAGGCCTTCCGAGGAACAGCACTTCGATATCGCCACATTCCGCCCTTCGGCGAAAAATCTCCTTGAGACGTTCTCTCTGTTCTTCAAAACGCCTGTAGGCCCTGTCACAGGCCTGGGACACCTGAAGAAAGCCTGCATTGACACCCCTGATTTTTTCCAGGGCCCGATACAGGGACACTTTTTCATGAAAGCGCCCCCTCAGGCCCCTCACCACGGGCATTATGATCCTGGAACGGTCGTCCGGGTCCTCGGCGCATGACACCACGATGGGGGCGTACTGGGTGTAATAACAGTAGTGGCGTCTAACTCCCTGATCGCCGGACTTCACCTCGAGATACACCGGGAGGAACACGTAATCGGCTTTTCCGAGAAGATGATGAACGTGGCCATGGAGGGCCGCCATGGGCGCACAGAACTCCGCGCCTGCGCGCTCCTTCCCCGACGAGAGCGCTCCATGGTATCCCTCGCTGTCCACCGTCGTAATGCCGAGCTCGGCAAAGAACATCTTCCACAGTTCCAGTTCCTCCGCCAGATGGAGGGCCGCTGGAAGGCCTACGGTAACACCCGACGCAGCCCCCGAAGGCTTTTTCCACCGCAAAGCCTTCTTTCTCACTTTCAAAAGGTCGGGGACGGAGGTTTCATTTCGGACGAACTTCTTCGTGTCATAGTCCCTGCCGCAGAGAAATCCGAAGGCAACGGTTTCGCCCTCCACTTCCGCCACGGCAAGCTTACAGTGGTTGGCGCAGAAACCACAGGTTTCCGACTTCACAGGGATGGAGTTACGGTGAATAAAGAGCCCTCGAAAATCCGTTTTTTCACATCCTTCGTCGCAAAGCGTCAGGGCGGCGCCGTAGGCCCCGGTGATGTGGCAAAATTTCGAGACGAGGATATTTTTCCCAAGCTTCTGTTCAAAAGCGGCGACAAGGGCGCGGTTCTTCGCCGTGGCCCCCTGGAAGAAAATCTTATCACCCATGGGCGCCTTCCCCGCCACTTTGAGGAGATAGTTGTCCCGCACCGAATGGAGCACCGACGCGAGGACCTCCTCCACGGCATAATTCTCCCCGAGGTAGTAGTTCAAATCCCGTTCCATAAAAACCGTGCATCGATCGCTTGACAGGGGAGAGCGGGCCCCGGCGGCGCGGCGGGAATAATCATCGAGAGGGCAGTTGAGCTTTTTGGCCTGCTCTTCGATAAAGCTGCCGGTGCCCGCGGCGCAGACATTGTTCATAATAGAGAAGGTCACCCGCCCGTCGCGGAGCAAGGTGTATTTGGCGTCCTGCCCTCCGATTTCGATGATGGTGTCCACTCCCGGATCAAGTTTAAGGGCCGCCCTGGCGTGAGCGGTAATTTCGTCCAGGGCGAGGTCCGCGCCGATAATTCGGGCAATAAACTTTCTGCCCGAACCGGTCGTGGCGGCGCCGAGAAACCTAAAGCCCGCTCCATGGCGCCGGGCTATATCATCCAGGGCTTCCAGGAGGTTCTGCGTCGCTTCGACGGGACGTCCGGAGGTCCTGGTGTAGAGGCCCGCGAGGACCTTCCCTTCCCGGTCCACCACGGCCGCCTTGGTGCTCGTGGAACCTACGTCAATGCCCAGGAACACGTCGAAGTCGACGCCGTCGAGCATCTCGTACACGTCAACTTCAACGGGAGTCTTGAATCGCGAAGATGAAGTAACGAACTCGTACTTTTCCAGGCTGTTGAAATCGGGATAGGAATTCCCCGAAAGCTCCAGCGGAGGATAATGGTAAGACCGCGTTGAACGCTTTTCCTGTAAAAGATCCAGGGGATTTTCAATCAGGCTTTCATGCGGCAGGACCTCGCCGCAAAGCCCGAGGGCCGCTCCGAGGGCGCCGTACAGATGTGCGTCCCGGCCCACGGTCACGTCAACGCCCAGGAGCGCCTCTAAATGCCGGACCACGGCGCGGTTTTGCGCCACACCTCCCGCCATCACAAAGGGGAGGCGCGGTTTTGCGCCGGAGAAAAGCGTGTCGCGGATATTGCGCGCCAGGCCGAGACAGAGGCCGTCGCATATTTCTTCGAGGGAATGCCCAACCTGCTGGGCGTGTATGAGGTCCGTCTTGGCGAAGACAGCGCACCGGGAGGCAATCCGGGGCGTATCTCCCCGGTTTCCCAGGGCCAGGGTCGCGAAATCTCCTATCTCAAGCCCAAGGCGGCGGGCCTGCTGGTCAAGGAAACTTCCGGTGCCGGCGGCGCAGGAACTGTTGGAACGGTAATTTAGATAATACCCTTCCTCATCGAAGGTAGCGACACCGTACTTCTCTCCACCCACTACGAGCAGTGAACCGATATTGCCGTGCATTTTTTTCGCCGCCGTAATACATGCAACCCGGTTGTCAGTCCTCTTTGCTCCGGCGATGACATCGGAGGTGGAAGAGGTGACGGCTATTCCTAAAAGGGGCTTCGCCGGCCGACCCAATAAAACATCCTTCAGGGTTTCGGCAATTTTTCCATGGTGTGGAAGATAATCTGAAGAAACGATATTTCCCGGGCGGTCAATCTCGACCACAGAAAGAAATATCGAACCGGCATCGATGCCAAGTACGGTATCGCGCTCTTTCATTACTACGCCCTTGTACTTTCTTTATATTTGCCGGAGGCGCGGGTGCGAATTCGCGCCTCCATGTATCTGCTTTCAGTGGACCTGGTCCGCCGCGTCCCCGGCTTCGGCGAAGGCGCCTTCACCTGAAATCGTCATTCGGCGCCGGGTCCGCGCCGCCTCCTCAATGCTCGAGAGAAGGTTTCGCATCTCCGCCTCCAGGGCCTCGGCCCGGCTCCGGTCGTCGACCACAAGCTCCGCGGGCCCGTCACCGTCCTTGCGTTCGCGCAGGGCTTTCTGGTCCAGCGCCGCCGCCAGGGCGGACTGGTAACCCGGCAGGGAAAGCGACTCGAAAAGCGTCACATCGCCGAGGTGAAAACGCTTCATGCCGCTTTTTCTCACCTCATCGAGGAACCCTTTCTTTTGCATTCTCCCTTCGCCGAGGCCAGCCAGGGCGCCGAAGACCACATGGAAAGATTCCATTACATCCCGGACCATCTGCGTAAAACCGAGGACGACCTCCGTCCCCCCATCGGTGATAAAAATGGTGCCGTTGTCCCTTTCCAGGGCCGACACTCCTGAGAGGAAATCTCCGGCTGCGGCGCATGCAGCGGCGGTGTCGTCCATCGTCACGGGATAGACATACTCCCGGGCGAAAAGCTCCTTAAGCCGCCCGAATATACGTTCCGCATCGTTCCCTTTCGCCGTGGTGCCTCCCGCGGCGGCCCCGAGGAGGGCCGCCGAGTAAAAGGAAACCGGAAGAAAATAATGGACTATGTTGTTTTTATAAAAATTAATCCTCGCCCTCTGTTCATCATGAAGCGAGTAAAACCCTCCAAGGACTCCGTCTCCGCTTTTTCTCTTTCCATCCATCTGGATCCTTGAGATAATTCCGTCATGTTCAAAAGCGTCTAAGACGCGGTCGATGATGTCGTTCAAAGGCGTACCGCCCTTCAATTCCCCGGCGATGCGGGCACCGGAGCGCGTGAGATATTCGAGCATAAGGCCCGCCCTGGCGCGAAGGCTTGACAGGTCGAAACCCCTTGCCGAGGAAACCAGCATTGCGGCGGAGACCAGGGAATACGGCGTCACCACGACGGCATCGCTTATCTTCCTTACAATGCGGTCAGCAACGGACGACATGAGGTCCCCCGCATCGCCCATCTCTTTTTCCAATGCACGGAAACTCATGGGCTCTCCGAAGGTGAGATACACGCCGCCGTAGCCGCCCCGGAGGTATTTCCCGCTTTTAACCAGGTCCTTGTTCGATTCCCCTTCCTTCTTCCTGCCCCGAAGCTCGCGCTGGAAAGACTTCTCTTCGAGAACGCGGTCGTAGGTGATGCCCACGGGGACCAGCATCATGTCTTCGCTGTATCCCTCTTTCAACGCTTCGATGAGGTACTTGAGCATGCCGAATTTCGGATGCATGGTCTTCCCCGTCCTGGTCCTTCCCCCTTCGATGAAGAACTCGATGCTGTACCCCTCCTGCACCAGGGTCTTGATGTACTGGCGGAGGACCGCCACGTAGAGGTCCAGGCCCCGGGTGGAGCGTTTCATGAAGAAGGCGCCGGACTTCCGAAACAAAAGCCCCAGAGGGAAGAAAGAAAGGTTGTCCCCGGCGAGAATGTGGGGGGGCATGATGCGGTTTTCGTAAAACAGGCTCGATATGATGAGATAGTCCATGTGGCTCCGATGGCAGGGGAGGATGATGAGGGGCCCCTTACGGGCGGCCTCGCGGATCATTCTGAAGTCTTCCTTGCTGTAGTCTATGCCGTCAAAGACGCGCCGGAACACCCACATCATGAATTTCTGGAAGTATTTCACAACAACGATGGAGAAATCCGCCGCGATGCCGCGGTAGTAGCGGTACGCTTTTTTCCTGAGGCGACGCTCGGAACGTCCCTGTTCCTCCGCCTGGCGCTTCACCATTTCGATAATGTTGGAATGATACAGGACGCTTTCCATCATCTCCTGGCCAGTCTTGATGACGGGTCCCAGAGCGCCCCGCTTTTCTAAGTTGTAAATCTCGAAGAGGCGGCGGCGGAGTCTCTGGGCCAGAAGGCGCGGGCTGTCCTGAGGCCGGGAGGCAATGAACTCCTTCAGGTCGATGGGGGGCGCAATCCTCATCGACGGAGGCGTAGCGCTTTTCATAGTGGTGAAAAGGCCCGAAATAAGCCCGCGGTCACCCGTCGCCTGGGACGTAAGGAAGCTCCTTGTGCGTTCGGGATTCATGTTCCAGAAAATTAGTTGAGGCGCGAGGAAGATGGGGTCTTCCATTTCTTTCTGGATCTCGATAATATCCTGAAAAGGGTCCGCCCTCTTCTCTAAATACCGCATCAGGAAAAGCCGCCTGGACAGGAGTGACACCACAACGCCTTCCCGGTCCTTCACGATGCCTTTGATGCAGTCCCGGTCCGCCATAGGGCGGAACCTGCCGCCAAGAAAGAGACGGCGGAGGGAACGAAATATCAGGCGGACGGCGTTGGACACCTCCTGGTAGAGATAGGGCGTGATGCCCAGGGCAAGCATGGGGACCCTGAAGCCGTGGCGGCGAAGGAGGCTCGTGAGTATCAGGAGCGAGGTCGCGGATCCCTGGAAGGAGGCATAGACGATATGGCCTTTTTCTTGAAGGTCCCGGAGCGTCGCCATGCTCGCCCCGTCGAAATCTACCCGCCGGAAAAGGAGGCGGACAAATATCTCGAAAAATAGATTTGAACGGCGGTGCACCCGCCCGTTTTTTATGGCAGTGGAACAGTTTTCAAAACGCATCTTTACGGTACGCAGATCTTTCATTGTTTTCCCCCGGGTCGATGTTGGGCGATGAGGCTGGTGTTTTAACCTTTTCCGCATATACGAATACGCCGGGGCGCGGCCGGTCCGCGCTTCGGGCGAGCATTAAAAATAGATGGTTCAAGAATACTGGTGCAGACCCTGCTCAATACTGCGCCGCGCCGCAGCCATTAGCTCTTGGATGTTCTCATCGGAATAGCCGCCAATATCTATGGGATCGTGGATGATGAGTTTCGCCCGGCCCGGAAAGAGTTTCATCGACTTGGCCGGAAGGACGTTGCGCGTTCCTACGATGGTGACGGGAAGCATTGGGAGGCCCATGTCAAGGGCAAACTTGAATGCCCCTTTTTTGAACTCGATGATGTTCCCGTCCAGGCTCCTGGTTCCCTCGGGAAAAAACATAATGGAGGTCCCCCCCTTGATGCGGTCTTTCGCCTCATTGATGGAGGCCTTGGCGCGGTCCGGATGGGAACGGTCGATAAAGATATGGCCAATGCGGTAACAGCCGTATCCTAAAAACGGTACTTTCAAGAGCTGGATTTTCATAACCCAGCGGAAATCTATCGGCATCCAGCCATAGATGACAAAGATATCGAACTGGCTCTGGTGGTTCGCTACGATTACGTATGACTGGCCCGCGCTGATTTTCTCCTTCCCAATGACACTTACAAACATGGGAGTAATGTAGCTATTGAGCTTCGACCAGATGATGCCCATAATCGATCCGGCTTTCCCGCCGAAAAGAATGGCGAGGACCGAGGCGATGATGCCCAAAAAGGCGGTGGTCAAAGCAAGAAAAGGAATGAAGACAAGCCATGTATATACCTGGTATATTCCAAGCAGCACTCTGTTTTCCCTGAGAAGCTTTTTCTCGTTTTGCACCTTTGTCATTCCTCCGAGAAATATCTTTTATGGGAACCTCTAAAAATTAAATTTTTGGAGTTCCCATGAATTGAAACTACTGACATACTCTGGATTTAGGCTTTCCCGTCCGCCAAAGGCGGGCGGGAAAAGCTGATTTTTGAGGCAGCCTTTATTGTAACAAACGGCCGGATTTGGACGAAACGCTTCATAATATCCATCCCACATTCCAGCTCGTCGGGACTGACCAGTCAGTCATTTTTCTACAAATACAATAAATTTTTCCAACGGTGTCAACCAGAATACATGATTTTTTTGGTAAAAAAACCTTATAAATGTAAGATAACAATACGTCAGTTCCGTTCATAATCATCAAACACAAAAAGCCATGATGCAGGACCGCATTGTGGCGGGTATCGGCATCCGGAGTATTGCTCCAGGGTCGTCCGGCATGGGGTTGCCGATGGGGCGCACTCATCCAGGAAGCGCCCTAATTCATGGAGCGTTTTTTACCGCCGGGTTTCGCCGCAGGTACTATCTCCGCCGGAATGTACACTGCACAGGGGAAAGCTAATAAGAATTGACAAGGCCCCCCGGCCAGTATAAGTAGTGCTTCTATCGGTCCATCCGGAAAAGAAAATGCAAAACCATATTGAGGGGCCCTTCAACGGGAACAAAACGAACAGAATGCCAATTTACGCGGAAGTAGGAAAATATTTTTATCCCAGCGGAAAATTCAACGAGGTTTCGTTCCGTCGCTCCCTCCGGGAAGCCTACGGGGCCCTCAGGGAGCAGTACGGCGCCGCGGCGGACTTCACCCGGAAGGCAGGTGAGTGGTTCGCCTCGTATCTTACAGCGGTGATCAACTACCTCGAGGAAAAGGGATTGTCCAATACCGCCTTCTCGCTCTTCCGCGCCGCCGTGGACGAAATAGCCGCCACCGGGCTGGCGGACCTCATCATCCCCAGCTCGCGCCTTCAGGCGATACTCGCGAAGGTCTCCAGCATCACCGAGACCAGGGACGAAACTCGCCGCGCCCCCGCTGACGAGATGAAGAAGAAGATCTTCAACGCGGCCCTCAGGGTATTCTCGGAGAAAGGGTACCACACGGCGACCATCGATGAGATCGCCGCCCTCTCCGGCGTCGGGAAGGGGTCGGTCTACCGGTATTTCACCAGCAAAAAGGAGCTGCTAAACGAGCTTCTCATCGAAAAGTACGAGGAGATGATTGACCCTCTCAGCCGCATGCTTTCCTCCGACGAGGACGTCCTCATACAAATCAGGCGCATGATTGAAATTTGGATCGACTTCATTGAAAAAAACCCCGTGGTCTACCGCCTGGTCCAGAGCGAGGCGATTTCCCATCAGGCGGGGGAAGCGAGCATGTTCTACGACTACATCATCACGCGCCTTCCCATGTTCAAGGAGCGCATTATCGCCCTGAACCTGCAAAGGAAGCTTAAAACCACAAATTTTTACACGGTTTTTTACGGAATCCTCGGTTTCATTGACGGCGTGGTCCACAAATGGTTTCGTCAGGGGATGGATTATCCACTTCGCGACGAAATCCCCCTGATTTTGGAAGTGCTCTTCAACGGCTTCGTGGGTGAAACAAAGACCGGCACGCATTTTTACAGCCCTGATGAAAGGCCCGAAGGCGAGGACATACTTTGACGCGAGGAGCAGTCCGAATGGGCGCTACCCATATTTTTTTATAAACCGAAACACCTGGATTGCCAGCGCAGCCACAAAAATAAAAAGGATCCCCCATGCTTCTAAACGCCCTTATAAAATTCATTATCCGCTTTCGGCGAAGGAAAATCGATTATAACAGGCCCATCGCCATCCGAAAGGGCACCGAAAAACTCGCCGCGAAGTATCTGAAAACGCCGCAGCGCTGCCTGGTGACGCCCATCGATGCCGATAATGTGCCAGCCGAATGGGTCGAGTGGCAGGGCGCCGACGCCGGAAGGGTGGTCCTTTACTTCCACGGAGGGGGATACGCCATCTGCTCGCCACGGACCCACCGGGAACTCACCTGGCGCCTGGCCCGGGCCTGCCGCGCCCGGGTCCTCGTCCCGGATTACCGGCTGGCCCCGGAGAACCCGCACCCCGCCGCCGTCGAGGACTCCCTGGCGTCCTACCGCTGGCTTCTGAAAAGCGGCGTGAAACCCGGGCGCATCTCCGTTATGGGCGACTCCGCCGGAGGCGGCCTCACCCTTGTCCTGCTCCAGCAGCTCAGGGACGCTGGCCTTCCTCTTCCCGCCTGCGCCGTCTGCCTCTCGCCCTGGACCGACCTTACATGCTCGGGAAGTTCAATGCAAACAAACAGGCGAAAAGACCCATTCCTTACACCCATTGCCGTCGAGATATTTGCCCGCCATTACACTCCCTCCGGGGACCTGGCCCTGCCTTCAATATCGCCTCTCTTCGGCGATTTCAGAAAACTTCCGCCCCTCCTCATTCATGCCGGAGCATGCGAAATACTCCTCGATGACGCCAGACGGGCCATGGAGAAGGCCATGGCCGCGGGAGTGGATGCCGAATTCAAAATCTGGCCCGGGATGATACATGTCTTCCAGGCCCTGGCGTATTTTCTGAAAGACTCGCGGCGGGCAATTGGCGAGATAGGGGAATTCGTGGAAAGGCATGTTCCTGAGTTGAGATGATATCAGGCCGCTTAGGATTATTCCCAAAACAGAGCTGGACCGCGGAAGACTCAATGTCCTGACTCCCGCACTGCTGCGGCCGACACATCCCCCGCCGCGCCCCCCTCAGTATTTGAATTGACAAATACGCTCCATCCGGGCCCATACCAATCGTCATCCCGCCTCCCGAGCATTTCCATGCCCTGCGTTCACCCCGGCGCCGATGACCACAGGCAGCCTCATAATCTCAGAAAAAGGTGCTCAACGTGGATTTTTACAAAATCAAAGGCGGAAAAAAGCTCAACGGAGAAGTCGCAGTGTCCGGCGCGAAAAACGCCGCCCTCCCCATCATCGTAGCCAGCCTTCTGGCCGACGGCGAGACAGTCCTTTCCAATGTGCCGAACCTCATGGACATAAAGACGATAACCAGAGTGATCGAGTGCCTCGGGGCCGAAACGGATTACGACGCGGAGAAGAATGTCCTCCGAATACGTGTAGAAAACCTTCGCTGCGCGGAAGTCCCATACGATCTGGTGAAAACCATGCGCGCCTCGGTGTACGTTATGGGCCCAATGCTGGCCCGCCTCGGCATCGCCGACGTGTCCCTCCCCGGAGGATGCGCCATCGGCGAACGCCCCATCGATATCCACCTTGCCGGCTTCGAGGCCCTGGGGGCGGAAATCGACATCGAGCACGGCAATGTCGTCGCCAGGGCAAGGAAGATGCGGGGGGCAAACTTCATCATGAAGAAGGTTTCCGTGGGCGCCACGGTAAACCTCATGATGGCGGCGGTCCTCGCCGAGGGCGAAACAGTCCTGGAAAACTGCGCCATGGAGCCCGATGTGGTGGACCTGGGACGCTTCCTCGTGAAGATGGGAGCAAAGATAAACGGCTTCGGCACGGAGCGCATCGTCATCCAGGGCGTTAAGAAGCTCTCCCCGGCAAGTTACTCCATCATGCCGGACCGCATTGAGGCCGGGACCTATCTCCTGGCCGGGGCCATCACCCGGGGCGATGTGAAGGTAAACCGGATGGAGCCGGACCACATCGGCGCCCTTCGCGAGACACTGGGAGAAATGGGCTTCCGCATCGAAAATGGAAAGGACTGGACGAGGATCATTCCGGCGACAAAGCTTACCGGGGCCTATATCAAGACCCTGCCCTATCCGGGTTTTCCCACGGACCTCCAGGCCCCCCTCATGTCCCTCTTGACCACCGTCCCGGGCATCAGCGTGATAAGCGAAACGATTTTCGAAAACCGCTTCACTCATGTAGGAGAGCTCCGCCGAATGGGTGCGTCCATTGATGTAGAAGGAAATATGGCCATCATAAAGGGAGTAAAACGCCTCTCCTCGGCGCCGGTGATGATGTCGGACCTCCGGGCAGGCGCGGCCCTCGTCCTCGCGGCGCTTGCCGCGAAGGGCACCACGGAAATCCGCCGCATCTACCATTCCGACCGGGGCTATGAAAAATTAACGGAAAAGTTATTGGGCCTCGGAGCCGATATAGAAAGGGTAAAGGGAGGAACCTTTTAATGCTTCGAGGAATCTACACCGGCGCCAATGGCATGATCTCCCAGGAGGCGAGGATGGACGCCATCGCCAACAACCTGGCCAATGTGGACCAGACGGGGTACAAGCGGGACCTGACCATTTTCAAGGCCTTCCCCGACATGCTTATCCGCCGCATCAATGATGATGGGCTTGGCATCGTCCCCACGGGCTCCTACGACACCATGCCCCTGGTCGGTAAAATCGGAACCGGCGTCGAGGTGAATGAGGTCTACACCCTCTTCGACCAGGGTTCCCTCCAGCGCACGGAGAACAGCACGGACCTGGCCCTGGAAGGGCGCGGCTTTTTCGTGGTACGGACCGAGCGCGGGGAGCGGTACACCCGCAACGGGGCCTTCACGGTGAACCAGGAGGGCGTCCTCATGACCCACAATGGGGACCCCGTCCTCGGGGAGAACGGCATCATCCGGCTTCAGCACAATAATTTCATGATAAACGAGCGCGGCGAAGTCCTTGTGAACAACGCCATCTCCCTGGACCCCCGGGACCCGGTGAGCATGACCGGCAATTCCTGGCAGGACCCCCAGGTGATAGACCGCCTACGAATCGTGGACTTTGAGAACATCCGCGAAATAAAAAAGGAAGGAAATTCCCTTTATCGCGAGACCCCGGAATCGGGCCCGCCCCTGCCTCCCAGGGAGGTAAAGGTGCTCCAGGGCTTCCTTGAAAAGTCGAATGTGAACGTGGTCCGCGAGATGGTGGACATGATAGAAGTCCAGCGGAGCTACGAGGCAAACCAGAAGACAGTACAGGCCCACGACCAGGCCCTGGGCCGCCTCATCAACGAAGTGATACGATAAGGCGCGAGGCTGCCATCACTCCTCCTCGCGGCCTTCAAGTATCCCCGCCAGGTTTTTCGCCGTCTCCTGTTTGCTCTTCATGTCCACAAGGCGCGAAATCATTATCCTCTGGGCCTGGGGCGACCCGGCGCCGTGCATCGATTCCGTGAGATAGCCCACGGCGGCCGTCCCGAGAGTGAGGTTCTCTATAAGCCGAAGTATCCTCATCCTGCTTTCCGTTGAGGCCGAGCTTGCCCCCCTGAAATATTTTTCCACCCACTTTCCCACATCGGGCGATTTCAAATCGTCCTCCGAAGGGCAGGTCACCACAAGCCCCCCGGCGATGTCCTGGGCCAGTCGGGCAATCTCGTAGGGAAAGCGGGTCACGTTCTGCTTGTGCACATTCGCCAGGAGGGTGTCCACAAGCCAGGTGCCGCTGGGCTCCCTGTGCCCTTCCGAGGCGCAGGCTATGCATCCGCAGTAGAGCGTCTCGTTCAGATGGTTCATTTCTATGATTTTGTCCTTCACATGGGACGCCTTCGCTATTCCATTGTACTCCGCCGCGGTCTGGACCGCCCCGATCAGGACGTCCCCCACGCCCACCTTGCAGGCGTAACTCTGGCGATGATACGACGCGAACTGTTCCACGAGCTGGCCCGCGAATTCGTACTCCCTGAACATGAAGACCCGCTGCCAGGGCACGAAGACATCATCGAAGACGATGAGGGCCTCATGCCCCCCGAAGAGCGCGTTCCCTCTGTCGATTTTCCCCGCCTCAAGCTTCCTCGTATCGCAGGATTGACGTCCCATGATGTAGGTAATTCCTTCCGCATCGCTAGGCACGGCGAAGGACACGGCATAGTCCCGGTCCTCCTCCCGCATCGCGATGGTGGGCATGACTATCACCTCGTGGGAGTTCACGGCCCCGGTCTGGTGGGCCTTGGCCCCCCGCACCACGATGCCGTCCTTACGCTCCTCCGTCACGCGGAGAAACATGTCCGGGTCCGGCTGTTTGTGGGGCGGGAGGGAGCGGTCCCCTTTGGGGTCCGTCATGGCGCCGTCGCAGGCTAAATCCTGCTCCTGGACGTATTCGAGATATTTCAGGAAGCGCTTATGGTACTCCGTGCCGTGCTTCGCGTCGATGTCGTAAGTGGTCATGGAGAGCGCGTTCAGGGCGTCCATTCCCACGCACCGCTGGAAACAGCATCCGGTCTTCGCCCCGAGGAGGCGCCCCATCTTGCTCTTCTTCACGAGGTCATCGGCGCTCTGATGGATATGGGTAAAGCGGTTGATTTTTTTCCCCGTGAGGTGCGAGGTCGCCGTCATCACCTCCTCGTGTTCAGGATTCATGGCCAGTGAGTAAGTCAGGGCCACGGCGTTCAGCGAAGGGCGGATGATGGGGTCATCCACCACATTCCCGACCCTCTTCCCGAACATATAGACCTTCAGGTCCAGCTTTCGCAGGCTTTCGATGTATTCCTGTGCTGTTTTCACGGTTTATCTTCTCCTTTTTTTTACGCTTTTTGCTTTTTTATAGATAAAACTCGTCCATAAAATCAGTTTTTCCCCGTGGACGGCTCATTGGCCGCGGAACAGCGGCTTCCTTTTTTCGAGGAAGGCCCGCATCCCTTCCTTCTGGTCTTCCGTAGAAAAAAGAGACGCCCAAGCATCCTCCTCGGCGGCAATTCCTGAGCGCAGGTCGCCATAGAATCCGCGGTTTACCGTCTCCTTTGCCCGCCGAAGCGCGATGGGGGCCCGCTCCGCAAGCTTCCCCGCCAGGGCCATCGCCTCGGGGACGGGGTCCCCGGGTACAACGATGTCGCAGAGCCCCCATTCGAGGGCGGTGGCGGCGTTCACGGTGTCACCGAGATATATCATCATCTTCGCGCGAGTGGGCCCAATGAGCTTTGGCAGTCGCTGGGTGCCCCCGGCGCCCGGGAAAATGCCGAGCCGTATCTCCGGCATGCCGAGCTTTGCGTCTTCGGAACAGACCCGGAAGTCGCAGGCAAGGGCGAGCTCGAGGCCGCCCCCCAGGGCATATCCGGAAACAGCGGCGATGGAGGGTATCGGCAGCTCCTCGATGGCGGTAAAGGCGCTGTTGAAGGTGTACCGCTTCGCCTCCTCCGGCATGCGTTCCGCCATGGGGCCGATATCGGCCCCGGCGGCGAAATTGCCTCCATTGCCGGAGATGACGAGGGCCCGCACCTGTTTGTCCTCCCTCAGTTGGGCAGCGGCTTTTTCAAGCTCCGTCACCAGGTCCCAGCTCAGGGCGTTGAGCACCTTCGGCCTGTCGAGGGTGATCGTGGCAATGCCTCCGTGGATGTGCAGCGTCAGATTTCCATAGTTCATACAGGACTTCTCCAATTCGGGTAGTTTCTCCGGGGCAGGTCCCGGTGCACAGCGGCATTTAATAAATGGCAGCCTTTAAAGTTTAATTTCCCGGCCGCATTTCTTCTCATTGTCCCAATAGGGTGATATTTCCAGGAGCTTCTCCACCACGGCGGGAAGCACCTCCAGGGTGTAGTCAATCTCTTCGTCGGTGGTGTAACGGCTCAGGCTGAAGCGGATGGAACCGTGGGCGCTGGTGAAGGGGACCCCCATGGCCCTGAGCACATGGGATGGCTCCAGCGACCCGGAGGAGCAGGCGGAACCTGACGATGCCGCGATTCCCCTTTCGCTTAAGTATAGCAGTATCGCCTCTCCCTCGATGAATTCAAATCCCACATTGGTGGTGTTCGGCACCCTTTTGTCCTTTGCTCCATTGAGGGACACGTTGCTGAATTTTTTCAGAATCTCACCTTCCAGGCGGTCCCGCAGGGCCCTCACGCGCTCCTCGTCCGGCAGGTGCTTCACCGCAAGCTCCGCGGCCATCCCCATCCCCACAATGCCGGGAACGTTTTCCGTCCCGGGACGCCTTCCCCTTTCCTGGTGGCCGCCGTAAAGGATGGGGCGGATGCGCGTTCCCCGCCTCACGTAAAGGGCCCCCACGCCCTTCATGGCGTGGAATTTATGGCCCGAAATCGTATACAGATCGCAGTTCAGCTTCTTCACGTCTATCGGAATTTTTCCCGCCGCCTGCACGCCATCAATATGGAAGGGGACGCCCCTTTCCTGGAGAAAAGCGCCTATCTGCTCGACGGGATGTATCACCCCGGTTTCGTTGTTCGCATGCATCACCGACACCAGGGCGGTGTCTTCGTCCACGGAAGAAAGAAGGAAATCGAGGTCCAGGTGTCCTTCCCTGTCTACGGGCACGTATGTCACCCGATACCCATCGCGCTCGTATTTCTTGCAGAGGTTCATCACCGCCGGATGCTCCACCCTCGTGGTGATGATATGGCGTTTCCGGGGAAAATAGGAAAGCACCCCGGAGACGGCGAAGTTATCGCTCTCGGTGCCGCTGGATGTGAAGACCACCTCATAATCGTGTTCCGCCCCCAAAAGCCCCGCCACGCGGTGCCTGGCCTGCTCAACATCTTCCTCGACATCGCCTCCGAAATCGTGCATGCTCGAGGGGTTGCCATATCGGTCCGTCAGGAAGGGCATCATCGACTCCACCACTTCCCGGGCAACCATCGTGGTGGCGTTATTGTCAAGGTATATCAGCCTGTCCATCGTTCCCCCTACTGTTCCACGACTTCAATGTCTTCTTCCACGAACTCCCGGAGTTTCGCTTCGACGAGGTTTTTCAAAGTCACATTGGACGATACGCAATGCGAACAGGCGCCCCTCAGGGCCACCAGGACCTTCTTCCCGTCCACGTCCACAAGTTCAATATCGCCCCCGTCCTTCTGGAGTACCGGCCGTATAACGTCGGTGATGGTCTCGCTCACCATCTGCATGCGCCTTATGTTCGTAAGCGGTTTCCTTTTCCCGCCGGTCCGGTCGTCATCGTCACAGCTCTGCTGGAGCTTCAGTTCCTCCTGGAGGATGTCTTCGAGCCTGTGCAGGCAAGATCCGCAGGCCCCGCCGGCCTTGGTGTAGTTGGTGATGTCCTCTACGGTCTTGAGGGCGTTTTCCCTCACCACCTTGCGGATGAGAGTGTCGGTGACGCCGAAACACTGGCAAACGATCTCGCCCTCGGTGTCCTCGCTTTCTTCTATCGTTTCCCCCCGCCAGTTTGCCAGGGCCTTGTCCAGGGCTTCACGTCCCATGACGGAGCAATGCATTTTCTGTTCGGGGAGGCCCCCCAGGTATTCCACGATTTCGCGGTTTGTGATCTTCTCCGCCTCCTGGACGGTTTTCCCGATAATCATCTCCGTCAGGGCCGACGATGAAGCGATGGCGCTGCCGCACCCGAAGGTTTGGAACTTCGCGTCCTTTATAATGCCATCTTCTATCTTCAGGTAAAGGGTCAGGGCGTCGCCGCAGACGATGCTACCCACTTCACCCACGGCGTTTGCGTCGTCAATAACCCCCACGTTTTTCGGCTTTGTGTAGAGTTCTTTTACTTTATTCGTATAGTCCCACATGTTCTCCTCCGTACTCGGGCCCCTTTATTTTCCTGCCCGCCGAAGGTGGGCGGGAAAGCATAGCTTTTGAGGCTTCCCTCAAGTGTACCACGCCAGCCTGGCCGGTCTATTTAAAAAACAGGGGCAGCCTCAAAAACCAGGTTAACCCGCCTCATCGGATTGCGCCAATCGCACACCGTCATTGGAGCGACGCAAGGTGGAACAGCAGCTCATCTCCCAGGCGGTCTATGTCCGAAGGCCTGGTAAGCTGATGGTCCCCATCGGCGATGACGATGAGCTTCCTGTCCCCGGCAAGCAATTCCATCATCCGGTACGCGTCGGCCACCGGGACCACCGCGTCCCTGGCGCCGTGAAAAACGAGGACCGGCGCTGTAATCTTCCCTGCCGCGCCGGCAGCGTCGATGGACATGGCCTCCCGGAAAAACCCGTTTCGGATGAAGACCCCATCAATGGACGTTTTTCCCTCCTCTGGAAGGGACGCGGGATCGGCGATTCCCGCCCCGTGGATGAGGAGCTTTTGTACATCCAGTGGAGCGGCGATGAGGATGATGGAGGCGATGCCCCGCGGTTTTTCCGACGCGTAGAGCAGGGACACAAGGCCTCCCATGCTCGACCCCATAAGGTGGAGCCGGTCAATTCCCCGGCGCTGAAAAAAACCCACCGCGGCCTCGAGGTCCCGCACTTCCTGAAAGATGGACAGGTCCTCGATGTTTCCGCCTGACTCCCCGGAGAAGGAAAAATCGAAGGTGAGAAGATTGTAGCCTGCGCCCGCGATGCGGCAGGCAAGCCCCGTGATCTTGGCCCCCTCCCTGGTGGAGAAAAGCCCGTGGGAGAATACCACTCCGCGACGGGAGGGATTAGCGCTTCGGCAAACTGTTCCCGCGAGGCCCCGCCCAATGTTGTTGGGGAAAAAGATTTTTTCCTTGATCATTTCGCCAGCTTGATGACCGGTTCGAAGTAGCCGTCAGAGTTATTGCCGTTTATAACGATGGTCCTGGGCCGAAGCTCCAGAAAATCCCTTCCCCCCTCCTTGAACCGCCGGGCTTCGAAGATGAAATACGACGAAGCCACGGGCGCATATTTCCCCCGGGCCCCCAGCTCCTGGTTCTTCATTTCACTCACATTGATTCTCAAGTTGTTACTTTCGTCCAGGGTGTAGACGCCGCGGAAAAAAAGCATGCTTCCCTGGAGCCTGATGGCGCAGTAGGCCCGATAGCTCCTGTTGAAACTAAATTCGTACCCGTAGTTCCCTCTGTAAAAGAGCCGCCAGGTCCCATGGAAATCCGAGAAGGCCAGCCGGGCATCCAGGGAGAAAGGGGCCAGGGCGGCCAGTACCATCACCAGGGAGCGAATATTTTTCATCGAGATACACATCCTTTTACGATTACGCTTGTGCTTTGCGGCGGCGGGCGCCCCGCCGTCACTCCGTGAAGTACACCGGACCGGGTCCGATACGTCAAGAAAATAACGCCGCCGAATAATCGTTGACAACCGCGCCGCCGGATGCTACATGAAGCGCTCCCGCTGGAAAAACATTATTGGGGAGGTCCCCATGCAGCGCATCGGCATCATCATCAACCCCCACGCGAAAAGCATTCGAAAAAGCGGAAAGGACATGCCCGCCATTTTCCGTAAAATCGGAGGCGAATACGCTGACGTGCGCGTAAGCTCCACCCTTGAAGAGGTGGACGACATCATCCGCGATTTTAAAAGAAACGGCATCGCCTTTATCGGCACCTCCGGCGGGGACGGCACGGTGCATCAGGTGGCCACGAGGATGATCAACATCTACAGGCCTGAACCAGCGCCTCCTCTGGTGATACTTAAGGGGGGCACCATGGACAATATAGCCCGCACCATCAGCCTGAAGGGAAAGGGCCCCGCCATCCTCAGGCGCCTCACGGCGCTCCTCCGGGCGGGCGGAAGGGCCGTCACCCACAAAAGGGACACGATGAAAATTGGGGACCGGTACTGCTTCCTCTTCGGCTGCGGCCTCACTTCAAACTTCCTGAACGCGGTCTACGAAGGAGAGAAGGGCACCATTAAGAACATTAAAATCATAACCAGGGCCATCCGGGAAGGGCTTCTGGACAAAAAGGATTCGGACCTTTTTCGGCGCCTCAGCGGCCGAATCCTCATCGACGGCAAAGAGCTCCACTTCAGGGAAATCCTCGCCATCCTTGCCGGAACGGTTGAACAGATCGGCATGGGCTTCACGCCCCTTCCCAGAGGAAACGAGAAGCCGGGGACCTTTCATATTATCATAACCGGCGAAAAGCCGATCGAGGGGGTAAAGCAATTCTTCCGCATCAAGAAGGGGCTCCCATTGAAGGGCCCCTTGAATTTCAACGATATCATATCCTCCCTCGTAATGGAATGCGACGGCCCCTTCCAGTACACAATGGATGGCGATATCTTTGACTGCGACGGCCGCCTCGTAGTGGAAATGGGCCCTCCCATGGAGCTCGTGTCAGTGTAGATTAAGTCGGGTGGGCCGTGCCGCTACAGGGGCAAAGTCGTGCAATTTATCCTCCCCGCAGGGAGCCGGCTACGACCTCGTGGATGTCGCCAAAAACGTCGATTAAAAGAAGTCCCTTTTGGAAATCGGCGATCTTTCCGGCAATCCCCAAAATCTGTCCGTCCCCCAGGGAAGATACGGCCGACTCAAGGACGGCCCTCACAAGTCCCGGGAAAATCGGTGAAAGATCGTTCCATCTTCCATGGAGGTAGTCCCGTATCCCTTTGCGGGTTATGATTTCGCTGTCCACGTCCTCTTCGCCGATGAGCGATACGATGACTTGCCCCGGCCGTACCTTCGCCAGGTCGTCTATGGTGAAATGGTTCTTGAGCAGGATGATGATGTCGCTATTGCTGAAGATGTTCTCCTGGGTTGTGGCAAGCCCGCCCTCCTTCTCAAAGTTCATCATCACCTTTTCGTTGTTATCGCATCCGAGGACCCTCGCAAATCCCATGAATTTGAAAATTCTGGCAAGGCGCAGGGAGGAGAGGTCCAGGCCGATGAATCCTACATTGCACTCGTTGAAGTGGAGCTTCTTTTTCTTTCCCATGTGGAGCGTAACATAGGAAAGAAGTACTGGTATTTCATCGTACTCCCTAAAGATGACCGGTTTTGTTAGCTCCGAGGCGAGGTATGAAACCGTTTCTGAGTCCTCCGTTTCCTCCACGCTCAGAATTCGCAGGACAGCAAAGGATTCCTGGACGCCCTTGAGTATCTTCACCAGGTCCTCGACATGGGAATATCGTATCATGAGGGGGACGGCGTTGATGCCGGCAAAACGCCGAAGGACCACGCAGTCCCTCTCCGCGGCGGTGTGGAGGGCCATGACGGCCCCGGCGCTCTTTTCCGGGGAATGGCGCACGCAGTTTATCATCCCCACGGTCCCGCCCATGGAAGAGTACTCCGCCCCACCCTGCCCGGATTGGAGCCGCTCGACAACCAGGTCTGCGGCCCCCTGGAGCATCATTTCGAAATCGGACCTGGTCTCGACGGGGGTCTTCCCCGTCACCATGATAAGCCCTCCAAGGATATTCTCCTCAAGGATGTTGCGCACCGACTCGACGCCGAAGTTTTCAGTATGCTTGTCCAGCTTTTCCACGACGGCCCCGAACCGGGCCCCGTCGGCGTAAAGCACCTGGGCGAGAAAGAGGTCGCCATCATCGAAGCGCTCCAGGGCCTCGATCGATTTTAGCTCGCAGGCGGATTTATAAAGCTCATTCATAAAATGGGGCAGAAACCCCCTCTTGATCCTGACTTTGATTTCGGAAATCTGCCTCATTCTTTTCCCTTTCGGCCATTGCCTGTTTCATAGTCCAAAAAGGCCTCGCAATAATCGCCGCCGCATTTCATCAGGACGATTTTTCCATCCCCCGCCGCCTCCCGGCGCAGTTCGATGCCGTTACTCTTGGCGAGCGCGGCCGCCCGCTCAGCGCCCTTCTTGCGGAAGCTTTCGGCCAATTGGGACCTGTCGTCATCCACGTCGAGATTTGAGGAGTTGTCAATCCGCACATACACCCTGATGGCCCCGTCCTTCACGCCCTCATAGCGGTCACGGACGCCGAATTTTTCACCGCACCGGCCTAAAAAAATAAAGAAGGCCAGAAAGGCCGTCATGGCAGCCAGGGGCCTCAAGATGCCCCTCCCAACCGCGCCATGATCTCCTCCCGCGTCAATCCCTTCACGCGGACAAGCTTCCGCCTGCCCTTCTCCCCCCGCTCTATTGCGAGCTTAGATTTGGGAACACCAAGGGTTTTGGCCAGGAGAGCAAGGCACTCCCCGTTCGCCTTTCCGTCGACGGGCGGCGAATTGAGATACACTTTCACGTCGCCGCCGCCGTCGAGGGCCACTTCGCTTCTCGACGATTTGGGGGCCACGGTTATTTCCAGAAGTCCATCTGTCACGGATTTCCCTCTTCATGCTGTTTTTACCGAAAACGGGAATAATATACAACAACATTTTCCCCGGCCCTGGGCCCGCCATCTATAGAAAAAATCTTGAATAATCCGGCACCCCTTAATATTCTTGACCGATTACAAGCGGCGTCCGCCCGACGCCGCTTCGCCGATATGATGCCCACACATAAAAACTCAGAAGGGCGCCGGCAAAAAACGATATTTTCGTTGATGTGCGCCCACAGGGGAAAACCCAATAATTAGAGGTTGCCTTAAAATTACCATATCAGACAGGCGGCGATAATGACGGTTGAACATGCGGTCATCGAATCGACCCGAAGCGGGCGGGCCGATGTAAAGGTGTGCGGCCTCTACATCCTGGAGCGCAACATTGTCCTTCTGGCCAGGTCCGGGGTGCGCCATATCCACCTGCGGCTCTCCGCCGAAGAAGCGGCATTCTTCGGCCTCAGGGTGAAAAAACGCGTGGCCGGATACGCCGCTGCGATTCAGGCCGCGGAACCCCCGGATGGTGCGCCGCGCCTCATTATACCGGCGGGCCTCTTTTTCCAGGCCCACCATCTTTCCCCATCGGGAGGGCATCTCTCCATAAAGGGAGATACCACAGCGCTGGAACCATCAGAGGAGATATTCGAGATAGCCGATGCCGCCGGGGCCCGGCGCGCCGAGGGCCTCATCGCCGCCCACATAAGGGACACAACTCCCGGATTCATCGCCAGGCGCATCAACAAGACGGTGTCCCTGGCCATCAGCCGGGTCCTTTCAAAAACACGGGTCCACCCCAACTATCTTACACTATTCAACATGGCCGTGGGCTTCTCCAGCGCCTTCTTCATCGCGATGAACACCTATCCTTTGATCGTCCTGGGAGGCTTCTTTTTCCAGCTCGCTTCGGTCCTTGACGGCGTCGACGGAGAGGTGGCGAAGATGACCCTCAAGGTTTCCAAACTCGGGGGATGGCTCGACACCATAAGCGACAATGGAACCCTCATCCTGTTCCTTTCGGCCTCATCGTATCTGTACTTCATCAAAACCGAAAACATCATCATTCCCCTGGCATTCATCGCCCTCCTTTTCACGGGCCTGGGAACAATGCTGGCCGCCATGATATCGTTTTTGCGAAAACACACCGATTCCGGGTCCCTGGTGACATACGACAAAGAATTTTTACAAAAGCTCCCCGACACAGACCGCCTGCTTGCCTTCATCCGCCGGTTGAAATATATCACGAAGAAGGAATTCTTTTCCCTGGCGTTTTTCGCAATCTGCCTCACGGGATATATCCACTACCTGGTGCCCATGGCCGCCGTGGTCCTTTCCGTCGCCGCGGTTCTTCTCCTGATGGTGAACCGGCGCTACCGCGGCTTCATCATCGGAAAAAATGATGAGGGGAAACAAAATTTTTCCGGAGGAACACAATGATTCGGACTTTTGCCGCGGCGCTTCTCTTCGCCGCGATCACAGTCCCCGCCCTGGGGCAAAACGGGGCGCCCCGAGAGAACACCGCCCCTCCTGTGCAGAACGAAACCGTACAGACACGGGACGCTTCGACAGCCGGGGCCGCAGGGAAGACCCTCCTGGTAGAGCTCTTTCTCAAGGGCGGAGTATTCATGTGGCCCATACTGCTCCTCCTCGGCGTGGGGGCCGGATTCACCATCGAGAGGTTCCTCCATTTCAGGAAAGCCAATCTAAACCCCCGGGAATTCATCGCGGAACTGGAAAATGCCACGGCCTCGGGCGACATCCTTGAGGTGGAAAAGCTCTGCGCTTCGCGGGACCTCCTCCTCTCAAAAATAATCCGGAAGGGTCTCAAGCTCAGGAAGCTCGGATACGACCGGGTTGAGAAATCAATTTCCATCGCGGGCTCCATTGAGGTCGCCTCACTTGAGAGAGGGCTTAACATAATCTCCGCCATCAGCAACATCGCCCCCCTCCTGGGCTTTTTGGGCACCGTTTCGGGGATGATAAACGCTTTCAGCAACATCGTCGCCGCGGACCAGGTAAACGCGCGCCTGGTGGCCGGCGGCATCGAGGAGGCCCTCCTCACCACGGCCTTCGGCCTCATCGTCGCCATTCCGCTCCTGATATCGTATAACTACTTCGTGCACAGGATCGACGCCTTTGTGGCCGATGTCGAACGGCTCACGGCCGACCTCCTGGAAATTATGGTGGAGAAGAATGAAAAAAATCCGTAGGTCCGCCAGGATGGTCACGGAGATGAGCCTGGCCTCCATGTCGGACATCGCCTTCCTGCTCATCATCTTTTTCATGGTGACCTCGGTCTTCACCCTCCGGGACGGCCTACATCTGGCCCTGCCTGACACAAGCAAAAAACCGGTTTTCGTGTCGTCGAAGAACGTCGTCACGGTGGCCCTGCAAGAAAGCGGAGAAATCACATGGGACAACAGCCCAATTGACGAGGCCTCCTTCGAGGAAAAGCTCCGGAACAGCTTTGCGGAAAACCCGAAGCTCACAGTGCTCCTTAAAGTGTCGGCAAAAACCCCCTATCACCGCTCCGTGACGGTGATAGACAGGGTAAGGAGCGCCGGTGTCAGCCGCCTGACCCTGCGGATGATATGAGGCGCCGCCATGATACGCCGCAAGCACAGGTCCATGTCCATCATCCCCCTGCCCTCCATGGCCGATATCGCCTTCCTGCTCCTGATTTTCTTCATCACCACCAGCATCCTCGAAATTGAGCGGGAAATACCCATGTCCCTCCCCGAAGCGGCCATGGCCAAGACGGAAACCAAGAAGCACATTAAAATCTGGATAGATGGAAGGGGGGAGCTTTACTTCAACGATAAAAAGGACACCCTGGACAATCTCTACCTCCATGCCCGATACATGGTGGCGTCGCGCCCGGACCTCCGGGCCCTCATCAGCGCCGACAGGGCCATCCCCTTTGAATATGTGAACAGGACCCTGGAAACCCTGCGCGACGCGGGCATCTATAATGTGGTCCTGATAAGCAGGAAGAAGTCCCGATGACCGCAGCGAGTACAGCACACAGGGTCGTCCGGTATTTTTCCCTGAGGCCCGCCCTCTCCTGGTCCCTGGCGTCCCTCTTTGTTTTGTGCGCCCTTCTTTTCATTGTTCGATGGGGCGGAGAGGAATTTGATCCCTCGCAGATGGAGTTCACCTCACTTGAGCTGGTCCCCATGGCCATGCCGAAGAGCGTCACCCAGGCGGACATCAGCGTCTCCCCGGAGGCGGATAAGGAAACCGTGGAGGAAAAGGAGGAGGACAAACCCCTGCGGTTTGGCGACGAGAACGGCGAGTTTTCCGACAACTTCGAGGGAGGCAGGGCCCCTATGCCGATCTACTCGTCTCTCCCTGAATATCCCCGGTCGATGAAAAAAGCGGGCATAGAAGGCGTGGTGATAATAGAGATAGGCCTCGACGAGGCCGGGGGTCTTCTTTATGGCAGGATCATCCGCACTCTGGGAAGGGAGTTCGATATGGCGGCAATACAGTGGGTGAAGTCTATACGCTTCCGCCCGGGCATGGACAGGGATGGAAAGAATATCCGGTGCCGCGTCCGTCTTCCCATACGTTTCAAGCTGGAAGACTAACGCGTCAGTGACAGGCGGCGCAGCCCCCGGGGGGCTTTCTTGTGCAGGAAGCGCAGGAGTCCTTCCCTCCCCTTCCGCCGGAAAACATGGAAAACACCTTTTCCGTTTCCCGTGAACCGCATGCCGGACACTGCCCGGGAGTGAAATCCCCCATTGAACGGAGTTCTCCAAAAACACCACCGCACCTGCGGCACTTGAATTCGTACACCGGCATCATCTTTTCCTTTGTACGGCATTGGCCCGGTTCTTCCGGGCCTCGGCAAAACCAGGCTTTAGCGCCAGGGCGCGGTCGTACTCCCTGATGGCGGGGCCGAACTTTCCCTGCCTGGCGAAAAGCACCCCCCGGTTGTTGAACGCCTCGGCAAGATTACCGTCTAACGCGATAGCTTTATTGAAATCGGCGATGGCCCTGGAATCCCGGCCATTCAGAAAATGGATGATGCCGCGGTTGTTGTAGGCAGGGGCGTATCCGGGGGAAAGTCCTACACAACGGGTGAAATCTTCGGCGGCCTTTCCGAGAAAGCCCTTTTTCTTGTAAGCATTACCTCGATTGTAGTATGCCAGATGAAAACCGCTATTGAATCGAAGGGCCGTAGAAAAATCGTTGATGGCGGGCCCGTACTTCCCAAGCTCGGTATACGCCACGCCCCGGTTGTTATACGACAGGGCGTGCCGGGGGTCTGTTTTGATGGCGCGGGTGTAGTCCGCAATGGCTTTCCGGAATTCCTTTTTTACGGCATACACCATGCCGCGGTTGCAGTAGGCGTCGGCGTATTTAGGATCGCGCTTTATCGCAGCAGTGTAATCAAGTATCGCTTTCTCATCTTTTCCCGCCCGGCTGTACAGGTTTCCCCGGTTGAAATAAGGGCGGGCCTGCCCGGGCGCGCATTCTATGAGCTTTGTGTAGTCTTTTATGGCTTCCTCGTAGCGTTTCTCCGACACGCCGATCTCCGCCCTTCCCATGTACGCCGGGGAGCACCGGGGATTTAGCTCTATGGCCTTGTTGAAATCGGGAAGGGCCTTCGCGTAATCATTTTTATTATAATAAAAAAGCCCCCGCTTCAAATATGCGCGCTCATCGCCCGGGGCAATCTCGATTGCCCTGGAGTAGTCTTCAAGGGCCTTTATATCCTGCCCCATTGCAAGATAGGTGTCGCCCCTCTCCAAATATGCCTCCCGGTTCGATGCGTTTATCTCGATTGCCCTGCTGTAATCCGCGACGGCCATGTCATTGGCTTTTCGGTCACGCTCGGCGTTCCCCCGGATGACATACATCGTGTCGTCCCGGGGACTGGTTTCGATCGCCCTGGTGTAGTCCGCAATCTGGGAATCCCTCTTCTGCTTCATCCCGAAGACTATCCCCCGGTTGATATAGGCGTTTCTCAGGGAGGGGTCGAGCTCAAGGGCCCGGTTGTAATCGTCGACAGCAGGCTCAAGATCACCCTTCAGATGGTGGATAACTCCCCGATTGTTGTACGCAGCGGCAAAGGAGGGGTCCACGGCGATGGCGGCGCTGAAGCTTTCCAGTGCCCCGGACAGATCGCCGCGGGAATGATACACCAGCCCCCTGTTGTAGTTAGCGATGGCGAACTGCGGCTTGAGTTCCAGGGCCTTCCCGTAATCGGCCAGGGCCAGGTCCGCCTTCCCGAGGTTTTTCAGGGCGATACCCCTGTTATTGTACGCGAAATGGTATCCGGGATCCAGTTTCAACGCCTCGTCGTAATCGGCTACGGCGCGGGCGTACTCCCGGACAGCGAGGTAGGCATTACCTCGGAGGTTGAGGATCGCGCATTTTTTCTGCCCTCCCTGTGCCTCGGTCCAGGCGCCGAGTTCACCTGAGAGATACCCTATCTTCTCGCGGTTTCCCATATCCACCGTTTTTGAACGGTACATCGCCATAAAATCGGCCTGCTCTTCGAAAGACGCCGTAACGTAGGATAGGAGGAAAAGCAGTACGGCCAAGCCCGCGGTTTTTTTCATGATTAGATACCCTTCCCGGTGGATGCGGGATCATGCTATCCGAGCCGGGGCGGCAATTCAACCAAAAATCATCCACACATGCTATTATTTCTGGAGGGCCCGGGCCATGATAACGATAATACTAAGAGGGCCCTGCCGCACGGCCTCCGGCACCGGGAAAGCCCCACCGCAAGGAGGCGACATCGCAGGGAACATCATCCAATGGAAAAACGCCGTCTCACATACGCCGTGGAAAAGGCCCGGGACGGGAATCCGACCCTGCTGGTCCACACAGGCCAGGACGTTATTCACATTCACAGCGCCTATCGCCCCGAAGGCGACTGGCGTATCTTCAAAGATGCCTTCAATCCCGGCAAATACGACATCCTCGTGGTTTTCGGCGCGGGCCTCGGGTATCATCTCCAGGGGCTTTCGAAGATCATTGGCATGTACCGCCGCGTCATCATCATCGACATTATTTACGGAATCGAGGAGGAGCTGCGAAAGATTCCTGCTTCGGCGTTTCTGGGGAAACATCCCTCTATCGTCTTCCTCTCGGGGCTGGAACTCCGGGAGGCGGAAAAAGCCCTGGAAGAAAAGATTGACCTTGCCGAAAGCAGGGGCCTCCAGGTCCTGGAACACCCCGCCTCGGTTCGCGTCGCCCCGGACTATTACCGGGAGATCAAGGACATCATCGCAAGGCTCGTAAACCGCAAGGGCGGCGATATGGTGACGCGGTCCGCCCTCGGGCGGAGGTTTTTCCGCAACGCCGTAATCAACCTCATGGGATTTGGACATCACCGCCCCTTCAATGCCCTTGAGGGCCGCTTCACGAACGCCGGGGCCCTTGTGGCGGCATCGGGGCCCAGCCTGACGAAAATAATTCCCGCACTCGGTGCGCGCCGCAATCGGGTTTTCATCATCGCCGTCGATTCCGCCCTCCCGGTCCTTACAGGACACGGCATCCATCCCGATTTTTTCGTGTCAATCGATCCACAGCCCTATATTATGGAGCACTTCGATCGGACCGGGGAACGCCGTGGCATCCCCCTCCTGACCATGACCACGGATCCCGGGATATTCGCGGCGGAAGCGGGGTTTCTCTCGCTCAACACGCATCCGGTGTCCCAATTCATCGAAGAGGCGGCCCCGAGGGCCGTCGGTTCCTTCCACTCGGCCTCCGGCACCGTGGCCGGCGATGCGGTGAAGGCGGCCCTCCTTATGGGCTTTCAGGCAATCGGCCTTGCGGGATTCGATTTTTCCTTCCCCGGATTGGAAATCTACGCCCGGGGGAGCGCCTACCAGCACCGATACGCCGCAATTTTCCACGACCGCACCGCACCTGTGGAAACGCGCAATCTGCGTTATATCATGAAATCAAGCGGCGCTGTGAAGCAGGGCGGGCTCTATACCCGAAAATCATTCATACGATACCGCGAGGCCTTAGCGGATATGGCCCAAAAAGAAGGCGGTGGGAGGATTCGTGTCATTGCTCCGGGCCCCGCCCTTCCGGGCATCGCCACTCAGGAGATGGAGAAATTCATAGATTCCATAGAACTGCTTCCGGACGCCGGGAAGAACTTAGTGCGTTCAGCAATTGAAGAAGTCCCCGCTCTTGGTAAAACCATCGACATCTCGCACATCATGTCACTTCTGAGCGATGATGTGAGAAGTAAAATAACCCGCGCCTCCCTGGAGGGCGATGATGGCGGCATTGCCCGCGGAGAGCATTTTTTCGCAAAGATGCTGGAAACCCGGTCTTGAGGCGCGATTTGCCTGTCGCACATGGTTGGCCAATCGCGCCTCAGGTGAAAATGAGAAAATTGTCTCAATAATGACAGCAAAGGGGCCGAACAATCAATATAACTCCAAATCCCCGAAACCCAAAGGCAGGTCACAGAGACATGGAACATTTCGACGATAGAAGCGCCGGAAGGCCCAGGGAGAAAAGCGTGTATCTCCTCCACCTCGACGCACCGAGGATCATCATCATTTCCTGCGTCCTCGTGGGGGTGCTTATAATCGCGTTTCTCATAGGCATGAACCTCGGCACCGACGATAGGACCCACACCGGGACAACCGCCCGCCAGGATATGCTCTTTAACCCGATCCCCGAGGAGCCCATTCGGGAGGGGGGCGACCTTCCCGGGCTCGACGGACAGGCGGGGCATCACGACCCGGCCCCGGCCAGCCAGGCGGCCGCTCCAGGAGCGGAGCCCTTCGGGGACGCCCCGCACCAGGCGCCAGCGCAGGTCCCGGGGGAAGCGATTGCGTCGGGAAAGCACACTCCGGCCCAGGGCGCCGAAAAAGAATCCCGGGACATCCTGACCCAGGATACAATCAAGGAAATCATACCTCCCGCGAACACCATTAAGCCTGAACGTAAGGAGAAGGCAGCCATTGCCCATCAGAAAAGCAAGGGCCGCAAAAACGGCGATTCCGTCCGACGGGAGCCGCGGCAGAAGTCCCACAGGACCGTGGAAGTTTCATCAAGGACGGAGAAGTCCGAGCGCCCCTCCCGAAGCGGCTACTCCATACAGGTCTCTGCATACGACAATCGCGACGCGGCCCGCCGGGAAGTTGAGAAGCTGAAAGGGCACCGATACGATCCCTATATAGAGAACACCATCATCAACGGGAAAAAATTTTTCCGCGTGAGAATAGGTCCCCTTTCCTCCAGGTCCGAGGCGGTGAAGCTACTGGAAGAAATCCAGGAAATGAACCGCTATGAGCGGAGCTTCTTGATACGCGAGTGACCCCGCCGCCCCTCCCCCGTCCGGGGAGGGGCTTAAAAATATCCCTCTTCCCGCATGCTTAAATACGATGTCTCGCTTATAATCAGATGGTCCAATAGTTCAATGCCGATTATCTCTCCCGCTTCGCGGATCCGCCGGGTTGTCTGAATATCTTCCTTGGAAGGCGTGAGGACCCCGGAAGGATGGTTATGTGCGATTATAATGGAGGAGCCGGCCTCCCGGATCGCCTCACGAAACACCTCCCGGGGATGGACGATAGCCTCGGAGATGGTCCCCACGGACACCACGCATTTTCGAATCACGTGGTTTTTATTGTTAAGCACCAGGACGCGGAATTCCTCCCGGCGAAGCCCCACGAATTCCGGCATTATATGCTTCCACACCAGGGCCGGCGAGTCGACCCTGGTAATTGCCCCGCCGGGGGCGAGTATCCTTCTTCCCAGCTCGAAGGAGGCCTGGATCCTCAATGACTTGACCATGCCCACCCCCTTGCTCTCCGCAAGCTCCCGGAGGCCTGCCCGGTACATCCCGCCGAGGCTTCCAAAGCGCCGCAAGAGCTCCCCAGAAAGGTCGATGACGTCCCGGTCCTTTGTACCCGTCCCCAAAACCATGGACAGGAGTTCCTGGTCAGAGAGATCGCGTACGCTCCCCCCGGCCAGGCATTTCTGCACAGGGAGATATTGCCCCGTACTGCGCGTTGCTCCTTTCGGTCCTCTCATGTGCCGGCCCTCCGTCTATTAATACGAAATTCCGGCGTGAAATATCAAAAAAAAAAAGGCGTTCCCTTGCCCCGGGGAACGCCTGGAAATGTTCAATAGTGGAGAGATCCTGTCGTATTTTACCTTATTTTTCTTCGGGAATTCGCATCGCGTAGAAGGAACGCCATACGAAATACAGACCGATGAGGAAAAGCGGTATCGAGATGAAAGGCGCAATGTTGGTGCCGTTGGTTTCCCGCGCATGGACGGCCATTTCAATGGCTATTTCCGTCGCCAGGAGGCCGAAGAGCGTGGAGAACTTGATGATCGGGTTCAGGGACACGGATGAGGTGTCCTTGAAGGGGTCGCCCACTGTGTCGCCGATGACTGTGGCGGCATGGAGGTCGGTGTTCTTCGCCTTGAGGTCCACTTCCACCACCTTCTTCGCGTTGTCCCAGGAGCCGCCTGCGTTGGCCATGTAGATGGCCTGGAAGAGGCCGAAGACGGCGATGGAGATGAGGTACGCCACGAAGAAGTTCGGGTTCAGGAGCGCAAAGGCAAGGGTGATCATCATCAGGGCAAGGAAGATATTCCACATTCCTTTCTGAGCGTACTGGGTGCAGATTCGGACGACTGTCTTGGAATCTTCTATGTCAGCTTCCGTCTTGTTCAGATCAAGATTTTTCTTGATGAACTCGACCGCGCTGTATGCGCCCGTGGTGACCGCCTGCATGGAGGCGCCGCTGAACCAGTAGATCACCGCGCCGCCGCAGATGAGCCCCAGAAGGATCGGAGCGTCGGTGAGCTGCACCTGCAGCATTCCCTTGCTCTGCAGGAGCAGGATGATGGAGAATATCATCGTCGTTGCCCCGACCACCGCGGTGCCGATGAGCACCGGTTTTGCCGTCGCCTTGAAGGTGTTCCCCGCGCCGTCGTTGGACTCGAGGTAGAACTTGCCCTGCTCGAAGTCGGGGTCAAAGCCGAAGTCCTTCTTTATTTCTTCCTTGATGCCGGGGATTGCCTCGATCTGCGAAAGTTCGAAGATCGACTGCGCGTTGTCGGTCACCGGGCCGTAGCTGTCGACCGCGATATTGACCGGTCCCATGCAGAGGAAGCCGTAGGCCACCAAACCGAAGGCGAAAATCGAAGGAAAGTTGATCACTTCGTGCGGAATGAAAAGGCTCACCGCGTACGCGCCCGACATGAGGCCGGCGATCAGCATGCCCTTGTAGAACGCGCTGAAGTTGCCGGCAACGATACCGGAGAGGATGGTGAGGGACGCGCCGCCTTCCTTGGAGGCTACCACAATCTCATTCACATGCTTGGACTTCGAGCTGGTGAAGACTTTGGTGAACTCGGGAATGAGCACCGCCGCGAGGGTGCCGCAGCTTATGATAAGAGCAAGCTGCCACCACACATGCGGCATCGGAGTCATGACGCCGTTCACCATCACCTCGAGGTCGCTGATCAGCGTGTAGCTGCCCGCGAACGAAACGGAGATGCAGAGGATTGCCGCGATCCAGATAAGACGCATAAGGGGCTCTTCAAAATCGAACTCCTTTTTGCCCTTGTACTTGGCGGAAGATATCGCCTGGTTCACAAAGTAGGCGAGACCGGAGCAGAAATCCATGAGGAAGCGCATGGCGAATATCCAAACGATGAGCTTGCCCTGGATGGCTTCCTTCACGCCCGCGTCGGGGCTGACCACTGCGAGGGTGATGAAGGAGATGAGGGCGACGCCCGTCACACCGTATGTTTCAAAACCGTCCGCCGTGGGGCCTACGCTGTCGCCCGCATTGTCGCCGGTGCAGTCGGCAATGACGCCCGGGTTGCGCGGATCGTCTTCCTTGACCTTGAAGACGATCTTCATGAGGTCGGAGCCGATGTCGGCGATCTTGGTGAAGATACCGCCCGCGATGCGGAGGGCCGACGCGCCCAGCGACTCGCCTATGGCGAAGCCGAGGAAGCAGTACCCGACGATGTCACGCGGAACAAAGAGGAGGATGATGACCATCATGACCAGCTCGAGGGAGATGAGGAAAAGGCCCACGCTCATCCCCGCGCGGAGCGGGATGTTCACCACGTCCCAGGGCTTTCCGGCAAGCGACGCAAAGGCTGTCCGCGAGTTGGCGAAGGTGTTGATGCGGATGCCATACCATGCCACCGTATAGGAACCGCCCATCCCTATGACGGAGAAAAGAAGGATTAAAAGCAGCGTGGGGACGCTCTCTCCTTTCAGGGCCAGGAAATAAAAAGCCATTGCGGCGGCGATAAAGGCGAACAGCAGAAGAAGAAACTTGCCCTGCTGAATAAGATAGGTGCGGCATGTCTGGAAGATGATCTCCGCGATTTTCAGGGTCGATTCGTGGGCCCTGATTTTCTTGATCTGTTGGCGAAGGAAAAGGCTGATGCCGAGTGTGCCGGCAATGACCATGGCTCCCCAGAAAAGCAGATCCCAGGGCTTGATCCCTCCCAGCAGTTTGTACGGTGCGCCATTATGCAGGTTGGGAATCGCGAGGTCGGCCTCGCTGGCATGCGCAGCCAGCGACATGAAAAGAAGGCCGAACCCGGTTAGAAAAACCGTTTTCAACGCTTTCATTGTATCTCTTACCCCTCTTTTTATTATTTCCGGCCGACATCCACTAACGGCCTGCACGGACCGTAAACGCGGACGCCTGCGCGGCAATTTGCGAAACGCACCCCATGGACGGGCGCCCCCCTGGTGCGCCCTCAGCGCGCGTACCCCTTTCCTAACGGCGATGGTCCCGGGACTCGCGGGGCGTCCCTCAAGGCCGGTTGGAAGAAGCGGGGAAGAAACCAAACCGGGACGAACATATCGTTAGACGCAACAGCAACCCATTTTTTAGACGCCGGTTTTACATGCCCCGTACGCTTGTCCCGACATGTCGCCGAGGACGGCCGCGCTACGGATTATAGCGCCGGGAAAGTCTCCGCCGCCACAGGGAACCAATTCCCAGGGTGACGCCCTTCACAGTTCAACGCATCCAGGCGCAACAACGCGCCCTGTCGGGCCTGGCCCAATAGAGTGATGCGCCTGTTTTTTTTCAAGAGTTTATTTGCCCAAGAGGCTGCGCGGCCTTATTTATAAAGGGGTGTGAGTAAGCCATCAAAATAAAAATCAATAAATATTATACGGATTAAAATAACTATAACTTAAATATTAACACTAAAATTTCACGTATGGTGACGAAACCGAAAACAATTTAATGTATACTGAAATTTTCTTTTTTGCGGCCCCCGGGTGGCCACGTTAAATTTTTTTTATTTTTTATAAAAACCAGCGGGAGTATGCTCCCGATCTCTCAAAACACGCGCCCGGGCCAGCCCGCACGCAGGCCAGCTCGGACCGCCGCACAGTGTATGTTGTTGACCACTCGTTGCGGATTACGCGGAACGCGCTTTCTTGACCCTGTCAAGAAGGTCGGACACGGCCTTCTGCTTGTTCTTCAGCATTTCCTTGTAATCGACGGTCCTGCAATGGTGAATCTCCACGGGCAGTGTATTCATTTCAATGCTGAGAAGCTCCTCGATGATTTCCACCTCTTCCCGCGACAATTCCATGTTCATGGCATACCTCCTGAAATCTGTACTCTATACATATAATACATTCAACGGACCAGCCGGTCAATATTTTTGAAGAACAAATATTGCTATTCAAAATGTCAGGGTGGACCCCTAAAAAATAAATTTTGGCAACCTGTAATAATCAGGTTTTCCCGCCCGCCGAAGGCGGGCGGGAAAACCTGATTATTGTGACTGCCCTCATTTTATCCCGGAATGCCTTCCTGCTCCGTGTATTATTTTCTTGCTTTTTTCCCAAAGATAATCCATCCTGTGCCTAATGAAAATTCCGGGTGCGCAAGATGACCCTTCCCCAGGCCAAAGCACAGGACAAAAAAAACATACTTGTCATCGATGACAGCAAGCTAAACAGGGCCATCGTTCGAAAAACCCTGGGTAATCACGGTATGGACGTTGCCGAGGCCGCTGACGGATTGGAAGGCCTCGAAATCCTCGAAAAGAAGCGTTTTGACCTGATCCTGGTAGACATAATTATGCCGAACCTCGACGGGTTCGGTTTTATTGAGCGTTTCAAAAAAAAGGGGTTAAACGATTTCATACCCGTCATCCTCATGACGGGGTCCGAGGACCTAAACGCGAAAATCAAGGGCCTTACCATAGGGGCCGACGACTATCTTCTCAAGCCCCTTAACGAGAAAGAACTCCTGGCGCGGGTGCATTCGCTCATCCGCCTCAAGAAAACCCATGATGAACTCTTTCAGAAAAACCTCATCATCAAAAAGGAGCTGGAAATCGCCAAAAGGGTCCAGGAGTTCATCATACCCCGGGACTTCAACCATGTCAGTTATCCATCGATAAATGGCCGGTATCTTCCCATTGAAGATATCGGTGGCGATTTTTTCGACTGCTACAGGCTTGGCGACGATACAGGAATCCTAATCGCCGATGTGACGGGCCACGGCATCCCCGCCGCCATGGTGATGACAATGGCGAAGATGATGTTCGGCCTGTACGCCGCCCAGATCGATTCCCCGAGCGTTCTGCTCTCCCGGGTGAACAACGAACTGAGAAACCTCATCCTGGACAACCAGTACATCACAGTCTTTTACCTCATTTATGACGCCGAGAACCGCCAGATTCGCTTTACCAACGCGGGGCACGCCCGGCCACTCTACTTCCGCCGCAGTTCGGGAAAGATCCTCGCCCTGGACACCGACGGGCTCTTCGTAGGCATAAAAGACGACACCGAATACGAAGAGAAGACCCTCTCCGTCCAAGAAGGCGACCGCCTCTTCCTGTACACCGACGGAATAACGGAACTTAAAAACCCAAAGCGCGAGGAGTTCGGCGAGAAGCGGCTGGCCCGGTACATCATGGAAAACGCCGACATTACCGGCGCGGCCTTCTGCGACGGCCTTCTCTCGGAGGTGCGGTTTTTCTCCGGCGGAGGGCCCCCCAACGACGACATCGCATTCCTCGACGTGGAATTTTGACTCTATTGGCACAATCTTTCCGGAGCGCCCATATAATGTTCCCATTGAAGGCGCGCCGGATATCATCCGGAGGCCCATCATGAAAAGAAACGCCTTTCCCTGCGCCGTCCTCATTCCTTTGCTCTGCCTTGGCGCATTTTGCGCCAGATGCGGAAAGTCCGAGAGGGACCGTTACGTGAACAGGGACAAGGGCTTTTCCATCAGGGTCCCCTCGGGATGGGACATCGAAGAGAAGAAGATGAATACGGACCTCATCGCCGTGAGCCCGGCTGAAAGCCTTGAGGACACCTTCCGCGAGAACTTCAATGTCCTTGAGGAGATCCTTCCGAAAAGAATGACCACCGACGAATATTACCTGAAGGGGATGCCGCTTTTTAAGGAGTTCGCAAAAGAATTCGTCCAGCACGAAAGCGGCAAGGAGAACATCGACGGCGCGGCATTCCGCTTCGATCTGGTGTCGCACCAGATGGGCCCCCTGCGGATCAAGGTACTCCAATACCTGTATGTGAAGGACAAAAAAGGATATCTCATCACATTCTCGGCGGCGGAGGACAAGTACGGCCTCTACGAGGCCATGTTTAAGGAAATCGCAAAGGGATTTCGCTTCGAATGAAGGACAGTTGACAATATCTTAAATAAAAAATTCCCTCTACAGGCGGTTTATGGGGTATTTTTCGATCACGCAGGGAGGGGTTAAAAAACCCTTGCATGCGTCAACAACGAGAACTTGTTAGTGCACCCGTTCAACCGCCTTCTTAAACCGAAAGCGCAGAGGCTGCCGCCGAATAATTGGTCACGGCAATGCGGACCGTGGTTTTTTGTATGGACTGAATGAATATGGCCGAAGAAACAACCGGGAACCGTAAGCGGCAACTCGACAGGAACGTGGTCATCACAGGACTAACTTCCTTTTTTACGGACGTTTCTTCGGAGATGATCTACCCGCTCATACAGGCTTTCATCGCGATGATTATGGCCGCGCAAAAGGCGCTCCTTGGGCCCGTGCTTGGGATCATAGAGGGGATAGCCGAGTCGACGTCGAGCCTGCTTAAATTGATTGCGGGCTACTATTCCGACAGGCTGCAAAAAAGGAAAGCGCCGGCCATTGCCGGATATGCTGTTTCCGCTGTTTCAAAGGCGGCGCTCTTCGCCGCGTCGTATGGATGGGCCTTCGTTCTGACATCGCGCTTCCTTGACCGCGTTGGAAAAGGAATTCGCACCGCGCCGCGCGACGCGCTTATCTCCGAGTCGACTCCGAAAAAATTGCAGGGGCGCGCTTTCGGTTTCCAGCGCGGCATGGATTTCGCAGGCGCCTTCCTCGGCGCAATCATCTGCTGGTTCGTCGTGCAGCACAACATCGACCCGGTAACGAAAAATCTTCAGGATATCGGCGCTTTCTACACGTTGTTCGCCATCTCGATCATCCCCGCAGCCGTCGGCGTCGCCTTGCTGTTCTTCATCCGCGAGAAGGAACACGCTCCCGACGCAGAGAAAGTCCGGCCGAGACCCAACCTCGACCTGCGCAAATACGACGTAAACCTAAAACTGTTTTTCCTCGTCCAACTGCTGTTCACCCTGGGGAACTCCTCCAACCAGTTCCTTCTCCTGAAGAGCATGGAACTCGGCCATCACCTCTCCACGGTAATATTGATGTACATCGCGTTTAACCTCTCGACCGCCCTGCTTTCCCCCACATTCGGCGCGCTCTCGGACAAAATAGGCAGAAAAAAACTGCTGATAGCAGGCTACGCCCTTTACGCGGCCGTCTATATGGCGTTCGGTTTTATCGACGAGCCGAGAAACCGGCTTCTGTGGATTTTTTGGCCCGTCTACGGGGTCTACTACGCAATGACCGAAGGCGTAGAGAAGGCGTTCGTTTCCGATATCGCCCCTGCGGATTCGAAGGCCACGGCGCTGGGATATTATCATACCATTACCGGAATCGCGCTCCTGCCCGCAAGCCTCATCGCCGGCGTGCTTTTCTCCCTGCATCCGGGTGCGCCGTTTGTCTTCGGAGGCGCGTTGGCCGCCATTGCAGTGGCGATACTCGGCGTCGGAGTGAGAGGGAAATAATGCCCAAACGTTTCTTTATTTAACCTTTTTTTAAAAATAATCTTCTTGCAAACCGCATCCCTTCTCCTATCGTCGCACACTGGAAAACGTCCATGTACCGTCTAAATTTCCAAATAGATAGCGGGGAAGAAGAAAATTTCGCGGGATTTTTGTTCAGCCGCGGGGCGGGAAGCGTCTCCACGCGGCATACCGGCGACGGCAACATCGTCGTTTCGGCGATCTTCGACGACCCGGAAAGCGCTGGCACACTGCTCGGCATGGCAACCACAGTCGAAGAGCTGGAAGAGGCAATCTGGAAATACCGCTGGCTTGAGGACTGTCACGGCTACGAACTCAACGGCGAAGTCTACATTTATCCGGTCACATCGTCCGTCCCCGCACCGGGGCACTATCCCCACACCATCTACATCGACCCCCGCGACGCTTTCGGCGACGGGCGCCATCCAACCACCGCGATGTGCCTGAGCATGCTCTACGACCTAATGGCTTCCCGCGCCCCCGGCCCTCCCGAGTCCCTCGCCGTGCTGGACGTGGGTACCGGAAGCGGGATCCTCGCCATTCTCGCCGCAAAACTTGGCGCAGACACTGTCGAGGCGATCGACCTGGAGGAAACCGCCGTCAATATGGCGCGCAAAAACCTCGCCCTAAACGGATACGCCAATGTTGCGGTCACTCACTGCGGCATAGAGAAATATCCCATCGAAAGACGTTTCGATATCGTCGCGGCGAACCTCCTCTACGGTATCATCGCCGACAATATCGACCGCCTCGTATCCTTAATCAAGCCCGGAGGCGTGATGATGGCAAGCGGCCTCAGCACCCGCTGGGAGCGCGACGCCGAACGGCTCTTTGCGCATAAGGGGCTATCCATGAAGAAAAAATCCGTCCTTGAGGATTGGACCGCATATTTGCTGGGGACAGATTGATCTTACCAACCCGGGGACGTTTTGGCCCAAAGGCGGCCCGGCAATGGGAATAAAAGGTGCGCGCGGGAAGGAGCCCTTTTCGGTTTTTCATTGCACGCGCCAATCTTCCGGACAAATTGAGCAGATGCTCCATTTGTCGCGACGGTCGGAATCATTCGCGGTACATTATAAGCACACATTCTCCCTTTCATGGGGCTTTCGAGAAATCCGGCAGCAAGCATTGACCGGAAAAAAACCATCGAGCGGATACGCCATGCAGACAACCTACATACTTGCCCACGACGTGGGCACCACTGGAAACAAGTCGTGCCTGTACCGGCTTGGAGACCGGATTGAACTGATGGACTCACATCTCGTGGAGTACCCGCTCTACACCGTGGAGGGCGGCGGCGTGGAACAGAACGCCGACGAATGGTGGCGCGCCGTATGCTCCGCAACCAGGGCAGTATTGCGGAAGACGCGCATTAAGCCGCAGCAGATCAAGGCCATGGCCTTCTGCGCCCAGATGCAGGGATCGGTTTTCGTGGACGAACATGGCACGGCGCTGCGCAACCCCATGAGTTACATGGACGGGCGCGCCGTTAAGCAGATAGACAGGTACTTAAACAGGGGCATTTTTAAGATAGAAGGGAAATATAACGCCCTACTGGCCCTGCGCTGCATTTACTTCACCGGAGGGATGGCCGCCACTGCGAAGGACCCCCTCTGGAAATACCACTGGGTGAAGGACAACGAGCCCGAAATATTTGGACGCGCCCACAAATGGCTCGATGTGAAGGACTACCTCATCATGCGCTGCACCGGCGAAGCGGCAATGACCCAGGACTCGGCCAACATCACCTTCCTGTACGACACCCGCCCCGGGAAACTCGGCTGGCACAGGGGGCTTTGCAAGGCCTTCGATGTAAACATGGGCCACCTTCCGAAAGTGGTGAAGTCCACGGACGTGGCCGGGCATCTCACGGCAAAGGCGGCGCGGGAGATGGGGCTCATCGAGGGACTCCCCGTTTTCGGGGGCGGAGGAGACGTGCCTCTTACCGCCATCGGCTCCGGGTGCCTCGACGAACACGACACCCACGTCTACGTGGGGACTTCGGGATGGGTTGCAGCCAACGCTGCGAAGCGCATGGTGGACATTCCAAACTTCCTGGCGTCGATACTAGGCGCCATTCCCGGCAAATACATTTACGTAGGAGAGCAGGAGACCTCCGGCGCCTGCATGCAGTGGGTGCGGGACCACCTGGCCCTGGACGAAATAGGCCTATACCTGAAAGCAAAGCACATAGTGGACCGGGAGAAAGTGTACGAAAGCCTCTACGACTATCTGAACAAAGTGGTCCTGGAGACCCCTCCGGGGGCAGGAAACGTGATCTTCACGCCGTGGCTCCACGGTAACCGCTCCCCCCGCCAGGACCCGTACTCCCGGGGAATGTTCTTCAACCTCTCCCTCACCACAGGAAAGCGGCAGATGATCCGTTCCGTCGTGGAGGGCATGATGTACCACAAGCGGTGGATCCTCGAGGCAATGGAGCGGAAGATACCTTTCCGCGAGACCTTGCGGTTTGTCGGAGGCGGCGCAAAGTCCGAGGTCACATCCCAAATCCTTGCGGACATCACGGGAAGGAACGTGGAAACGATAGAAAATACCCAGAACGTGGGCACCATCGGGGCGACCATCACCTGCGCTGTAGGGTTGGGCATCTTTCGTGATTTCCGCGACGCACGCACCTGCATCCCCGTCAGGAAGGTCTTCACGCCCCGGGGACGCCACAAGGGCCTCTACGACCGCAATTTCGAAGTCTTCAAGAAACTATACGACACCAATAAAAAGCTTTTCCTCAGTCTTAACAGGAACGGGGAATAAAGAAGATATAAGAAAAAAAAGGGGAAATACAGGCATGACGCAAAACGCTAAAAGAAAGCCAAAGGCGAAGAAAGAATTATATATTGAATACAGGGAGGCCGTCCTGGACTGCATCATGTATCTGGTGGACCAGGGCTTCGTCCAGGGGACCGGCGGAAACGTCTCCGTGCGCGCCGAGGGAGAAGACATCATAGCCGTAACGCCTTCCCAGCGCGAATACGCCGAGCTCACTCCGAAAGACATCTGCCTTGTTGATTTCGAGGGAAACCCGGTTATCGACAACGGCCTGCGCCCCTCAATTGAAACCGGCATGCACCTTTCCGTGTACAAACACCGTGAAGACGTAAACGCGGTGGTGCACACCCACCAGGTATACGCCAGCGTCTTCGCCGTGACGGGGGAACCTATACCCGCAATCTTCGACGAAGTCTCCGCCAACATCGGCACGAAGATAGAAGTGGTCCCCTACGGGCTTTCGGGAAGCCAACAGCTCCTGGAGAACATCACAGCCAGGCTCCATACCAGGATGAACTGCTATCTGCTCCAAAACCACGGCGCCCTCTGCCTGGGGATCAACCTCGCCGCGGCCAGGCGCGCCGCCGAGCTTCTCGAAAAGGCGGCGGAGGTATACTGCCGGGCACTGGGGACGGGAAAAACCGTATCGTCCCTTCCCGCAGAAATACAGGACCTGCTTGACAAGCTCCTCTTCGCAAAGCAGGACGGCGAGATCCAACGGAAGAAGGAAAAGGTGGCGAAATAAAAAAGCCCTGCCACGCGTAAAAGCGCAAAACCGCGGCGGCTTCCAAAAAGAAAATTTTCTCCGTCAAAATTTTCTTTCCCTTTTCGGATAGTGCTTGAGTTTTCAAGAAAGGGCCCGAAATATTGGCCTCTTATATCTTCCACCAGGAGGCGTCCCTATGGAAAAACTCGTTTACCGCGGAAAATCGAAGGACGTGTACGAAATCGCGGAGGGAAAATATGCCGGGAAATATCGCATGGTCTTCACCGACAGGGCCACGGGATACATCCTGGACGGTACGCCCGTTTTCGATCCGGGCCGTGACGTCGTAGTCGGCGAAATACCAGGGAAAGGCGCTGTTGCCTGCCGTTTCGCCGACCATTTTTTCAAGCTCCTCAAGGAGAAGGGGATCCCATCACACTACATCGACTCAGCGGGGGAAAACGAAATGATCGTCGAACCCGCACTCCCCATCAGCCTTAAAGAGGAATCCCCGGAGTTCCCGGGGTCGGCGCCCCTGGCTAATCTCGAATTCACCTGGCGCAACAACGGGCAGGGAAGCTTCTGGCGCCGCTATCCTTTCATCCGCCCCTGCCGAAAACTCCACTGCCTTGTGGAAGCGTGGACCAAGGGCGATACCGACGTCCTCATCACCTTCGAATCCCTGGAGGACACGGGGGTCATGACTGCAAAGGAAATTGCCCAGGTAAAGGCCCTTGTAACGGAAATAGCGGCCGTGGTCACAGAGGACGCGGCATCCAGGGGAGTCCACGTGATCGACGGGAAGTTCGAGCTTGGCCGCCTCAAAGGCGGCGACGGGCGCATCATGCTCATCGATGAAATATCTCCCGACGTGCTGAGAGTGTGCCGCGGCTACACCCCTGACGGGGAAGGTAATTGCGCTGTTTACCGAGAGTGCATCACGACAAAATTCGACGGCGAGAAACGGGCCATCGCCGCAAAGAACCAACTTACCGCCGCGGAACTTCAAAAAATCTACATGGGGTAATTTTAACCGCTGCCGGCCCTCCCTGGAACACCGTCCTCCCGGGAGGGCCGTGCGTTTACGGTCCATGAATCCGGGCCTCCCTGCGGACAATTCGAGCAGGTGCTCCCTTTGTCGCGACACCGCAAGCCCGGAATGATATATTATGGGCAACTGCTCGACCTTTTCTTTCTTCCGTATCACCCCATTCCCTCAGGATTTTCTTAAAAAAAGCGGTGAGGATTGGATGATACAAGTCCGCATAAAAAGGACGATTGGCCGCGGCGAAGCACCCATGGCGCGCCATTTCATTCCGAGCATGTACACTGATAAGGAGAAAAGCACCCATGACGTCAAATACTCAGGAGTACGCAATATCACACTGGCCCGACAGCGAGGCGATACTCGCCGATCTGAAGAAGCTCGCCAACGACATGCCGCTGTACCAGATACGGCGCGACAAAATGGAGGAGTACCTGAAAAAATTCGACTCCATGTTTGCCGGGTCGAAGAAGATGGTGGAGAAGGCGAAGGAACTAATCCCCGGAGGGGTCCAGCACAACCTGGCCTTCAACCACCCCTTCCCCCTTGCCATCGGCAAAGCCGAGGGGGCATACCTCTGGGACGTGGACGGGAACCGCTTTATCGACTTTCTCCAAGCCGGCGGGCCGATAGTCCTGGGCAACAACTACGCGCCGGTCCGCGGGAAGGTGATGGAGCTCGTCATGGAGTGCGGCCCCGTGACCGGGCTTTTCCACGAGTACGAGTACAAGCTCGCAGAGCTGATCCGACGGCACATGCCTTCGGTGGAGATGTTCCGCATGCTCGCCAGCGGCACCGAGGCCTGCATGGCGGCGATACGCGCGGCGCGCGCCTTCACCGGCAAGGCGAAGGTGATCAAGATGGGGGGCGCCTATCACGGCTGGAGCGACCAGTTCGTGTTCGGCATGCGCATACCCGGCACGGCAAACCTGGACGCGCACGGCATTCCCGGAGAGTGCTACGTCCATACCCAGGAAATCTACCCCAATGACCTCGCCGCCCTCGAGGAGGCCATGACAAAGAACGAATCCGAAGGCGGCACGGCGGCGCTGATCCTGGAACCCCTTGGGCCGGAGAGCGGCACAAGGCCCGTCCTGCGCGACTTCAACGCAAAGGCCCGGGAGCTCTGCGACCGCTTCGGCGCGCTGCTTATCTTTGACGAAGTTGTAACGGGGTTCCGCGTGGGCTTAGGAGGCGCCCAGGGATACTTCGGCGTTAAGCCTGACCTCACGGTCTTCGGCAAATGCGTCGCCGGGGGCTATCCCGCCGCCGGGGGCGTCGGGGGCAGGAAGGACGTGATGCTCTCCTTCGCCGCCGGGATCGGCGGCGGCTTGGTGAAGCGCGCAATGGTGGGTGGGACTTTATCGGCCAACCCCCTGAGCTGTGCCGCGGGTTATTACTGCATCAAGTCCATAGAAGAAACCCGGGCGCACATCAAGGCCGGCCGCGCCGGCGACCGGCTCACGAAGGGCCTGCGGGAAATTTTCGCCCGCCGCCATCTCCCCTTCATCGCCTTCAACCATGGGTCTATCTGCCACATGGAAACGGGGGCGGCTATGCTGATGGAGATCAGCAACCCTAAGATTTTCGAGCAAGTGGGAAAGCGAAAAAAAATCATGGAGGAACTGGGCGCGGCGATGACGGTGGAGGGAATTATCTCCCTTGCCGGAAGCCGCCTCTACACCAGCATGGCCGACACCGACGAGGTGGTGGACGACGCCCTGGAGCGTTTCGACAGGGTCTTTGCCGATTTTGAGGTGGTGAAGGAGTAGAAGTCACCCTTTTCCACCCGCGACAGAAAAATACCATCCGCCGCATTGGGAAGCCCGCGGCGGATGGTATTTTTGATGCCCCATTTTCCCCTTCCATTTTTGCTATTTCTTCTTACCAATACAGCTTTCATATATCCTCCTGTTTGACATTTCCGTTCACCGGTTTTTCATCCCGCCTATTTTGTGTACAAATGTTTCTTCTATGAATTTCGCATCGCTCCCCATGTCGTTTTTTCGGAATGTAACTAATATAAAAAAGTCGCCCTCCAAGCCTCAAAAAAACAGATGTGAACCTCTAAAAATTAAGGGCAGTCACAAAAACTTCGTTTTCCGCCCGCCTTCGGCGGGCGGAAAAACCTAATTATAAGAGGTTGCCAGAATTTTTTTCACTACCCTCTATTTTTTTAAGCTTCCCATAAAAAAAGCTTGACAGAATACCACAATACTTCAAGTTAAATTGAAGTTTAATAATATGCCCGGCGGACCATGAATACAGAAAAAGAAAAAAAATTCACCATTTCACAGCTCGCCACCGAGCTGGACATAAGCCCTTCGGCAATCCGGTTTTACGAGGAGAAGGGGCTCATCTCCCCCGCCCGCAGCGCCGGAAATCAGCGCTTATACACCCGCCACGACCGCGGCAGGCTCAAACTTATACTGAGGGGTAAACGATTCGGCGCATCTTTAGCTGAAATAGCGGAGATGGTGGGGCCCGCAGAACACGAGATCAGCGAAAAACAGCAAATTGATCGGAGCATCTATTACATCGACAAACGCTATAATGAACTCCAGGAACGGAAAAAAGAGATTTGCATCTATGAGAAAGATCTCCTCACCCTGAAAAAAAAGCTTACTGGGCGCCTGAAGTTGATTTCGAAACAGCCCCGGGGATAATCTGCCATCCCCCCGGGGGCCAAGCCCACATTACAGTGAAAAAATACCATATTCCAGGAGGTCACTATGTTAGATTATCTTTTTACTCCGGAACAGTTAGCTCTTCGAGATGAAGCCCGGGAATTCACCAACTGGGTCCCCCGGGAGATGATCCTCGACATGGACGCCGAGAAGCTCCATTTTCCTCGGGAGTACTTAAAGGAGGCGGGAAAGCGTAATCTTCTCGGCATCCGCCTCCCGAAAGAGTACGGAGGCAGGGGCCTGGGCTGGGTCGACGACGTGATGGTAGCCGAGGAAATCGGCGTGGCAAGCTACTCGCTGGCATGCCTCTGGGGCGTCGGCGCCGACATCGTCTGCGAAGCGATCGGTCTTTTCGGAAGCGAGGAATTAAAACAGGCCGTGGTGGTCCCGCTTTTAAAAGGCGACATCTACGCCGCCGAATGCCTCACCGAACCCCGCGGCGGCTCCGATTTCTTCGGCGCCGCCACGACGGCGCGCAAAGACGGCGGCGACTGGATCATAAACGGGCAGAAGCGCTTCATCGTGGGCGCCGAAGGGGCCGACTGGTTCCTTGTCTATGCCGCCACGGACCCATCGGCGCCGCCCCATAAACGCATCTCCTGCTTTATGGTCCCCCGGGACGCAGGCGTTGAAACAAAATACATCTACAACCTTATGGGCGTCCGGGGAGGCGGTGCCGGGCGCGTCATCTTCAACGATGTCCGCGTGCCTGAACGATACGTCCTCAATGGCATAAATGGAGGTTTCGAAGTCTTTAAGAAGATGATGATTCCAGAGCGTCTGGGGACCGCCGCCATGACCATCGGCTCCGTGCGCCCCGCCATTGAGATCGCCACACGCTATACCTCAATGCGGAAGGCTTTCGGCACCCAGATCATGAACTTCCAGGCGGTGGGCTTCAAGGTGGCCGACAGCGTCATCCTCATCGACGCCTGCCGGTCCCTCATCTACACCACGGCGCGGGCCGCGGACTCCCCCGGGGTGCATCCAAACCGCCTGCGGCGCATGGTCTCAGCGTCAAAAAAATTCGTCACCGAAAAATGCTGGGACATCGCGAACAACTGCATGCAGGTGATGGGGGGCATCGGCTACACCAGCGTCTATCCGCTTGAAAGGATCGTGCGCGACATTCGCCTTTCAATGATCTGGGTGGGGTCCAACGAAGTGATGCAGCTCATCGTTCAGAACGAGTGGTACAAGGAATATCAAAAAACATTTTCAAAGGAAAACGTCCGCGACGTTGAAAAAGACGCCCTCGGCGCCGACGACCCCGAGGAAAAGATTTTTGAATAAACTTCTCTTCATCGAATTGTGAATAGAAGCCTTAAAAGCAATGGGATTATTATTTCACCCCTTGCTAAATACTGAAGGCCGTCCCTGAAAGGACGGCCTTCTTTTCGGTCTTACCGCTTTAAGTTTTTCCGTATTTTATCGCTTGAGGTTAAGCACTTCCTGGAGCATCTGGTCCGACGTGGTGATGGTCCGCGAGTTCGCCTGGAAACCCCTCTGGGTGATGATCATGTCGGTGAACTGGTCCGAAAGGTCCACGTTCGACATTTCCAGGGTGCCGGCCACCATCTTTCCGCGCCCGCCATTGCCCGCGGAACCGATATTGGCCCTCCCGGAGTTGTTTGACTCCTCAAAGAGGTTCTCCCCATTGGCCGTAAGCCCACCCGGATTGGTGAACACCGCCATGGCCACCTGCCCCACGGTTTGACGGACCCCATTGGAATAGACCCCGGTTATAACTCCGGAGTTATCTATGTTGAACGATTCCATATAGCCCATGCCATACCCGTCCTGCTCAACGGCACGGGTGGTTGATGTCGAAGCGAACTGGGTTATCCCCTCAAGCTGCCCCGCTGCGCCGAGGGAGAGGCGAATGGTCCGGATATTCGGATCGCCGTCGATCCGGTAATTCACATTGGCCGTAAGGTCTCCCTGGTTTAGTTCGTCGGGGCTCGCATCATCACCCGCGGATATGAGCCTCCCTTCGGGGGAAAAGCGGAGATTGATGCGGCTCGATGTGTTTTCCTGGTTCGGCTGATTGGCCCCGCCCGGCACATCGATAGTGAGGGGGCCCGGAGAGCCCGTAATCGCGGCCGAGGCCGTCCACTGGTTGGGCCCCGTGCGCCAGAATGTCAGTGTCAGCCTGTGCGGGTTCCCGAGGTTGTCGTAGGTATCGATATTAGTCGTGACGCCTGCCGACGCGCGCATACGCGCTGTGGCGTTTTCTGGAACGATGGGAGAACGTGAATCCAGATTTGAACGGTATCTGATGTTCGCCGTCTCCCTCGCCTCCACCTTGCCGTATATGGGAATGATAATATCTTCCGTTGTTCCGGACGAGTTTACGGTCATCTGGCCGTTTTCATTCATCCTGGCCATCCAGCCCTGGACTTTCAGCCCATTGGCGGGGTTCACCATCATACCGTCGCGGTCGAGGGCGAAGCTCCCCGCCCTAGTGAAAAAATTGCGGTCCCCATCGGACACCACAAAAAACCCGTCCCCGGACACGGCGAGGTCGGTCTGGTTGCCGGTGGTCTGGAGGCTTCCCTGGGTGAAGATCCTGTCTATTGACGCGATGGTCACGCCGAGGCCCACCTGGCGGGGATTTACCCCTCCTATGTTCTCCTGTGGACTAGCCGCACCGGACAACGTCTGGGAGAGCATGTCCTGGAAGGTGACACGGCTCCCCTTGAACCCGTAGGTGTTCACGTTCGAAATATTGTTGCCGATGACATCCATCCTGGTCTGGTGGTTCTTCAGCCCGGAAACCCCTGAAAAAAGTGATCGCATCATGGCCTGTTTGCTCCTGGATTGGAATTTTAATTATATCTTAAGGGTGAAAAAAACCGCCCCTTACTGATGAGTTTCCGCCCGGTTTTCCATCGTCATTCTCGCTCCGCTCGCTGAAGGGCGCTCCGCGGCGTTCGTTTCCGGGCCGTATACTGACTGTACCTGGGACAGCTCTATCTCACGCCCCTGCACCATGAGCCTCCAGGTATTGTCCCGCTGTGAAACGCGCGACACCGTGCCCGTCACCACCTCGCCGGTGGCAGAGTTCACATAGTCCACCTTCCTGCCAAGCATCGAGTACGCTTCGCCCGCCCTGAAGCTCTGCTGGAGGGCCTGCATGGCCGAGTTCATCCCGGTTATTTGCTCCAGGGAGGAGAACTGGGCCATCTGGGCGATGAATTCGCGGTCCTGCATCGGCTGGGTCGGGTCCTGATGCCTAAGCTCCGTTACCAAAAGACGAAGGAAAGCGTTGCGGTCCATCGCGGCCCCCCTCATCGTACCATCCGGACGCCGCAGCCTCCCATTCACTTCCTCGGCCTGACGCATGGCTTCCACCTGCTCCCGGGGACCCATTATTGTATTGATTTCCATCGTATCGTCCTCCTATGCGATTACATCCAGGGCGCCGTCATGGCTCCGGTATGTCTGTACCTCGTACTCCTGCCGCAGTTCTCGGGACCCCCTTGACATGTGGCGCGCCATCGCGTCCTGGAGGTCGCGCACCAGCCTTTCCCTCTCGCCGCGCACATTCACCTGAAATCCCCCGACCTGAATTCCCGCTTCTTCAAGAAGTACACGCAGGCTGTCAATATTATCCATCATCGCGTCCCGGGCCTCCCGGGTATCTACGAGAAAACGCCCTACAATCACCCCGTCTTCAAGTCCGAGGTTCACGTTTACTCTCCCTAATCTCTCGGGGTAAAGGTTCATTGCGAAACTGCCGTTACGGCCGTCCTTCACCACCATGCGGGCATTGTTCATTATCGATTCAAACTGCTCGCTCCCCAGAGGCATCCGCTGGACTGGCTGGGCAGTCCCCTTAATCTGGGCCTGAAGGCCGCGCCCCGCGTTTCCCGCCGGGCCCTCTACTCTGTCCGGGCCCTCGGCGTTTCGTCCATTACCGCCACGTGTTTCCCGAAGCGCGGCAAGCCCCTGGTGCGGCGTTACTTCCTGTTGCGCATGCTGTTCCATGCGAAGCGCCGCAGTAGCGCCCGTGTGGTTTTGCTTTTGCTCTCCCCTGAGCTGTTGTTCGACAATCCGGCCGAGGCTTTTCATCTGCCCCTTCAATGCCGCCATGCGGGCACCGCGTTCACCCTGCCCTTCCTCGCGCCTGCCTTCCAGCTTCTGCCGGGCCTCATTGAGGCGGGCCCTCAATTCCAACATGATTTCTTTTCGCCTGGACCTTTCCCCTCCGGAAGCCTGAAGGGCCTGAAAATCGTTCAGAGTTTTTTCAAGTTGACGAAATCCGGCGGCCCCTTCTTCCATACCTTTGAGGGCCCGGGCCAAAACCCGAATATGGTCCCTGAGAACGGCTTCACCGGCCAGGGCGGTCCTTTCCAAAGCATCTGCGCTTTCACCGGTTTCCTTCCGTCTGGAACGTTCATCGCGGGCTTTAACCTTTTCTTCCCGGTCGTGACGTGACACGGCCTCAGTGGTACCTTCGGTATGCTCCCCGGTACGGCCCTCCCTGTTTTTTTCCATCGGAGTATTCACATCGTCCGGGGCCTTCGCGTCCCTGTGTGGTCCGGCAGCACAGTCAGATGAGGTTACTTCCGGCGAAGCGTCTTCGGTGTGGCGTTCGGCCCCATGTATTGAGCGTTCCTCGTGCCTACGCGCCCCCGGCCCCTCCTGCCGCAAGCCTTCGGGCTCTCCATTGCCCACATTTTCCCTCACCATCTCCATGAAATTTTGGGCATGCGCCTGTAGGTCTCCGTTCCTAACAGAGGATTCCCTGTTCTCAATCCGGGAAATATCGACCTGAGGTAATTGTATCATGAAGGTATCCTGAAATACTGATGAGCCCCCACACCTTCCAAGGGCATGGTCTCCGCTCAGCTTAATTATCGGTATGGGGAAATCGAACTGAATAAAAATTTGGGCCGAAATCAGGAATCGCAACAGGCCTTTAAATACATACTGTAAAATACATGGACGACCTTATTAGAAATGTCTACAAATCAGGCCATGATAATTGATTATGTCTCATAGATGTGTGAAGGCGCCCAAACGCTTGGGCGCCTTCACTCTATCTGGATTTCCTGCCCGGTTTTCATCTTCTTGAACAGGGAGTAATTCTGGAAGACGCCGCTTAGCGTGACATTCCTGAAATTCTGCCCCCTCCCAGACATCAGGCCGCGCAGTCCGGAAACATTCAGAACCAGCGGCTCCCCCCCGTCCGTCTCCGGCTTTCCGGATGCACTGAAGTCGCCGATAAAGGTATATCCCGCAGGAGGCTGTATACCGGCGGAAACGGACGATTGAGACGCCATGTCCTTCCCCGGATTATAGTTAATCTCGGCCGACCATGGGCCGCGCACATTATTGTTCAGCATATATCGCTTCCTGACCCTGTAATCAAGCGTACCAAGGGTCGGTATCGAAACCTTGAGCGACTGACCCGTTCCCCGTGCGGGATACAGTTTTGAATTCCAGGGTGACGCATAGACATACATTTTCACGGATTGATTGAATGAAAGCGAATCACTGGGGTAATTGGCATCGGACGCCATCCGGATCTCCGCCTCGACCGGATAAGAGGGATTCGAGGAAAACTGTAATTCCGTCCCGTCCATTGACGACAGCGCCTTAGTAAACGGAGGAGAGTCTATGGCCGGTGGAGGCGGGTTCCTGAGACTGCTTCCCTGCCCCGGCCCGCTTTCATAGATTACGGGTTTGTCCCTGCCGGGAAGATAATAGTAATAGCTGACCACGACGTTGACGTCTCCCTTAAAGGAAAATACGGGCCAGTTCCCCGGCACCTGCGCGGGAACGGGGACCCCGGGTCGAGGTACTTTCTTCACGCCGACACGATATGCCGATGGCGCCGCGGCATACTTCGATCCCTGCACCGTGGTGCCGGCGTAGATGATTATTTCATCGCTTCCTTCCGTCATCGTATAGCGGGGAGGCGTATAGCCGGTTGCAGTCAGGGCCTCGGGTGTCATGTCCCCTTCAAGCAATTCAGCGGATTCATTCCATATCTTGAGATCAATGCCCAGGAGACGCCCGTCTTCCTGTTTGCCGAGTTTTTTATCAAGAACAACCTTCAATGCCTGCACACCGTATTCCGGGATGTCAATCCAGCCCGTTTCAAGTATTCGCGGGGCCTCGAGGGCAAACCGTTCAACATCCAGCGCCGTTCGCTTTCGGAGCGGGGGCGTATTTCACTATAACGCCGTAATTGTCCGCCCCGATGGCGTTCGCAACCTCATCGCCAAGGCCGAGGTCATTCCCGGTGTTGATGAAGCGCTGTTCAATGTGCTGAATTGAAGGCAGCATCTGGCTCGCCGAGGTATGTACGCCTGTTACGGAAAGGCCATCAGCAGAGAGGATTGCGACGGCGGTAAAATCGTCCGGCCTCAGGTTGATATGGTTTACGATATGGGCCGCCAGCATCCGGTATCAGAGGGCAAAACCACTCGACTCGATCTTTTGAAAGAACAATGTCCGATGAGAAACAACCCGCGTTGTAAATGAATTATCGTTGACTGCTGCATTTCTTATTATAAGGTAACACACTTCCCGGATACATCAACTCATGCGTCTGAATAAATACAAGAATATTATGAAAAAAATAAAAATACCGTTCCGATCAGAGCAGTTCCTGCTCGATGCCGTCCTGGCGGCAGGGTTCATACTTGCCGTATATGTTTTCCGGGCGATGATGCAGCGATCCGGCGGAATGAATCCCCTCTTATACATATTGCTTTCTATCTGCTCACTTACGATGGCGGGTCACTATTGTGCCGGTCTCTACGTCAGCTACTCATCCGGCGGCCTGGCTGGAGCCACCTTGCCTCCCGAAGGGGACTCCGATGACCGGATAAAAAATGCTTCCGGATATACGCACGTCATCCGGGCGATTATCCTGAAATCCGTCTGTTTCATCTATCTGATATCGCTGTTCATGATACAGCCTTCACTACTCTATGGATTCATGGTCGAGATGGCGCGCGGGACCCGCTCGCAGGACATGGAGACGCTCGCCATGATGTTCGCCTTCATTGCCCCCTTTGCGTTCGTGTCGATGGGGTTTATTGCGGGTATATATGGAAGGGAGAGCCATAAAACCATACGCACACTGTTCAGGTTTCTGGCGCTGTTTTTCCTTGTCCCGCTTTTTCTTATTTCCCTTCCATCCATCCAGTTCAGAATACGGGATTTAACCTCGGGTGTATTTCATCTGACCGCTCACCAGATGGTTGTCGTCTCCATCATATCCGCGGTTTTGCCGCTGCTCATAGCCGTACTGCTGGTACCGTATGCCATTCAGAAAGCGTCCGAAACTCTGGACCGGTCCGCTTCATCGGAGAGGAGTACATGCAGGAAAATGTGGACATTCGTCATATATCCCGTACTGATCACGATTATTCTGTATGTCTGGAATGAAGCCATCATACACGCGGTAACGGCCAAGGAACGAAACCAGCAGGCAATAGCCGACTTGCTCCTCGTGATTCTGTTCGGCCCTTTCCCCCTGAGATTCCTCAGGGCGCTTGTTCCGCCGGTGCGGCCGATTAACCTGGTTATATCGATCGCCGTGCTCACCATACTGATGTACCGGACGTATGCGTACATCAGCTCCGCGAAAGGGACGTTCTGACACACCCCGGATGCAGGCCTTATAATACATAGTGAAGGCACCCAAACGCTCGGGCGCCTTCACGCTGATGAGGTCCGCAATCCATCACAGTAGTTGATATTTATAGAGCTTTTGTAAAAGAGTAAAATGTTTATCAATAGAATATAATACGAGATTATTTTGTAACACGTTTTGTATGATAATCAAATCTGGTATTCCAATATTATTGTAGCCGGTTTTAATATTCTTTGCTTGAAAATCAATAATTTCGTCCCAATCAATAATTATTGGAATATTATGAATTGATTTTAATAATTCGACGACATCATATTCTTTCTTATGCAGCAGGGAGGGTAATAATTCTGATAGTATTAAGTCGTTAATGCATAATTGGTTATTATCAAGTAATTCGTTAAAAGTAGAAACATTAATGCTTTTACTTCCGCGGAAGTATTCAATCCAAATTGAAGAATCAACAAGTACACGGCTCATCTTTTTCTAAGCTTGTTGAGATCAATATCAAGATCAATTTTACCATGATAAAGCTTTAAGTGTTTAACCTTTTCTTTTTGTATCAGATTAGACAAAGCCTCTTTAATAACACCGGTTTTAGTGCTGATATTTGTTAATTTCATGGCTTCAGATATTAAATTTTCGGGGATATCAATAGTCGTTCTCATAATATTTTACCTTATGCATATAATATAAGGAAACATTATGTATTGTCAAGTAAAATAATATGCATTCGCGGCCCTTTCAGCGTCACGGTAGAACCGCCGGTTGCGCGGCCGATTTGCCTTCTTTCCTTGTTATCGGTTATCCGGCATACTCCTTCAGCGGAGCCGTTGCAGGGTCTCCCGGGTTGCCGTGTGCTCTCAATATCAGACATGCCATGGTCTCGGACCCCGGGGAAATGTGGACCGTCTTGCCATTAACGCCGGTCCCCATGTTGACTTCCGCTTTTTAAACAGCGTCGTCTTTCCCGGTTAGTAACTATCGAGGCTCAATCCCTTCTTCCTTTCGGCTTACGGCCTGTCTGATCGCTGTCCTACGCTTAAAGTCGGGGATTACTCCCTTTCCTCCAGGGCCAGGATGGCCCGCATGCCAGATTTGACACGGATGTCAAAAATCCGGCCAAGGACTCGCTATCCGGCGGCTGGCCTACCTTCCGGAGCGGGAATCCCACCCGCTGAAACACACGCCCTTGCCCAGACACACTTAAAATTTGACTACATGAAGGAGATGACGCTGCTGGCGGTGGTGCAGAGCGGCGACCGCGAGGTGGTGATGGGGTTCGCGCGCTACGCTATGGAGGACCCGAATTTCGCGAACTTCTCGATCGCGGTCCGGGACGACCGCCAGAACAGGGGGCTGGGCATCGCACTCCTCACCCACCTCATGAGGCTTGCGCACCGGCAGGGATTTTCAGGCTTCACGCTCGAGGTGCTGCTGGAGAACCGCGCGATGGTGATGCTCATCAACCACATGCGGAAGCTCGGGCACACCGTCGAAAAGCAGATCGAGGGCGATACCGCGCTCTACCTGCTCTCGTTCAATGACGACGCCCTCCGCGACGGCGCGCCCTGAGCCGCCGGCTCACTGAGGCTCAACGCTCATCTCGAGGGTGATGGACTTCGCACGGGTGACGGGTACGCCCTTCGTCCAGCACGGCTGTACGGGGCCGCGGCACTCCATCCGCGCGGTGACCTTCGGCATGCTTCGAACGGCGACGGTGACGCGCTTGCCCGCGACTGTGGCATTGAACGCCTGCCCCTCGGATGCCGTCTCCGAGTTGATCTTCGCGACGGTCTGCCCGCCCACCTGCACCTCGCAGAAGTTCACCGTCCAGCGCCACTCGTCGCCCGCGCGGTACCGCTGCATGTCGTACTTGACGAACTTCACCTCCAGCCCGCCGAGCCTGAACGCCGGGTTGTCGTAGAGCGGCGATATGGTGACCAGCGAGTCTTCTGACCAGGAAAACACCGGCATCAGCAGAATCGCGGCGGCAAGGAAGAGTCTCGTGACCATGGCGATCCTCCGTGAGCGTGGTATGCGAGGGTGATGAAATGGTCCCCTCCGGATGGTATGATTCTACCGCACCGGTATCACAGCAACAATTATTTATAAATACATAGGAAAGAGCGCACATCCTGGAGCACGTTTTCTCCCGAAATAAGATTGTATATCGGAAGCGCCATTCGGGGTAATCGTCTCATCCCCGGCAAAAAGCCCCCTGACAGGGGCCTTAAAATTTCGCGCCGCTCAAAAATCGCGGCATTTTCGCGCCCCGTGGATGCACATACTCTCACTGTTTCAATCATTATGCGAAACAGTGGTAAAAAAGTCAATGTTTTTTTCTTTCTGGCGTGTAACGATATTCGTGATGCTCACGGACCCCGCTTCATGGGCCTGAAATACCCATTATATAGACAGTATTCCCTTCTCATACGGTACCACACTTTTTCGGCATTATAGCCGTACACCACGGAAGAGTGCATTTCGGCCCCGCAATCCGGGCATTTTTCCGGGTTTGCATCGAAACTATGCTCTATTGCCGCTTTCCAGATGGCGTTTTGTATCTTCTTGAGCTTCTCTCCCGCCCCATGGGCGTAGATGCCGTAGTACCGGATCATCTTCTGGTGCTTTTTGGGTAGAAAATAGAGCATCTTTGCCATGAACTCGTAGATGTCCATGGTGACGGTTTTATAGCTTTTCTCCTTTGTGCGGATATCGAGCCAGCTCTTGTAGCGGAACGTGACCGTCTTCTTCGCGTGGTTCACAGCTAAAATCTGGCTGTTGTGAAAATAGCCCGCGGCGAGGTATTCGGCGGTGCGGAACAATACTTCGCTTTCCGTGCCGATTATCGGTTTAAAGTGAACATGGAATCCGT
>JARKUF010000011.1 GCA_029974015.1 Spirochaetota bacterium
GCTGTATCTGTTCTCAATAATACTGAAATATCTGAACTCGGGCACGTACTTTTTTAAGGATTTAAGCTCTTCCGGCAGATTTATTAGCTTTGAAAGAGATTCCGGGGCCGTCCATTTGGCTTCTCCGTTATAAAGCATTATGGGAAACACTACTGGAAGTTCTTTTATTGATTTGTTTTTTATAAGATAATCATAGAGTTCAAGGGTATATCTAAGCATCCTCAAAGCCATAAACCTGTCAACAGTTGACTGAAACTCGATAAGGAGGTAAAGATATATCTCTGTATCGTAGAGTTTCAGTTTATAAATAATGTCGGATTCTCTGTGTTTGAATTCATCTGAGACAAAGCTTGTGTTCAGGCTTTCGGCCTTTGAGAAATCAATTCTACCTACCCATTCCATGCCCACAAAAGACTCAAGGAGCTCCTTTACCAGGAGAGGGTTAGAGAAGAGGTATTTATAACCTCTGTCATGAGTGTGAAAGTTTTCCATGAACAAATTGGAGAAATAATTAGCAAAACTGTCAAGTAAAACAGTAGTGATGCGCTTATATTGTGCCCCACGTATACAGGGGTTTGGGGGTCACTCCAAGTACCCTTAAAAATTCACTTTTTACCAGACATGAGATTCCGGCACTTCGCTGCGCTCCGGCCGGAATGACATTACTTGCAGCGCTCTCTGTTATTTCTGCATGCTATCATGGGATAGGGATCCGGGAGGTAGGATGTCATGGGCTCAAACTTTGTAAACCGCGCGGGTGCAACGCTCGCAAGCTGCAAAGCAAGTTCTCATACAAAAAGAAAACGCGACTGCAAAAAACCCCTGTGGCAAATCCACCCGCAACTACGGACACGGATGTCCGGTACTCCAGCGTGCCACAGGATGTGGCTTTACCGGGCTACAGCCCTTAGCGGACGCTGAGTAGGGCACAGCCCATATCGAAGCGCGGCGCCTGAGCGAGTGCGCGGGAGGGGCGTAGGGAGGGGGCCGCGTACCTCCTCTCAACGAGGTGCCGTCTCCTGGCAGGAAGAAAACAGCCAGGACACGAAGTGCGCGGCGGCACGCCGCGCATGCCGCAAAGCAAACTCAACTCTTGTTCCTTATTAGATTCCGGCATTCCGCTGCGCTTCATCCGGAATGACAGTGCGCGTCGCATGCCCTTTGTCATTCCTGCGAATGCAGGAATCTCATAAAATAGCTTCATATAAGTGAACATCGAAAAATTAAATTTTTGAGATTCGCATAAATTGTAACTGCCGACATCCTCCAGGTTTGGCTTAATCCGCCCGCCGGAATCGTGCGGGTTAACCTGATTATTAGAGCTTGCCTAAACATCTTCTGTATCGAAAATGTTCCACATCCCCCTCAGGAGGGATGTGGAACATTTGATAAAAAATAATGCTTGCTGTAAATCGCAAATCATGATATCTGTAGCGAATATCCTTCCGCAAACATCTACACTGTAATTCTGGAGACTTTGATGAACGAGAAGAGAAAGTCCCATAGGACCCCTGACAAAATTAAATCGGAAATCCACGCCGACAACAGGATGACGTTCAGTACCATCCGCGACATGAGCCGGGGAGGCATCTACGTCTCCACCCCCGAACCCCTTGAAACGGGTTCCGAAATATCACTCTCCCTCTACTTGCCGGGACAGGACCCTCTGGATTTAAAAGGCATTGTTCGATGGAATACGGGAAACGAAACGCCGGGACGCCGTTGCGGTATGGGAATCGAATTTACCGGAGCCGAAATGGGGGATTTACAAAAGATAGAAGCGATTATGAAATAGTTCAGCGCATATCCGCGCGGTAAATATCCAGGCTAAAGGGTATCTCATCGTCGAGAAGCGGTACGATCGCTTCTCGACGTTCTTTGAAGGACCTCGACATGTTCACCCTGGCGTACTCGTTCTCCCTCTCAAGCTGTTTCGCGTAATCTATTGACCTCCAGTAGCAGAGGTTCGCCTTCACTTCATTGCCCTGAATCTGATAAATCACGCCGAGATTGTTATATGCCGATGAGAGCGTGCGGTACAGCTTAACATGCTCCACTTTCGATTGAGACGGCACCGGCACTCCCTCGGCCTGCCGCTCAAGGACCGAGATGAGCCGCAGGAATTCACCCTTCCCTGATTCAAGATTGTTCATCCGGTAAAACGCGTTCCCAAGGGCGAACATCAGCTCGGGCCTGGAAATAAAATCATCGTAGAGTTTGAGCCACATCTCAAGCGATTTATTGTAAAGGCCCCTCTGGTAGTAGAGGCGGCCCAGATTGTAAAAAATCTCAGAGGAAGAATCCCCCTCGGCGATCGCCTTCTCATAATATTCCTGGGCAATGCCGTCATTGGCCTTCTTCTCAAGCTCGCTGTCCACCACCACCTCCTCAAGATCGTCGGAGTGGCGGTATCTTGAGCGCACCTTATCGAAATAATAATAGAAAACATTGCCCATGAGGCCATAAGTCCGGGCCGGGCTTTCCGTTTCACGGTAAAAATCATTGAACGTGAACTCCGGAGGCGATTTATGCACTTTTAAGGCCGTCTTCAGGGACCTGAACGCCTCTGCCGGCTCCTTCACCATCAAATGATAGCTCCCCATGAGATGATGGGCCCCGAAATAATTCTGCTCCTTTCTTATGGCAAGCTCCAGATATTCCCTCATGAGCTTGTGGTTCCCCGTGTCCCGCGCCAGGAGGGCCTTGTGCAGATAAAGCGGCGGATACTCCGGATGCGTATCCCCCAGGACCTTCAGGACCTCCCGCACCACCGGATATGGATTATCCGCCAGGTCACGGAACCTGTCGGCCTGTACGCCATAATCGACGCGGATATTGAGGCCGTCCGTGCGTTTTTTCGTGAGATAGTACCAGGCAAGTTTCGCCAGAAGGGCAGGATCGAGCTCCTCGATTTTTCCGCGGTCCTTGATGCGCGTATGAAGCGTGACAGCCTCGGGAAAGTCATCTCGCTCAATGAAGAGATTGAGAAGCCCCGAGTAGCCCACGACTGAATCCCTTTCATGCTTGAGGATGTTCTCGTAATATCGGCGCGCCTCGAAGTAGCGTCCCTGGTACATATAGGTATTGCCTATGCCGTACATCGCCGTGGTGTTGCCGGAATCGCGGGTGAGAACATAATTATAAAAGCGTATCGCAATGTCGAGCCTGCTGGAACGGTCGACTTGTTTTTTGTCCGGTGGAGTCAAAATTTCATAATGCGCCCGATAATATTCTTCCGGGACCCTCGAATAGAAATACCCCAGGTTGTTCAGCGTTTCGGTGTTGCCCGGTTTTATCTCGTAAGCTTTTTTAAGTTTTTGATATGAGTACGCGAACTCTTTCACGTCGAAATAGGCCCTGGCGTATGCATTGTAGCCGGGGATGTAGTCGCTTACATAGTCCTCGTCGATGATCTTGAAAATATGCTCAGCCTGCTCGAAGTTTTTCGCCCGCTGGTAGGGAGGTATGCCCGTTGCCCGTATGAGGGCCACTCCTTCCCGGGTTTTACGCTTCGCCATGGCGGGCCTGTACACAAACTGAAAGAGGAGAACAGTGATGACGCATGTAGCCAGTGCGGCGGCCCCGAAAATTTTCGTAAATTTCAGGAGCTTTTTCTGCCGCTCCATGCCCTCCCTTGTGTACTCTGTACGGGAAGTGAGGACCCTCCTTCCCGGCGCTTCGATGAGAGATGAGGTATCGATGGTGCGGCCAAGTTTTTTTTCTAAGAAACGCCGGACGTTCTCCTCGGGCTTCGAGGAGATGATCATGTCCACAAGTTGACGCTGGTCTCCGGGGGACAGGAGCTCATCTACAATGGCCTCGGTGACGGCCTTTCGAAGGTTCGGATGATAGAGGGAGACCGCGGTCTTCAGCTTCCGTAGCTCTCGGTCCGAGAGGTCCATCTCCCCTTCTTCCGTCTCGGGAGCCCCTTTCTTCACGGGCTTCCGGGACGGTTCGGGTTCCTCATCCACCTCGGGAATCTCCACCGAGGAAGCCACCTCCTCTATCTCATCGATCCCCCTTATAGAGGGACCGGAATCGATGTCGTCGATAATTGTGGTGTCGCGGCGCGGCTCAGGCGGAGGAACGCTTATATCGGTCACGTCCTCAATTTCCTCAACGGAAGGCATGGCCTCGTCGAGCTTTAAGTCGTCGGAGACGCCGGACCAGCCTCCCCCGGGGGCGGGCCCTCCATCGGGAATGGAGTCAAGGTCGATTTCAGGAATATCGCTATCGGTGGCTTCCGGGATTTCAACGCCGGTTTCGAGGGTAAGTTCCGAGAGATCGGGTACGCCGTCCGCCTCTCCCCGGTCAATGGTCACATCGGACTGCAATTCCGCCGCTTCCTCGAGTCCGGCGGCTTCCCCGATATCGGCAAAACCGTCTTCCGAGGGCATATCATCAGCCGCAATACCTTCGTCCGAAGTGAGGTCCTCAAGCTCATCCAGTGTGGTGCGTTCCGCCTCCTCGCTTTTCCGAGGCCGGCGCGCAGGAGTAACGGCGGGGACCTCCGGGAGAACTTCGTCAAGCTCGGGCAGGACCGCGGGCTCACCGGAATCGATTTCCGGAACCTCCCCCAGAAGTTCATCCCCCATCAGGGCGTCCAGGTCTCCTTCTACCGGGGTAAGCGCCTCATCTTCCTCCGGCACCTCTTCTATGAGGCCGGTGATATCGACGACGCTATCCGGGTCCTCTATTTCGTCCATGCCGGAAACAGGGACCGTCTCTTCAGCAATATCGAGACCGTCTGCATCATCGCTGAAATCGGCGAACTCATCGGCGTCCTCGGACGGTCCTTCGGTTTCCGTATCTCCGGCGGAGGCATCGGAGACGTCCATCCCGACGGCTCCCGCGGGCTTCCCGCGGGGAAGCTCGTCAAGAGGAAGCGTGCCGAGCACTCTGTCTATCTCGGCGAGCTCTTCCGGGGTATATTCTATGCTGCCTTCACTGTCGCCCATGGTTAGGCCTTACTCCATCGCACTTCCGAAGATGCTTTACATATACGACGTTCGCGCAGATTTGGGAATTTCCGGGATGCGCGCAAACTCAGCTAAAAAGCGACATAATCAGCACATAGCAGGTCCGAAAAAAAATCAATTCCTTTTTTATACCGCGACCATAACGGCATCCCCGAGGATCCGCCGTCCCAACATCCCGGCCTCTGCCTCTTCGCTTTTTTTTGTTCACACATCAAAAATTCCTTCACTTCTTACAGTAACGTTATCGACATAAATAATGTATATGCTTACTCTTTTTGCCCCGCCGGGCCCCGGCCCGGGGGAGGGTCCCGGTGAAACGCACGGAACATAAGGCGTGCTTGCCGCGGTTGCGGCCAGGCGTCAGTACCGCGCGCATTTAACTTAATATGCAAAAAATGATAAAAAAAACTGTTATTCTTTGCTCTTTCCTGGCCGCCGCCTTTTCTCCCATGGAGAGGTCTGCCGAGCTTGTGAACTACTACAGCCTCCGGGACCTGCCGAAGGCCAGCGAACCCCGGTATCTCAAGGTGGCGAAGTTCGTCAACGGGTCCCTGGGCAAACATGTTATCGAGGAGGGGGTCCTCGTTACATTCAGAAGCAGACAGGCGGCCCGGGTCGATGTGGCGGGAAACTTCTCCAACTGGAGGCCCCTGAGGATGGAGCGGGGCACCCGCGGCGTCTGGTACTTCCTCATCACCGACCCGGTGAAGAAGAAGGACGTCAAATACAAGTTCCTCGTGGACGGCATCTGGACCGGCGACCCGATGAACCCGCTGAAATCCTACGACGGCAACGGATCGTACCTGTCGGTGATAGAGTCGTTTTCCAGACCGGAGGGGCGCCATGTTTCGTACCGCATGATGAAACGCAATACCGTCGAATTCCGGGTCCACAGGCCCCGGGCCCGCATGATCTCCCTTGTTGGCGATTTCAACCACTGGAACCCGGAAAATGACCTTTTACGGAGGGGGGATGACGGGATATGGCGCCTCCGCAAGCGCCTTTCCAAAGGCGATTACCGATACAAGTTCGTCATCGACGGGCGCTGGGAACCCGATTACTACAACAGCAGTTCCGCCTCCGACGAGGTGGGGGGAGTCTGCTCCCTCATCAGAATTCAATAAAGAGATTTATTTAATTAGGATATTCCGCCCGCCGGAGGCGGGCGGAATATCCTAAAGCAATTTCAAATTTAGTATTCACGTCCGTCGATGGCGGAAAATAAATTCAAATAATTTCGAAATTGCATCTTCCCATCCGCCGCTGGCGGAAATAGATACAAGCAACTTTAATTTTTTTTCCCATCACCGCAAGCGGGTAGAATAAATCAAGGCAACTCTAATAATCAAGTTTACCCGCCCGCCAAAGGCTGGCGAGTAAACATAGTTTTTATGACCGCCCTTTAATTTTTAAGGTCCCCATGAAGCAACTTCATTACTTTAAATGCCGACCGATAAAAACTAGCCCCAGCTTCGATTCGCTGTTCGATTTCGCCGCTCTCTCTAGGCCCTGAAGGTCTGTTGAAATTTTTTTCTCCTTCCCTGTCACCCCGGCATCGTATACTATATGCGCCGGCGTGTTCCCCGGGAAATACCTTTTCAGGGCGCGGACCGTTTTCTCCATCCTGTCCAGGGCCATGAATATCACAAGTGTATCGCCGTTCTCGGCGGCGCCTTTTACCATGAGGCGGTTTTTCTCAAGGGATACCGGCTCTGTAAGAACAACAGAACCTTCGGTCAGGGAACCATCGCGGAACAGGGCCCCGGCGGCGCTGAAGGAGCTTATCCCCGAGATGACTTCAATGGACTCTTTATTCACATGGGGGAAGACCCAGTTTCGCCATCCTCCGTAAAGGACCGGATCACCCGGTTCGAGAAGTCCCACGGCCTTCCCCTCTCCAAGAAGCCTTGCCAGAAGGGCCATGTCCTTTTTATATAATGCCTCCGCGGCAATAACGCTCTCCTTTTCGGACACGTTTGGGTATTTCTTCCGGTAAAATCGGGGAAGCTGTAGAAATGGATCGAAGATGACGGGGCGGGAACCGATATCGGACGCGAGTTTTTTCACAATGTCCTCTCCTCCGATGAAGGCATCGCATTTCCTTATGACATCATACGCCCGGAGGGTCAAAAGGTCCCTGTCCCCGGCCCCCGTGCCGATAATATACAACTTACCCTCCGTGCCGGGGCGGGTCCCGCCGCATGTCAAAAAAGAAATACCCAGTACGGCAGTTAAAAAGAAACCGAAAACGGTCCTCATTGCCCCCCCCGTAGCTGTATTTTCGCCCCGCCTGCTTTTCTTCTTCCTGGCCAAATCCGGAAAATGGTTTAAACAGATTTTTCAACCTGCCGGTTCAGGCCCTCCGCCACCAGAGCAAGCTCTTCGGCGGCCACCATCAGTTCATTGGCGACGGAGGTATTCGACTGGATGAGGGAATTGATTTCGGAGACCTTCTCTGCGATCGCGCTGAGCGTTCTTTCCTGTTCGCCCGTGTCGTCCTTAATTTCCACGGAGCGCTTCCTTAAAGCATCGATTTTTACCTCTATCTCGTTTTTGATCTGTTCCTGCTTGTTGATGTGCGCAAATATGTCTCTGGTTCGGGAATCGAGGGTGTTGATGGTGTTGAAAATCTGCTTTATAAGGCGTACTATAACATCGATATTCTTGCTTCCTTCCTCAGCGCCCTTCACGTTCGAACTGATGAGCTGGTTGATTTCTTTAAGGCTCGTCATTGATTTTTCTGAAAGCTTGTTCACTTCGTCGGCAACGACTGCAAACCCTTTGCCCTGGTCGCCAGCCCTGGCCGCCTCGATGGCGGCGTTAAGCGCAAGCAATTGTATTTTATCGAACAGGTCCTCCAATATCTCCATGATGGATGAAAGCCGCGAAGTGCTCTCGATAAGGTCCTTGGAGTTTTTGTCGATGCCTGCTACGGCGGTTTCTCCCTCCCGGGCAAGGTCCACGACCGATTCAAAGGCGCCCCGCACCTCCGCCGAGCTTTTCTTGAGCTGGTCGGTTTCTACGGCCAGAGTGTCGATCGATTCCGCCAGCGTCATAACCGAGGAGTACTGCTCCTGGATGTTCGCGAAGCTCCCCGCGATCCCGCTGGCCGCTTTCGATGTCGAGGTATTAATTTCTCCGGTGGATTGCGCCTGGCCGGTAAGGTTTTCCGAAAAGTTTTGCGTTTTCGAGAAAAGGCTTTCGGCAAATGATGCAATCTTATGGGCGCTTTCTTTGATAAGGCCATAGAGATTTTTCATTTCGTTCATCTGCTCTTCGTTCTTTTCTTTTTCTTCGGTGGCAAGCTGGAACGATTTCTGCAGCATGGTTATCGAAAGCAGGCTGATTAAATACGAGAGGAACAGCGCCGCAAGGCTGTCTATAAAACCGACTTTGAGTATGGATTGTATCAGAGGGTCTTCTATGGACTTATGCTTTAGATAATAAAAAATATCGGCGATCACGAAGGAAGACATGAGTATAGTGGCCACCATTTTTGTCGTAAAACTGGCGGCAAAGATCAAGACGACGAATGTGAAGTACATCATGGTGTTGTACGCTTCGTGGGGGGCTTTATTAATAAACCCGACGATTACCACAAGCGAACAGAGGGTCGCGAAAATATGCGTGGCAATGACCGATTTTCCAACCCTGAGCAGCACGAGGACCACAATGGTGCCTACAGTCGCCCCCGAGGCGGAGAAGAAAAATGATTTCGCCCTTTCAAAGCTCACCGTCAGGGAAAAGAGTGACCCGAGATAGAGGACAACAGAGACCGTAATCGCGAAGACGAGCAGCAACCCGGCTTTCTTTCGGGTCAGAAAATCCTTGTCTTCATAGGGCTTCAGGAAATATCTCGATATGGGATTCGCCATAGCATCACCTCAACAAAGTTGTACGCACAAAATATTTTCCGGGGCCGCAAAAAACCGCTGTTTTTCCATTTATATTTTGGGGGCTTTTAATTATTAGGCTTTCCCGGCGGGAAAACCTAAGTCCTGAGTATGCCTGTTGTTACAATTCACGGGAAATTTAAAAATTTAATTTTTTGATGTTCCCAACATTCAATCCTCAACTAAAGTTCCAGTATCAATGTGCCAGTTTTTTGTCATTCACAATTTAAGAATTGCAAACATATTTTTTAATAAACCCTCAGCAGTGATAAATGGGTGCGCCTTCTCAGCCTGGTAATGTCACAGGTTGTGAGCTATGTCCCCTTCGTCATCCTCATGCTCCCCCTCCTGAAGAGTTCAGGGATCGGGGCCCTATGGCTCGCCCTGGCATCCGCGTCAACCCTGGCGGGGAACGCCACCATTATTTGTGCCATGCAAACCTCATCGTCATCGAATCGGCGAAAAAATCCGGCGTAGAGATAGGCTGCCGTGAATTTTTCAAGGTCGGTATCGTCGTGACTCTGCTTACCATGGCCCTATCCATGGCGTTTCTTTACCTTCAAATCGCCATGGGCCTTCTTTCCTGAATTCGGAGCCGGGCCATCGGGAAAATGGGATGATCAGTTCATCTTTCTACCAGCCAGCAGAAAAGTGAGAGGGAAAACATCGCGGGATAAACCTTCTCCCGCGGAAATTATACTACGAGAAGCCGTTCTATCGGGAACAGCGCCAGGTCCCGCCGGAATCTACATATTTTTTCACCTGCCCAAGGGCCTGGTTGATCCCCTTTTTCTTGAAAAGCGACTCCACCCATGTTGGAACTCCTCGGATTGACACATTGCTGCCGTACCGGGCCAGAGTTTTCCCCTCTCCGAAGGGATAAAAGCGCCAGAAACCGGTGAGCTTTTGCAGCTCGTTGTCGAAGGAGGGGTCCAGCCCCCATTTGAACCCCTTCTTCTCCGGGCTGAAGCGGTGTATCACCCGATAGGTTTTCGAGAAGGGCCCCGCCGACACGGTGAACTGCAGGTTGTCGCTGGCGCCGCCTTTACGGATGATTTTAAGTTCGTCAATGTCGCTCAGATATCTGTCCTGGTCCTCAGTCCGGGAAATAAGACGCCAGGTCTCCTCGACGGGCCGGTTGAACACGATTGCGACATAAATAAGCTCACTTTCCGATGTGGCTACCGACCCCTTTGAGGTGAAGACGGCTTTCCCCGCTTCAAGCTGTTTTTTCTGCTCGGCGGTAAGGCCCCCCATGCCATCGGCCCCGAACTCCGGGAGGGCGAAAAGGACCGACCCACACAGAAGGATGAGGATGATGGAAAACACTGCTTTTTTCATGCTGTTCTCCTCTTGCACATTGTTTCCCCCGCTCGAATCGGCAAGATCATTTGCATGGTTTCATTTTAGTGGAGGGGGATAATAGATGATTATACTGAATGAGTAATCACTCTATGTCAACCAAAAATTATTTTTATGGGCAGTCACAAAAACTCGTGTGAGACCTCAAAAAAACATATTTTTCGAAGCCCCATAAATTGTAACTGCTGTCATACTCAGGACTTAGATTTTCCCGCCCGCCGAAAGCGGGCGGGGAAAAACTATTTCTTCTGACTGGCCATAAGAATGCATCGAATTCATTTTTATTTCCGTTTTTTCCCTGAAGAAGCTAATTAAAAACAGATTGACATACAAAACAAGCAGAGTATCTTTGTAAAATACGAGTGAGCGCTCATTTTATCTCCCGGAGGACACTCATGGCGATCATCACAAGCAATGATGCCCATTATGCGCTGGATATTGTAAAAAAAATATGCACAACCGTTGGCCCTGGCCTGCCCGGCAGTTCCCAGGAACGCGCAAGGGCCATGATACTTAAAGAGGAACTCGCATCGCATCTTGGGGACGGCAATGTCGCCCTGGAAGAGTTCACCGTGGCACCCGGTTCCTTTTTAGGGTGGCTCCCCATCGGGGCGTTTCTTATCCTCCTGGCGGCACTGCTCAACGTTTTTATAGGGAAGATCGCGTTCCTCGCCCCATGGCTCAGCGCCGGCATCTCCCTGGCCCTCTCCCTTCTCACGGTGTTGACGGGCGTTTTCCAGTTTGTGCTATATTATGAATTTGCGGAGCCCATCTTTAAAAAGAAAACCTCAATCAATGTCGTGGGTTCACTCAGGAAACCGGGGACAAAAAACGCGACACGCCTCCTGATCCTCGGGGGCCATCACGACAGCGCCCTGGAGATGACCTGGCTTCGTTTTCTGGGATATGGCTACTACATCGCCGTAGCAACCCTCTTTGTGGGTTTCGCCGTTATGATGGCCATGGGCGCCATCCAATTCATCGGGACCCTCTCAGGCAATGCCGGGACCATTGAGACGGGGACCCTGGGTTGGAAGACCCTGGCATACCCAATCATCCCGTCGATCATCTTCGCGGCTTTTTTCAGCCGCGGCTGTAAAGGCGGAGGCGTGGTCCCAGGCGCCTCGGACAACCTTTCCGCCAGCGCCCTGGCCGTGGCTTTGTGCCGTTTCCTGGTGAAACACCCGTCCTTCATCCCGGAGGACACTGAAATTCGGTTTGTCTCTTTTGGCAGCGAAGAAGCGGGGCTGCGGGGGTCACGGCGTTATGTGGAACGCCATCTGGACGAATTGAAACGGCTCGACGCCCGCCTGCTCAACTTCGAAACGGTGGCCCATCCAATGGTGACCATCTTCACCTCTGACGTAAACGGCACGGCAAAAAACGATCCTTCCATGGTGAAAAGCGTCGCCGACGCCGCGGCCCGGGCCGGGGTGCCCCACAAGGTTGAACCGTTTCCATTCGGCGGAGGAGGGACCGACGCGGGCTCTTTCAGCCAGGCGGGGTTGAAGGCCACAACGATCCTGCCCTTCAAGATCCCCGGGCAGATGGTTAAGTTTTATCATCAGAAGTGGGACACGCCCGATGTCCTCACGATCGAACCGTACATGAACGTCTTGAAAATCGCCTTCGAATGGGTAAGTTCCGGCGGCGGGAAATAAAGAAAGATACCACAACAAGGGCCGGAAGTATAAGCTCCTGCCCCACAGGAGTACGGCCTTCCGGCCCTACTCCTCGCCGTTCCAGCAAAACGTGCAGACTTTCTCTCTGGGCAGCCCAATGGCTTCGATGAGGTCTTCGAGCTTCTGGTACCGGAGGGTCGTGAGGCCCAGGCGTGTGCGGATCCTGTCAACCATGGCGAAGTATTTCTCCCCACACCCCAAAGCATACTCGGAAAAACGTGTTTCGTCGCTTCCTTCAAGCTCCCTGATCGCCTTACACGCCGCCAGGTCCAGGGCGGAACGGGACCGTGAAAAATTTAAATACTTGCAGCCGTACAAGAGGGGCGGGCAGGCAGGGCGCATGTGCACTTCCTTCGCGCCGTAATCGTAAATCCGCTGGATGGTGTCTTTAAGCTGGGTTCCCCGGACGATGGAGTCGTCACAGAAGAGTATCCTTTTCCCATGGATGATTTCCCGTACCGGAATGAGCTTCATCCGCGCCACCAGGTCCCTGATCCCCTGTTCCTGGGGCATAAAGCTCCTGGGCCAGGTGGGCGTGTATTTCACAAAAGGGCGCTGGTAAGGCAAACGGGACTCATTGGCGTACCCGAGGCCGTGCGCCACCCCCGAGTCCGGGATGCCCGCCACCAGGTCGATGTCGGCGGTGTCTTTCATAGCCAGGGCGGCGCCGCAGCGGTACCGCACGCTCTCGACATTGATGTTCTCGTAGCTTGAAGGCGGATATCCGTAGTAGACCCAGAGAAACGCGCAGATCCGCATTTTGTCTCCGGCTTCCTTGAGGGTCGTAACGCCGTCCAGGGTCATCCTCACTATTTCACCGGGCCCGAGAAATTTCTCCACCTCATAGCCGAGATTGGGAAACGCGCATGTCTCGAACGAGACAGCGAGGCTCCCGGGCTTTCCCCCAATCACCACCGGGGTCCTTCCCAGGCCGTCCCGGGCGGCGTAGATGCCATCTTCGGTGAGGATAAGAATGGAGCAGGACCCCTCGATGCTTCGGTGGACGCGGCTTATGCCGTCGACAAAATTGGCTTCCTGATTGATGATGGTGGCCACCAGCTCCGTGGGGTTGATGCCGCCGCCCCCCATCTCCGAGAAATGAGTGGTGCGTTTCACGAAGGCCTCCCTGGCAAGGGCTTCGAGGTTTTTGATGACCCCCACGGTGACTATAGAATAGGTCCCGAGATGGGACCCGATGATGAGCGGCTGTTCCTCGTAATCGCTGATGACGCCTATCCCCATCCGCCCGCTGAACTTCGGCAGGTCCCCGTCGAATTTCGAGCGGAACTGGGTGTTGGAGATGTCGTGGATGCTTCGCTTGTATCCCTGGTCCCCGAGGACCGCCATCCCCCCCCTTTTGGTGCCGAGATGGGAATGATAGTCGGTCCCGAAATAAAGGTCGTTCACGCAGTCGTCCTTCGAAACCACGCCGAAAAAACCGCCCATAATAATAACTCCGTTGTAGATAAATTGACGTTACGGGAAAGGCACGCCGTCATTGAACTCGGGGAGGCGCAGCGTACCGCTTAATCTTGAACGAGAAACGATATGCGCGATAGGCGGTTTCTGTCAAGGGGGTTTTCAACACAAAAAAAGCTGCTTGGCTCCCGGCGCCACCAGGCGGCGGGCCCTTAGAGATACACTTCCCTGGGCTTAGACCCCTGCTGGGGCCCCACGTATCCCTTCTCTTCCATAAGCTCTATCATCCGGGCGGCGCGATTGTAGCCTATGGAGAGGCGGCGCTGGAGATACGACGCCGAAGCTTTTTTCGTCTCCTCGACGATTTTCAGCGCCTCGCGGAAGAGACCGTCGCTCTCAATGCCGGAATCGTCGTCCTCCTCCTCCACGGCAAAGAGGTCTTCCTCTATGTCGATGTACCGGGGCTGGGCCAACTTTCTGAGGTGCTGGACAATCGACATGACCTCGTCCTCGGAGATGAAGGCCCCCTGGATGCGTACGGGAAAGGAGCTCATGGGGGACTGATAGAGCATGTCTCCCTTTCCCAGAAGCTTCTCGGCGCCGTTTTGGTCAAGGATGGTGCGCGAATCGGTCTTCTGGGCCACCTGGAAGGCGATGCGCGCGGGGAAGTTCGCCTTGATGATGCCGGTGATGACGTCCACTGAGGGGCGCTGGGTCGCGAGGACCAGATGTATCCCCACGGCCCTCGCCTTCTGGGCGATGCGGGTAATATAGCCCTCGATCTCCTTCGCCGCAATCATCATGAGGTCCGCAAGCTCGTCCATGATGACAACGATGTACGGAAGCTTTTCGTACTCCCCACCTAACTTCTCGGCTTTTTCATTGTATCGGTCTATATCGCGCGTGTTCATCGCCGAGAGGAGACGGTAGCGCCGCTCCATCTCCACGGTGGCCCACTTCAACGCCCGCGGAGCAACGTGGGGCTCGGTGATGACCGGCGTGAGGAGGTGCGGCAGGCCATTGTAGAGCATCAGCTCCACCATCTTCGGGTCCACCAGGATGAAGCGCACATGGTTCGGCCCATAGTTGTAAATAAGGCTCGTTATGATGGAGTTCACGCACACCGATTTTCCCGATCCCGTGGCCCCGGCGATGAGAAGATGCGGGAGCTTTTTTATGTCCAGGGTGACGGGGGTCCCCAGAATGTCCTTCCCGAGGGCGACTTTGAGCTTTCCCTGTATGAGTGAATACTCCGGCGATTTTATGATATCGCCCAGCGTTACCATCTCGCGGTTCAGGTTCGGCACCTCCACGCCGATGGCGGACTTTCCGGGGATGGGGGCAACGATGCGCACCCGGGACGCCGCCAGGGCAAGGGCAATATCGTCCGAGAGGCCCACGATCCGGTTTACCTTGATTCCCGGGGCAATCTGCATCTCATAGAGGGTGATTACGGGGCCGCGGTTCACCTTCACCACCCGGGAGTCTATGCCAAAGTCTTTCAGCGTGTTGACAAGCAGTTCGGAGTTGCGGCGGATTTCACTTCGGAAAGTCTCCGCGTCTTCGGGGGAAGAGGAATAAAGAAATTTTACGGGGATGATATAGTCCCTGTTGATTGGGATTTCATCGAATATGTGGGGCGCGACCTCGGAAGCCCCCTCCGTCACGGAGAGGCCGTCGCCGCAGGCGTCGTCCCCGTCATCGTCCACCACCTCCGGGATGAACACGGCGTCCTCGGCGTCCCTTTCTATTCCCGTAATACGTGAGCGCTTAAGCCTCATTTCAACGCCATCGCTCTCTTCGGGAACTGCGTCCTCCGTGCGGCCCCCGTCGAGGGCATCGGCCCACTTTGTTTCTCGATGCGCCTCGATGAGGGAAAAGCCCGTTTCATCGGCCCCATCCCCGGCGCCGCCGGGACCCTTAACAAGTTCGGCGTATCCCCGGTTGAAAAGCGACTCCTCGGCGTTTCGGTAATCGTTAAACTCAAAGCCTCCGCCGGCGCCGTCGTACACGGGGTTCTGGAGGGGAAGGAGCAGCACGGGGCCCTCAGAGGAGGCCTCCCGCCGTTTGATGGATGCGCCGTGGACTGTCAAGGTTTTCTTAGTGACCCAGGGCAATCTGCCGTTCTTACGCCTCTTGACGCTTTCCTCAATATTATTGTACGGGACCTTCTCCCTTCGACGCATTTTTGAGATGAGCCCCGCACATCCCGCAAGCGCTCTAATCAAAGGCCCGCGGACGGACCGGGCGCGCTCCACCGCCGCCGTGACCGAGAAAAGTCCCAGGAGTATGAGGCCAATGATGTTGAAAATCACCAACACCAGGGCGGCGCCAGCTCCGCGCAGGACGCTTTCAAGAAGGCCGACAATAAATATCCCGAAGGCCCCGCCCGACAACTCCACCGCCGTTCCAGCTCCCATGAAGGCAATTAAGGGCGCTGAAGTTACGATGAGAAATAAGATCGCGAAGAAACGTTCCTTCGAGTGCGCCACGGTGCCGCGCCGCATAATTTCCCATCCCGTGAAGGTGAGGAGCGCCACGGCAAGGTATGAGGAAAGCCCAAAGGCGGCCCGGAGATGTCCGGAGAGCCAGGCGCCGAAGGGCCCCATGAGGTTCCGCACGGCCCTTCCAGCAAGGAGCATCTCGCCGTCCCGAAGATGGAAACTTCCCAGAGAAAGGAGCAGGATTATTGAAAGGAGCATCATTAATATGCCGGCGATTTCCCGGTAGCGCGTTTCCCTTTTCAGCGGTTCTTCGAACAATTCAGGTCTCCCAATTCAGGTCTCTGCGGTATCAATCGATACTTGGAATAAAAAACTGACATAAAGGCACGGCGACGTGGGGGAGGCGACGAAAAATCGGTCAAGCGCCTCATCTTTCTGCCGCATAAGTGAAATAATCAGCCGGCCCATGTCCGTGAAGGAACAGAATTGCCCGTCCCGTTCCATTATCGGCTTTTCAACGGCGTAATTTTAGAGGGTAGCCACAAAAATAGGTTTTCCCCGCCCGCCTTCGGCGGGCGGGAACCCATTGTGTTTCGCCGAAATAGCAACGCCTGGGACAGGCCCGCGTAGTGAGCCGGAAAAACATGGGAGATGTATGCACAAATCACGTGAGAGCGAGGACCACAAGCCCCGCGGCCCCCGCGGCAATAGTGTAGTAGCCGAAAACATCGATTCTTATCCGCTTTACCAGAGCCATGAGAATTTTCAGGGAAAAGAACGCCAACACCACAGCGAGGGCCATGGCCCCCGCCAGGGGCGCGAGAAACCCGTCCGGCAGTCCCGCCTTCGCCGCCTTGATCCCCTCCAGAAGCCCCGCCCCGGCTATGACGGGGACGGCCATCAGGAATGAAAACTTCGCCGCTTCTACCGGCGCAAGCCCCGCCAGAAACCCTCCTGTAATGGTGAGCCCCGAGCGGGATATGCCGGGAATAATCGCTATGGCCTGGAAGAAGCCCACCAGAAGGGAGCGCCACACCCCCACCCCGGCGATGGGGCCGTCTTTCATTTTGATGAGTTTCGTGGAAAGAAGAATGAAACCATTGAGGACGAGCATTATGAAAACATTCCGTGGCGAGGAGAAAAGCCCTTCGATAAAATCGTGAAAAAGCACCCCGAGGACGCCAGCGGGAAGCGTAGCGACGAGAATGAAGCCAATGGAGCGCGCCTCATCGCCGGAGAAATCCCGCCTGCGCAGGGACACGACGCCTCCCTTCAGGAGGCGGAAAATATCGGCCCGAAGGTAGATGACCACCGCCAGGAGCGTCGCCAGATGCAGCATCACATTGATGAACAGCGACAGGTCTCCCCCGAGGGCCCGGATGTTCGCCGCGAAACACGGGACGCTCTCCACGATTACAAGATGTCCCGAGGACGATACCGGCAGAAACTCCGCCAGGGCCTGGACCGCGGCGAGGGTAAAAAGGACGATGATGATGTTCATGGCTACACCTCGATGACCTGAAGCTCGATGATGGGGTTCATTTTCGAGAGGCGGTAAACCTGATTTCGCAGGTTCTTCCGTAAAAATTGCCCGATATCTCGGGCCCGGGACCCGTCGTAGAGCATCTTGTCGGCGTGTTCCTCGATGAACGCGGCTATCGTTTCCTGGAACTTCCCGTCCCTGGGCGCCACGAACCCTCTGGTGACGATATCAGGGCCGGCGATGACGCGGTTTTTCGATATCACCAGGGTGGCGATGAGGATCCCGTCCGTGGAAAGCGTGTGGCGCTCCCGAATAACGCCGCTTTCCATATCGTAGACCATGCCGCCGTCGACGAACATTTCCTTAAGCTCAAGCTTCCCTTCCCGGGACCAGCTCTTTTCCGACAGGGCGATGATGTCGCCGTTCTGGGCCAGAATGATGCCGGTCCGCTTGATCCCCAGGGACTCCGCCAGCCCGGCATGGGCCTTAAGATGCCGGTACTCCCCGTGGATGGGCATGAAAAACCTGGGACGGGTGAGGGCTATCATCAGCTTCAGCTCTTCCTGGGACCCATGGCCCGATACGTGGATGTCCTCATCCTCTTCGTAGTAGACCTCGGCCCCCAGGCGCAGAAGCGAGTTAATCACATTGTTCACCATACGGTCATTTCCGGGGATAATGGACGCCGTAATCACCACCGTATCTCCCTCGCCTATGACGAAATTCCTGTGGGCGCCGGCGGCCATTCGGGTCAGGGCCGACATCGGTTCCCCCTGGGTGCCCGTGCAGAGGACCACAATCCTTTTGTCCGTAAGCTTATCCGACTCCTTCGCCTCCGTGACGAGATCGTCACGGTATTTCAGGCATCCCAGGGTACGGGCGATTTCAATGTTCTTCTGCATGGTGGCGCCGGAGACGACGACGCGGCGGTTGTACTTCTGCGCCGTGTCCAGGACCTGCTGTATCCGGTTGATGTTCGACGCAAAGGTGGCCACGAAGATGCGCCCCTTAGACGAAGAAAAAATGTCGATGAGCTTCGGCCCCAGGACGCTCTCGGAACGGGTGTAGCCCCGGCGCTCGGCGTTGGTGCTGTCGGACATGAGGAGGAGGACACCCTTCTCGCCGTAGTCGGCAAAACGGTAGAGGTCCGTCACCTCGCGGTCCACGGGCGAAAAATCAATCTTGTAGTCGCCGGTGTGAATGACGACCCCGGCCGGAGTGGTGACCGCCAGGCCTACCCCGTCGATGATGGAATGGTTCACCCGGATGAATTCCACCATAAAGGCGCCGATGTGCACCACGTCCCTGGGGGACACTTCGACGAAGCTAACATCTCCGCCGGGCCGTTTCTCTTCCAGACGGCTCTGGATGAGGCCGATAGTGATGCGCGTGGCGTAAATCGGGGCGTCCACTTCCTTCAATAGATACGGTATGGCGCCAATATGGTCCTCGTGGCCGTGGGTGATGATGATCCCCTTCACCCGGGCGCGGTTTTTCTTCACGTAAGCGAAGTCGGGAATGAGGAGGTCCACTCCGGGCATGTCCTCAGAGGGGAACTGTATCCCGCAATCGACGATGATAATCTCATTGCCGTACTCGAAAAGCGCCATGTTTTTCCCGATGGCGCTTAAACCCCCGAGGGGTATGATTTTCAGTTTCTTTTCTTTTGTCATAGTCCCGTGTGTCCGAAACCGCCTCCGCCCCGCTTCGTCTCCGCGAGGGCATCAGCGTCCGAAAACTCTCCTCTGTACACCCTGGCAAAGACCATCTGGGCGATCCTCATTCCATTTTCGATGATGAAAGCTTCTTCTCCGAAGTTCGCCACGATGATCTTCACTTCTCCCCGGTAATCGGAATCGATGGTTCCCGGCGTGTTCAGGATGGTGATGCCGTGCTTCAGGGCCAGACCGCTCCGGGGACGGATCTGGGCCTCGTACCCATCGGGAAGCTCGATGAACAATCCCGTTGGCACCAGAACGACGCGCCCCGGCCCAACGCTCACCGGGGCCTCCAGGAGCGCAAAGAGATCGGCGCCGGCGGAGCCGCCGCTCTGGTATTCCGGGGCCCTGGCCCCGGGGAGTGTCCTTATCTTTACCTGTATCATATCGCTGTGCGGTGGAAAAGACGCCGGAGGCGTCCCTGAATTGAGTGCTCCAATGCGTATCGACAGGAAATCGGGCCGATAGATGAAAAATGCAAGTAGTTTTTTCACCAGCCCGGCCCCCATGCAGATCTTAGAGGCCAAAGGCATCCGCAGCCCCCCATAGGATGGAAAATCAATCATCCGGGCCTTTTCCACCTTATGGAAATAAGGCTTGACATCCACCCTCGTGATGAAAAGTATGATTTTTCACTTTTTCCGGTGAATTGAGCATGCATCATGATATCCCTCACGGCATCAAAAAAATTCCGCCACACGGAACAGGAGATCTTCGAGGCGATCGACAATGTCCGGAAACTTGGGCGAATCAAACGAGAACTTGGAGAGTTCACTGTAGCGAGAAGCGAAACGGGCCTCCAGATCATCGACACGCGCTTCAGCTTCATTGTGATGAAATTCGATTCCCGGCTCACATATGTCACGAGGCCAAACCAGTTTGCCGAACTGAAACAGATCAAGGGAAAACTGAAAAAGTACACATGCACTTATACCCTCAGAGACGAAGACCTCGAATGCGAAGTCATCGTCAATCTCAGCATTAAACTTCCCTACGGACCCCTGGGATTTATAACGGCCCTTCTGGCGAAACCCCTCTACGCATTCCGCCTGGGGAGGGAACTCAGGGCCCTTGAGAGGATACTGACAAAGTAACGGCCCCATGAAAAAACCCGTCATCATCCAAAGCGACAACACTCTGCTCCTTGAAGTTGACAACCCGGGCTTCGAAACGGCCCGGGACGCCGTATCGCGCTTCGCGGAACTTGAGAAAAGCCCGGAACATGTCCACACGTACCGCGTAACGCCGCTTTCCCTCTGGAACGCGGCGTCCATGGGCCTCACCCTTGGGGACATCATTTCCTCCCTGGAGGAGCACTCCCGGTACGCCGTGCCGGAACTGGTCCTCAACACCGTAGAGGAGCAGTTCCGCCGCTACGGCGTCTTAAAGCTCGTGAAAAGCGAAACGGGGCTTCGCCTTACATCGAAGGACGCCCTAATCCTCCGTGAGATAACGGCCCAGCGGACCGTCCAGCCCTTCCTCGAAGAGCGTGTGGACGACAACACCGTAGCGGTGAAACCCCATCTCCGGGGCCATGTCAAGCAGGCCCTCATCAAGCTCGGCTTCCCCGTGGAGGACCTGGCGGGCTATGAAAACGGCGACCCCTGCGAAATCGTCCTGAGGGAAGAAAGCAGGCAGGGAAAAAAATTCGAGGTCCGCGACTATCAGAAAAGCGCCATCGATTCCTTCTATCGCGGCGGGGGCCTCGAGGGGGGGAGCGGTGTAATTGTCCTTCCTTGCGGCGCCGGGAAAACCATCGTGGGAATTGGAGTAATGTCCCTCCTCCACACGGAAACCCTTATACTCCTCACCAACACCGTGGCCCTGCGCCAGTGGCGCGAAGAGCTCCTGGACAAGACCTTTGTCACAGAAGATATGATCGGCGAATATTCGGGCGAAAAAAAGGAAATACGCCCCATCACCATCGCCACTTACAATATCATGACTTACCGTAAAAAAAAGGGAGAGGACTTCGTCCACTTCAACCTTTTCATGTCGAAAAACTGGGGCCTCATCATCTACGATGAGGTGCATCTCCTTCCGGCCCCTGTGTTTCGCATGACGGCTGAAATCCAGTCCAAGCGCCGTCTGGGACTCACGGCGACCCTCATCCGCGAGGACGGAATGGAGACCGACGTCTTCAGCCTCATCGGCCCCAAGAAATTCGACATGCCCTGGAAAATATTGGAAAAATCCGCCTGGATAGCCGAGGCCCTCTGCACGGAAGTGCGGATTGAGCTGCCCGAGGCCCTGCGCGCCCACTATGCCGTGGCGGGGGACAGGGAGAAATTCCGCATCGCCTCGGAGAACCACGGAAAGATCGACATCGTGGCGAAGATTCTCGATCGCCACAGGGGTTGCAACATCCTCATCATCGGCCAGTACATCGACCAGCTCAAGGAAATCGCATCTCGCTTCAAATACCGGATCATCACCGGAAGCACCCCAATCGCCCTGCGTGAGGAGCTCTACTCGAAGTTTAAAAGCGGCGAAATATCCACTCTGGTGGTATCGAAGGTGGCCAATTTTTCCGTGGACCTTCCCGACGCCAATGTGGCAATCCAGGTGTCCGGGACCTTCGGGTCCCGCCAGGAGGAGGCCCAGCGCCTGGGCCGTATCCTCCGACCCAAGAGCGGAGAAAACCGCGCCTACTTCTACACCATCGTCTCCTCCAACTCAGTGGAGGAAAAATTCGCCCACAACCGCCAGCTCTTCCTCACGGAACAGGGTTACACATATGTCATCCAGAACGAGGAAATGTTCGACAACGCCTGCCGGTGAAATAACCTGACTTTAAGGGGTTGCTTGAAACAAAAAGGGAAAGTGGCATGATACTCGGCATCGGGATCGACATAGCTTCCGTTGAGCGCATTCTAAATATTGAAAAAAAATACGGGGACCGTTTCCGCTCCCGTGTCCTCTCCCCGCGTGAACTGTCCGTTATACCGTCCAGAAATCGCGGTGAGTTCATTGCCGGCCGTTTTGCGGTAAAAGAAGCGGTACTCAAGGCCCTGGGTACAAGAGGAATTGGACTCACCGAAATAGAGGTGATGAACGACAAAAACGGCAAGCCGTATATTCTAAACCCCGGCGCATTGTGCGCCCGGGCCGGTTTCGCAAATGCTGTTCTTCATATCAGCATCACGCATGAGCGCACCGCCGCGGCGGGAGTCGCCATAATCAGCGGACCAGGCGGACCATGAGAGTCACTCCAAAATGCTTGAGGAAGGGAAACCACGAGTTCGCCGCTTTCTCAATCCTGTCGGAAATTCTTCGCAGGGGGGCATGAAGGAACCGCGGGATGATGATGTAGTGCCAGGTCCGCCTCGTGTGAAAGTTCCACGGGGGCCTGAACTCGTGGGCCGTTACGGTGCATTCGGAGAAAAGGCCCCGGCAGGCCCTGCGGATCTCGCCTATGCGATAAAAGCGCATGCGGATGGGGTCCTTCACGCGAAAAACATGAATGCTGACGAACTGGAGAAAGGCGAAGAGCAGGTTTTCCGGCGCAAAACGTGAAGGGACGCGAATATGGGCCTCTCCGCCTTCGGCGAGCAGGCGACGAACTTCCTTAAACACCTCAAGGCCGTTTTCCTTCGAAAGATGCTGCAGCACCAGGAGTGAATAAATCTGGTCGAAGCTCCCGTCTCGGAAGGGGGTTCTTGTGGCGTCGCCGCGAAGGAGGGGCGGTTGGTGTCCGTGCTTCCCCAGATGCTCCCGGGCCGACTTCAGCATGCTCCCGGAAATATCCAACCCCACGGCCCGTCCTCCCCTGTCCATGACGGGCTTCAAGACCCGCCCCCAGCCGCAACCCAGGTCGAGGACGCGCGCCCCTTCCCTCACCGGAAAGGGGGGAGGAGCGTCCAGCAGATTGCCATAGTATCCCGTGAGAAGGGCCTCCACTCCCAGAGTAATGAAAGGGCCGTCCCTCTCGGCGCCATCGTCCCAGACATCGACGAAGTCATTAAAAAATTCCATGTCCTGTTCTTTCATGATAGATACTCCATGGGCAAAAGCCTCGTTCTCGGGGGGGGGGGGGGAGTTTTGTGGATGATTATTTAGTATCGCCCGCGGCGTCCTTCCCCGCCTTTTCCCCCTTAATCATAATCAGGGCGCGGTACACCGTATCATAGTTGTTCGACGCATTCCAGAAAAGATACCCCGATGCGCCGGCGTCGTCGCTCGCCTTTATCTGCTCAATAATATATTTCTCATTGTACTCCGAGACGCGCCACCGGAAAGCCTGGAGCCAGGGCCTCACGGCAGTGCCCCCGGCGAGGCCTGCCACCTTTTTGCATCCCTGGTAAATGAAATGGTAAGGATTATCGCCGGGGCGCCGGAATCCATCGAACTCGTCGTTGAAATGTGAAGGGTAGAGCATGGGCGATATGACGTCGCAGTGCTTCGAAAGGAGCCCTATCCGCTGTCCCGTCGTCCGTATGTCGACCTCCTTGCCCCAGGCCACTATTCCAAAAATATCGATGGAAAGCCTGGCGTTCCGGGCCGATATCCTCTGGTGCGCCCGTTTTAAGAAATCGGCGATGCCCTCTTCGGCGGGCATCCTTCCGTTGTGGTGCGAAAGGACCGCCTTCCCTAAGCCCCCCATGGTGGGAAAGCGGATATAGTCGAACTGAATCTCGTCGACCCCCTTCTCCGCCAGTTCTTCCGCGAGGGCGATGGCGTATTCCTGGACATGGCGGTTCGTGGGATCACACCACAGTTCTCCGGACTCGAATTTCCAGGGCCTGCCGTCGGCCGTCCTGATGGCAAAATCCGGGTTCTTTTTATAGAGAAGGTGGTCCCTGAACACGGAAATGCGGGCCACGGTGTAAAGGTTGCGTTCCTTCAGGAAGCGTATAAGGTAATCTACATTGCCGATGGGGGCCTTCTCGTGGGTATTGTACCGTACCGCCATGGGGACCGTGCTTCGATAGTTCACGATGCCTGTGATGTCCTTCGCGTCGAAAACGATGGTGTTGACGCCGGCGGTTCGGTATTTCTCTATGATGGGGAAAATCGATTCCCGTGCGACGGTTTGGCCCGTATAGTAAATCCCCACTGTGCGGGGTATCACGGGCATCTTTATGTTTCGCCTCTCCCTCGTGTAGGGAGGAAGCGCCCCTGGAATAAGGAGAACTGTGCCCGCGGAGACGGCGCCATTCCCAATTCCGTTGACCTCCCCCAGGGCGGTCTTCAGCCGGTCCACGGAATAGTAGGTAGTGTATCCGATGGCCTCCCGGGCCACCCGCGAAAGGCCCGTCTCGGAGGAGGCGATGTAGAAAAAAAGGCGGCCTGACTGCACGAAGCCGGGGCCCGCACCTCTGTAGCGATAATAATACCGCGCCGCCGACGCGGCACCGGTCTGCGCACCGGAAAACCCGGCCCTCTTCGCCGCCGAAGAAAAGGCGGCACGCAAATAATCCGAATAATAGTAGACGCGGTGCATCTGAAAGCCGTACAGGTACAGAAGGGCCCCCGCGACGACGAGGACAATGCCGGAACAGAGAAACAGGGTGGCGCGCTTTTTCATTCGCAGACAGTGTTCAGGATTTTACGCGGCGGCCTCTTCGGCCTCCGCTTATCGGAAGACAACAAAAGGCCGATCAGGGAAGCTGTCAAACATAATACTGCAAAAGTGCTTGATCTTTTCCTGAAAAGCGGATACTGTTACTCGCAAAGGCGTCCCATCCTGGCAAAGATCGAAAACTGAAAGGCAAAGACGGCAATGATACTTGAACGGCTGGTGAGAAATATCACGAAGCGCCTTACCGGTTTCATCCGCGGCCTGCGCAGTTTCATGGGCTTCGTTGTATCTATCTTCGTTTCGTTCAAATCGTTCCGTCATCTGCGCTTCCGTTCCATTTACTCAATAGCCGTAAACCAGACGCGCTTTACGGGCGTTGACGCTTTGCCCCTCATCGTTTTCATCGCCCTCCTCCTGGGCGGCACGGTCATCATTCAGGCGACTAAAAACTTTCCAAAGTTCGGCATCGAGGACTTTTTGGGGAACCTCCTGGTCATCATCATCGCCAGGGAGATGGGGCCCCTTGTGACGGCCATCATCGTGGTCAGCCGTTCGGGGTCCGCCATCGCGACGGAAATCGCCACACAAAAACAGAAGGGGGAAATACAGTCGCTGGAAATCCTGGGAATCAACACCACCCTGTACATCGTCTTCCCCCGTATCGTAGCTTCCTTCATCGCCATCTTTTCCCTCATCATCATCTTCGATATCGTGGCGTTTTTCGGAGGCTATCTCATATCGCTCACCACGGTCTTCATTCCCGTGGACATCTTCTTCGAGAGCCTGCTCAACTCGTTCAACTTTTTGGACCTTATCATCACCCTTCTAAAAAGCCTTATTTACGGAATACTAATACCGGTGATATGCTGCTATTACGGATTTAAACCGGAATCGGATTTCCAAATTCCGATATATGTGTCAAAGGCCGTCGTAAGGACCCTTGTCATACTCTTCGTCATCAACGCATTGGTATCGGCGCTGTTCTACTTCTAATCCTGGAGCGTTCATGGAACCTAAGGAATGCCTGAAATTCGACGAGGTCTCCTATCTGGGGGAAAGCTCCATCTCCCTGGTGGACTTTTCCTTTTCCCTCCTGGAAGGGGAGAACCTGGTCATCTTCGGCCCCGAGAACTCCGGCATAAGCCTGGTGTGCCCGCTCATCGCCGGGACCATCACCGATTTCGAGGGGACCATCCTTTACCGCGGCAGTTCCGTAAAAGATTTCGATTTCCTCGCCATGCACAATTATCGCACCCGCCTGGGCTACCTGCAGGCGGGATACGGCCTCATAAACAATATGTCCGTGGAGGAGAACATCTCACTGCCGCTTAAGTACCACTCCTCCATCTCGGCAAGTGAAATCAATGTCCGGGTTTCGGAGCTCATGGCGGAGCTACACCTTGACCACTGCAAGAACCTCCGCCCCGTGGATTTGCTCAAATCGGAAATGCTGAAGACCGCCTACGCCCGGGCCATCGCCCTTGACCCGGACCTCATTCTCCTGGAACACGCCCTGGAAACCCAGTGCCTCCTCAACGCCCAGACGTACCTCACGAGCCTCATGAGGCGGACCTTCTCAGAGGGAAGCTCCGTCATCGTGGTGACCTACGAACCCGAACGGTTCGCCGGATTCGCTGACACCTTCATCATGCTCTACAAGGGAAACAAAGTGTTCCAGGGCGACCGGGGGGCCTTCCTCGAGCAGAAAAACCCGTATCTTAAACAATATATGCAGGCGTCACTGAAGGGGCCCATGCGGATTCTATGAACCCCTTACCGCCCGGAACAGATGTGCGGATTCTCGGCCCCCTCGACTACGACACTTCCCTGGCCATTCAGGAAAAGGAGCGGGAACGGGTTTTAAGCGGCGGAAGTCCCGGCACGGTTTTTCTCCTGGAACATACTCCACCGGTAATTACCCTGGGAAGGCGCGCCGATGAATCGAACATCCTTGCCGATGAAAAGACGCTGATATTGAAAGGGTACCGCCTGCGCCACACCGGACGCGGCGGCGATGTAACGGTCCACGAGCCGGGCCAGGCGGTGGCGTACTTCGTGGTCCCCGTGGCTCCGAAAACCGCGGCCCCCTTCGTGAAGGGGATCCTGGGCCTGATGGGACTTTTTCTTTTGGAAGAATACGGCATCGACGCCCTGTACGACGCCAAACGCCCGGGCCTCTGGGCCCGGGACGCAAAGCTCTGCGCGGTGGGAGTTGACCTGACCGGCGGGGTTAGCACCCACGGAATAGCCATCAATGTGAGCAATTCCATGGAAGGGTTTTCGCTTGTGGCGCCCTGCGGCATTGCGGGAGGAACGGTGACGAGCCTGAGCGTCCTCCTCGGGAGGACCGTAGACTCTGCGGCTTTCATGGACAAATTCGCCAGGCATCTTCGAAACAGCGTTAATGAGCGATAGCCCTTCGGGGAGCCAGGCCTCCATTTACCGGTCCCGAATAATTTTGTAAACTCTATCTCTTTCCGCCGAGGCTTTGAATGCGTTCCCGGCACGATTTATGACGGCAGGGAACGCAGAAATCGAAGTAATTTTTAAAAAAATGTATCTTCTTTACGCCCGAAATCATCACCCCCGACACCGACTTCTCGGGGCGCATGATGAAGCTCTCGGTGAGTTCAATGCCGATTTCGCCGGCGCCAAGAAAGTCCAGGAGACGCCCCTGTCCGCTCACATGCCAGCCGCAATATCCCGGGCTGTATCGGAGCACGGCGTCCCCTTCCGGGAAACGCCTTTCACCGGCAAGGCGCTCAGTGTTCTGCCGGGTGATATTTTCCGCTGCGGCCTCAACGCCCTCGGAGGCCACGACATCGAGCATGTATCCCAGGACCATCTCCTTCGCCTCAACTATCCGCGATATTTCCTCCGAAAGGTCTCGCCCGGCAGTGAGGGCAAACAGGGTGAGGGCCCTGGCCCTCCCGGCAATTCCTTCCACGAGGGAGGGCGTGTCGTTAAGACCTTCCCCGCGGTAAATTATATCAAATTCTTCCTGTGTCACGTCGAGAAGGAGCGCGCGAGGCGCCGCCTTTTCATAAAAAAGCGCGAGCGATTTTTCATAGAGTTCCGCCACCACCCTCGTGATGCGCGTCGCATCGGTCATTCCCTGGCCGCGAAACACCGAATCGCGGTCCAGGACCAGGGTACGTGGATCAATATCGATAAGTTCTCTCATCTTCGCCTCATATTGGCAGCGATTATCCTGAAGCATCAACAGCTTCGGCGGCTGTCATATCCACTGAAGAAGAAACTTTAAGTGGACGCCGCCCCATGGTACTGCAACCGGGTTTTATCATAATCCGAAGACGAATAAAAAATGAAAAGCCTTTTTCGAAGCCCCGTGAAAAGACATGAAGGAATTTCCACGGCCAATGAAAAGATATTGCGAAATCCGTCACACTGCCCCATGCTGTACATCAACTACCTGGAGAGACATGCAAACTGTGAATGCCTTCGTCATCGCCTCCTCCATGATGGCCGCCGTGTCATTGTATGCGGGGCTCTATTATTTATGGATGCACCTCCGGCGCCCTGACGCTCCGGAAAACCTTTCCTTCTCCCTGACCTGTTTTTCCATGGCCCTCTACGATATCTTCTCCGGGGGCCTATACGGAGCCGCATCGGTACAGGAAGGAATGGCCTGGCAGAAACTTCAGTTCGCCTCCCTGGCGCTATTCTCCATTTTTTTTACCTGGTTTATACTTCATTTCTCCGGAGGTGCCTTTCGCCGCTTTGCATGGTCCATCACCTCCATCATGGGGCTTCTCCTGCTTTTGGGCCTTGTTATTGAGGGCGATATCACCCTCGTTCCTTCACGGCCGATGCCAAAAACAGCGGACTTCTTCGGGATCGCCAACATCATCTACCACGAGGCCGACCCCGGCCTCCTCTACAGGATACAGTACGGAGCTATGCTTGCCGGTTTCCCGCTTCTCCTTGTTCTCCTGATGCGGGACCGCCCGGGACGGCGCCGCGGACGTTCTCTTCTTCTTTCAATGGCTGTTTTTTTTGCCGCCGCCCTCAACGACGTACTCGTTGGGACAGGCGCCTATTCCTTCATCTATGTTCTGGAGTATGCTTATCTCGTGATACTCATCGCCATGACCAGGGACCTCCTTGATGGTCTTTTGGCGCTTCAACGGGAAGTGGAAGAGCTCAACACACGCCTGGAACAGAAGGTCCGGGAGAGATCAATGGCGCTGCTTTTCAGCGAAATATCGGCGAGGACCGGCGCGGCGTCAGTTCATCGAGGCGGGGCGCGCACAAGTACTTCGGGAGAAAATGGAAAATCAGGGGGCACGCTTGCACCCATGCTGGAACTCGCACGGGACCTCGGGGAGGATATTAAGGGCTCCGAGCTTCCGGCGAATATACTCCAAAAAGCCCTGGAAACAGGAGCCGCTGAATACGGCTATCTTTTTCTTGCCGGTGAGGAAGGAGAACTTCGCATGGCAGCCAACGCGGAAACTGGTAAAAGCGCCGGTGGCGCCATCCTTGCGTATCGCAGGCAGGTGGTGGATGTTGTCTTTGCCAGAGGGAAGGCCGTTATCACCGGCGACTCCTTTTCGCCCCGCTCGGTCCTTGTGGCGCCTCTCTCCCTTCACGGGACCATCATCGGTGTCTGCTACATGGGGCGGCGTCATCCCGGCTTCACGGGCCTCGAATTGGAATCGCTCTCCTCCTTCCTTGAGTACGCCGCCCTTCTCCTCCGAGGAACGACAGCGGCAAAAACCGCTGGAGCTGATGCGGCAGTGACCGATTTTTGCCGGGAAAGGGTACTGCGGGCCATCACCTACATCGACGAAAACTATCGTTTCGACATCTCCCGTGAAGGGCTTGCCGCCTCCCTGGGAATCAGCCCGCACTACCTGGGAAAAGCATTCAAGGAGATCACTGGAAAAAAACTTGGAGACTACTTGAACAGCGTCCGGATTTGCGAAGCGGCCCGGCGCCTCGCCGGGGGCGCCGAGAACGTCATCGATATCGCCTACGCCGTTGGCTTTGAGACCCTGCGCACTTTTAACCGTGCTTTCCGGAGGGAGATGGGGATGTCCCCGTCGGAATACCGGGAACGAAAGAGGTGACGATGAAGATGGCGGGGGGCTTTGCCGCTCCGGGCATGGGCACGCCCTCATCGGCGAAAAGTATCCCGGCGCTATAGTATCCACGAAATGGGAAAAAAAAGATTGCCCGGCAGCCGTGAAAAATATACGATTGACAACAAAATACAGGAATAATTCTGAATGCTTTTTATCTCAGCGATAATCTTGATTGCTGTCGTTCTGATGGCGGCGCTTTTCAGGCAGTGGAACATGCCGCTAATCATCATCGCCCTTGGAATGGGGATCGTGTTCGGCAGCGATGTGACCGGCCTCGTACATTTCGACGACGCCATCATGACCCGCAATCTCGCTGACATTGCCCTGATCTTCATCCTTTTCGCGGGGGGCTATGGGACCAGGCGGCAGGACCTCAAGCCCATCGTCTTTCCCACGCTCTCCCTTGCCACCATTGGAGTACTTATTACGGCGGCTGTTTCGGCTGTGGCCCTTCATCTCGTGTTCGGGTGGAAACCGCTTAAGGCGCTTCTTCTGGGAACGATCATCTCCTCCACCGACGCGGCGGCCATTTTCTCAATCCTCCGGTCCCGTTCAATAAACCAGCGCCTCTCTTCGGTTACGGAAATCGAATCCGCGGCCAACGACCCGATGGCAATTGTCGCCACGACCTTTATCGTAAGCCTTTTCGTGGAGGCCTCGGGAGGGCCTTTTAAAACCCTGGCATCTTTTGCCTGGCTGCTCCTCGGAGGCACGGCGGTGGGGGTTGTCACGGGAAAAATCGGATGCCTTTTATTCGAACGTATTAAATACGTGGACCGTGGATATTTTTACATCCTTACAATAGGCGTTATCTTTCTAAGTTTCGGTACAGCCGACCTGATCGGCGCAAGCGGCATGCTCTCCGCGTTCTTCGCGGGCTATATGATGGGCAATGGCAAGTTTCCATACAAAAACGGGGTGTCGACTTTCGTAAACGCACTCTCGCACATCGCGAATGTAGCCCTCTTCGTCCTGCTGGGTCTTTTGGTTTTTCCAAAGGAGTTTGCCCAGATACTCCTGCCCGGCGTGGCCGTGTTCTTAGCGATCACCTTTCTCGGCAGGCCGGTCGCTGTGCTCCTCTGCACCCTGTTCCAGAAATTTTCATGGCGTGACCGGGCATTCATAAGCTGGAGCGGAATCCGGGGGGCGGTCCCAATCGTGCTTGGCACATATCCCCTTGCCGCGGGGGTGGAGGATGGACGGCAAATTTTCAATATCATATTTTTTGCCGTCATACTCTCCGTGCTAATACAGGGGACCACAATAGGAAAACTTGCCGATCTGCTCGGGTTAAGCGTACCTTCAAAACCGAAGCCAATGCAGGCCATGGAGCTCGTGACCATTCAAGACAGCGACCTTGAGCTTGCAGAGCTCGCTATCGACGAAGAATTTTGCACCGGGGAAGTGCGCATCTCCACCCTCGACCTGCCAAAGGGCACCACCATCACAATGATAAACCGCAAGGAGAAGATCATCGCCCCGCGCGGGTCGACGATGATAATCCCCGGGGACGTGCTTTTCATCCTCACCCGGGTCGACGAGCTCGAGAAGGTGAGCACCGAAATACTGGGCAGGTTCTCCGAGGGCTGTGAAAACCACGGCCTCGGCTGACCACGGAGCACTTCAAGTCCTCGTCCAGCGGCGATACGCGGGCCAACCCCGCATCATCATATTTTTCTTTCAGAAACTGGACGCCGCTCTCATTGGAGAAGCTCGGAGACTACCGGACCGGCGAGCTTTTCACCACGCGACATCCTTCAGGATGGTATAATATCTTCCCCCGCGTTTTTCCACGACAACGCCCCTGCCGAAAAGCTTCCCGAGGTTCCCGGAGGTAAACCCTTCCTCAACCGCGCCGCTGTAAAAACATCGGCCCCTTTCGATGATGAAAAGTTTTTCGAAGAGGGGAGTGATCTCCTCGGTGTGGTGCGTCACATAGACGAGGGCCAAACCGTTTTCCTTCGCAAGAAATGACAGAGTGTCCAAAAGGTCTTCCCGCGAGGGAAGGTCCAACCCCCGGGCAGGCTCATCCAGAAGGAGAATGTCCGGGCGGCCGATGAGGGCCCGGGCCATCAGGAGTTTCTGGCGCTCCCCGTCCGAGAGCACTCCAAATCGGTCGCTCCCGCGGTCCCCGAGGCCGATTGCATCCATGAGGTCATGGGCGCGACGGACCTCGCCGCCACCGGGCTCCCGGAAAAGGCCTATTGACGCATAGAGGCCGCTAATGACAACATCGCGAAGACTTTCGTTTCCGTTAAACAGTTCCGCGAGGGGAGTGCCCACATAGCCGATGCGGCGCCGCATATCGCGAACATCGCAACCAGTCGAGGACCGGCCGAAACGGCGCACCTCTCCCCTGCTGGGAAACTGGTATCCCGCGACCACCTCCAGAAGGCGCGTTTTCCCCGACCCGTTCTTCCCGTAGAGGACCCATCGTTCGCGCTCGCCTATGGTCCAGGTGATACCGTCGAGGACCATGCGCCCGGAACCGTAGAAGTAGAGTGAAATATCATCCAGCCGTATCATATTCCTCCTGGGCGCGAGGCGGCGCCAGAGCCACGAAAGCTTTTATGGCAAGCTTTACTATTTACGTTTAACCGTCGGCCTTTTACTGTTTGACAATGCCCCTCTCTTATGCCGTACTTGGCTCTCCGTTTTTTCAGGAACCATTACGGCAGACCGAGCATCCAATCAAGACCAGGGTGATAAGGCGGCAATGTTCCATCCCTCTTCATCATCCCTGACCGCTCACTGTCGGCTCCTGGTGGGACCCATAGCCGAAATGCGGCGGCGCGAAAAGGAGGATTCGCCATGAAGCACATAACCCTCACCGGCACCATCACCTCTATCATCCTCGTGTTACTTTCCATCGGCCTCATCGCGGACCAGCAAGTTATAATCGACTGCGACAGGGCCCGCGATGCCTATGACTTCATCTTGAAGTCGGATACGATATACCATTTCTGCGAACCCTGCGGCGACCCGGCGCCCAAAAAGGACGTCGTGCAAGCAATAAGTTTTTCCGGACGGGGCGGCTCCTGCTCCATCAAGGTCAACGGCAAAGACGTCGATCTCGCCTATGTCTTCGTAAAAAGCGAAGGCGCGTGGAAGAACCTGGCCCATCTCATGGGGCTTCAGGCCATGGGGGTTTCACCGGTCCTCGATGAGTCGCGCATACCCGTAGACCAGGACGCGAAAAAAGCAAAAGAAGAATCCGACCTGCCCTATCTCTCCCTCCTTGAAAAGGAATTTGTGGACGAGTGCAATCTCGCCCGGACAAATCCCGGAGAATACGCAAAAATACTTGGGGAGATGCGCAAATATTATAACGGCCGCTACATGGAAGTCCCGGGGCGCCATCGGCTCAGGACCAACGAGGGCGTCCCGGCCTTAGACGAGGCCGTGCGCTTTCTCGAGGCCGCCTCCCCCCTGCCGCCCCTTGAGCCGTCAAAGGGAATGTCCGCGGCGGCCAGGGAACATGTGAGCGACACGGGCCCCCGTGGCGCCCTGGGCCACTCAGGCTCCGACGGGAGCAGTCCAATGGTGCGCCTCAACCGCCACGGGAGATGGCAAAACACCGCCGGAGAAAACATATCCTACGGGAAAGGAGTGGCCCGGGAAATTCTGGTACAGCTCATCGTGGATGATGGGGTCCCGGGACGGGGCCACAGGCGCAATATTTTCAACCCGGCATTCAGGCGCATCGGCGTGGCCTATGGCCCCCACAAACAGTACGGCCACATGTGCGTCCAGACCTTCGCCGGAGCGTACCAGGAGAAATAGCTTACTCCGGCAAGGAGCATCATCGCGGCATTATAACGGTAAAAGTGAACTCGTGCTCCTGCTGCTCCAAGGCCGCGTCGGGGCAAATGGAGGAACAGTACTCGAAAATTTCCTCCCGCCGGGCGTAGTAAAAGCGCGTGTCCTCCGGGAAAAAATCCCGTCCCTCGGCGCACAGGAGATTGAAGGCGCACCCCCGGCGGGAGTGCTCGTACATTTTTCGGATGAACTTCCGGACGAAATTTTCATACTTCGCCGCGTTGTTTTCCGTGATGATGTTTAGCGCCCCGGAGCAGACGATGTAGTCGAACTCAGCGGAAAAGGCGGGGTCCGCGAAATCGGCAACGAGGAAGGAATGCCCCGGATATTTTTTCCTCGCCGCCGCCGCCATTTCCGGAAGAACGTCGATGCCATGATAATCGATCATGCCGTATCCATGGTCCCGCAGATAACGTGAATAATCACCGAGGCCGCACCCGACGTCGAGAAGCGTGAAATACCCTGAAATGTCCGCACCCTTCAGGAGCATCGAGATTTTTTCAAAGAGGATGATCTGCAGGTAGTCCGTCCATCCCACGGAACGGGCGGAGTGCAAACCGTGGTCGCGCATCTTTTCCAGATAATACGATTCCTGTACGCGGAGCCTGGCGGCCCCATTTGCGGATGAGGCGGAAAGGCAGTGTCCCATGGCTATTTCCTTACTTTTTACAAAACGCGGACGGCGGAGGGCGTCAGCGCTTCTTAGTATCTTTGAGCGCTTCGCGGAGCGCTTTTTCACTCATGCTTATGTATTCCAAAAGCCTGCCTTCACTCGGTTTAAGGCCCGCCTTCGCAAGTATCTTCAGTGTGAGGTTGTATTTCCTTCTGTAATGTTGAATAGCCGGGATGGTGGTGTTAAACTTCTTCGCGAGCTGGTGGTCTCTGTTCACGTATTTCCCCGACGCATCTTTTCCATTCAGGCTTATGAACTTTTTTATAAGTTTCACATTCCAGACGATGTCGCCGCCCCGGGAATAATTATGGGTTAACTGGCGTTGCTGATTCCGCTCCAGACTTCCATCCATCTTTTTTTTCTTCCAGTGTGGATGGCGGTTCCTGGCGTATTTGATATCATCGATGGTATACTTTGCGTTCTTATTCAGCCAGAGCCTTGTGATGGAGGCCTTCTTCCCCGGCGAGAGCCTGCTCCTGAGGGAATTCTCGATATATTCTTCCGGAGTTTTGGAATTAAATAGTTTATTTTCTTCTTTGTTCATACATGGCTCCTTTTCGGAATAGCGGGAAACATGGCCCGTTACCGTGTTTGCGGTACCGTCAGCACGCTGATGTGCAACCGGAGAAACCATAACCGCGAGGCGCAGCCGCGCGTAATTGCGGCATTATATCATGGAAAGCATCCGCTTTGTCAAGTGGTTAAAGAGCGCCCCGCTCTACGGCCCGCCGAAAAGCACAAGCAGCGTAACAACGGCCTGGAAGGCCGACACCGGGAGCAAGGCCGCGAGTAAGACAATCGACACAGGTGCGCGGAATTTTTTCCGTCCCCGGGCCATGAAAAATATATGGATGATGAAGATGAAAAGCCCCGATACAGACGCGAGCAAGGAAATCACCGATCCCGCCAGGGACGCCCGGGAGAACTCCACCAGGCCATAGAGAAGCGCCGCAATCAGCGGCAGGAGAAAACCCAGAAAGAGACCGCCCCCTGTTCGAAGGCGTTCCCGGTCCTCCCAGTATGCCGAATCGATCCAGTGAAGGATGAGCAACACTGCGTTGGAAAAGAAAAGCCAGAAGGCGATCTCCCGCATAAGGCCTCCCGTTTTTTCATCCGGCAACCTCTAAAAACTCTTGTTTTCCCGCCCGCCTTCAGCGGGCGGGAAAACAAGAGTTATTGTGACCGCCCTTTAATTTTTAGAGTATCCCATCTTTTTTTCATTGGAATATTATCTGCTTGAATTTTCAATCATAATTTGGATGATATTGCCTGCGCTAACCGCAGAGGAGGCACGGAGAACACAGAGGGTGCTAATACGGACGTAAGTGTTATGCGTTCCGGTAAAAATTGCCGCCTTAACGGGCGGCGCATCGAGGAATTCTTTTTACCCGGCCTTCATACGTCCCTTCCCCTCATCTTTAAATCCGTGAATGCCAGGACCAATGGTCTCCTTAGTCCTTGATTTCTAATTTCAGCGGCCCAGGGATTGCCTTCCTGCTTGAGGTTTTTTATATCGGGAGCATCTAATGAAAAAACGTCTCTTTGTAATTGACGGCCACGCCCTCTGCTACAGGGCGTATTATGCCTTCATCAAAAACCCTCTGGTGAACTCCAGCGGACAGAACACCTCGGCCATATACGGTTTCGCAAGGATGCTCCTCAGGCTTATCCAGGACGAGAAACCGGAGTACCTCACCGTTGCCTTCGATCCACCCAAGAAAACGTTCCGATTCGACATTTTCCCGGAGTATAAGGCTAACCGGGAAAAAATGCCCGACGACCTGGGCCCCCAGATTGATGAGATAAAACGCATGCTGTCCGTCCTCGAAATTGCCGTGATTGAGGACCCTGACCACGAGGCCGACGATGTCCTCGGTTCAATAGCCGCAAAATACGCTTCGAAGGACCTGGAGGTGGTCCTTGTAACGGGCGACAAGGACGCCTATCAGCTCGTGAAAGAAAACGTCATAATCTACGCAAACAAAAAGGGCATAAGCGAACACGAGGTCTACGACCGCGAAGGCGTCGTCTCCAAACTCGGCATCACCCCGGAGCAGGTGACCGATTACATGGCCCTTACGGGCGACAGTTCGGACAATGTTCCCGGCGTCCGCGGCGTCGGCGAAAAGACCGCCCAAAAGCTGATCGCCGAATACGGCAACCTGGAAGCCATCTATGAAAACCTTGAATCAATTCGGGGAAAGCTTAAGGAACAACTCTCTGCCGGACGCGAGAGCGCCTACCTGAGCCGTGACCTCGTCACCATCAGGACCGGCCTGAATTTGGATATGGACCTCCAGTCCGCCCATACACCTGCCCTGTCCACCGATCCCGCCCGTCGATACTTCGTCAATATGGAGATGCCCTCCATCGTAAAGGATTTCCTTGGAGCGATGGAGGGGCCCGGGGAAAGCGTCGCGGCCTCAAAGAAGGACTACCGCATCATTAGGACCGCGGATGAACTCGATGCGGCCCTCATCGAGATCCGGAAAGCCGGCATCGTGTCCGTCGACACGGAGACCACGGCAATTGACCCCGTCGAGGCGGACATCATCGGCATTTCCTTCTCCATTCGGGAGGGGGCGGGGTGGTATCTTCCCCTTGCCGGGGAAAGCCTCTTCGGAGGGGAGGCCATTGATGCAGCATCATCTCTCCTGAAAGTGAAACCCCTCCTGGAAGACCCGTCGGTTCACAAGGTTGGACAAAACATCAAATACGACCTCATCGTTCTCAAAAACGCCGGGGTAGAGCTTCAGGGAATCATCTTCGACACTATGATCGCCTCATACCTGCTCAACCCCGCCGAACGAAACCACAACATGGACGATATGGCTGAACGCCTTCTCCAATACAAGACGATCACATACAAGGAACTTGTTGGGAAGGGAAAGGACTCCGTTCCCATCACCGATGTCCCTCTGGAACGCCTGGCCGAATACGCCGTTGAGGACGCCGACATCACCCTCCGCCTCTACCGTCTCCTGGGGCCGAAACTCCGGGAAGATGGCCTTGAAGAGCTCTTTACAAAAGTGGAAATGCCCCTCCTTGAGGTCCTGGCAGTCATGGAATGGCATGGCGTGAAAATCGACCCGGCCCATTTCAAAAAACTCGGCGAGGAAAATCTCGCACTCCTCAAGGAGGCGGAGAAAAAAATTTACAAGGCCGCGGGAAGCCAATTTAACATCAACTCGACCCGCGAGCTCGCGGAAGTCCTCTTCACCAGGCTGAAGCTGAAACCTATAAAAAAAACCAAGACCGGCTTCTCAACGGACATATCGGTCCTTGAGGAGCTCCGGGGCCGCCACGAGATAGTCGATCACCTTATCGACTACCGTTCACTCATAAAACTGAAAACAACGTATATCGACGCCCTGCCGAAGCTCGTGTCCCAATGGACCGGAAGGATACACACCTCGTACAACCAGACCATCGTCGCAACGGGGCGCCTTTCCTCATCCTCGCCCAACCTCCAGAATATTCCGGTCCGCGATGAGATGGGGCGGCGCATCCGCGAGGGTTTTGTGCCTGAGAAAGGGGCACTCCTGATGTCGGCGGATTACTCCCAGATAGAACTACGCCTGGCGGCCCATCTTTCCGGCGATAAAAACATGATCCGCGCCTTTAAAGAAGGCACCGACATCCACAGCCTTACGGCTTCTTCGGTTTTCGGCGTGGGCCTTGAGGAAGTAACGCCGGACATGCGCCGGCAGGCGAAGATCATCAACTTCTCCACAATTTACGGCGTCTCCCCCTTCGGCCTCTCCCGGCAGGCCGACATATCCATTCAGGACGCCGCCGGGTTCATTAAAAAATATTTCGAAACCTATCCCGGCTTTGAAATATATGTAAAGGAAACCATAGAATACGCACGGAAACATGGACAGGTAAAGACCCTCCTGGGGCGCAGAAGGCCCCTTCCCGAGATTACATCCGACGCGAAGTTCCGGAGAGAAGGCGCAGAGCGCGTGGCAATCAACACACCCATCCAGGGCACATCGGCGGACATGATAAAAATCGCCATGATCGATATACATAAGGAGCTGGACACATCAGGGATGAAAACGAAAATGATCATGCAGGTCCACGACGAGCTCGTTTTTGAAGTACCGGAAGCGGAAAAGGAAGCGGCGGAAGCCCTTGTGCGCAGAGGCATGGAAGGGGCCCTGAAGCTCGATGTCCCCATCGTGGTGGACATCGGATGGGGCAAAAACTGGGCGGAGGCGCACTGACAAACAGGCCGGGAAAGCTTCGGGCGACATTAAACCTGCCGGCGTTGCCGGATTAAATATTATTTCAAAAACCTCGCGATAAATCTTTCTCGCAATCCCGCCAGCTCCTTCATATGGGCCCCCACCAGAAGGGCCGAGAAGAGAGTGACGATGACTCCCAGTGACACGCTTATGGCGAACTCGAAACATTCGCCCATGCGCTCCCCTAACCATATCCGAGGTTCGCTGAACTGCACCAGGACCAGGCTCGCCACAATGATCGCCTCGGCGGAGAGCCAATTCAGGAGCGACACTTTTTTTCCGAAGACGGTCCCGGACGCCTTCACGGACCTCATGATGATTTCCCGCATGTCGCGGTCCACAAACAAAGGGCCCTGTTCCGCCACGGCGCGGTACACGGCGTCCAGGCGCCGCGCTTCGGCCCGGCAATTTGGACACCGGAAGAGATGAATGCGCATGAACAAACCGGGGCGCTCGCCGGCGTCCAGGGACATGTAGTTTTCGATGAGCCTGTCACATTTCATGGTACTCCTCCGCAATGGTCCCCTGAAGCGAGTCGCGCAGCACCTGCTTCGCACGGAAGACATGTGATTTGACCGTGTTCACCGGAAAACCCGTGATCTCCGAGATTTCCGCGTAACGCAAGCCGTAAAAAAAATATAAATCCACGCAAATCCTGTAATTCTCGGGCAGTTCCGCCACGGCCTTTCTCAATGCCGAGCGGACCTCTTCCTTCAAATGCGTCTCCTCGGGAGTGGCCCCCTCCCAGGAAAGAGCGGACTCCGCCAGGCTCTCGGCGGCGCGCCGGCCCTTCACGCTGTTTATGCCGTGGTTGTAGGCCACCCTGGTAATCCAGAAAACGAAACGCGACTTACCCTGAAACGTCCCGAGGCTGTTGTACGCCTTCAAAAACACTTCCTGGGCGAAATCGGACGCATCGTCATGGTTTCTGAAAAACATCATGCCGATATTGAAAATCTTCTTCTGGTATCGGCCCACCAGCTCCCCAAAGAGGTCTACATTGCCCCGGTTGACTTTACTGACAATTTCCTCGTCGCGTTCACTCCTGCGGCTATCCATCTTTTTTCGCGGATATTCTTATCCGGATAATGAAAAAGGAAATGAGCCCCACGCCCACGGCGAAGGGGATAAGTCCGCCTAAAAGACCATAGCTGTACCCTTCACGAAGATAGAAAAAAAGGCTCATTCCAAGGCCGATACAGAAGCTCAGAAGGCCGAAAAAGAGCGAGAAGCTGTCGAGGTCGAACTTCTCGATGGTACGTTGATAAGTACCTTTTTCAATCATGAGCATCCTCGCCCTGTGGCCATAGTAAATGTAAAAAAACAGGACTGTGGAGCCGAAGACGATTCCCACGATTGGTATCACAGTAACTATTATCTGCGCCGCAAGGGACGGTGCGTTTTCCATGGTGCGCTCCTTTTAATATCTACCCGATATCGTGGTCTTACAATTCCATTCTGTCAATCCAATTTACTCAATCCATTTTGCCGACCCTGTCAATACTCCTTCCGCCCCGCGAAGGCCGATTCCGGAGCAGGCCTTACGGTAAAATTACGACTCATAGCAGCGATTGCCCTGGTCGCCGGCAATTCGCGCTTTCCCAAAACACGCTTCGTAATTTTGTAGAAGTGGTGCTCACGGACGGCCATTCTTACGGCCTCTGGAAAACATGACGGGTCTTTCATGAAAGCCTTCCAGAGAAACGCAAGATAACGAAATCCGTATAACGATAAGGATTGCGTAAGAAAGGAAGTGACGAAGGCCCGAATGTCCTGCCAATCCAGGGTCCTTCGCGGACGCTCCCTCCACGGCACCTGTTTAAGGGTGACGAGACAGCGTTCAAAATAATTCTTCGGCAGATAGACGTCCCGCAGAACACGCCGGTAGCCCCTGGTAATAACCTCCGGGTCCATCACCGGTACAAAGTTCATGTCCAGGTCATGTGTATTATTGCCGGAGCTTTCGGAAAGCAGTCTCCCCTCCCGCTCGAGCCGACGGTAGAGCTGGGTCCCCGGCAGCGCCATCATTAGGCCCACCATGGACATGAGGATCCCCGACTCCCGGATGAAGCGTATCTGGAGATCGAAAATGTCCGCCGGGTCGGTATCGAACCCGATGATAAAACCGGCGCTCACCTCAATGCCCTTATTCTGTATCGCCCTGACGCTTTCAATGAGCTTTTTGCGGGTGTTCTGCGACTTCTGCGCGTGAAGAAGCGTTGATTCCACAGGGGTTTCGATGCCGAGAAAAACCATGTCGAAGCCGGCCTTAACCATCTCGTCCATCAGGTCCGCTTCGTCGGCCAGGTTGACACTCGCCTCGGTGAAAAAAACGAATGGAAACCCGCGCTTTTCCTGCCACTCGATTAACCGTGTGAGGAGCTTCCGCACCTCCTTTTTATTGCCGATAAAGTTATCGTCCACTATGAAGAGGGAGCCGCGAAATCCGGTTTCGTACACCGCCTCAAGTTCCCCGAGGAACTGGTCCGGCGTTTTCGTCCTGGGCTTACGTCCGAACATTTCAATGATGTCGCAGAATTCGCAGTTGAATGGACACCCCCGGGAAAACTGAAGCATCATTGAGTAATAGCTTTTAACGTCCAGAAGGTCGAATCGGGGCAAGGGCGTGGCGGTGATATCGGGTTTCTCATCGTCTTGATAGACCTTTTTCGCCCTTCCCGCCTCGAAGTCGTTGAGAAAATCGGGAAGGACCCGCTCCGCCTCTCCCAGGATGAAATGGTCCACACCGGCGATCTTTTCATAGGACGAGGTGGGATAAGGGCCGCCTGCCACGACGGTTTTTCCACACTCCCTGCAGAGGGCCACGACCTTCTTCAGGGATTCCTTTTGTACAATCATGGCGGACACAAAAACGATGTCGGCCCGGTCTATGTCTTTACGCGCCAAATTCCGTACATTCATGTCCACGAGGAAGACGTCGTAGTTCTCCGGCAACATTGCCGCCACGGTGATAAGTCCCAGAGGCGGGAATTGGGCTTTCTTGCCTACAAATTTCAAAGAATGCTTAAAGCTCCAGTAGGTCGCCGGTATTTCCGGATACACCATCAATACTTTTGTACGCATACAAAACTCCTCTGACGATAGGGGATATCTCTACATGTATGCGTATAAAGACAGGAAGGTGCGCGTTACGGTTGCAAAAAAACTTCGTAGGAGGTCACACTGTCCGTTTTATTGTTAAGACGGTCATATCGTCGCTAATAGGTTCGTTTCCTAAAAACTCGGAAAAGTCGTCGATGATACGCGACAGTGTCTCCCTGGCCGATCCGCCTGCGGCCTTGCGAAACGATTCCATCACTCTTTCAAAGCCGAACTCTTCCCCCGATGCGTTCCTGCTCTCAAAAAGGGCATCGGTATAAAGAAGAAGAAAATCACCTGTGCCCATTCCAAATTCCACCATATCAAAATGGGCGTCATCGTTCTCCACTCCCAGGATAGGCCCCTTCATCATTCCTGATGGTGGAAACACTGGTTCCGGGGCATCAGCACCAGAACGCAGGCGAAGCATATCCGGATGAGCGGCATTCACGTATTGTACATTGTTTTCTTGAAAGCGAAGGATGATGCCGGTAAGATAATGGTCGACCGCTCCAAGCTCCCGTATTAGCTCCCGGTTTATTCTTGCCATAACCAGGTCCAAGCCGCTGCCAGGGTCCTTCTCGAAATTCCGAAAGGCTATCGATTTCGCAAGTAGGGTAATAAGACCCGAAGAAATACCGTGCCCCGAAACGTCGAAAAGCGAAAGCCCCAAAAGGGAGCCATTAAACGTATAAAAATCATAGATATCGCCTGAAACACCCGCCATAGGCCTATAAGAAAATGCGATATCCCAGCCCTCCATTGCAGGGGGCTCCCCGGGCAGGATGTTCATCTGCACATTTACCGCCATGTTCATATCGCGCTGGGCTATTCTATAGGCATTCTCCAGACTCGCGTTTGTTTCACTGAGTTGCTCGTTAATAGCCTCAAGCTCCTCAAAGGCCGCCTTGAGTTCCTCAGTCCGAGAAGCGACTTTCCTTTCCAGGTTGACATTTAAGTCTCTAAACTTGTTATGCAGGTCCACGAAGGAATTCAGGAAAGCCTGGTCCATGGAAAGAATGATAAGCATGTAAGCATATTCCACCAAATACACAAAATGATATACTGAGGCCGAAACCATGATGTCGTTGAATGCAGCAAAGAAAAACAAAACGAAAGCTATCACTACTGGAAGGATACGCCTGTTCCCCGATCTATAGTTTCCGATCATTAGATACATCATAAACATAAAACATGCGAGTATCGAAACGAACTGCGCCACATAAATGGCCCCCGGATCGGCCTCGTAGTAAGTGATGTCAATCACACTGCCGATGCGGACATGCTTTATCATTGGGAGATCGGGCGTCAAGGTAAGAGGACCCTCCACCAGTAGCCCAAGAAAGAAAATAGTCACGAAGACTGAAGTGAGAAGAAAAAAAGTCTTTTTAAGCCGGGAACCGGTGTAATGGTACACGAACCAGCAGATGGAGATGGAAAGTAATCCCAGGGTGGCAAGTTGGAGCCTCTGCCATGCCACTCCCTCCAGTATGTTCTCGGCATTATACAGTCCGACGCAAAATACATCATAAAGAGCTATAATAAAACAACAAAGGGAAAAGAGAATAGAAGCAGTCTCCCTGCGTTTAAAATACATCCGTACATAATAGAGGCCTACATAAAAAACGACGGAGGCCATCATCACAACGGGAATTGAAACCTGGTTCATGATTGAGCTCTCCTCAATTACTCGATAAATGCCTCATCCCCACAAAAGCCAACAAGTGAGCGGTTCATCCTAACGCCAAAAACCCAAGGACGAGACATGTCCTCCACGAGCATAGATGGACGACGCGAACATCATGAATTACCATTTATGCAGCCATTGAAACCATGAAAGTTCCTTAATCCATGGTCCAGCAGAGGGCGGATATCCGCCTTACCCATTGGCTCAAGAGAGCGATGGCGGCGGACGGGAATACCGTTCGCCGCGCAGAATAATATCTGCAGTACGTCTCCATGGGACACTACGAGGATGTCCTTTCCTGAATATTCGTTCTCGCATCGGAAGAGAAATTCCAGGGCACGCTCTCCCACCTCCCTAACCGATTCCACTCCAAAATAACAATGGTCCGGGTCCTCCAGATCGCGTTCCCACACCATTTCATACCGGCTGTCGTCCCCGCCGTCAAGTTCCCCGAAAAAACGATCGCGCAAAAGGTAAGTGGAGTGCACTTCTTCGACGCCGAAAATATTCGCCGCAATCGCGGCAGTTTCCAGGGCGCGCTTGAAATCGGAGGAATAGATCAGGTCGATGGATTTCCCTTCCGAAAACTCCAGGACGCTTTCACCGGACTCTTCCCTCCCCTTTGAAGTGAGGCCAAAATTTTCGAGTGCCATCTCGGGCGCGCTCGCAATTATTCCCGCGGCATTTGCCCCGCTTTCGCCGTGGCGCATAAGGAAGTAGGTGTTCAAGTATTCCATAAGTTGATCCGCCCGGTCCTTTCCGTGTCTTATATTTTAAAGGAATCTATAAGGGCATCCACAAAAACCAGGGCCCTCCCGCCTTAGGCGGGAGGAAAAACCTGAGTATTAGAGTTTCCTTAAAATATTCAGCACCAGCGGCCCATCCATATTTACACCGGTCTTCCCCCTAAATCAAACCTTTTTTGTATAGGGAATCCCTAAAAATTTAATTTTTAAAGTTACCATAAATTGTAACCACTGGCATACCCTGGACTTTGGTTTTCCCGCCCGCCGAAGACGGGCGGGAAAACCAAATTATTAGAGGTTGCCATACTAAATAATTAATTCCAATAATTGTTGACAACCCTCATCTTCGGAATAAGAAATGAAGATTATTTCGCTGAAAGTATGACCATGAAACTAAAATCGAAACTTCCCGGCCAGGGAACCACCATCTTCACGGTGATGTCGCGGCTGTCGAACGAGCATGGAGCCATCAACCTTTCCCAGGGATTTCCGGATTTCGATATCGATCCCCGTATCATCTCCCTGGTTGAGAAGTTCATGCGGGCCGGAAAAAACCAGTATGCTCCCATGCAGGGGGCGATGGAACTGCGTGAGCAGATTTCGATAAAGATAAGGGAGATGTACGGTGCCAATCTCGATCCGGTCTCCGAGATCACCGTCACTGCCGGGGCTACGGAGGCGCTTTTCACCGCCGTGGCCTGTGCTGTGTGCCCAGGCGATGAGGTGATCATCTTTGAGCCCGCCTATGACTCCTACGCCCCATCCATCCTCTTAGCGGGAGGCGCACCGGTCCCCCTTACTATGCATTACCCTGGCTATTGTATCGACTGGAACGAGGTGAAAGACGCCATCGGAAACAAAACGAGAATGATTATTATCAACACTCCGCACAATCCCACCGGCGCGGTCCTCACGGAGCATGATATCTCCGCTCTTCTCGACATCACCCGCGGCACCGACATACTCATCCTCAGCGATGAAGTGTACGAACATATCATATTCGACGGGCGGCGCCATGAAAGCATGTCGAGGTACCCGGAGTTGGCCTCGCGAAGTTTCGTCGTTGGGTCCTTTGGTAAAACATATCACGCCACTGGATGGAAGGTGGGGTACTGTACGGCGCCTCGTACGCTCTCGGAGGAATTCCAGAAAGTCCACCAGTATATCACCTTCGCGGTAAACACTCCGGTACAGTTGGCCCTGGCCGAATTTATGGAACGGAGGGAAGAGTACCTCTCAGTATCCGCCTTCTACCAGGAAAAGCGCGACCTGTTTCTCTCCCTTTTGAAAAACTCCCGTTTCCGCGCCGTTCCAAGCGCCGGGACCTATTTTCAGATGCTCGACTACTCGGATATAACCGATATGCCTGACACGGCCTTCGCCATGGAGTTGACAAAAAAACACCTGGTCGCTTCCATTCCGCCATCGGTCTTTTATCATCGCAGAAACGACCATCTGGTCCTTCGGTTCTGTTTCGCAAAGCGGGATGAAACATTAAAAAAAGCGGCGGAAAAACTATGCGCGATCTGACAGTCACCGTAATACAGACGAATCTGATATGGGAGGACCCTGGATCAAACCTCGCCATGTTCTCCGAGAAGATTTCCAGCTTTAAAGAAGCGCCCGATCTGGTGGTTCTTCCCGAAATGTTCACCACGGGATTCACCATGAACCCCGCCGGCTTCGCCGAGAAGATGGAAGGGCCCACCGTTGACTGGATGCTCCAGACGGCCAGCGAAGGCAAATTCCATTTAATCGGCAGCATTGCCATCAGGGAGGAAGGCCAGTACTACAACAGGCTCGTCTGGGCTTTCCCAGACGGGGACTTGCTCACCTATGACAAGCGACATCTCTTCCGCATGGCCGGAGAAGAAAAGGTCTACACGCCCGGCAATTCACATGTCACTGCCCGGGCATACGGATGGATGGTACGCCCTTTTATCTGCTACGACCTCCGCTTCCCGCTCTGGTGCCGAAACCATGGCAATGAATACGACATCGCCCTTTTCGTGGCAAATTGGCCGGAAAGGCGGGCCTCCCACTGGAAGACCCTCCTTGAGGCCCGCGCCATCGAGAACCAGAGCTACGTAATCGGCTGCAACCGCACGGGCTTCGACGGCAACGGAATCGCCTACTCCGGGGACTCCTGCATCATCGACCCCCTGGGGCGAATTATAATACGTGAAACTGAAGCCGAGGGGATAATCACGGCCCATCTATCCTGCGCGGAACTCGCTTCATATCGGGAAAAATTCCCTGTGTGGAAGGACGCCGACGGAAACACAGAATGAGGCCATGGTTTTGCAAAAACCATGGCCTCATTCTTCACCTTCGTTAACGGGAATGGGCGCTCGAAGGGGCGCCCATTCCTTAGGACCATTGTGGAGTCCACCGCTTATTTGCTGTCAATCCACTTCATCATCTTCCTCAACTCCTTTCCAACCTGCTCTATGCGGTGGCTTGCTTCAATGCGTTTTTGGGCGCTGAAGAAGGGGCGCCCGGCCATGTTCTCTAGGATCCAGTTTCGTGCGAAGGAACCGTCCTGCACTTCAGATAGGACTTTCTTCATCTCATTCCGCGTTTCCTGAGTGACGATTCTTTTACCCACGGTGTAATCGCCATACTCTGCCGTGTCGGAGACGGAATAGCGCATGTAGTTGATGCCCCCCTGATAGAAGAGGTCCACAATGAGCTTTAGCTCGTGAAGACATTCGAAGTAGGCGATCTCGGGCTGATATCCCGCATCAACAAGGGTGTCAAAACCGGCCTTCACAAGTTCGGAAACGCCGCCGCAAAGGACACACTGCTCGCCGAAGAGATCGGTTTCGGTCTCTTCTTTGAACGTGGTTTCGATAACGCCGGCCCTCGTGGCGCCGATTCCCTTGGCGTAGGCAAGGGCCGTCTCCTTCGCGTGTCCCGAGGGGTCGCTGTGAACGGCGATGAGGCATGGGACCCCGGCGCCCTTCACATACTCGCTTCGCACAAGGTGCCCCGGGCCCTTGGGGGCCACCATGATGACGTCAATCTCTCCCGGAGGAACGATCTGGCCGAAGTGGATGTTGAAGCCGTGGGAGAAGACCAGGGTCTTCCCGGCCTTCATGAAGGGCTTCACCTCGGTTTCGTACAACTTCGCCTGGACATGGTCCTGTGCCAGAATCTGGATGACGTCCGCTTTCTCCGCGGCTTCTTTCGCCGTAACAGGCTCAAAGTTATGGGATTTCGCCAGATTGTAATTCTCCGTGCCGGGAAGCTCCGACACCAGAACTTTCAGGCCGCTGTCGCGCAGGTTCTGGGCCTGGGCATGCCCCTGGCTTCCGTATCCTATCACCGCAACAGTTTTGGCGCCAAGCAGGCTCAGGTTCGCATCATCGTCGTAGTACATCTTAGCCATCGTACATTCCTCCGATAGTATTTCACCGCGGTGCACGCAACACCCGTGTGTCCGGCGCGCGGCCGCATAAGGGATTGTACATATACCGCACTCCATGCGAGTGTCAATAACTTTTGGGAACCTCAAAAAATTTGAGCTTGTATTATATCTCCGGACGCTTCTCCGCCATGTCGGCATTCATCCCGCCGGAGATACGGCTTTGTACGCGGATTAATCTTTCGTGAGCGATATTCGCCCGGTGCGGATGAGCTCCAAAATTCCGTAGGGACGGATAAGCTCAATGAAGTTGTCTATGCGTTCGGGCTCCCCCGTGGCCTCGACGGTGATGGTTTTCGGAGAGATACCCACAATTTCGGCGCGGAAGATCTCCACAAGCTGGTAAATCTCAGGGCGCTTCGCCGGGAGCGCCTTCAGCTTGACAAGCATGATCTCCCTCTGAACGGATTCCATAGGATGATGGTCGGTCACCTTAATTACGTCAATCAGCTTATTGAGCTGTTTCTTGACCTGTTCCATTACCCGGTCGTCGCCGCGGACCACGATGGTCATGATGGAGACGTCGGGCTGTTCCGTCTCGCTCACTGCGAGGGAATCGATGTTGTACCCACGGGCCGAAAAGAGCCCCGCCACGCGGGCCAGGACCCCGGACCTGTTTTCCACGCGAACCGATATTACATGCTGGGTCATATCAACTCCGAAGTGATCATTTCCTTAACCGAGGTGCCCGCCGGGATGAGGGGATACACGTTTTCCTCCCTATCCACCCTAAAGTCGATGATGATGGGGCGGTCGGTTATTTCCAGGGCCTTCTTAATGGCCGGGACCACATCTTCCTTTTTGTCCACGCCTATGCCAACTGCCCCAAACGCCTCCGCGAGCTTCACAAAATCGGGCTGAATGTTGATGCAGGTGTGGGAATACCGTTTATCATAAAACAATTGCTGCCACTGGCGCACCATCCCCAGAAAGCCGTTGTTGAGAATGGCAATGATGATGGGGAGCCTGTGCTGGACCGCCACGATGAGTTCCTGGATGTTCATCTGGATGGAACCGTCGCCGGCGATATCGAAGACCCTCATGTCGGGCCGCGCAAGCTGGACGCCGATGGCGGCTGGAAATCCGTATCCCATGGTTCCGAGGCCCCCGGAAGAAAAAAAGCTCCTCGGTTCCGTGAAATTGTAAAACTGCGCCACCCACATCTGGTTTTGGCCCACCTCGGTGCAAACGAGGGCCTCCCCCTTTGTGAGCTCTTCAATCTTTTCAACCACATACTGGGGCTTTATGGTAATTTCGCTGTCCCTGTAACCCAGGGGATGTTCCTTTTTCATTTTCTTCAGGGCGGACACCCATTCCTTAATAGAAGGCGCCTTCACCTGCTTGTTGATGTCCGCAAGGACATTGCGGCAATCGCCAACGATCGGCACATCCACCCTGACGCTCTTCTGGACCGACGAGGGATCGATGTCGATATGGATCACCCTGGCCTTCGGCGCAAACTCGGAAACTTTCCCGGTGACCCTGTCGTCGAAGCGCGCCCCCACGGCGATGAGGAGATCGCACTCGTTGACCGCATGGTTCGCATAGTAGGTGCCGTGCATGCCTAACATTTTGAGGGAGAGGGGGTCGGTTTCCGGGAAAGCACCGAGTCCCATGAGGGTCGTAGTGATGGGAATTTCCGTTTTCTTAACGAAGCTTCGAAGCTCTGCCGAGGCATTGGAGATTATGACCCCGCCCCCGGCGTAGATAACAGGGCGCTTCGAAGACTCGATGAGGCGGCAGGCCTTCTCGATCTGGCGGGGATGCCCTTTCGTGACCGGCTTGTAGCTTCTGATGTCCGCCTTTTCCGGGTAGCTGTATTTACCCTCCCCCTTCGAGATGTCGACGGGAACGTCGACGACCACGGGGCCCGGACGCCCTGTGGAAGCGATGTAGAAAGCCTCTTTTATTATGCGGGCCAGGTCTTTTATGTCCTGGACCAGATAATTATGCTTCGTGATGGGGCGCGTAATCCCCGTGATGTCCGCTTCCTGGAAGGCATCATTGCCAATCATTTCCCGGGACACCTGGCCCGTAAAAATGACCAGCGGCACCGAATCCATGTTTGCAGTGGCGATGCCGGTGACGAGATTTGTGGCGCCGGGGCCCGAGGTGGCAATCACCACTCCGACTTTCCCGGAGGCCCTGGCGTAACCGTCAGCAGCGTGGACAGCGCCCTGCTCATGCCTTGAAAGGATGAACTTGAATGGTGCGTTGAAAAGGTGGTGGAAGATGGGGATCACCACGCCGCCGGGATAGCCGAACATCACCTCGACGCCTTCCTTCTTCAGGCTTTCAACGATTATTTCCGCACCGGATAGAATCACCTGTGTCCTCTCAATTATGAAAAATCTGCCGCCAACACATCTCAAGCGCGCGAATAAGCAAAAAAAGAAATTGGAAAAAGAATTTTTATCCATACGACCCGGATTGAAACATTGTCAACTCATTTTTCCGACGATATACCTTTCAAGGGAATGTAGTTGACCTAATCCCGATCACCGTAGTATCGTTTCCTTTTGACTTCAAGCTGAAAAAAGACGATAAAATTCCCCAAAGTCTCCAAACTACGGAGCTGGAGAAAGAAAAAACCTGAAAATCAGGGCTTACCTTATATGAAAAACGGGAAAAGCATAAAGGCCACTCTGGCCCTCCTGGCACTGCTCATCAGCACTGCATCATGCTGTGACAAAGGGCGGAGGGAGGAGTTCAAAATTACCGGGGAAACCTCCACCGATGAGCTCCTGGTCCTCTGGACGCTGTCGGACATCCAGCCAAAAGACGTCTCCCAGCGTTGGCACCTCGAGAAGGCCATTCAAGACGTGAATGCCAGGGTCCCTTACGCTAAGATTGCCATTGTAGCGGGAGATATCGTCCATCACAGGGAATCCGGGGCCGATTTTCGATGGTACGTAGAGGCGAAGAAAAAATCGACAATCGCTTCCTGGTACGAGATCGCCGGAAACCACGACATGAAAGACGAGAAAAACTACCGGAAATATATCGGGGAGCATCTCCATTACTCGGTTGAAATAGGTAATGTCCTCATCCTCCTCATGTCCGACGAGGACCGTTTCCCTCCCCAGAAGATATCCGATGAGACATTTCGGTGGTGGAAAAAGAACGTGGAGGAAAACCAGGACCGGATCATCATTACCGTAACCCACGCCTATCTCCGGGAAAGCAAGCTCTTCGGCTATCCTATCCCAAGCCGGAATATCGGCGACTCCCGGCGCTTCGCCGAAGTCCTCAAAAAGAACCGCGTCGACATCTGGGTCTGCGGGCATACCCATCTGCCAAGCTACATGAACGACAAATGGAGAATCGCGCCGGAATTCGGCGGGACCCTCTTTATTAATGTTTCCGCCATCAGAAAGAGTTTTTTCAACGCCATCGAGTCAAATTTTATTTATTTTAGGAAGGGGCGCGACCGCGCTCTTGTGCGGACGCGCAACCACGAGAAGGGGCGGTTCCTGAAGACAAGGGAAATCTTCATGAAGATAAGCCGCCCCTTCCAATGGGACGGATCGCCGCCCGTGGTCAAGTATCCCTGAGTGTGTACCGCTTCTATCCGAGCTTTTCGAGACTTTCCCGAAGCTTCTCTAAAACCCCGGAGAGCTCCTCGCGCCTGGCCCGCTCTTTTTCCACCACCTCGACGGGGGCCTTTTCCGTGAAGTTCCCGCTGGATAGTTTCTTCTGCACCCTGTCCAGGTCTCCGGATACGCGTTCAATTTCCCTGGCAAGACGCGCCTTTTCCTTGTCGATATCGATGAGGTCTTTGAGGGGAAGAAACATTTCACACCCGGGCAGGACCGCCGAGGCGTCGGTTTTTGCGGGCATGTAGCCGGAGTCTACTTCGATCCGGTCCACCTTCGCCAGGGAGCGTATGTTCACCGCCTCCCGATCGATGATCTCCACAGTTCGCCGGTCTGTCGTCTTGAAGATGACATTGGCCTTCTTCGAAGGCGGAACACCCATCTCTCCGCGGATATTCCTTATTTTGTAGACAATCTCTTTGAAAATCTCGGCGTCTTCGGCCTCCTCCTCGAAACGGAATTTCGGGTCAACCGCGGGCCAGGGAGCCAGGATGATGCGTCCTTCCTCCTTTTCGGAAATGCGCTCCCATATCTCCTCGGTGATGAAGGGCATGAAGGGATGGAGGAGCTTAAGGCCGGTTTTCAGCACATGGTACAGCACCTGCTTTGCCGCCTCAGACGAGGCGGCAGGAACATCGGCGCCCCCATAGAGCCGCGTTTTTGTAAGTTCTATATACCAATCGCAGAATTCGCGCCACCAGAAATCGTAAATCCCCTGGGCCGCATCGTTGAAACGATACTCCTTCAAAGAATACTCTATCGACTCGATGGCCCCGTTGAGGCGGTGGAGAATCCAGCGATCGAAGCGTTCCAGTTCAGCCCCTTCCAGGGGTCGGGGAGTAAAACCCTCCCCCAGGTTCATGAGGATAAACCTGGTGGCATTCCATATTTTATTGCAAAAGGCCCTGTAACCCTCAATGCGCTTTTCCGAAAGGATAACGTCGCGCCCCTGGGCGGCGAATATCGCCAGTGTGAATCGGAAGGCGTCGGTGCCGTACTCGTCCATCAGGAGAAGCGGGTCCACCACATTTCCCCGGGACTTGCTCATTTTATGGCCGTGCTCGTCCCGCACCAGGGCATGGATGTAGACGTCCCGAAAGGGGACGTCCTTCATGAACTTCAGGCCCATCATTATCATCCTCGCCACCCAGAAGAAGATGATGTCGAAACCTGTCACCAGGACCGAAGTGGGGTAATATTTTTTTAAGGCCGGAGTGATGTCGGGCCAGCCGAAGGTGGAAAATGGCCAGAGGGCCGAGGAAAACCAGGTATCCAGGACATCGGCGTCCTGGCGCACCTTCGAGGAGCCGCACTTTTCGCAGCGGTCCGGATCTTCCATTCCAACCATGATATGCCCGCAATCATCACAGTAAAAAGCGGGAATTCTGTGGCCCCACCAGAGCTGGCGGGAGATGCACCAGTCGCGGATATTATACATCCATTCGAAATAGGTCTTCTCCCAGTTCTTCGGAACAAAGCGGATGCGGCCGTCCTCCACGGCTCGGATCCCTTCATCGGCCAGGGGCTTTATCTTCACGAACCACTGCTTTGACATGTACGGCTCTATGATCGTGCGGCAGCGATAGCAGTGTCCCACGGCGTGGTCGTGGTCTTCGATCTTCACAAGGAGCCCCCGGGCCCTCAGGTCCTCCACTACCTTCTCACGGGCCGCGAATCTGTCCAAGCCCCGGTACTTCCCGCCGTTCTCGTTAATGGCGCCCTCTTCGTCAAGGATGTTGATCTCTTCGAGGTTGTGGCGCTTGCCGATTTCAAAGTCATTGGGATCATGGGCAGGCGTTACCTTCACGAGCCCCGTGCCGAAGTCTTTCGACACGAAATGGTCCGCAATAATCGGTATCTCCCGGTCCATCAGGGGGAGGATGAGGGTTTTTCCCACGAGCGCCGTGTACCGGTCGTCATCGGGGTTCACCGCCACGGCTGTATCGCCCAACATGGTCTCAGGACGGGTTGTGGCGATTACGATATGCCCGCTCCCGTCTTTATAGGGGTATTTAACATGATAGAAGGCGCCCTTGATGTCCAGATATTCCGTTTCGATGTCCGAAAGGGCCGTGCGGCACCTTGGGCACCAGTTGATGATGCGGAACCCCTGGTAGATGAGGCCCTCCTCATAGAGGCTCACAAAAACTTTGCGCACTGCCCGGGAGAGCCCTTCGTCGAGGGTGAAGCGCTCCCGCTCCCAGTCGCATGAACATCCCAGGCGGCGGAGCTGGTGCTGAATCTGGCCGCCGGAGCGCTCTTTCCATTCCCAGACCCGGTCCACGAAGGCCTCGCGTCCCAGGTCGTCCTTCCTTTTTCCCTCCTCTCGCAAAAGGCGCTCCACCACATTCTGCGTAGCGATGCCGGCATGGTCCATGCCCGGCATCCAGAGGGCGGACTTCCCCGACATCCTCTGCCAACGGATGAGGATGTCTTGAAGCGTATTGTTCAGGGCATGCCCCATGTGGAGGTTCCCCGTCACGTTGGGGGGAGGAATGACTATGGAATAGGGCCCCCGGCCATCGGTTTCGCCTGCGTGGAAATCGCCGCTTTCCTCCCAGGTTCGATACCATTTACCCTCAACATTTTTCGGATCGTACGACGAAGGCAGTTCCATATCGGTTCACCGCTACTTGTATCTTTAAATGAAGAAAACTACGGAGGCGCGCGGAAGAGGCATACAAAAACGCCGCTTTTCGCTATTTACTTTAGAGGGGTGCATGATATGCGCACCCCTCATCCTCAAAACTGCGTACTATATTGGCCGACTACCTGTACCGCTGTTCCTCCGTGTTTCAGAGGTTTGCTGTCCTAAAAAAATACCAGAGTCATGATGATGAAAATCACCACCAGGATAGGGATCGAATACTTGAACATGTAACCGAAGAAGCTCGGCATGGCAATGCCCGATTCTTCCGCTATAGATTTCACCATGAAGTTTGGAGCGTTGCCAATGTACGTATTGGCCCCCATAAAGACCGCCCCGGCTGAAATGGCCATCAGATAATCGGCATAAGTCAATCCTTCCAAACCGGGAACCGGCGTGCTCGAAATGAGCTGGGCCACCGCCGCAGATTCGGGTTGTCCCGGGAAGAAACGCCCCAGTGCCGTATTGAAATATGTTAGATAAGTCGGGGCATTGTCCAGGAAGCTTGAAAGCGATCCCGTAAGCCAGAAGTAATGGGACGGGCTCTTCGCGGAACGAATGAGAAACGCCAGGGACCCGCTTTCACCGGCCTTAAGGATGGAAAGGGCCGGGATAATTGTCATGAAAATGCCGGCAAAGAGGTACGCCACTTCCTTGATGGGTTCCCAGGAAAATTCATTGGCTTCCCTGAGCTCTTTTTTCGTGAACATCATGGACAAGACCGCCATGAGTATGATGACTGCGTCTTTTAAAAGGTTCTCGATACCCTGGTGGATGCCGAATATGTTTACCTGGCCTATCTTAACAAGTCCGCTGAAGAGGACCGCCCCCACAATGCCGCCTAAGAAAAGGAAGTTGTGCAAACCCTCAATTTTGAGGGGTTCCTTCTCAGAGCTGTCGATTTTTGAGAGGTCTTCCTTCTTGTAGTAGTACGAATCCAGGACATAGTAGATTGCAAGGACAAGCCCCGACACAAATGCCATCATGGGAATGAGCTTTAATGTCCAGAAGAACGGTACATGGTGCAAAAACCCCAAAAACAGGGGCGGATCTCCGAGGGGGGTGAGGGCCCCGCCGATATTGCAAACCAGGAAGATAAAGAAAATGATAGTGTGGACCTTGTACCGCCGCCATGAGTTGGAGCGGATGACGGGGCGTATGAGCACCATGGCCGCCCCCGTAGTTCCAATCCATGAGGCAAGAATAGTACCCAGGATGAAGATGATGCTGTTCACCGCCGGGCTTCCCTTGAGGGTCCCCTTGACTCGAATCCCGCCGGCCACGGTAAAAAGCCCGGCCAGCAATATTATAAACGGTATGTAGTCAATGATGTATATATGAAGTATATCATAGAGCGCGGCCCCTTTATACACTGCCAAAAAAGGCAAAGCGAACAACAGGGCCCAGGCGAGGGACACCTTGGGATAATGGCGGTGCCAGAAGCGCGCTCCGAAGAGAGGAAAGAGGGCGATAGAAAGAAGTATCCCGGCGAAGGGAATGACCGACCAGAGGGGAAGCTGCGATCCATTTACGCCATGACCGTGGGATTCGGCGGCGTCACCGTGCGGTCCCTGGGCCGCGTCCTGGCCTTGTTGAACCGCGGTTTCCGAGTGCCCTGCGGCCGTTTCCTGCGCGGCAATGGCCGGTGCCATCCAGAGGACGGCGCATATCAATGATAGAACCGCGAATCCTTTTCTCATCTCAGTACCCCTTCCACTCTTAATAAGCGTACGGACGGCCTCCCCGAGAGGAAAACCGGGCCGCCACTCATGCATTCATCGTGCGCTACTTTCACAAAAAGCGTCATTTGTGTCAAACAAATTACAGAAACAAGAGCCGGGAGCGTCAGTTTGCGCTGTAGCTACGAAACCGGCAAGAACGACAGGCAGCCCCTAATATAATATGTTTGCAATTTCTCACACCCTCCGTTAAAGGACAACAGATAAAACAAGGGAACCTCTAAAAATTTAATTTTTGAGGTTCCCTTAAATTGTAACTACCGGCATACTCAGGACTTGGGTTTTCCCGCCCGCCGAAGGCGGGCGGGAAAACCCAATTATTAGAGGTTGCCACAATCTAATTGCAAAGTCTACTCAGGAGATATGGACCTTCACGAGTGCTACAGAATGCTTGATCTTGGGGAAACCGCCACGAACGACGAGATCGCCCGTGCCTACAAGACCCTTGCGCGGAAATACCATCCGGACAAAAACCCCCACCGCCTGGAATGGGCCCATGAAATGATGACTGCTCTGAACGGGTCCTACACGACCATCATGGTCCATCGGTTCAAGGACCAGGTCCCCGAGGAAACCACTGCACGGGAGGCGGAACACGCCGCCGAGAGGCCCAGACAGCGCGGAAAAAAAGACCGGTCCGGAGAATTCAAGAGGGAGATAGAACGTGACATCCTCATCAGGAGTTTCATAAAAAACCGTGAGTCGGTCAAGGAAGCCCTCTACAAATATTTCCAGTACAGCCTGCACAACCTGGCCCGCCGGGAAGAGGTGCTAAACCGGGGCATTTTCAACGAGGTGGTCTTTGCCATAAAGAAAAATTACCACTCAATACGGTCTTATCTCGCCTCCACAAACGACGAAGAGCTCATAGAACACTTTACCGTTTTCACCGACATGATTTTCAATTTCTACAGGGCCTCGGAATGCCTCAACATAATTGAATCGTACAACAACCCCACTGACGTGGAGGCTTACAGGCAGTATAAGAAGGGCGATGACGCCCTTCATGTGGCCCACAAGGAAATATTTTACGATAGACACAACCGGGGAAGGTTCAAACGGGATGTAGCGGAGGCTTATCTCATGAAGGCCGGGGAGGATTTCAGAAAGACTCTCCGAAATTTTCCTTCATCGTCCTGGGCGGTGGAAACCCGCATAAAGCTCGAATACGCCATGGCCCTAACAACCTATCTCCAGCTTTTCTTTTCTGAATGATATTTCACACATTCACCGGCAAAGGCAAAAAGGCACCTGTAAATTGGGTTTTCCTTAAAAGCAAAAAAAGCCCGGAAGTAGATTGGGAATGCCCCTCTCTTTCAAGCACGCGCCCGTTGCGGTCGCACATAAACAAAAAGGCGAAGGGTTGCCCCTCCGCCTCCAGCATCATTTATAAGGCTTCCTTATTTCGGAACAACTTTGAATGTAACCCTGCGCTGCTTTGGATCCATACCATCAAGGCCGGGAATAAGTTCCGAGGTGGCGACTCCCTTGTAGGTCAGCTTGTTGCGGTTAATACCGGCCCTCACGAGTTCATTGTATACGGCCTTCGCCCTGTTCGTCGACACTTCATCAGTGGCAGCGTCCTTGACCAGAGCTGAATGCCCGGTCACCTGGATCACGTAGCCTTCAGGGACCTTGTTGACGACTTCTTTTACGATGGCGACGGCCTTGGACCCGATAAGGCTCTTATTTCTGTTCGACAGATTTGAGCTGCTTGGCGGAAAAACGTCAAGGGCATCGGCAGCGGGTTTCAGCGCTTCATTGCTGGCACTTACCATCATGCCGGCTCCACTGGATACGGAAGGCGCTTCACTTTGCTCTGTTGGTTGCGTCGAAGAGCATCCAATGGCAAACGCGGTAATAACGGCTAAAAGCAGATAAAGGGTTTTGTTCATTGATTCCTCCCTCTTTGAAATTAAAATTGTAGCATGTGCAATTCCTGTAATCTCCAGGTAGAATCGGACAGATCTCTACATAAATTGCACTCCTGCACTGTTCAAATTGTAATTATTTCAACATTCAATAAACAATTAAGATTTGTCAAGAGCTATTCAAAAAAAAGTCTTCCTGGATAACACGGTTCGATAAAAAATGGAAACTTCTTGACTACGCAAGCCCTTCTTTTACTTATGCAATAAACAATGGCTATCTCTTAATCTGGATATTTCCATGAAGACATGCTCCATATCCGAGGCCCTGGAAGACGTCCGCAACGGGCGCATGATCATCCTGGTGGACAATGAGGAACGGGAGAACGAAGGCGACCTTGTAATCGCCGCGGAGTATGCGACTCCGGAAGTAATAAACTTTATGGCGAAGTATGGAAGGGGCCTCATCTGCGCCGCCATGACCCAGGAGCGGCTCGCCGAACTCGACCTTAAGCTCATGTGTCCCGAGAACCAGGACAAATTCTGCACCGCCTTCACCATCAGCGTCGATGCGAAGGAGGGGACCACAACCGGCATATCGGCTTACGACCGCGCCCTCACCATCAAGAAACTCATTGACGAAAAGACGCGCCCCGAGGACCTCTCCCGGCCCGGCCATATCTTCCCCCTTGCGGCGAAGAAGGGAGGAGTCCTGGTACGGGCGGGACATTCCGAAGGTTCCGTAGACCTGGCGCGCCTGGCGGGAATGAAGACAGCCGCGGTGATCTGCGAAATCCTCAACGATGACGGCACCATGGCCCGAAGGCCCGACCTCGACATTTTCGCGGAGAAACACAACCTTAAAATAGCCACTATCTCCGACCTCATTAAATTCCGGCAGCACACCGACCGCCTGGTTAAGCGGGTTTCCGAAGCTAACCTTCCCACAAGTTTTGGGGAGTTTACCGTCATGGCCTACGAAACCCAGGTCGATACATTCACCCATGTCGCCCTGGTTAAGGGGGATGTGGCGGGGAGGGAAAACATCCTGGTGCGTGTGCATTCCGAATGCCTCACCGGCGATGTTTTCGCGTCCTTCCGCTGCGACTGCGGCTCCCAGCTCCACAAGGCCATGGAAATGATAAGCGCCGAAGGCACCGGCGTGCTTCTCTACATGCGACAGGAAGGCCGGGGCATAGGGCTGGGCAACAAGATCATGGCGTACCACCTCCAGGAGCAGGGCCTCGACACCGTCGAAGCGAATATAAAGCTCGGCTTTCCTTCTGACCTGCGCGACTACGGCATCGGGGCCCAGATCCTCGTTGACCTGGGAATACGCACAATCCGGCTTATGACAAATAACCCAAAAAAGGTCATAGGCCTGGAAGGCTACGGCCTGGAGATCGTTGAACGGGTGCCGATAGAGATAGCCCCTATAAAAGACAACTACCGCTATCTTAAAACAAAAAAGGACAAGATGGGGCACCTGATCCTCAACGGCGATGGGGGAGAAGATACCCGATGACCGCCAACAATACCACCATACTCCTGATCGACGACGAGGAAGTGGTCCGCTACGCCCTCCAGAAAAAGCTCCTCAAGCAGGGATACAATGTCATCTCACTCGACAAAGCCGAAGACGCTTTATACCTGGTGAAGAACGAGGAAAAGAAGATCGACCTCATCATCACCGACATCAAGCTGAGGAAGATGGACGGCATCGAACTGATGCGCTACCTCAACACCCTTGAAAAGTCAATTCCTGTCCTGGTCCTCACCGGGCAGGCCACCATGGAGGACGCAATCCGCGCCCTGCGATACGGCGCCTGCGATTTTATTCGCAAGCCTTTCGATATTTCCGAGGTGATATCGATTGCACGAAACACCATCAGGGCGCGCCACGAAAAGGAGCTTGCCGACTCCTTCGGCAAGTACATCGAATACGAAAAGCGCATTTTCAGGATTGGCACCGACGTGTCGGCCTGCAATGTCCTCTCCTACAAACTCACTGAGAACCTCGCGCCGTCGGAGTTCTGCAACAGGACCACTGCGGAAAACATATCCCTTGCGCTCCGAGAGGCGATCACCAACGCCATGTTCCACGGAAACCTCGAGATAAGCTCGGACATAAGAGCGGAAAAGGGCATCGCAGGGTTTAACGAAGAAATCGAAGCACGGCGCATGGATGAACGGTACCGCGACCGCAGGGTCTCAATCACGTACGAATTCACCGGGGAATATGTGGAATACACGATCACCGATGAAGGGCCCGGCTTCGACTTTCGGAAGCTCCCGGACCCGAGAGATCCGGAAAATTTCCTCAAGGACAGCGGACGGGGACTTCTCATCATACGCATCCACATGGATGAGGTGGACTGGAACGAAGCCGGCAACGCCATACGAATGAAGAAATACCGCATTGCCAGGAAGGACGACGAAAACGGAGGGCCTGATGTATCACACTATTAAATGGCTCGGCGACGGAGTGTCGATGCTGGACCAGCGGCTCCTCCCGGCAAAAGAAGTTTATACCATTTACAAAAACCACAAAGACGTCGCCACCGCCATAAGGGAGATGGTGATACGCGGCGCCCCCGCCATCGGCATCGCCGCGGCCATGGGGATTGCCCTCGCGGCGAAAACCTCAGCGGCGAAAACGTTTGACTCTTTTAAAGCCGAACTTAACGCCGCGGCGGACCTCCAGGCCGCGACACGGCCCACGGCCGTGAATCTTTTCTGGGCCGTGGAACGCATGAAGAAGATCATCGCCGATGGCGCATCCGTCGAAGAGCTGACAGGGAGGCTTGAAAAAGAAGCCGAGGCCATCCTCGAGGAAGATATCGCCATCAACAGGGCCATGGGAAAGAACGGCGCCCGCTTTTTCTCTGACGGCGATACCGTGATGACACACTGCAATGCAGGGGCCCTCGCGACGGGAGGATACGGCACGGCACTGGGTGTGATACGCGCCGCCGTCGAGGAGGGAAAGAAAATAAAGGTCTTCGCCTGCGAAACTCGGCCCTACCTCCAGGGGGCACGCATCACAGCCTGGGAGCTCCAGAAGGACGGAATTCCCGTGACCCTCATCACCGATAACATGGCCGGGCATTTCATGAAATCAGGCGAGATAAAAAAGATAATCGTTGGGGCCGACCGCGTCGCGGAAAACGGCGACACGGCAAACAAGATTGGAACCTACTCCCACGCTGTCCTGGCAAAGGAACACGGAATCCCCTTTTACGTTGCGGCGCCCATCTCCACCCTGGATCCATCGACTAAAAACGGAGCTGCAATCCCTATAGAAGAGCGCGGCATCGAAGAGGTGGCCTACATCCAGGGCGTGCAGATTGCCCCCGAAGGCATATTCATACGCAACCCCTCCTTCGACGTGACGCCGGCAAAGTACATCACCGCCATCATCACCGAAAAGGGCGTCATTGAAAACGTTGCCCAAAACGGCATACGGCATCTTCAGAGATAGCAATTCCATTGCACAAGCGGCTTTCTGCAGCAGATTGGAGCAGCCTCCGGAGAAAGAGGGCGTTTTAGCGCGTTGCGGGCTGCCCAAAGCGGATAATCGTCCTCATCAACCGCCTTTTTTACAGTCCCATGCCAAATCCCCGTGAGCTCGTCACACCCAGGGATTCGTAGATAAGGAGGGTGGCCCGAGAGCGGTTCAAAGTGTAGAAGTGGACCCCCTGGACTCCATTGCTAATGAGATCGTCCACCTGCTCCGTGGCCCAGTGAATTCCCACTTTTTCCACCAGCTCGTCAGTTTCCGCGCGGTCCACGGCGCGGAGAAGCCGGGCCGGAAACCGCGCACCCAGGGCCAGGTCCGCCATGCGCATCATTCCCTTCCTGGTGGTAACGGGCATAATCCCCGCGAGTATCGGCACGGTAATGCCCGCCCTGATGCACCGGTCCCGGAAGTCGTAGAAGTCCCTGTTGTCGAAAAAAAGCTGGGTACAGATGTAGTCCGCCCCAGCATCGACCTTCTGTTTTAAATAATCCATTTCCATGAGCCTGTTGGGCGTTTCGGAGTGGCCTTCGGGATAGCCCGCCACGCCTATGCCCATGCCGGGGAAGTGTTCCTTGATAAACCGCACCAGCTCAACTGCGTAGCGGAACCCCCCCTCCGCCGCTGTAAACTTTTCCTGCCCCTTAGGCGGGTCTCCCCTCAGGGCCATGATGTTACAGATGCCGCTTTCCTTGTAGCGGGTCAGTATCTGGAAAATCTCATCTTTCGTTGACCCCGCGCAGGTGAGGTGGGACACTACGGTGAGGTCGGTCTCCCCCTGGATCTTTACCACCAGGCCGTGGGTGAGCTCACGCGTGGAGCCCCCGGCGCCATAGGTGACGCTCACATAGGCGGGCTTCAGACGAATGAGGTCCCGGATGGTCGCGTACAGGTCCGCCGACGATTTTTCGTCCCGCGGAGGAAAAAACTCAAAGCTGAAGGCGATCTTGTTCTGCGCCAATATCTCTTTTATGTGCATGATGTCAACTTAACCGGCCCAGATGAAATATGTGTACTTTAAAATTTCGCTCATCCCCCGGCCTCTCCATTGCTCGAAAACCTGTTATAAATGTAGATAAACAGAATCATTCCGCTGAAAAGAACATACCCCAGGGGCAACATGCCTCCCATTCCAAACCCTACGGTCGTGGAGTGAATAAAGCCGAAATAGGAACAGATGATGAGGGGCAATGACCAGTAGAACGCTTTAAGAAAATCGCGGTCGATGAGGTAGACCGCCACCGCCGTGAGGAACATCGAAGTGAAAAGCGCGCCTTCCTGAAATGCGATGATGCCTTTCAGGGATGGCAGATACTTCGCGATGAGCACGTCGGCCTGGGCCGAGCCCGCCTGAGAGCTCTCTCCGATGTACTGGCGCAGGAGGGAAACGCCCCATCCCGCTATGGCGGGCATGAGGCCCAGAGCAACAGCGGGGGCGTGCTCCTTCGGCGTCACTTGAAACGCCTGGGCCGTTATGATGACGCCAATCCAGAGGAGAATGGGATATCCCGCCTCCAGGGGGACCACCGCCTTGACTATCCCCATAATGCCCGTGAGGCAGAGGAGCGTCACCACAGCCCCGTTTAGGACTGAATAGCCGGAGCGCGCCCCGAGGCCCTTCCAGCCGGGATGTCCGATATACACTGTAGCAGGAAAGGGCGACCCGAACACCGCCCCGATGATGGAACCCAGGCCGTTCATGGCCAGAGAAGGCGTGGCTGGAAAATTGTCCCCCGCCGCGGCTGCGGATTCCAGGTTCTGAATGGTGGCAAAAAAAGCCATAAGTCCAAGTGGAATAGCCAGCGAAAAATACGGATACACCAGGTTCATATCGACACGAAACATATCAAAGAGCGCGAAGGAAGGAAGATAAAAACCCAGAGTAGACGTTGAGCGGGATACTTCTGCGGGATTCATAGCGCCAATGGACCAGGCGATTGCAGTCCCAATGATGAGCGCATAGAGCCCTGCGGGAATGCGAAATGGGAGCTTAGCGCGTGAGAAATATTCCACCAGAATGAGCGCCAGGGGGACGAATGCGATGAGAGGCTTGTCCCAGAACTGGATGGTGTGGTGAAGGGCAATCCAGGTGATGGCGATACCCGCCAGTGTAGAAAGGAGCGCCGCGCGTGGAGTGATGCGCCGGATCTTTTCCCCCACAAAGGCGCCCACCCCCTCGAAAAAACCGCTGATAAAGCAGCTAAAGATGCCGACTTTCCAGGCCAGGTCCGCCGCAGCGGTTTCACCCAGGGCCTGCTTGTTCTGAAGATACACCGGCATAAGGATAAGAAAGAAAAAGATAAGGAGCGTCACGGTGTTGGTGCCATAGGGAAGGGCCGTCACGTCCGTGCGCTTTTCTTTCATGGCAAGGCGGCGCGCCTGCCAGGAATAAAAAAGGTTCCCCGCGAGGACCGAGAAGGCCACACCGGGAAGGATCCTGCCGAAAACGATTTCCCCGGGCATCCCGAGGACACCGGCGCAAAGGCCGGTGATGAGGAGAAGGTTCACTAGATTGTCGATAAAAAGGCCTATAAAGCCGTCAAAATCGCCCTTCACAAAAAAAGGAACGCGAAAATTATTGTCATTTGCGGTCATGGGAATCTCCGGAAATAGGGATAAGATAACGGAGGGTTTGTACCGATGAATGGAAGATATGTCAATTACTTTGTGGGAGGAATGGGCTTTACCGAAAACCTGACCGGCATATAATTCTATTGACAGGCGATGCCCGCCGGACTTCTCTGAATTCATGCCGAACTTTCAACGCTATTTTCCCGGGGCAATTATAATCCTTTCGATAACCGCGACCCTGGCCCCCGCGGGTTTGGAGAACCGTATCCCGGAAGACTCTACCCTGATTATTCCGGGGAAAGGCGCCGAGAAGGTCCTTCTGGGCGATGATGCCGGGACCTTGCTCAGGCGCAGGGGGACCCCGGACCGTATCGCCCGTTTCGAACAGCCGAAAGAGCTCTTTGAACACATATATGCCATGCCGATGGAGTTGAAAATTCCTTTTGACTTGATATACTATTTCCGGGAATGTTCATGTACTGTTTTTCTGTATCGCGATAAGGTCTCCGCCGTGGCGGGAGTTCCCGCCTCAAGGGTCACGGACCTTCCGGTTGAACTTGACGGAGGAATCGACCTTCTCATACTGAGATACGGCAATGAGGGAATGATTGTGAAGCAAAAAGGTAAAAACAAAGCATACCTCTTTCCCAACCTCGGTATGGCCCTCTTCGACGACGAAGGAGACGGCTCGATCGATCTGTATATAGTATTCCCCCAAAGGGAAGAAATGCCTTAAGCAGAGGAGCTACACGTGCACGAACTATCAGTAATGAGCAACATCCTGGATATCGTCCTGGAATACGCGGGGAAAAACGGGGCCACACGGGTATCGAAAATATACCTCGTTGTGGGAGATCTTTCCGACCTCGTACCCGAGTGGATGCAAACATATTTCGATTTCGTAAGCAAGGACACCATCGCCGACAAGGCGGAGTTACATATCACAAGAGTTCCCGCGGTCCTCAAATGCAGGAGCTGTTCCTTCGAGTTCACCCTGAGCAGGGAAAACTGGCAATTCAGTTGTCCAAGCTGTTCAGCCTCCGACGTGGAGCTGTTATCGGGAAGGGAATTCACCGTGGAGAGCATCGAGATCAATGACAAATGATACGGCAATAACAGTGGGCATCGTAACAATGAGCGACCGGTCCTTCCGGGAGGAGCGGGAAGACCTCTCGGGGCCGGAGATTCGAAAGTGGGCCGAGAGAGAAGGCCACCGGGTAGTAAGGATGGAAATAATCCCCGATGAGTACAACGCGATACGGAAGAAACTCCTTGAATTATGCGAGGAAGGAGTGGAACTCATTCTCACCACGGGGGGGACGGGGTTCGCGCCCAGTGACGTAACACCTGAAGCGACCCTTGCAGTCGTAGAGCGGCAGGCGCCGGGATTCGCCGAAGCGATGCGTAGCGCATCCCTGAAAATCACTCCCCACGCCATGCTCTCCCGGGCCGCGGCGGGCATTCGTGGAAAGACCCTCATCATCAACCTCCCCGGGAGCCCAAAGGCGGTAAGGGAAAATCTTGCGATCATCGAGAAAGCAATTCCCCATGCCGTTGACCTTCTTCGAAACGTCGTGAGCGACTGTGGCTCGATTAGCGCATCACAGTAGTCGACACTGCTACTTACTTGGATTCGGATAAAAAACGAAAACCTCATCTTACATTTAACTGAGATATAGAACTCTATCTGTGTTGTATGTATCGCCCTACAAATAATTTCAACCGCTATAATGTTTTCCCCCCATGCCTGCGACGGGAGGAAATACCCAAGCACAGGACTGCCAGTGGAAAATTTAACGGAACAAAAAAACCAATAATTGAAGGGACACTTCTTTCGGCTGCAGAGCGATCATATCCCCTTTGCAAAAAAAGCTTTTTAATCAACGATAAATAGTTGACTGTTAATTTAAAATATGTCCATACTATATGAAACGATTGTAGCACAAATCGGGAGGTTGCATGGACGACGAAAGGCTTCAAGACGCCATATCGAACCTGGAGATGGTAAACCACAGGCTCCTCCAACTTCGCGACATGGTGTGCCTTGAAAATAACGAGAAACAATACCTCGAAGAAACACGCCAGATGATAAAAAAAATTATCGGCTATCTTATGGGGGAGGAAATACTCAAAGAAATCCAGGGCCACGTTGATAGTGAATAGGTCAAAAAAACCGGCATCACAGGCTGAACAACTGAGAAACCCATCACAAAAAATATTAAACCTTTCAAACGGGAGGATTTAGCCATGCCAGAAAAAACAATTGAAGAAATATTATCGAAATTTAACGAAAGCGACTACACAGTGAAACTGTGCAATATCATCTTCAAAGCAATCCCGGGACTCCAACCCTTCCAATTTTATAACACCATAGAAGGAGCGACAGAACGCATCGCCGGCGGTGACGCTTCGGTGCTTGCAAAAGCGAAAGAAATAGCCACAACGTCAGACATAAAAACTGCTGTCTGGGTGACAGATGCCGTTGATAAAGCCGATATGGGCATAAGCGTTCTCACTGGAGTTAAGAACTTAATGTCGATTTTCGGCAAAAACAAAGGGCAAAGCACTATCGAGGCCGACCCGCAACAGGCCATAGACGCCGCGATGAAGGCGGCGGCCCTCTCCTACATTATTTATAAAATCATGCCCGGAGCGATAGGTGAAAAGATCACCCATTTTCGGGAACTCCCCGCGGGAAACGAACTGGCTGCATACTATGCTATGGCAGAGGTGGCGCTCCCCTTTACCGACAATCTTATATCAGGAGGGGCGGCACTTATCTCCCGCCTCTTCAGCCAACACAGCGGCGACATGAACACAAAGTTTTCCTCCATTGTTGGAGGTGAAGGGATGAAACAGGCGGGTCAGGTCCTTGAAAAATTCCAGGGTCCTCTGGCTGAGTATGTAGACATGGCAAAGGACAATACCGGCACCGTCATGGCAAAAGTACGTGACTTCCTTCCCTCGGCAGCAACTATCGGGAACGTTGCCGATTCGGCTACGGGAGTCGCCGCCATGGGAATGGACGTGATGCCCGTGTGGAGTTTCCTTGGAAGCCGCCTTGTCGCTGAAGCCTGTGTGTACCGGGCCCAAAAGGGACTCTGATAAGATAACTGAAAAACCAAACCCGGATTTTTTACAGCAGCGGATAATGCCGGGACTCGGTTGTGGGTCAGATTATGTTTTTTAGGTCCTCCCAGGGGGGGAATCCCCAGAAAATATGCCATCCCACAACGCTTCCTGACATTTTCTTCGCGATTATATAGTTTGGTAAAGGATAGTTATCGGCCTCTTCATCATAGCTTTCACTTAAAAGCAATTCTACAAGCTTATCAAGGTATCTCTCAACAGCCAGGGCAATAAGCAAAGAAACGGAACGCTTAAAAAACCTCCTCCCATCCAAAAACAACTCATAATCCCGCTCAGTTAAGTAAACATGGGCTTTCTCCCAAACCGCCGTCTCATCCTTTTCCTGGTACTGCACCCGTTTATCGAATCTTGTCATAAATCCATGATCTTTCAACACCTTACGCAGAAGGATCACCAACACTCCCGAACGAGTTTTACCAGAAGCTCTCGCAGCATTATCCACCGCAAAAAGGACCGTATCCCGCATATTAATTGTGGTTTCTATCATACCCATCCTCTTGAAATGTGTTCATGGAGCTTTCAAAAATTTAATTTTTGAGGTCCCCATGAATTGCAACTACCGGCATACTCAGGACTAAGGTTTTACTGCCTGCCGAAGGCGGGCGATAAAACCTTAGTCTTAGAGCTAGCCTTCTCATAGATTAATACGAAAATAGCCGCAGAAAATTAAAATTTTTTCTGCGGCTATTTTAATTCTGAGATTACCGGTTACAATATAGCTGGAGAGCAATATTATTAGAGATCGCTAAAATTAAGAGCGGTCACAAAAACTCATGTAAGGCCTCATAAATTGTCACTGCTGACATGCTCAGGGCCTAAGTTTTCCCGTTCGCCGACATGCGGGCGGGAAAACGAATCTTTTTGTGACTGCCCTCAGGATTTTTCCATAAGTTTCTGTAGTTAGCCTGTAATCCTGAAAAGAAGCATCATCTCCTGAATTGCAAAGCCCCTCATTTCATCCCCAGCATCTTCATATATGCTGCAGGCTGGTTCGACACCAGGACATTTGACTGGGCCTTCGCGACAAGCCCGCCGTCTGTATTGAAAAGCTCCGCGCTGGCATGAATGATACTCGTCCCCTCCCGTTCAACCTTAGCCCTGACACCAAGGGTGTCGCCCGCTTTGGAGGTCCCGAGAAAATCAAGGTGCATGTCGATGGACAATGCCGCCACCTCATATCCGAGGGTGGCGCAAATTATCCCGATGGCATCATCCAGCATGGTTCCCTGAATGCCGCCGTGGAGATAGCCTGCAGGATTGGTCATTTCCGGTCGAACAGTGTATTCAAGCTCTATCTTCCCCCTTTCAATGGACACGAGTTTCGCGCCGAGCCACCTGGTCACCGACGGAATGGGGAACAAGTCCAGGCTTTGCCCTTCCAGCATTTTCATCATACCAACGATTTTATCAGACAAATCCATGTTCACCAGCCGCCTGCGGCCTTCTTCCATATTTTCCTCCTTCACGCAAAGTAATTGGCTATTTTTCACCCCTGAATCAATGGCGACAACTCTTTTTCAAAACTATACAGCAACAGGCATCGGAGCAAAAAATACTATACGAGAAAAGTCTGTAAAAAATCTGCTTCTGCATCAGTCTATTTTTATTTATATCCAGGTTTTTCTGCCCACCTCCGGCAAGCTGGTAAATCTGGTTGTTTTAGCTGCCACTAAATTTTTAGAAGCTCCCATACTATCTTCCACTGAATGCTGATACAGGTGAATCTTTGCTTGACGTGCACGGCTCAAAAATGACGCTTGATATTATGCCAGTTGAAAATCCGGCCTTGCCGGATAAACACTGAAGGCAACTTAAAAAACGGATTTCCCCGTCCGTCTTCGGGAGGGGAAATCTAAGCCCTGTAGTTTAAAAATCCCTGAATGTAATGGACAAATAAAGGCCATGGAATTCAAAGAAACACGCCCTCTCTACACCTTAAAAGAAATCGCCTCAATCCTTCGCGCAGAGGGAGGATGCGAATGGGACCGCGCCCAGACATCCAGGACCCTCAAGACCTACCTCATCGAGGAAGCCTACGAGCTCTACGAGGCCATCGAAAAGGACAGTGTGATGGACATGAAGGAAGAATTAGGCGACTTGCTCTATCAGGTCTACGCCCACGCCCAAATCGCTGAAGAGGAAGGAAAATTCAACGTGGACGACGTGGCGCGAGGCATCGCGGAAAAACTGATGCGCCGCCACCCTCATGTCTTCGGCGACGAAGGGCAGAAATCCAGAGAGCAGGTGTCAATCGACTGGGAAAAGATCAAGAAAAAGGAGAAGGCCCGCAGCGGGTCGATCCTCGACGGCGTACCCGCTATCGCTCCGGCCCTTCAGAAAGCCTACCGGGTGCAGCAAAAAGTGTCGCGCATCGGCTTCGACTGGGAACGTATTGAAGATGTGACAGCCAAGCTCGATGAAGAGATCGCCGAGTTCAAAGAAGCGTTCACCTCGAAAAACCGCGACATGCTCGTAGAAGAAATAGGAGACATCCTCTTTACCATTACAAACATTTCCCGTTTTCTTTCCGTAAACCCCGAGGAAGCCCTGAAAAAAACCGTGGATAAATTCATGGCGCGGTTCCGCTTCATTGAGGAGGAATCGAAACAATCCGGGAAGGAACTTGACGAGATGACCCCTGAGGAATTGGACGGTCTCTGGGAGAGAGCGAAGAGAGAAAGAGGTTAGGCTATTTCACGGCGGACCGGAGTTCCTTTATAAGATCGCGGAGTTCCCCCGACATTTCTTTCACTTCCTCCGCGCCGATGGTATATCCACCGTACCGGATATTGTAGACCCTTTCCTTTATCTGACGGACGCGCTCCGCCTGGGCATCGCTCAAGCCGCCGGACCAGGAAGCGATCCTCCCCGTTATGCGCTCTACTGAGCGGAGGAACTCGCCCGGATCTGCTCCTCCGGCTGAGAAAGTAATCTCCCTCATAAATTCGTCGAGGTTGGCCCTTGTAATACCTTCGCTCCTTGCCGTCTCAGCCCCGGGTGCGCCGTTTTTTTTCATCGCCATGAAATCGGCATACTTACGGCGCTCCCAGAGCATCACAGCGCCCGCCACAACAGCTACCCCAAGGATGATAAAGACTATCCAAAAATAATTCACGTCGGCCGTAACGGGGCCGCCGCCCTCATCAAGGTCCATGCCTCCTCTGGAGGCGTCGCCCGACACAGAGAGCAATATTTTTTCGGAAACGAGTGTGCGGTACGAACCGGAGAGGGGATCAAAAAAACTGAAGCGCACAGGCCCGCAGTCGATATCGCCCGCTTTCTCCGGAACCAGGGTATAGATGAATTCCTTCAAGCCCTTCACCGCATTCCCCTCAAGGTCGATACGTGCATCTCCCGTCCCTTTTATAACTTTGACGCCCATGGGCGCAGATAATACAGGCGGCGCCAGCGTCATGAAATTCCCTGACCCCTTAACCATTACCCGGACTCTAAGCTCGTCATATACCTTGGTCGGTTTTTTATCGTACTCCGTTTCCATTGTGAAAGTACCCACGTTTCCGTTAAAATCCGTGGGCCTGCCCTCTTCCGGGAGGGGCATCACTTCCACCTCGGCCTTTTCGAGATCGATCCTCGCCTGCCGGGGAAAGCTCATGAAATCATTGTCAGAAACATAGGAAACCACTATCTCGCCCCCCCGTATCGCCTGCTTCCCTTTCATGGTGGGGACCAGAAGAAAAGTCGCCAGGTGGGTGCGAACGAGCTCTTCGCCGTCGCGCTTTTCAACGGATTCTTCCGCCTTCTCTTCCATGTAGCGCTGGACAAACCATTTCGTTTCCGGAAGCTCCCGAAGCACGGGGGCCTGATGAAAATTAATACCTGAATGGAGCAGGTAGTAACGCACGAGAAGCGGTTCTCCAGTGTAGACCTTCTCCTTTGAAAGCACAGTCTGTTTGTAGACTTTCTTCGCGCTGCCGCTGTCTCCATGCCCGGGGCGGCTGACCCTGGCCGCCCCCTTGACGGCCAGAAGTTTCACTGACTTCGACCGGTACTCTGTGCCCTTTATTGTAATGGGAATCGGAGGAACGACAAAGGTCCCGGTGCGTTCAGGCTCAAGGGCAAAGGAAAGCACTATGCCGTACCAGGTGCGGCCATTGATCCACTGGAAGCTCCGGCTTTCGCCGCGGTAGTCGATGGCGAGGCCGGGCACGGAAGGTATCCGCCCCAACTCGACCCCGCCGGCGCCGGATATTTTCACCTGAAGCGTCGCCGAATCGCCTACGCTGACGCGGTCCCGATCGAGAACCGTCTCTATATCTACCGCCTCCGCCGCTTTGCCAAGGACCAGAAGCGCCACGCAGGCTAAAAATATCTTACCAGGCCTTATCATGCATTCTCATCCCCTCCCCTTTGCCGCGCTGGCGGCGCACGGGGCTGTTCTTCATCGTTTCCAACAGGTTTTTTAACTGCTCGGGGCTCACCTTCGCCTGGGACGTTGGGCTCTTGCCGCCTTTGTCCTTCTTGTCGTCCCCACCCTGTGGGCGGTCGCGGTCCTTTGCATTATCTTCACCGCTCCCCTTCTTACCTCCGTCCTGGCCGCCTTCTTTGGGAGGTTCTTTCTTTTTCAGAAGATACTCTATATTCTTTTTTGCCGGAAGATAATCCGGATCAACGGAAAGGGCCCCCATATAAGCGTTCACCGCCTGTTCAATGTCCCCCTTCTTAAGCCAGGCATTTCCCATGTTGAAAAGGGCCTTCTTCTGCACATCGCGGTCCTCCGAATTCAGGGCTTCACGGAACTCCCCGGCGGCGCCTTCAAAATCGCCCTGCATGTACCTTGCGGCGCCGTGATTAAAACGGAGCTTCTTTTTTTCCCTTTCCCCTGGAGCGTATTTCGCCGCCCCGTCATAGTCCTTCCGCGCCTCGTCGTATTTTTTCTGGTGGTACTTTCCGTTTCCCTCGCTCACGCGGTCGCGATAGGGGTCGATCCAGGCGGCCCCCGCGAGGGCGAGGCAGATGATGTATACCGGTATCAAACGTTTCATTACATATCCATCACATGTTCCAGGAGTTGAAACCCTCACACACATATTTTTAAGCAATTTCCAAGGCTAATATTTCCCGCCGTGCTTCGATGGCGGTTTAACTAATTTTCAGAGACTCCCTTTCGTTTTTTTCTCCAGAACAACAGCGCCTCAGGCATGGAGAAACGGGGCCTCCTGGCCGACTTCGTTTCCCGGCGTTCAGGAAGCAGGAGCTCTGCCATTAAAAGAATTATCAGGGCAATGGCAAACACTCCATAGCGTTCTTTCTTCTCGCGGACCATGCGGGTGCCGTAGACATTCCTGTCCTGCCCTCTCATTCGGTCGACGATGCGGTACACTCCCGAAAAGCTTGAAGTGATATCCACATATTCCCCCCCCGTTGCGGAGGCGATGCGGCGCAGAAGCCCCGGATTGAGCTTTGTCCTAACAACATTTCCCTCGGAGTCCTTCTGATACACGTCCCCGGACGCGTCGTCGGCGGCAAGGGGAATTACCTCCCCGCCCTCCTGACCTATCGCGACGGCAAAAACGGTGACGCCCAAATCGCGGAATTTCTCCAGGGCGGCGTCAACCCTCCCCTCATGGTCTTCTCCGTCGGTTATCACCACAAGGTTTCTGGCGGTCATGCGTCGGCGGTTGAAGACCCGGTACGCCATATCGAAGGCGGCGCCGATATTAGTGCCCTGGACCCGGACGACGCCGGGACCGGCAGCGTCAAGAAACATATTGAAGGCCCCGATATCCGTCGTCAGGGGACACTGGATAAAGGCCTCTTCGGCGAAGAGCACAAGCCCCACACGGTCCCCCCGCACCGATTCCGACAGAAGCCGCACCGCGTCCTTAGCGCGGTCCAGGCGGCTCGGCGACACGTCGCGTGCCAACATGCTGTTGCTCACATCGAGGGCCACGAGAAGGTCCACCCCCTCGCTCGAAGCCTCCCTCACCTGTTCGCCCCAGCGGGGCCTAAGTGCAGTAAAGACGAAAAGCAATATACAAATAAAGACCAGCGCCGCCTTCACTGACGAGAGCAGCCTGTCCCGCTTTACCATGCGCCCCCTTACGGCGGGGTCTTCCATGAGGCGGCCCAGCATCATCTTCTTCCAGAAGAGGTAGACGGCATAGAGGACCGCCGCAATCCCCGCCGAAAGGGCTATATATACGATATATTTAAGGTTCGCGAATTCCATTTAAGGTATCTTCCTGTAGACCGCGGACCTTAAAAGCATTTCCGTGAGGAAAAGCCCCAGGGCGATGAAAAGAAAAACCTGGAAGCGGTCGTAAAACTCATGATAATGGCGCACCTCAAATTCGCTCCGTTCAAGGCGGTCTATGTCCTTGATGTTTTCCCAGAGCACGGACCCCGACTCGGCGCTATAAAACTTACCCCCCGTAACCTCAGCCATCTTCTTCAGGGATTCGGGGTCGTAATGGTCACGGTAGACCTTCATTCGGGAGAAGAATGGAACGCGGACGTTTTTCTTTCCGATTCCCACGGGGTAAATTTTAATCCCCAGCTCCGCGCACATCTTCGACGCCGTCTCCGGGTCCACGATGCCGCGGTTGTTCATCCCGTCGGTGAGCAGGAGTATCATCCTGCTCTTCGCCTTGCTCTCGGCCATCCGCGCCGCCGAGAGGGCCAGTGCCTCGCCGATGGCGGTCCCATCCTTGTCCGCCGAATCGAAATCGGTCTCCTCGACGATATCGCCCACCATTTCGCTTTCAAGGGTAAGCGGGCACTGGAAGTACGCTTCACCGGAAAATATCACGAGGCCGATGCGGTCGTTTTTTCTGAGCTTGATGAAATCCTTTACAGCCTTCTTCGCCACTGCGAGGCGGTTTTTCGGCTGAAAATCTTCGGAGCTCATTGAGGGCGACACGTCCAGGGCAATCATGATGTCGATACCTTGGTGTTTCACGCTGGAGAAATCCACTCCTTTCCCGGGCCTCGCGAGGGCGATGATGAGAAAGAGCGCCGAAAGGGCCCTCAGGATTGGTAGATACCGATAGGTGCGCTCGCGGAAAGACCGCCGCTTCGTCACGATGCTGCGCGATGAGACGGCGATGGCGGCCTCCCGTCGATAGACCCGCCCAAAGACATACCATGCCGAGGCCGCCGCCCAGGGGACGATGAGGAGAAGCCAGTAGGGCTCCTTGAAATCAAGCCACCACATCGCCGACGGACCCCGCAAGATTTTTAGCGAGCCTCACGGAGGCCTCGAGGTTAAGCTTCAGTGTCTCCCTGGACGGCGCGAACTCCGCAAACTTCGCGAGGTCCCAGAGGTCCAGGACGGAACGAATATCGTCCTCATTGCGTTTATAGACGGCCCCATGCAGGTTCTCCCTGAGCGCCCGGTGAATCTCAGTGACAGTCATATCGAGCGCGTAGATGCCGAGGCTCCCCTCTAAAAATTTTCTAAACAGGGCCGATATTTCGAAGACATATTCCCTTACGTTTTCCGACTCAATGAGCTTTCGGCGCGAAATATTTCCCACGCCCCTGAGAAACTCCTCAAGGTGGTTTACGGGAACAATGGCGGGAGAACCCAGCTTGCGGCGGTTGTGCCATCTGGCGAACCACCAGCCCCCGGCGGCCGCGGCGGCCAGAGCGAGGACAATCCAGATGACCCTCCAGTAATTGCCTGAAAGTTCCAGAGGGGGTTCAATCTCAGCGAACTCACCGGCGGGATTGACGCTTTCAATCTCCACCTCGGGAACGCGATATCCTATCTTGATATTGTCCACCCCGAAGAGTTCAATTTCAGGAAGCCTGTGCTTGCCGGGACGAAAGTACGCAAGCTTCATCGTCACCGAAATCTGGGCAATATCGCCGCTTTTCGACTGGTCCTTCTTCGCGCCCTGTATGACATAAAGCGGCACTTTAAGGGAGGCGTCCTCCTTCGGGCCGCTCTTATCATCCTCGTCCTTTTTCTTTTCCGCATCCGGTTCCGGATATACCACCCGATTGTCGGGCATGCGGATGGCGACGTCCTTCGCCGACTTTCCGGCGATGAGCAGACGGTACTCGAGGGGCGCCCCGACAGTGGCCTTGGCGGGATTTACCGTGGCGCGGATTTCCGGAAAATCCGCGTTCTTTTTCTCCTGCGCGCCAAGGGCCGCTGGCGCCAGGCCGACTAATAGAAAAAGAAATATCCGATATTTTACGCTTGCATTCATTCCGTTTTCCAGGGCCTCTTCTTTCGCCGGCCGCCCCTCATCCTCGCCGAACTGCGCGGTTGCGCTTTTCGAAGTAGCGCAAAACGGGCCCTTCCATCGGCCCGGCGGTGCTCAGATGGATGCAGTCCATGTCACGGAGCTGGGCCATCTCGACGCTTTCGGGAAGGGCGTCGGAGAGAAAAGTTTCCCCTGTCTCCAGGTCCACAAACTCCGCGAGGCCGAAAAGGTTCATCTCCCGTTCCATGGGGTCCGATACCATCACGGTAATGAGGTCGTGCTTCTGGCGAAGGCGCTTCAGTTTTATAAGATATCCCTCGTCTAAAAAATCGGAGATGAGAAACACCACGCTCCGCTTTTTCATCACCTGAAGCAGGAAATCGATTGCGCCGCCAATATCCGTCCCCCTTCCCTTCGGCTCCAGGCGCGCCATCTCGTCAAGGACGCGCAGGATATACCGGTCTCCCTTGCGCGGCCTTATGAACTTCTCCACCCGGTCGGAAAAGAGAAGCACGGATATCCTGTCATTGTTCATCTGTGCGAGGTACAGAAAAAGCGTCGCGGCGTCGAGGACCAGTTCCCGTTTGCTGCACCGGGAACCGAACTCCACGGAAGCGGACATGTCCACCATGAGGACCACGGAGAGCTCCCGCTCCTCCGAGTACTGTTTCACGTAAAGATGGTTCATCCGCGCCGAAACATTCCAGTCGATGGTGCGCACATCGTCGCCGTACTGGTACTCGCGGACGCTGTCGAAATGCAGGCCAAGCCCCTTGAAGGCCGTGCGGTATTCCCCGGTGAATACGGTGTTCATCTTCCGCCGGGTGCGGAGTTTTATCTTCCTGAGAAGAGAGTGTTCCGGCATTGCCATTTACGGCACCTCAATGGAATCGAGTACCATGCGCACCACATCATCGGCGCTCTTCCCGTCCGCCTCCGCCTCATAGGAAAGGATCACCCTGTGGCGGAGGATATCCGGGGCGATTTCCTTCACGTCATCGGGATTGGCGAAACCGCGCCCTCTCATGAATGCAATCCCGCGGGCCCCCTTCATGAGGGCTATGGATGCCCTTGGGCTCGCGCCATAATCGATGTATTTTTTCAGTTCATCGCTTTCCGGCTCCCGCGTCCCGGCGATGATGTTGATAATATAGTCCACGAGCTTATCGGTCATGTGGATGGAATTGATGAGGTCCGCCTTCGATTCCACCACTCCGGAGTCGATAACCGGGCTTATACGGTCCACGTCGATTTCCCCGAAGCGGGTGAGTATCTCCCTTTCTTCCTCACGGTTAGGATAGCCCACCAGGCACTTCATCATGAAGCGGTCCACCTGTGCCTCCGGAAGAGGATAAGTCCCCTCCTGCTCGATGGGGTTTTCCGTGGCAAGAACCATGAACGGCTTCGCGAGCGGGTAGGTTTCATCACCTATGGTCACCATGCGCTCCTCCATGGCCTGGAGGAGCGCCGACTGCACCTTGGCGGGGGCGCGGTTTATTTCGTCGGCCAGGAGAATGTTGGTGAAGATGGGGCCCTTGCGCGTGAAGAAATCGAGGTCTTTCGGATTATATATCCTCGTGCCGATGAGGTCCGCCGGCAGGAGGTCAGGCGTAAACTGGATACGGCTGAAAGCCGTGTTGATGGCCCTGGCAAACGCGCGGACCGTGAGGGTCTTCGCCAGGCCCGGCACGCCTTCAAGGAGGATGTGCCCGCCCGACAGAAAGGCGATGATGATGCGTTCCACCAGGGCCTCCTGACCAACGATGACCTTGCCGATTTCGCTTTTGAGCTTTTCTACGAACACGTTTTCCTCCCGCACCCGGGCGGTGAGCTTTTCAATTTCTGCGTAATCCATTTAGCAACACTCCTGATAAGAGGTATTACGGCGCCTCGACTCCGGAAATCCGGTTTGAAGCGCAAAACTGTATCAATCATTTTGAAGCGGGACTTCGGCCATGGCCGATACGCCCGGCCCGTTTTATATTTCGGCCCCCGGCGGGAATCATGGTGTTGGCCGCCACTACGACTATTGAACATCGGGAGCGGATTTTGTTACATATCCAACAAAGAAAGCCCCGGCAGAATTTTTCAAGTACTTATCTGGCCCATGGAAAACGCATCTTTACACGGGATTAAATTGAAGCAAACTCTGATACTCTTGTTTAACCTCAAAAAAAATATGGGAACTTCTAAAAATTTAGGTTTTCCCGCCAGCCGAAAGCGGGGGAAAAGCGATATTTTTTGACTGGCTTAATTTTTAGAGGTCCCCTTGACACCGTGCTTATCCTTTGGTATTTTATAATATCAAAGCCTGAAAGAAATACGCGCTAAATTACGAAGCTATTTACAACAGCTCCTCCTTCTCATGAAAAAATTTGCGCGCATGGCGTCCCTTCGCCGAAAAAAACGAGAAAAAGGGAGAGGAGCGCTTAAGCGTCCTTAACCGGAACAGCGATACTACAAAGGAGAGGATGGCCCAATGAAGGAATCAACCGCGTACCAACACGGAATCAAGGAACCCTCAGGACTCTCCCCCCGCATCCGGTGGCTTCGGGACTATTATTTTAAAGGCAACGAACGCGCCTGGAACAACAGCTTCACATGCTGGACTACCGGCACACCCTGGGATGAGGTCTTCAACGAGATGACTTTCTATATCGTCCCCGAAACATTCGTCCTCTTTTCGCCGCTGTGCGGCTCGTATCTCCAGGCGGCGCGCCAGGTGCCCCTCCATGCCGATTTCTGGAACTGGAGCATCGCCGAACGCCGCGCCTGGTTCGTGAAGGAAGTAATCGTGAACCATGTGCCCCGGGAAGTGCTTCCCGGCGACCTCATTGCGGGCGCGCGTTTCAATGTGCAGACCTCCCTCTGCCTCAACAGTAAGGAAGCAAAGGAGTGGAACCGCCTTGTGCGCGGAAAGAAAGGCGCGCGCAAAGCCGTGAAATGGTTTCACGACCACGGATACGGCAATGCAGGGGCCACAAGCGGACATCTTATCCCGGGCCACGAACGCCTCCTCGCCTCGGGATGGAAGGGCGTCCATGCCGACCTGGTGCAAAAATACAACTCCCTTGAAAAAAATGAACAGCGCGGAGAAAAGGGGGCGCAGCTCAGGGCGATGATAACCGCCTCAACAATGGCCCGGGACCTCGCGCACAGATACGCGGAGCTCCTTCGTTCCATGGCATCGAAGGAGGCCGATAATGCCCGCAAATGGGAGCTTGAGAAGATGGCCGAAAACCTTGCCCGGGTCCCCTGGGAACCGCCAAGAAATTTCTGGGAGGCCGTCCAGGCTCTCTGGATAAACCACATGCTCATAATGACCGATGAAAACTATCCGGGGCCGGGCGTCTCCTTCGGACGCATAGACCAGTATCTTTTTCCTTACTTTAAAAAGTCCATAAGCGAGGGGATGGAGCGCGACTTCGCAAAGGAAATCCTCAAATGCTTCTGGATACACTGCAATACCGCATACGACGCGATGATAAAAAACGGCCACCAGGGAATCACCGCCGGTTTCGGGCAGCTTCTCACCCTCTCGGGGATGGGAAAGGGCGGCGTCGATATGACCAATGACCTCACATATCTCTTCCTCGAAGTGATAGACGAGATGTCCCCCATCCTTGAGCCCAAACCCAATGTGCGCCTCCACCGGAATTCCCCCGACGAGTTGCTCGATATCTTAGTGAGCATGATACAATCGAGCCAGGGTGCGCCTTTCCTGCTGAATTTCGACGAGCGCTCAATGGCGGGGATGATACTCGAAGGAGAGAGGGCGGGAATCCCCCACCTCATCAACCGCGACAATGTCCACGACTATGCCCCCGTAGGCTGTCTTGAAAACACCATGGTGGGCAATGACCGCTCCGGCACCGTGGACAATAACCTGAACCTTCTGAAGGCCGTGGAACTCGCCCTAACAGGGGGAAAGGACATGCTGCCCTGCTTCGACCCCATGACCGGGAAAACTGAAAAGATGCGCAGGGACGGCCCCGCCACCGGGGACCCCGCGAAATTCAAAACGTGGGACGAGTTTTGGAAGGCCTACGCGAAGCAGACGGCTTATATCATCCCCAAATGCGTTGAACTTTACGAGATGTCCGAGTCGATCAGGGCGCGCTTCTTCCCCACGCCGTACCTCTCGTGTATGGTGAAGGGCTGCGCCGAGAAGGGCATCGACATCACTCGCGGCGGAGCTGAAATTAATTTTACAACCATGGAAGCCGTCACCTACGCCACCACCGTGGACTCGCTTCTGGCCATAAAGCACCTGGTGTTCGATACAGGGGCCTGTACCATGGAGGAGCTCGTACGGGCGCTTAAGGACAACTGGAAGGGCCACGAAGTGCTACAGGCCCGCGCGAAGAACCGCGCGCCCAAATACGGCCGCGACGATGATGAGGCCGACGACATGGCCAAAAGGGTAATGGAGCTCTGGTGTGAGGAAACCTGGAAGCACAGCACTGTATCGACGAAAAGGAGGTTTCGCCCTGGCATGCTCTCCTGGAACTACTGGGTCGGCGGCGGCTACATCATGGCTGCCAGCGCTGACGGAAGGCCCCGGGGCCAGTTCCTTTCAAACGCCATCTGTCCTTCCAACGGCGCCGACATCAATGGCCCCACATCAAACTCAAACTCCGTAGGGAAGGCCTTAGGTGGGAAGGCAAAGGACGGCATGGGCACATGGGGCGATTATATCAACCTCCTTCCCAATGGGGCAAGCCACACCATTACCTTCAATCCGTCGATACTGCGGGACCCCGAGCACCGGGAAAAATTCAAGGCGTTTCTCCGCGGATACGCGGCAAATGGCGGCACGGCCCTTCAGATTAACATGCTCGATCCCGATATGCTCCGGGACGCGCAGAAGCATCCGGGCGACTACCGGCACCTTCTGGTCCGCATCACCGGATACAACGCGTATTTCGTCACCGTGGGAAGAGAGCTCCAGGACGAAGTGATTGAGCGCATCAGCCACAACAAGATGTAAGCGGACGATATGAAGGCGCACGATAAAGACAGCTCGGTTCGCGGAAGGGTCCTCGAAATCATGAGGATGTCAACCGAGGATGGCCCCGGCATCCGCACCACGGTGTTTTTAAAAGGCTGTCCAATTTCATGCGGCTGGTGCCACAACCCCGAAAGCATCAAGCCCGGACCCCAGCTCCAGTGGATTTCCACATCCTGCATCTTATGCGGAATTTGCGTGGCTACATGCCCCCAGGGGGCGCTGACCATGACCAGCGAGGGTATTCGCATCGACCGCGGCAGGTGTCGCGCCTGCGGTAATTGCGCCGAAGCATGCCCTTCCGGGACCCTGGAACTCATGGGCAGGGAATGGACGGCGGAAGATTTGGCCGGGGAGATTGTAAAAGACCGTGCATATTTTGAAACATCAGGGGGCGGCGTTACCCTCTCGGGCGGCGAGGCGGCCCTCCAGCTTGAGTTTTGTCTGGAGCTTTTAAAAATACTCCGAGCTAAGGGAATTCACACGGCCCTGGACACCTGCGGCATGGTGCCGCCCGCGCATCTGGAAAAGCTCCTCCCCTTTGTGGACCTGGTGCTCTTTGACATCAAGGAAATTGACAGCAAAAAGCACAGGGCCTTCACGGGAAGCGGCAATGAAAAGATCCTTGAAAACGCAAAGTTTGTCGCGTCGTACCGGAAGGAACACCTTCGCCGCCATCGCATCTGGATTCGGACTCCCCTCATTCCTGGCGCCACGGCGGCAGTGAAAAATGTTGCCGGTATAGGAGCCTTCATAGCCGAAAACCTCGGCAATGCCGTTGAGCGCTGGGAACTCTGCGCCTTCAACAATCTCTGCCGCGATAAATACTCGCGCCTCGGAATTGACTGGGAGTACGCCGACGCGGCGCTTCTAACCAGAGAAGAAATGGAGTCCTTCGCGGAAACGGCCCGCGCCTCTGGCGTCAACCCCGCAATAGTATCCTGGAGCGGAATGACGCTTCTTGACACAGAAACCGGCGGCAAAGACCGGGAGGCGGATGCTCCCGCGAAACCACGTGCCGTGCTCAAACACGGATGCGCGACTCTGCGCACAATGGAGGATTGATACAATGATAAAAACGGCTTTCACCCCGGACGATATCAGGGCATTCGAGCCTTCCGAGAAGATCGGCATAGTTTCCACGGTAAACAGGGACGGCCTTCCGCATATCACCCTCCTCACGTCTATCATGGCCCGCGGGAGCGGCGGGCTCACCATCGGCGAATTTTGCTGCGGCGAGAGCAAGCTGCACATGGAAAAAAACAACAATGTGGGCTTTGCCGTCATCACCCTGGATAAGCGGCTCTGGAGGGGCCGCGCGAAATGGACGCGCCTTGCGAAGGAAGGCCCGGAGTACGAAATATACAATGCCCAGCCGATGTTCCGTTACAACACCTACTTCGGCATAAACACCGTTCACTATCTGGACCTACTGGAAGTTACAGGAGGGGGCAAGCTCCCGCTGGCCTCAGTAGTGAAATCGGCGCTCCTGACAAAAATAGCGAAGGGGCGGGCGCGCACCCGAAAGGAAGGCAGGATACTCAAGCCCTTCGCCGAGCGCCTCTTTAACAATATCGCGTCGCTGTCTTTCCTTTCTTACGTGGACGCGGAGAGGTTCCCGGCGGTGATTCCGGTCCTTCAATGCCAGGCCGCCGACAGCCGGCGCCTCGCATTCCATCCCGGGCCATTTGGAAAGGAGCTTCGGGAAATAAAACCCGGCACACCCGCGGCGGTCTACTGCCTTTCCATGGAGATGGAGAATGTCCTGACGCGCGGCGCCTTTGGCGGCTTCCGCCGCTACGGCGGCATCACCCTCGGAACGGTAGACATAGACTGGGTCTACAACTCCATGCCCAGCGCCCATGGGCAAATATATCCGGAAATAAAGCTGGAGCCGGTAACGGAGTTTTAACGGGCCTTTATCCGAAGAAGCGGATGTTTTTCCGCGCCTTCGAAATTCGAGGCGCGCTATAACCCTTTGAATCTCCGCGGCAGCAAAGCATTCTGAGGCAAAATCACCCACAACTTCGGGTACTGATGTCCGGTACTCCCGGTGGGCACAGGATAGTCAAAGAAACACAGAGGAGGTTGTGAGGCGGACAACTGTTGAGCGAGGACAACAACAACATCTCAAAAAATATCTCAATGCGAGAAGCGCGCCCTGTACAATTCTTAGAGATAGATCAGGGCCATTTTCATTTTAAACCTTCAGCTTTCTGATTTCTTCAATAGGCAAGCCGGTTACCTCAGAAATGACCTTAATATCAATACCTTTTTTCTTCATGGCGCGGGCTGTTTCTTTTTTACCGGTTAGCATGCCTTGCTGCATTCCCTGTTTAATACCCAACTGTATGCCTTCATTTACCAGGTCTTTTCTGACTTCCTCTATTGTCTTTGCTAACATTGTTTTCGCCTCCACAGGTGATTTTATCCGCTTAATGCCTTTTTCTGCATCTTCTATGGTCGCGTTAACCTGAAGGTACTTTTTAAGCCACACCAGAAATGTTCTTACAGCGCTT
>JARKUF010000012.1 GCA_029974015.1 Spirochaetota bacterium
GCACAAGGGCGGCGTGGAGAACGACATCAAATACGTGAAACGGAACTTCTACGCGGCCTTCCGCATGAGGGAGCGACACAAGGGGCGGGATATTCCTCATGCGGACGATATCATCCCCGCTCTTCGCCAGTGGGAGCGAGATGTCGCGAATGTGCGTACCCTCAGGGAGATGGGAGCAACGCCCCTTGAGTTTTTCGAAAGCGAGTTCCCGTCGCTCCTTCCGCTTACCGCAGACAGGTTCGATCCGTTCGTATGGGCGAAGGCCACGGTAAGAGAAAGCGGGCGCATCCACTTTGATCTATCACGCTACAGCGTCCCAGAACGGTATATCGGCAAGGGGGTCCTTGTGGCCGCAAATACCCGTAAAATCCGCGTATTTTTCGATCATGAGCTCATTGCCGAGCACCAGAGGGCGACGAAACCGCGGGAGAATATTGACAACCCCGATCATCTGGGGGCGAGGGCCCGGGCGTATCTTGACTATACCCGTGAGAACCTTCTCAAGCGTGCCCGCGCCATTGGAGAGGCGGTGTACGAGCTCTCCAGCCTCGTGCTTTCCGACCCCGCCATGGACCGCCTCGTTCATCGGGCTCTTAAGATCGTGATCGACGGTAAAAGCTATCGCCTAAATTCTTTTGCAGGTAGGAATAAGCTTTCGGGGTTGACAAATTCAATTTGCTGATCAACAGTCTTTTTTATCTCGGGAGGGGGGTCATTTTGATTGCCGACCCGGGGTCGTTTTGAGTGACGGATGACATTATGTTGTCTCACTATTTGACGGCAGGAGAAATATTGAGGATTTATTGCTTTCAAGAATAATAAATGCCTGATTGCATGTGTCCTCCAAACCTGCGAACAGCGAACAGCATTCTACTCTGTCTCCACAAAATACACTTCAAATTATCTCATTTTTTCTTTCACTTCACTACAACAAAACCCCGCTTGCTGAAAGTTTTACAATATGAAAGGAAAAGATATACCCCTAAAAATTAAATTTTCAAAGACTCACTATAAAAGATGCTATTGACAAATCGTCAATACAGAGTGTACTCTAGCATCATGCGGTTCATTTACCTTACTGACATACACGGCGCCTTTGAACGAGTCCGGGACCTCCTCTTCGAAACCATTGCCGATGTCTACATCATCGCCGGGGACCTCATTGACATCCCCTTCTACAATATGGACAGCGCCGTCCGATACTGGGAAATCCAAAACCATTTCAGCGCCCTCCAGCGCCGCATGGGAAAAAAGGACATGGTCCTTGAAGATTTCGTAGACGAACTCATGGAAACTCCGGACCTTCCCTCCGATGACGAGGAAAAGGGCACCAAATATCAACAATACACCATTCGTGCTCGCCGTGTGATGCAGCAAAAGTACAAAGTACTCGAGAACATGATCCTCACCAAACCCAATTCCCGCGTCTTCTGCCTGCCGGGAAACTACGACATGGATTTGAAATACACGGCCCTCCATGAACGGGACCTTCATCTCCACTGGTACCAGGTGGACAATATAAAAATCGCCGGATACGGCGGGGCCGACATCTTCACGGCCGGCATCCCGGAACGATACGTGGTAAAGTACCGCGCTGGTATCGGCACCGATGATAGAAAAAATGAAATGTATCTTTTTTTCAAAGCCGTAAAGCCCCATATCGTCGTGTCCCACCAACCCGCCCACGGAATCCACGATTGGATTGCCCCTATAGGCCCCTCCGGGTCTCCAGCCCTTCGCACATTTTGCGACAACAATGACGTGAAACTCTGCCTTACCGGGCATGTGCACAATCAGTGGGGCTTTGCGCACGAAGAAAACACAATATACCTCAATCCATCAAACTTCGGCGAGGTGACTCTCCTCACCGGCGACGTCCACGAAGGAGGATTCTTCCACCAGGTAGAGCTCGACGATAAAGGCGCGGTTTCACACGTCCTTTTTCGAAAGATAGTAGAAGACCGCATCCACGACGTGGCTGAGTATGCCCCGGAAAACGGCTCATGGAAAGAAACGATCATCGACTCCGGAAGGCATGCCGCCCTTAAGCGATATGAAAACTTCGACGCCCGTATAAAAAAATATTCCCATATCCCCGAGATCGTTCTTTTCAAGGAAATCAAACAGTTCTTTAAAACCTTCCAGACCCAGGAGACGGAAGAACGCCTGGAAGTCCTTGAGAAAGCGTTGATGAGCATAGAAGACCGTCTCGAGGACGTTGCAATCGACGTGGTGGGTTCGGTAAACGTAGGGCAGGCCCAGCCGAGTTCCGACATTGACATGGTGATCTACATGCGGTGCGACATGAACTGCGAGGACATGCAGTCCAACTGCCCAATGTTCCAGGACGCGAAGGCCCTCATCGAGGAGGCAATAGGCAGTCAATATAAATTTGAGATACTTGACTGCATCGACCTGAACATCGTGGAGAGGAGCATCCGGGAGAAGAACTACGAGTGCGAGGTGACCCAGCGGTTCGTGGCCTACCGGTCGATCTGCCGGACCATCAACTACCGTGTCATCGCCCCCATCGAAGACATGCTAAACGAGGACATCGAGTTTCGTATGGAGCTTGAGGGCAGCATCCGGTCGTACTTCAAGATATTCGTTACCAACACACGTTATCTCCAGTCCTTCGAGAAATATGTGAATCGCCTGAAGACCGTGGGCATCAAGCTCCCCGACTCCATGAAAAGGAAAATCAGGGCCTTCCTCCAGGAAGAACCCCCATCAGATGAAAGTTGAGAAATGCGCACAATGGATGTAAGGCCGGGGTTAATCCCCGGCCTTTTTTGTTTTGTGAAAAAGCAAAGCTTACTGTTCCCGGACCTCCAGCATGTAGGCACCAGTAGATGTCGAGTAACTGCGTACCACCACAGAGTACACTCCCTGAGAAAAAGTCATCAGTATCCTTGAATTGGTTCCAGCACCACCGTCATCATCGCTGTTGATCATATTGCCCTGTGCGTCGTATATCTCGATAAAAGTATCCAGATAGGATTGCGTAGCGGTAGCAGTGATAGTAAGAGACCTCTCGCCGGATACGGAAAAGCTGTACCTGTCCCGCTGGGCCGGGTAGAGAATCTCCCCCCTTCGGACATCTCCCACCTGTATCCGCTCATTGACCGGAGGGGGAAGGTCGCGCCGTTCCAGGGAAACCTGATATTGCCCGCCGGAACCTGCATAGCCTGAGAGAACAATGTAGTAGCGTCCCTCCTCAAGCATCGTCAATATCTTCGCGTTGTAATTACCTCCGCTATCGTCGTCATTTATAATATGGCCCGTCCCGGCTCGAAACAGGCTGAGAATCGGGTCGTAATTCGAGGCGTCGTTACGCTTCCCTTCGATGGTCACCAACCCCTTTTCTCTGAGGTCGAAAGCGAAAACACGGGAGCTGCGGAATTCGAGAATGCCCTCTTTCTTTTCCCCGGGGCGGATTTCCTGCTTCTCCATCTCCGTCACAGAAAGCTTATACTTCCCCATGGAGATTCCTTCATATCCCATTACTCCAATGCTATAACTCCCGGCCGTGAGTTCTGTAATGATCCTGGCGTTCAACATGCTGCCGCTATCATCGTCACGGCCTATTGTTTGTCCCTGGGCGTCTCTAAGGGTGAGCATCGGGTCGAACCTGCCTCCATCGTTAACGGCATCGATCGAGTAAAGCGCCTTCTTCCCGCTTCTGAATTCGTAGTTGTGTATCTTTCCCGGAATAATAAAACCCTCACGGATGATCCCCACGGCGATATCCGAGTGTTCCTGGGACGGCATGTCCCTCAGCGACAACGAAAGCGCGTAGCGTCCGGTGCTGGTACCGTACCCTTTCGCCACTGCAACATATTCCCCGGGCTCAAGGACGCTGTAAAGCTTCGAATCCCGGTTTTCGCCTCCATCATCATCCCTGCCGATGAACCTGCCGTCCGAACCATGCAGTTCAAGAATTGGATCGAGGGCGCCATCGGGGCTTTTGAGGTCAATTTCGGCAAAGAGTTTTTTCGACACTTTGAATGTGTATCGATGGGAAATCCCCTGGGCCAGGTAAGACTCTCTAACGACTCCCGGCTGGATTGTAGTGTACTTCTGCGCTTCGATGTTAACCCGGCTCACATAGAGGCGATAGCCCCCCCAGCTATTTCCATAGGGCGATACACTCACGCGATACTCTCCCTTTTCAAGGGAGCGGACAATGCTTGAGTTTAACCCTCCGCCTCCATCATCATCCCGGGCTATGAGTTTACCGTCAGGACCAGTGAGGTCAAGTATTGGATCGAGGGGCCCCAGGCTGTTCACATCGATTGCAATAGACTCTTTCTTTTCAAGTTTAAGGATGTAGAGATGCCGCTCAAACTGTGCGAGGTTCGCGTCGATCCGGCGCCCGATTGAGAGGAGGCCCCGCTCAGCGGTCTTCTGTACCGCCGTTCCCGTCCCCGCAGTTTCGTTCATTGTCTCTCCATGGGCAAAGGAGCCGTTTGGGATCGGGGAATTTCCGGTTTCGCCCTGTGCGAAGCCAACTGCAACGAGGAAGAAACATGAAACAGCTAAAGAACACAAAGCCAACCTGCCGTACATAAGTCCTTTCAGGCCCATGCAGTACCTCCAAATGAACAGAATATCACCGTGAATTTTTATCGCTACAACGGATAGTCCTACCCGATGTAAAAGACTTTAATTCCAAAATCATGACGACTATTATATGGCACATGTGTCAGCCAGTCGTTGAATATGTGACTGTAGTGTGTTATCAGAAAACGTCAAGGATAAATTTCCTCCGCTTCAGGCAGGGGCGACTTATTTGTTTCCAGCGTTTTTATCGCCATCTTTGATGGTGCAAGAACAAGGTGAGAGGTCAATACGGCCGTTGCAGCTTTTCCCCTGGATTTTATATTCTCCGGAGAGGATTGCCCTGTTCATTTCCTCCACCCAGGCTTTGATCCCCAGGTCGCGCATTTTTTCTAAGTTCACAATGGCAATATGCCGGTAATGGGCAAAGTTCTTCCCGGGGTGGAACAGGGTGAAGGAACGCAGTCTCTCGCAGGGAAAACAGTCGCATTCAAAACAGAACTGCTTTCCCCCCAGAGTCACGCAACAGTCGAATATATCGCATCTGTCATGCCTACCGTCAAGCCTGCAACCCCGACAGGTATGCAGATCCCTGTATTTAGGGCAGGCGAGACAATATAGTCCACACGGCGAAGCATAACGGATTAAATCGTCATTTTCCATGTTGAGTCTTTCGCTTTTTCGAAACCTACATCAAAAGAAACTGCTGATTTTTCTTGTATGATCATCAGTATAGTTTGAAAAAATACAAAAACAAGAAAAACGCCAAGTTTTCAGCGAAAAATAATGGACAAAAATTCCCATATAACGAATTTCGTTAGTACCCTAAGTTAAACCCAGCCCCGGCCCGGAAAGAAAACTTATTTTTTTACTAAGTTGTAATGCAGCGATGTAACAAATATTCAATTTTTTGCCCTTTTTTGCCGATAATTTATGTAACGAACCATAGTACCGTAGATATCAACAATGGGGTTATTTCCAATGAAGAAGAGAACTTTTCCCAATAACCTGTTATTAGCTTTGATGGGGGCCCTGTTCCTGCTCGTCTGTTCTCTTTCAGGCGGCATATTCGCCCAACAGCAGCAGGCGAAAGATGAGAAAAAGGATGAAGCTGCGGACGGAATCACCGGATGGAGAATTAAAGATTTCCAGCCCTATATTAAGGCGATGCGTGACCTGGAAAAATTCAACATCAAGTACGCCGACGACCGCCTGAAGCTAGCCAATGACGAATATGCCAAAGCCATAGACATACTGGAAGACATGGAACACGACGTGTCCAGGCTGGTTGAAAAGAACCAGAAAGGCAAGTTCCTTAACGAGAGATGGCACTGGCAGGAGGTAGACAGGCTCAACCAACTGCGTCGGCAGGTGACCATGAGGAAGACAGAGGCAAAGACCAGGGCGCTTACCTATCTCACCAGGGCCATCAACACCCTGGATGAAATTGAAGAGCACAACCAGGAGTTTATCGTAAAAAACGAGAACTTTAAAAACTTCAAGATACGCCTCTTCCAGGTTTATGTGTCGATCCAGCACGACATTCACAACTTCAGGCCGTGCATTCCTGTTCTGGAACGGTACATCAAGATCGACTCTGTCACAAAGGACGACGTGTGGGCCTACAAGTATTTAGCCAGCTCCTATGCCTACGTGGAAAAGGTCCTTTCCCAATCAAGGGGCGTATCCGAAGACCAGGTCATCTATCATAAGCAGAAAAAGAACGAGTATCTTCTCACTGCTATCAAGATCGAATACGGGCTCCAGTCGCCGGAATACAAGCACATGAAGGAAGTGGTGGAGCGCGACGAGATGAAAACCGAAAGGATCAACGAGTTCAGATAGGACTTTCTACACTTTCTAAAATACCGCCAAAATCAAGACTTATGTTTTTCCTCCCGCCTTCGGCGGGAGGAAAAACATATTTATTTTAAATTACCATACATAGTTATGCATTAATTATCACCGTCTACTGCGTGGGTGACAAATGACCGGTACTTTCCCTTTTCCCGGACGACCAGAAGTTTGAGAAACCTGTTCTGTGGCATGTAGATGCGTAACGGCGCTGGTTGGCCGATGTTATTGACCCGCTCGTATGTCTGGCGCCCCACATTGAGCTCCCATCTTTCCAACCTGAGTATGTGGTACTCATTTTCGTCCACCTTCACATTACACCGCCTTGTCTGCTGTGCGGGTCCCGTGGTGGTGCGCCCTAAGTTCTTACCGTCGATATAAACCTTGTAGTAGAGCATCTTCTCCGTCGGCGTCCCCCCTTCGTCCAGAACCTCGATGGCAAGATTGTGCTCCCCCGGGACCGCCAGAGCGGCCCCTCCGCTCCAGGCATGGATGCTCCTCATATCGGCCAAGTCCACCAGTTCCGTACTCCCCCCATCGGTGACCGGAATAAGCCTCCCCTCCAAAACCTCTCCGAAACGTGGATCTCCTTCAAGTATAAGTGGAAGGGAAACACCGTTGAAGAAAATTTCGAATCCTCCTTTCTTTTCCCTGAGTATCACCGGTTTACTTTCCAAAAGCGCGAAATCCCGTACTCCCTTGATGAAAGTGGCCTTCCCCGTGTTGAATTCGGCCCTGTAAAGGCGGCACCCTCCCCCCTTTGCCCCGGGACAAAGAAGGACATAGGCCGCACCTGAAGCGCCGGCAAATCGGCGTACCGTTTTTCTGGCCCCATCCGGCGGAAGTTCCATGTCGTAGGAGGCGGCCCCGGATATGTCCCGAAACCCCGCACGGCGTGGTACGGCCTCATCGCCGACTCCGGCCAGATAGTACATCTCGTTCCCATTCCGTGACAAAAACCTCACGGTCCCGGCTGTTCCCATCTCACCGACGATGCATTTCCCAAGCCGGACTATTTTCCCGTCGCGTAGTTCCCAGGAGACCGTACCGGGACCTTCCCCGCCGTCCCTCATGACTGGGGCGGCACAGGAAAGGACCGCCGCGAGTAAAACACAAAAGCTATATGTCTTTAATCTTTCCGGCAAATTCGTTCTCATAAATCATCATGCCCAGCCGGTTGTGCTCCTCGATAATCTCACGGAGGATATCCGGCGTCGTGATGGGATTGACGGTGACGGCACGAAGCACCACGATCTTTTGCGGGGCGTACCGTGTCGCTTCCAGCATAGTACGCGAGACGAAGCTGTTGTCCTCCTGCCGAATAGCCCGATGGAGTTCAACGTTCATCTGGTTGAGGATGTGGTTGATCTTTTTCATCCTCGCCTGGGCCACGCCCGACATGGAAATATTGCCGCTTTCAAGTTCGCGGCGTATATCATTCAGGATACCCATCACCTTCGCGGGTACAAAACGGTAGTTGAAAATGAAAAGTTCCGGATAGTTCATCTGTTCAAAGTTTTCATGGGCCTCCACGAGTGAGTGAAGGGTAGACGTAAGCTCGAAGGCGTGGTCGAAGAGGACCCTGAATCCCTCACGGCCGAAAAGCTTCATGGTCACCCAGGGTTTCAGACAGGCGAAGGGCCGCGAACCTTCCACAGTAAAGCGCCCCTGGTCTACTGAATCCTCGCGGATGATATAATTCGATGCGTGGGCGAGGAAATGCGATGACTTCCGGCTTCGAAACAGCACCATCCCCAGTGCGAGTGGAGAATAGAGAAGCTTGTGAGCATCAAAAGTGACCGTGTCAGCCAGCTCAATCCCCCTGAAAAGGCTCCGATACTTGTCCACCAGAAGGAGGGGGCCGCCCCAGGCGGCGTCCACATGGAGATGGGTCTCATATCGGTCGGCAATTTCCCTCAGTTCCACCAGATTGTCCACATTGCCCGTTTCCGTCGTCCCGGCGATGCCCACAATGGCCACCACGCGGGTTTTTTCCTCGCTGTAGCGATTACGCTCCTCCAGATCGGAGAGTACCTGGCGCAGGGCCTCTGCATCGATCTTGTTGCTCGAGTTGACTGGTATTTTGATAACGCTGTTCTCCCCAAGCCCAATGAGGCGCGCCACCTTGTCTATGGAATAATGGCCTCTCTTGGAAACAAGAATAACCGCGCGATTGCAGCGATAATAACGGTACGCCTCGTAAACCCCCGCCTTGCGTATTCCCGGGAACCTGCCGTCGGGAGGGAAGGCCCTGTTGCGGGCCACCAGAAGGGCCGTGAGGTTCGCGATGGTCCCGTCGATGGTGACATTGCCGAGAACGAAATTCCGGTTCTGGACGTTTAGACGGTAGAACTTCGCTGAGCGGTTGAATATGAGGCGGTGTATCCAACCGATAAGCTCCCTCTCCACGTAGGTGGACGCCTTGGCCGTTTCTATCTTCACCTGGTTCTGGTTCAGCGCGGCGATGATCATCTCCAGAAGGATCATGAAGTAGGGTATGGCACTGGTCATGTGGCCTATGTAATAGGGGTTCCCCACCTTTACCGAGTGGGCGATAACATTCGATTTAATTTCCCCTAAGATATTCCGCCAAAGCTGGGGCTCCGAAGGTATTTCATAGTTTGAGAAAATTTTTGCGAGGTCCGGCAGGGAAATTTCACTGTGGATGCCCCCCTTCTCCTTGAAGAAAGAGTGAATAAGGTCGAGCAGTTCGCGGCCGAACTCCAGGAATTTATCGGGGGAATCGGGCATGATGAACAGCTTCCGAAGCTGTTCCATACTGCCCCGAATCCCCACATCGTGCTCGTGTTCAATCCAGGTGCGAGTGCTCATCAAGGTCCGGCCTCTTCATATGATACGCTTCTTTCGGGAAAAGAGAAAAAGGGAGACTCTAATTTATCAGGTATGATATTTCCCCTGAGTAATGTAATTATTATAGGTTGCCACTTGAAAAACCACCCTGTCCTTTATGGGCTTCCGGCCCCAAAAAAAGCATTTTCTTAATCTCTTCAGCTTAGCACTGTATTAGGCCAATTTCCAAATATATCCTCACCTTTCCCCCTGACAAGCACTATATACGCCGGACCTGGGCAAAGACGCGCCATCCCCGGAATGAGACACATAAAAAGTTCACAACCGTTTTTTTTGCTCAAGTACCCGTATGGCATTGAACGATAATCACAGTATAAGGGAAGATGTACCCCTTAAGGAGGCCCTGAATGGGAAGCACCGGCACATTGACTTTTCCTCGAACGATAGATTTTGAAGCTGCTGCCCAGTACATACAATCATTCGAAAAAGCCCCCGGGGGGGTCCTGGTGTTCGACCTCGAGGACACGATAGCTATCCACTACTCCTTCATCGGCTTTATGATTCACATGAAAAAAGAAATGGAAAACAGCGGCGGGAGGCTCATTGTAAAACTGTCCCCGACGCTAAAAAAAACGATACAAAGGCTCAATCTCGATGGCTTTTTTCCCGAACACGCTCATGTGGCCCAACCGGCCCAGGAACTGCATATTTCCGTCAATTGATCGCCTCAGATGAAAAATTGAGAATTTTCACATTTTTTCATTGACAACCCGCCATTTGTTAACTAATTGATATAATACTAAAATAGGTATCGGCGATTTGTCAAAAAGTCCCGCAAGCTGGCGGCCCAATACCTTAAGCACCTCAACAGAAAACCACGGGTGTAGCATGATCCTTTCAGACCAACAGGTAGAAAACACCAGCGAACTTTTGAAATCCATATCGCATCCCATCAGGCTTAAAATCCTTTGTTATCTCATGGAAGGAGAAAAGAACGTCGGCGAGATTGAAAAGGAATTCGTGTCCACAATTTCCAATATATCACAACACCTGACCATACTCCGTAAGGCGAACATTATCAACCGACGGAAGGAAGCGAACTACATGTATTATTCCATCAGGGACAAAAGCATTCTAACCCTCATAAAGACGCTTAAACAACTTTTCTGTTCCGAGGTATGAACCTCCAACTTCGTCGAATGGCCGTAATTCCGGCAATGCACCGCTTTTGCATAATCTGTGTCGCTCTGTCGCTTCTCGCTGCAATCGCGCAACCTCTCGAGTCCCGGGAACGTTACAAAACCGTGTCCATTCTTGGGCTGAGAATCCTCTCGGAAGAAAGCCTCGTGAGGGACCTTGCCCTTGACCGCCTCCCGGCGGGCAGCCCGGCGTTCCTGAAAGCATCTACGGCCCTTGAGGAGTACTGCCACGACCGGGGCTTCATCATCGCCAGGGCCTACCTGATCAGGGAAACGGGCGAAGAACTCCACATATTCTTCGATGAAGGAAGAATAGACAAGTTCATCTTCTTCAACCTCAATGCCATAAACGCCCTGAGAATGCGTTATGAATTCAAACTTGAAAAAAGCGTCTACAACCTCTACACCGTGGAACGCGGACTGTCCGACCTGAAAAGCCGGTTCAGGCTCCGATGCGCCGGTGCCAAACTCATCTCCGTGCGGAATTATGATAATTCCTTCTTTCAGATAGACCGTAAATTCACCATACCTCTGGGGGGCCTGCAAAAACTCCCCTTCTTCGGGGAATATTATCCTCGCTACGATCTCGGCATCTTCCTGGAGCGGCACCCTCCATCTGAGGAAGGGGGCATAATCTGGGGCGTGAAATCAAGCTACACAAAGGGACTCAAACCATACGTCCAATACATCATTCCTTCCTTCTTTGGAAAAAACGACCGCCTGGATTTTAATGCTTCGGCGGGAATATATTATGGCCTGGATTTACAGTTCTCGTCACCCCCCCGATTTACTTTCATGGAGTTCTCCTCGAACTACACGCTCCCGCCCATATTCGAGCGATTATTTACTCCTGCGGTCAAGGCCTATGTTTACAGGTCCTGGGCCTCCCGAAAAGACCTGGGCCTCGACGAGTACGAGTATCTCATACTCCGGGGGACCCTCGCCCCGGGCCTCACAGTCCTTAACAAGATGAGGGTCCACGCAGGATACGGCATTGACCGCGTCCAAGTCTACAGAGGCATGGCCGCCGGGGGCGCCGCGTACAACGCCGAGATAGCGGAGAGGACCGACAACTGGTGTTTCTTCGAAACCGGGATGCACCTCAATCTATTCCCCTGGTCTCTTCGACATCTCATTGAACGCAGTTTTTCCTTCACATACGATTACTACATGAACGAATCGGCCTTTCACAAGTTCAGGTTCGACGGCGCAATCGGATTCGAGTTCAAAAATTTCGACATCTTATCGTTACATTTAGATTCCGTATTTATCCTGCACCCCCCCCCTTTCTATTACGAGGAATCCGTCGACAATGCTACCTTCAAGGGATTTATGGGAAAAAGTTTCCACACACTGAGAATCATAAGGGCTTCAGCGGAATACCGGTTTTCAATATATCGGGACTACGTCTTTGTTGGTGTGTTCGCCGATGGCGTGGCCTTCCGCGGGTCGGGCTATGACCTCATAGGAGCACAGGGGGGAATAGTTGCGGGCATCGCAGGACATTTCATTTTTCTCGACCAATTCGAGTTCAATATTTACTATGGGAAGGATTTTCTTTTTTCGACGGGTGAGTCACAGTACAATGTGTATGTGAGCTTCGAGAAGAAATGGTAAAAAAAGATATGCCGCGAGAGGGACTCGAACCCTCACAGGCGTACGCCTACTAGACCCTGAACCTAGCGCGTCTGCCAATTCCGCCATCGCGGCAATCTATCTACCAGAATAACCATACTCAATAATTGTCAAACGAATTTTTTACTGCGAGAAAATCATGTCTCGTTCCGCAATAGGTCCTCGAAAGAGTCCCGGCGGCGGATCAGGCGGCATCGTCCATCTTCGCCCACCAGTACCTCGGCGGGCAGCCTCCTGGAATTGTAACGCGACGCCATCGACATGCAGTAGGCGCCGGCCGACATGACCGCGACGCAGTCCCCCTGTTTCGTCGGCGTGATATCGCGGTCCTTTGCAAAAAAATCGCCGGATTCGCAGACTGGGCCCACCACGTCGACCTTCTCAGAACCTTCCCTCAGCCGGCAATTCACCACCCGGTGGTAGGAGCCGTACAGCGACGGCCTGATGAGGTCGTTCATGCCCCCGTCGGTGATAATGAAGGTTTTGCTGCCTCCTTCCTTCCGATAGGTCACCCGGACCACAAAGATTCCGCCGTTTCCGGATATATACCTTCCAGGCTCGACAACAAGCTTCAACCCCAGGGGCTTCAGGCGGCCGATAATCCCCGCCGCCCAGGCTCCCACATCGAAGGGCCTCTCGTCGTTGTAGACGATGCCAAGGCCTCCACCCATGTTGATACAATCCAGGGAATCGAACCCTTCCGAGTGAAGCTCGCCTATTAAGGACACGAACTTGTCCGCGGTTTGTAAAAAGGGCGATACCGACGTTATCTGGGATCCAATGTGGGCATGGAGTCCCCGAAGTCGCACCCCTTCCAATTTTTTCAGAACAGCCAGCCTTGCGGTCAGACCTTCGATGGGGATGCCGAACTTGTTTTCTTTTTTTCCAGTAGTGATGTAGCGGTGCGTGTCGGCGTCGACGTCCGGGTTCACCCTCACGGCGATGTCCGTTACTTTTTTCTTCTCCCGTGAAATGCGGTCGATTTCTTCAATCTCCCGGAAGGACTCGCAGTTAAACATGAGGATTCCGGAATCGATACCGAAGGCAATCTCCTCGGCGGTCTTCCCCACACCCGCAAAAACGATTTTATCCGGCGCAATGCCGGCTTTCAACGAGCGATACAGCTCCCCGCCGGAAACGACATCGGCGCCGGAGCCGATTTCCGCCATGACGCGAATGAGGGACATGTTGTAGTTCGTCTTCACCGAGTAGCAGATGGTGTGCTCAATATCCGACAGGGCGCCATCCAGTTCCCGGTACCGCTCCCGGAAGCCGCGCTCGGAGTAGACATACAGGGGCGTACCGAACTCCCGGGCCAAATCGTCTATCTTCAACCCCTCGCAGACGAGGTCGTTCCCCTCAAATGTGAAATACGAATCGTATCTATTCACCCTTTACATGGTCCTATGTTCAAAACTCTGTACTTTCTTTCTTCGTCTCCCACCTTTACCGTAACTTCATCCCCCGGTCTGCGGCCCATGAGGGACTGGGCAATGGGAGATCGATATGAAAGGATGCCCTGTTCGAAATCCGCGTCCCAGGGGCCGAGGATGACATACTCGTTTTTTTCTCCCGTGTCTAAATTCTCTATGACCACCTGAGTCCCGATGTTCACCGAGTCTATGTTAACACTTTCCAGGTTTATTATCTCCGCCTTTTTAATCTCTCCCTGAAGCTTGTTTATCGACATCTCCAGGGTAATCTGATTTTCCATGAGCCTGTTGTAATCTACGTTTTCGCGCATGTCTCCGGAAATGTCGGAAGTTTTCCCAAGCTCCTGGGACAGCTTGACCATATCGCTGTTCATGCGTTTCAATTCGGCCATCATCCTATCGAGGCCGTCCTGGGAGACGAAAATTTTTTCTACGTCAAGCTCCCATTCCTCTGGGGCCTTCTCGTGGGCAGTAACCGTGAAATCCGCGTACCGTCCTCTTATGACGGCCAAAAACCGTTCCCTGTGCGAATCCTCTATGTAGGGGAGGGAAATGAAGAGATCGTACAGCTTCTCCAAAAACTGATGGGAACTCTGGGACACAATCTCCTTCAAACCCAGGGCCTCATTTTCAAAAAGCGTCTCCAGGGCCATGTTCTTGATCCGGTTTCCCTTGGGCTCAATTTTTCTAAGCTCGTGCAAAAGCCTTACGTAGGTAAGAAAGAGCTCTTCCCTGGAAAAATCGATCCACTCATAATCCCATGCCCTTGTGAGGATGTTCCGCGACACCCAGAGGAATATTTCCGGAGACTGCTTCGCCCCGGCAATCAAGCGGTCGATGAAATTATTAATGATATTGTAGGCATGCGCCCGGATCAGCTTGTTGATGATATACTTGTGGATACGCACCGGGGTCTCGAAAAGCATCTCCGCCGTCATAGTCGGCCAGTCCCCCCGGGCCTCCTCGATGATGTTGACGAAATCTTTTTTATAATCGTACGAGCTGATTTTCGTCGAAATCATCATAAGGTCCTTCGGCTCGCTCTTGATGTAGCCGATTACCTTCTCCTTCACCGGTTCGAGCTTCAGTTTCTTCTCGTCCACATACTTCGACAGGCTCCTGAGGAGAAAATACGAGAGCACCTGTTTCGTGGGGCTCGCATGCCTGGCCTGGTCTGAAAAGTAATCCAGAAAATAATGGGCCACAGGCTCCCCCTCGGTGCGGTCAATATTGTTCACGAACTCCATGGCGAAACCCAGTTTTTCGCTGAAACTCTCGGCGGCGGTAAACCCCTCAAGCAGCGCGTCGGCGAAAGTTACCGGTTTGTCGCGCATGAAAATGAGGTCCTTCTTCTTGTCCGAAAAAGCGAAATGCGGGTTTTTCTTGATTTCGGTCCTTTTCCTGCTCCACCATTTCGCCCAGGATTTCGCGTCAATATACTTGGGGATCAGCTCCTTTTTGACGTCTCCCAGGGTGATTTGCATATCGTAGGAGCGGATTAGTATCTCAAAAAAGCGCATGAAATCGCTTCGGAACAAGGTTTTCGCCCCGTCGAAATCCTCGAACTCCATAACATATAGATGGTCCTTCGCCACTGGCGTGAGGGACTGGAGGGCCATCTGTATCGACATTTTGTGGCCCAGCTTTTCTTTAAAATCGATGACAATATTGTCGCTGTCGATGTCGACTATTTTCCCCACTCCCCAGGAGCGGTGAAACACGAAGTTGTCGCGGTCGAAGACAATATTGCGCTCAAAATTCTGGACTGCGCCTTTCACCTGGACTTTGTAGTTTGTTAACTTCGATATTTTCAGAAACTGCTCATACTGGGAATGCTCGCCGTATTTTTTTTCGTAAAAGCGGATGAGCTCCCTCCTCGAGGAAGTGTCGTCGGGCATATACTGGAGTATCCGCTTGAGTATTTCAATGGACTGGTCCGGATTTTCCTCGTCGCGGTACTTATGGAGGAGCGATTTTAAAAGCTGGGCCGTAAGCTCGAACTGCTTCGCCTCCACGAGGAGGCGCTCGATTCTTTCGAAAAACGCCAGGTCCTCCTCTGTGACGCTCAGGAGCTTGTTCCACAGGGACGAGATCTCACCGAATTCGCCGTTTTTAATGAAGCCTTCAATCGAAAGTTTCATGTAGAGAATGCTTTTCTCATTGTCCTCATCCACGAGGGCAAAGGCGAGTTTTTTGGCGACTTCAGCATCGAAGCGGTCTATTTTGAGAAGGTTTTCCCATACGGGAATGGCCTCCTTGTTCTTACCCTGACGCTCCAGGCTCGTCGCCAGGGCCTTCAGGGCCACACGGTTTTCCCCATACTCAAGGATCTTTTCGGAAACCCGCTCAACGACGGCCCATTTATGATTATCTGAAAAAAGGTCGATAAGCTTGCGGATTTTCACCGTATCCTCCAGCTTGTCGTTATGGTAACCGATAAGACCTATGAGATAGGCCGCAGAAACAGACACCGGGTGCTCCTCAAGCTGTTTGCTGCAGACGTCCCGGGCCTCCTGAAACATGGTTTCACTCACGATGTTGTTGAATAGATCGTCAAGTATCTTGAACCTCGATATTCCTATGTCTTTCGGCTCAATTCTTCCCCAAAGTTCCTCCTTGAAGAGAGAATTTAGCTTTTCCAGTATCTTTTCCCTTGTCATATATGTAACCCGCGTTTAACATATTGGGAACCTCTAAAAAATATGATTTTTTAGATTCCCATAAATTGTAACTACTGGCAAGTCCAGCACTTATGTCCTCCCTCCCGTCGAAGGCGGGGGGAAAAACATAATTATTTGAGATTGCCATATTGTGAATATTGGGTCCTGCCCCCCGGGGATAAATACTCCCCAATACTCCGGAACCTCCGCCGGCTCATGTGTAGCCATAGCGGCGCAATCAAGCATTTACGCCAATTCCGGTGACACATTTTCCCGACTCTCGAAAACCCCGTCGACGGCAATATAACGGCGCCGCATGTATTCCAATTCAGAATTGCGATAATGAAGAATTGAAATCCGGAAGAAGTGAACGGGTTACTACTTTTTGTGTGACACCGCAGATAGAAGTATCCTCAAAAAACCGCCTAATAATCAGATGGATTTCCCAGGACACTTAGTACTATTTTCAATCACCTGTTCGTTTTTGCAAGCATTTTCTTGGAATACCTTCCCCGTCCTAACTTTTATGAGTACGATTCCCACCCGCAGGTCGATCCGCGCCAATTGTCCCACGGCGCCAGGTTTTACAAGCATCCCGCTGACGGGACACCCCCGTAAAAACGGGGGTGTTCGCCGGGATAGCCCGGAAACCGTCGATGTTCCTTTCCGCTATTTCTGCGATTTATCCGATTCTCCGCCTTTAAACAGCCGGTCAAGTTCATGTCCGTCGAAATTGGCCTCGTAATCATCCGTGAGGACCTTCAATTGGTCGAAGAACATGTACACAACATCCTGGGCTGAGGCATGTGGGTCGGCCCTGAGCACAAACCTGACAATTTTAATAAACTTGGTCTGTGGAAACGTGTCCACTTCCTGGGGAATGTTAATAGGAATTTCAGCTTTGAGAGGCCGCCAGCCAACGAAGTCGGTTTTCCCCATTTTTAAAATGTGTACTCTGTTTTTGTAATCTTCGACCCAGCACTCCAGCGAATAGGGGTGTCCGCGGGAATGCACCCACATGGAAATACCTTTCGCCTTACCAGGGAGCTTTATCCCCCTGACATTCTTGTCTTCACCCGCAGGTGTGAGTTCCTGATTCACAGGTGGTTCAATATGAACTGAATTGTACCCCGGATAGCGGAACTTAAAACGCACACCATAGACATTCTTCACCCTGTCAACTTCATTGTTCTTAATTCCAAGCTTGTTCTGGGACCATTCATCAGGCTTCATATCACTTGGCCTGCCCGGGATGATCTTTTGATCAAGAATTGGAACCGGATTGTTCTCCGGTTTGTTTGTATCTTTAAGCTGTTGTGGGGTAGAACTAAGCCGCCATCCGTCATCCCCTCCCACTTTCGACGCGTCTTCGAAATCTTCCACCACGAACGCTTTCACCTGATCAGCGCTAATATCCGGGTCGACATTGGTAACGATCCTCGAATGCGCGCTAGGCGGTGCGGCAAAATACAACGATACTAAGGCCACACCGGCCAGCATTATAAAAATCTTGCGAGCAGTTATCATACAAAAGCCTCCCTTCTCTTTATACCTAAGCATATCCCGTTCCCCGTTTTACCAGGTATCCTTGATGGTCGTATCGCCAGTGAATTCCGAAAGGTCGGTTCGAATCCTGAAATTATCCAGGTAAAAATAGAAGGTGCCGGGGACTTCATATGTATCGCTCTCCACAAAAAAGGATACGAACTGCAGGTTCTTGTCCAGAAGGGCGTACCTGGTGGACTGCGGAAGCCAGCCCGGCACTACCACCGACATTTCCCTCCACCCCCAGAAATCGAGCCTGCCAATTTTAAGTTTATGGAGACCTCCCATGTAATCGCGGAGCTTCACATAGAGGGTATGGCGGAACTTTCTTCCCAGGACCCATACCCGCACTTCCTTCGCTTTTCCACGGATAATATATTCGTTGGGGGGAAACACTTCCACCCTGTCGAATCCCCTGTCCATAAAGTAGGTGCGCACTCCAAGCACGTATTTCATCTCATGCTCGAAGCCGTTCTCGTCCGTTCCTTTTTCTTCGCTCCCCTTAAGCCCCAGCTCCTTGGTTTGGACCAGGGAAACGGAACCGTCATCATTGACGATCCTGGGCCTTCCCTCGATCTTCCTTGTTTTGGTTTCGCCAAGGGGACAGGTCGCAACCGCCCGCCAGTCCTCGCAGTTCTCGAAATCGTTCATCCAGTCCCATACGAGACCGGTTTTAACCTGCTGGTTCTCCGAAGCTTTATTGGGATCGCCCTGGGCCCGAAGGGCCAGATTGCCATTTCCCACCAGGAATATCATAATTCCCATAAGGATAGACAGAATTACCGGTTTGACCTCCCTTTTCATTCGTACACTCCTTTTCATAAAGTTTTTATAATGTACAGTAATCATGTCGCTGCGCTTAACATCACCCCGCCGAATAATCCGACATAAGTCCATCGGGTACCGGGCACCCCGAAGAGAATGTAGTAATTAATAATCGGACAACATGATCCTAAAATTTAACACAAAATGCCTTCCCCAATTCCTTGAATATGGAGAAGAGCAAAAAGACATCTCCACACGTAATAAACGTATCAAACAATAAATCCTTGTCAACAAATTATCGAACTCTTTAAAAACTCTCCGGTACCGCCTTCCACTCAATTTCGGGAACAAAATTACCACAAAGGCCATTGTATCCACTTCCAGCTTAATCCTTACCTCAAAAAATTAGGGCGGCAGGAAGCATCCATTCTGCCCAGCAATGTGACATAACACCTAACCGCGGCCCATGTTTCCCCCTTGAGCCAGGTCCATTGAAAAATTACTCGAGGGCATGGGAGAAACAGCGCGCTTGCTCCGCTTATTTTTACGGACTTCCTTTCCGAATGGAAGGGGCTGTGGATACAGGCGTCAAACAAAATTAGAGGGGCCTATAAGGCAGGTCCGGGGCGGGGACACATCATTGGAAAAATAATACTTGAGAGGAAACACGCGACCGCGGAGTGTCCGGCGCTGCTTCCTGGCAGAGATCCGGAGGCGGTTCTCTGCGGACCCGAAAGTCTGCCTGTGAAGGGCTTTATGGCGCACAACGGCAGCGGTACCTGCCGCATAAGGAAAAAGCCATAGGCACATCTTCCTAAAGGCAGCTTCTAATTCCGGTTACCCCTCTAACTTCAACCTGCTTTTGTTGTGTCGATTTTATGGCGGAGCCGGGCCCCCACCTGGGCGACGACGAGGGAGGATGCGTAACTTGCCAGTTTCCCCGCTTCCTCGATGGGCATCTTGCGTGCTATCCCGAACAGGAGCCCCGCGGCGTACATGTCCCCGGCGCCGTTCGTGTTGGCCACTTTTGTCCGGCAAGGCTTCACAGTGTGGACCCTGCCGTCGGCCTTCACCAGGCTTCCCTCCTCGCCAAGCTTGACCACGGCGATCTCTGAAATAAGATAGATGATATTGAGCGCCTCTACGGCGTCATTCGCGGTGAAAGCCCGGGCCTCCTCCTCGTTTACGAAGACGATATCCGCGAAGCTCCGCACGATGCGCTTAAACTCCCCGAGGTTCCGCATGATGAGTGACGAGTCGGCGAGGTCGATGGATATTTTCACTCCATGCTCTTTGGCGATCTCCATGGCCCGGATTCCCGCTTCTTTCATGTCCCCCTCTAACAGATATCCTTCCACATGGAGAATGCGGCTCTGCCTGATCGCCTCCGCCGGTACGTCTTCAGGGGCGAGATGGACGGCCGCCCCGAGATGGGTGGCAAAAGTCCGTTCGGAATCCGGGGTAATGAAAGTAATGGCATGACCTGTCAGGGAGTCGTGGCGGTTGATGAGGCTCTTCACGCCGGCGGCGGCGCTCTCGCGGATGTAGTAATCCCCCCGGGGATCATTGCCCACCTTGCCTATGAAGGCGCTCGTCCCGCCCAGATTGGCAATCCCCGCCATGGTGTTCGACGCGCTTCCTCCGGGAGACACCTCACCCCCAAGCCCCTCGAGCTTCGAAAGGATGATCCTGCTGGTCTCCTCGTCGATGAGCTGCATGGTGCCTTTCTTGAGCTTCAATTCCTCAAGAAAGCTGAAATCAACCTCGTATGTGAGATCAAGAAGCGCGGAACCGATTCCCACTACATCGTTCAATATTTTCCTCCGAACATGCAGGCCATCCCGGAAACATTCCGGTATACGCCCCTTACCCCGGGCCAGCAACAGAGGCGGGCAAAGGGCCTAATGAAACCGCTTTTTGGGGCACATCGTCGCTAGGCCTTGGTTTTTCGCAAGGTTTTTTTTAATTATCATTCCTCCGCAACCGGTCAACAGGCCCGGTTTCTATCCCAACAATTCGAAAAAAACTTGCAATATATTCATACACGACTTCCCCTTTTTCAAGGGAGGACGCCATGATACAGAGAGTTGATCACGTTTCCATCGCCGTAAGGGACTACGAAAAAGCGAGGGCTTTTTTCCAGGACATTCTCGGCGCCATTCCCGGCGCCGGCGCGTCGGACGATTCCCTCAATTTTTACTGGCAGATTTTTTCATTAGGCGACCTGAGCAGGATAGAAATCATTACTCCCACCGGGGCCGGGAGCTTCCTTGACGGTTTTTTAAACGATCGGGAGGGAGGGGTCCACCATGTGACGCTTCAGGTGCCCGATATCCGCCGCGCGCGGAAGAGGCTCGAGGAGCTGGGCGTCCCTTTTTTTGGATTCCGTGAATATGGGGATTTTTGGAAGGAACTGTTTATACACCCTCGGGACGCCTTCGGCGTCCTCATCCAGATTGCCCAGTTCACCGCCGACGACTGGCTTTCCGCAACACTCAAGCTCCAGGGAGGTGGCAAATTCAGCGTAACCTCCTCGGGCCAAAACCTCACCCTGAGCATGGCCCACCCGGGAGGGGGCACTGCAAAAATAGAGCTCACACCATCTGAAGCTTCCGCTCTCGCCGACGCCATAAACGCCGCTTTAGGGAAATAGCTGCCGGAACAAACATCTTCAGGAGACAACCTATAATTCTCAGGTTTTACCGCCTTCCAAAGGCGGACGGAGTAAGCTAATTTTTAGAAGTTCCCCAGAATGTTAGTCCGGAGATTTTTTAAATTCGTTGAGCATCTCCACAAGAATGGCGATATGCTCGGCCAACACCTCAATGGCGAGAGGGCGGTCATTCAGCTCGATCAGATTTACATATAGGTCCGCCACGGCTTTACGCAGCACCTGGTCTTTCGTCATGATGCCTTTCACGCGCTCTACGGCGACAGAGTCGGCCCCTTCCCGCCCCTGGAGGTTGGCGAGCATCCTTTTGTGAACCTTGTTGAGTATATCGCTGCTGTCCATAAAACCGGGTGCGCGCGGAAACTTCATTTGGCGCTTGTATCACCCTCCCCCTTGGCTTTGGCGGAACCATCGGCGCCCTTGGCGCCGTCTTCCGCCTTACCTTCCGCACCCTCGCGCGGAATGTCTCCAATAACGCGGACCTGCGGCGTGAGCTCTTCCAGGAGCGTTTTTTTCCCCTCTTCCCCCGTGGTTGGGCTGTTCTGGTGGTCGAAGATCCGGGAATAATTGTCGAAATGGTGCAGCAGATAGCCTGAATAATCGGGCCCTTCAACCGTCCCCGAGGCGCGCATTTGCGCCATCACTTTGATGGTAGAAAAGATCAGCTTGAAGTTGAAGTCCTTTATATATTCCCGCATCACGCTCTCGGCCTTATCGAATTCCGCGTACATAATACTCTTGGCCGTCATCTTCTCCTTTCTGTACCTTACGCGGCGGTCCACCTTGCTCTCGGATTCCTCTTCGCCAGAACCGCCCCCCCCTCCCCCTTTCTCGGGCCGCAGCTTGGGCTGTGCCGATTCCCACTCCACAATTTTCTCGTAGGAATTATTGATTTCTTCATGGATTTCTTTGTCCGCCTTCCCGGCGAAACGCCGGTAAAACATATTGCCACTTTTATTGTCTTCCTCAAGAATATTGTTGAATATCATCCGCTTGGTCGCATCGTCCCGGCTTTCGTAAAGCGCCAAAAGACCGTAGCGTTTGGCACGACGGGCCATTTTAATGCCTTCAAGATAGCGGAATATTTTGTACGAATAAAGCTTCGGGTTGGACGCGTCGGATACCACCTCGTAATTACGGCCCACGGCCCTGTCCCTGTATCCCAGGGTAAGATACAGCCGAGCCCGGGCGTTCTTGGATTTGATGATTTCGGGGGCAAGCTTGTCCAGGAGGACTTTGGCATCCTCAAGATACACTTTCCGGATAACCTCACTGGAAAGGAGGACGTTCTTTTCCTGGGAAAGCCTAACATTGCGGAAGGCGTTTTTATAATCGGACTGCAGATAACACACCTGTCCATTGAAGTGGAACTGGTAAATTTTCAGGAATTTATCGCCAAGTTCGTCGATACGGTCTTTCCCAAAATTCGTTACGCAGATATTCATGAATTCAATGAATTCACGGTTTTCCCCCAGTATCCGTTCCGACGTGGTCTGATCAGAATAGGAAAACAGCGGGGCAGCACTGCCGAACAGCATGAGTAGTCCCCAAATGGCTTTTGCGCGCACGAAGATCCCCCTTCATGTGAAACTGGACATGACACGACACACTGTCACCGCGCCATATATTAATTATCGGCCTGCCCGGGGCCGTTTATCACAATAAAAAAAACCTATGGCATCTTCAATATCGTCCGGTCATTCAATCTGGATTTCTTCCGAGGAAACCGGTTTCCCGTCAAGGAATGATTTGACCATGTATTTCCCCTGGCGGCTGAAATAATCGACGGGGATATATGTGCTGATTTTGGGGAAATCCCTGTCTATTTCAAAACTTATCTGCCTTGCTTCCACATATTTCCCGTTCTCCTCGCGGCTTATTTCCATGACAAAGTGGCTGGCATTCAGGTTCTTCCCGTTTCTCCTGTTTATGAGAAAAAACACCTTGCTTCTCGTCGTAAATGTTTTTTTGGACACCAGATCGGCGTCCAATTCTTCGATTTCGTGATCGGAAAGGACAAACCTGGCTTTGCTGCGCGTGGACGATACCATGAAAAACAGGGCCACCACAAGAACAAGCCCCGCCATGACCACTCCGCCTTTCAACGCAACTCCTTTTATTTCGCCCGGGCGCGGCAGCCTCAGGCGCTTTTTTTCCACGGGCGACATATCATCCATTTCTTCATGGTTGTTGCTGCTAACCATCTTTTTTACCCCTTTTTTTTAGTCTACTTCTACGCTCAACATCCTACAGCATGCTGGTTTTTCTATCCTTTGAAAAACCATGGGGGAATCCCATAATAATTATATTTTCAAGATTCCTAAAGATTGTAACTTCTGGCAGACTCAGCAATCAGGTTTTTTTCGCCCGACTTCGGCGGGCGGAAAAAACCTGATTTTAAGAGGTTGCCATGGGATACATTTTCCTCTTTTCCACTTCATGTTTAACTACTCATACACTTTGAACAAAAGTCAACTATTTCATAGCGCAACCACGAAAAATGTATAGAATACGAAGGCCAGAGCAATTTTTATCTTGACAGATATCAATTTTTAGTCGAAGCATTATAGAATAAAAAACCGGCCTGAAGATGCCCGGCGGGACATTCGCTGGCAATACTTAACGCATCCGGGCAAGGGGAAACGGTGAGCATCATCCTGACACACCGCTCAATCTGAGAAACGTCAAGGACCGACATCCGTGGAAGAAAGCATTCTAATTCTGAAAGCAAGGTTCAAGTCCAATTCCTTGAGCCTTTACGGAATACTCCTCCTCATATTCAACAGGAACCATGATCTCGACAGCTATAATGCCGTCGTGTCCACATATTCCAGTATCTATGACCTGGAACCCCATCAGGGTTGGGAAAAATTCGAAGAGTCTATCCTGGACATCAAATGGAAGGGAAGCTACAACAACAGCATGTCGGGATCGCTGATGGAGCATCTCAATTCCATTGCCGGCGACGAAAGACTAAAAAACCAGCTTTATGAACACCTGTCCAATTATGATTACGACAACGCCGAGGTTATGATCTACGACACGGTGAACAGGATCATCCACGATAAAAACCTCATTATCGAAATAGGCATCCAGGAAGCCTCCCCCGAGGAATTCAGGGAAACCAAGGAAAAGCGCACAAAAGCCCAGCCTGCCGCGGCCGATAAAAGCCCCGTAGAGGACGGATCGGCAATACTCCCCGTGGAACCTATTCTTTCACCGGTCAAGGGGAAACCCCTCTACGAGCTTAAAATTGGCGACAAGATTATGGCCCGAATAGTACCCAACTCCGACCGCGCAAACTACTTCATCGACCTCCTTGACCTGAGGACCGACTCCGGATTCAAGCCGATTCCTTGCGAAATTATTGACATAAAGTCGGCGGGGAAAAACTCCCCGGTGGAAATACTATCCCAGATCGGTCCCGGCATCTACGGCCGCTGCACCGAGGAGGAGAAGCAGGTCAAACTCCGAATATACGACCCCCTCAACGACGGACCCCAGGTAACCAGGGTTGACGGAAAGAAACTCCTGGCCCGCCAGGGGGCCCAGGATGCCTCCCAAAAAGAAGTGAGGCCGAAAACAACATATTTAATTATAATTCTTTTCGCCGTCATTCTCGTAATTTTTATTCTTCTGCTTTTACTCGCCTTTTTCTAACGTTTTTAAATCCCGCAAATTGTAACTTCCGGCTAATACAGTACTTGGGTGTTCCCGCCTGCCGAAGGCGGAGGGAAATACTAAAGAAGAGGTTGTCAAAAACCACTTTTTTGCCGATACATGCAATAACGGGGCATAAGGAGGTGCGCCATGTTTTATCTCCTGTTGAGGCTATTGCATGAGGAAATGACCGGGGGACGTATTTCTAAGGATGAATACTCCCGGGCCGTGGAAAAGGCGGCCAAAGTCCACGGAATAAAGAAAAACGGCCTGCGGTAGATAATAGCGGTAGACAGGGAACGGTGGGAAAGCAGTACCTTCAGGATCGGACTTAAAATCATGCTTCCGCCATCAAACCCTACCTGGTATTATACGCTAATATTTCGACGGCCTGAAGGACATCAACACAAGTCAGTACTTTATTTCGAAAAAAACGAACCCATGCATGAAAGCCCCGGGTATTTCGGCATTGCTCCGATTTTCAAGAACCAGGCCCTGGAAATTTAAACGTAAACCCTTACATTGCCAAACATGAAATCCATGAATGCTTTATTCTCTGGCCGTGGCGCAAAACCCTTTTTTACAAAAGCCGCTGAGCGCACTGTCAATGAGAGCTAAGCCGCTAAAAACCGCGCTTATCGGCTGCGGCCGCATAGGCGCTATTTTTGAAAACGACCCTCTCCGCTGGAAACCCTGCACGCATTTCGGCGGCCTCGCTGCGGCGCGATTGAAGGTCCACGCCGCCTGCGATATTAATCCGGAACGGCTCCGGGCCTTCGGCTGCCAGGCGGGCATCGGCGCAGGCTCACTGTACTCCGATTACCGGGTCCTCTTGCGGAAAGAAAGGCCCGACCTCGTGGTCATCGCCACCTGGACGGAGAGCCACGCCGAAATAGCCATCGCCGCATGCAAAGCCGGCGCCCGCGCCGTGGTCTGTGAAAAGCCCATCGCATCAAACCTCACCCAGGCGTCGCGACTCATCAGGGAAGCGGAAAAACACGGCGTCATCCTTGTCGTCAACCACGAACGCAGGTTCGACCGCCGTTATCGTGCGGCCTTAAACCTTTTGGCTGGCGGGACCATAGGCGAGGTAAAAACGGTCCATGCTTCCATCCTTTCGGGCCCTTATCGGGGAAACTCCCACATTGCTGAGGGAGGCGGCCCCCTGGTTCATGATGGCACCCATATGGCCGACATCCTCCGCTATTTTTTTGGAAATATTGAAAGCGTGCGGGGAGAATTTCAGCGTCAAAGAAGAACAAGCGGATACGAAGACCGTGCAATATCATGGCTGAAAATGAAATCCGGCATCGATGTTTTTCTTGAAGCGGGAGGAATGAGGCGTTATTTCATGTTTGACCTCGACATCTCAGGAACCGAGGGAAGAATAGTCATCGGTAACGGATACCAGCGCCTCTACCTGGCGCAAAAGTCCCGGTTGTACACGGGGTTTCGAGATCTCGTTGAAGCGCGCTTCCCTCCCTGCAAAGGCCATACCAGTTTCACCGAGCTTTACCGGGGACTGCGCAGCGCCCTCTCGGGGGCAGAGTGGGACAACCCTTCTACAGGAGAAGACGGATACCTGGCCCTGGAGGCACTCCACGCCGTGTATTATTCCGCCATATCCGGAAAAAGAGTTGATGTGCCTATCTCGCCCCGTATAATCGATCTTAAGAAGATTTTCTCACTGTGAATCCTGGAAGCGATGGCTCCACAGACGGAGAAAAGAGAACGAAGCCAAGTATGAAAATTACAATAAACAGGATCGGCAGAGGCCTTATAGTTGTACAAATGACGGGCAGGTTTCACATCGAGGGTGTGCAAAACTTCGACAGGGCTATCTCCGAGCTCTTCGAAGAATCGCCAAAAAGCATCGCCCTCAACATGGAAGGGCTTAGTTACATCGACTCCTCCGGAATAGGCGCCCTGGTCAAAGTTATGAACATTTCCAAAAACCGGGGCATCGACCTTGTAATAACCGACCTCAACAAAGAAATACTGCACATCTTCAAGTTAGCGTCCCTGGACCGCTTTTTCACCATCTCCACCCACAAAGAAATAACCGCAAGGTACTCCTGAGACGCCCGTCACGCGTAGCCCTCTTCCATGAGTTTTTTCATGAGGGACCGGTCACGGCCATCCTCTGAAGAATTCCGCGCTAACATTTTTTCGACATACTTGGCCAGGATATCGACCTCGATATTAACTTCATCTCCGCTGGAAATATCGCCCAGTGCCGTATTCTCTAATGTCTCCGGAATGAGATACAGCCCGAAGGCATTCCCAGTGAGGGATACCACTGTGAGGGACACGCCGTCCACGGCCACTGAACCCCGGGGCACCAGATATCGGGCGATTTCCGGCGCCGTTTCAACTGCCAGAACAAGGCCGGCGGAATCGCGCCGCGCAGACACGATGCTCCCACGCCCGTCCACATGTCCCTGGACCAGGTGGCCCCCAAGTCGCGATGCCAGGGTAAGGGCACGCTCCAGGTGGAGGCGCCGGCCGCGTTCCATAGAACCTAAAGTGGTAACCTCGCAGGTAATCCGGGAGGCGAAGGCCGAGAAATAATCTTTCCCCAGGCCCGTTACGGAGAGGCACACTCCATTCACTGCGATGGAATCACCAGTCCTTACGCCGTCGATGACCACGGACGCGCCAATGGTAAAGACCGTGCCGTCGCCCCGGCGTTCCGCACCGCGAAGGCTGCCCACTTCTTCGATCAATCCGGTAAACAAGGCGGTTTCCTCACATCATCTCGAAATTATAGTCTTCCTTATATCCGCAATACAGCAAATCGCCTTTAAGCCGGGCCGTGGAGACGTTTGTTAGAATTCGGGATTCTCGCATTAGGCCCGCCCCGCGCCCTGAAACAGCCCCCCTCCCGCCGCCGGATATCTTTGGGGCGATGACGAACATGTACTGGTCAATTTCTCCGGCGTCGTTAAACGCACCAGCCAGGGTCCCTCCTCCTTCCAGGAGGATGAACATAAGGCCCCGCCTAGCCAGCTCCTCCTGGGCCGCAAGAACACGCTCAACAGGCGTTTCTCCCGGTAGAAAACATATTCGCCCTTCCTCCTGGTCCCGCCGTATTCGGGAGCTCCCAGAGTTGTCCCGCAGGAGGGCCTCCCTCCTCTCCTCGCTTTCCAGGATGAGATATTTGTCCGTCCTGAAAAAATGGGCCCCCTCCATGCCATCGGGAAGGCCAAAGGCGATCCGCAGGGGCTCCCTGGCGCCGAAAAGCCCCTCCCCGGGACCTAAGAGCGAGCGGACAGGATAGTTATCGTATCCCTCAAGGGTGAATCCGTCAACATTAAAGGCCTGTAAAACCTCATCGGGAAACTCATCATATCGCACTGTTAGGGAGGGATTATCGAGTTCGAGGGTGTTCCTGCCGACCACGACGGCATCGCAGAGCGAACGAAGGCGGTGCACATAATACCTCGAATACGGATTGGAAATCCATTGTGAATCCCCCGAGGCTGTTGCCGTGTGGCCGTCCAGAGTCATGGCGAGTTTTAAAAGCGTAAAGGGACGCTTTCGCAGGATGTATTTTTTAAAAGGCCGAATGAGGTCGGACGCCGCCGGGGCGGCGTCCCGTTGAAGCACCACATCGACTCCCGCACTGCGAAGGGCAAGGAGTCCCTTCCCCGCGACGAGTGGATTCGGGTCCAGTACGGGTATATGCACCCGGGCTATGCCGGCCCGGATGATGGCGTCCGTACAGGGCGGGGTCTTACCGCGGTGACAGCACGGCTCAAGGCTGACGTACATCTCTGCGCCCCGAAGGTCCTTACCTGCGGCCCTGAGGGCCGCCACCTCGGCGTGGGCGCTTCCGTAGGGGCCGGTCCTTCCCCTGGAGAGCACCTCCCCGCCCATTACAATCACCGCCCCCACCGGTGGATTGGGGGACGTGGCCCCCATGCACGACAGGGCAAGCTTCAGGGCCTCCTCCATGTACACGCGGTGCGTCATAACCGGACCGTCTTCATTCCAGGGCCTTTCTCCGAAAGGAGTATTTTTCGAACATAACATCCAGGTCCCTATCAAGCCCCGAGTCCATGACGAGGGTGTCTCGAAGCGTTTTCGTTAGACTTTCATTGTGCCGCCCGGCCTCTAAGTACCCGCCGACAATGCTTCCGCCGTAAAAAAATAAGGACGACGCCCCCAGGACCAGCCCCAGGGGAGCATTGTCCGTGCGGAAAGCGGCCACGGTGAGGGCCGAGAAAACCGTCACGACGATGAAGGCAACCACCCCCGTGGGACGGTTCCCCGCCACGGCGTAACCGAGTCCCGGCACGGCCCCCGCAAAAAGCGCCAGGGAAGGATGCGTCATCGCTTCTTGTTGCCGCTCCGCCCATTTAATCATCAAGCAAAACTTTTCCTTTTCCTCTTCCGAAGTTTCCGCCGAATCGGAGGGAAATTCGGAGATATCCAACATTCTTCGCGCCCCTACCATATCGCCCCTCATAAGGGTGGCGATAAAACTCCGCTTCCAACGGTACGGGGCGAGGAGCCCCGGACAATTGCCGGCACCTCCCGACAATGCTACCGCATCGGCGTACCGCCCCAGGAACAGCGCGGCATCGGCGCGATATATGCCGTCAATACAGAGCGCCGGCCCGGCAGGGGAGGGACGCGAGCACCCGAGGACGTCCTCATATCGCCCGCCCCTCATGAGAAGATGGAGGCCGGTGATGTGACGGCTCCCGGGATCGAGATACCCGGGATAATACGACTCGAGGCGCATGAGCTCCACATGGGCCCGGTAGTATTCACCATCGGCGTAAAGGCGGCGGGCAAATCCCAGGATCGATTCGGCGGAATATGGGCCCGCCGCGCCCCCCGGCATTGATAAGAGAGGCGCGGAGCACAGTATCACGCAAAGCGGCAGGATGATGAGAACTTTTGGACACCCAGGTCCCATGGGTCAACTTTTTTCGACGATCCTTTTCCAATCGTAGAGTACCGGCGTGGCAACGAAGATCGTTGAGAAAATTCCCATGGTGAAACCGAAAAGAAGCAGCTTGGCAAAATCATTGATGACCGCCTCGCCCATGATGTAGAGGCAGAACACCGCAAGAAGGGTGGTCAATGTCGTTAAGATGGTGCGGGTGAGGGTTTGGTTGATGGAAGCGTTGGCGATCTCCTTGAACGACTGTTTCGCCATGTTGGTCATGTTTTCCCTTATGCGGTCGTACACAACGATAGTGTCGTTGATGGAATATCCGAAGATGGTAAGCACCCCGGCCACTATGGGAATATTAATTTCAATACCGATAAAACCGCAGAAAAGAAACGACAGAAGAACGTCGTGGATGATCGCCACCAGAGCGCAGGCGGAGAAGCGAAACTCGAACCGGAAAGCAAGATAAAGCATCATAAGCAAAAGACACCAGAAGACCAAATACAGCGCGGATTTTTTGAGGAAGTCTCCGACGGCGGGGCCCACCTCCTCGCGGCTGACAATCTCTACGCCGGGGAACGCCGCCGTGAGGGGAGCTTCAATATGAGCGGTGCCCAGGGACTGATGTTCCTCACCGGGGCGGCGTTCCGAAAGGCGGGTCGATATGACGAATTCCCCGTTTTCTTCCCCGCCGTACTGCTGGACTTCGGCCTTAATGCCGCTATTTTCAAGCGTGTGCCGTATTTCATCCACACGGACCGCAGCGGAAAACCGCGCGAAGACCTTGAGGCCTCCTTCGAAATCGATCCCCCAGTTGAACCCCCCCCTCAAGGCCGTGCCGGAAATAAATATGGCGAAAAGGACCAGGGTAATTCCATACCCCAACCATCTGTATTCAATGAATTTAAATGTCCGTTTCAAGGTCCCGCTCCCCTATATGCTGAGTATTTTCAGGTTTTTCTTTAACGACAAGAGCTCGTAAATGAACCTGGTAATATACAATGCGACGAACATGCTCGTGAGGACGCCGATGGAGAGGGTCACCGCGAAGCCCTTGATGGGGCCGGTCCCGAACTGGGACAGGATGAAGGCCGCAATGAGGGTTGTAACGTTGGAGTCCACTATGGTCCAGAAGGCGCGTTCGAACCCCGTTGAAATGGCGAGTTTTACTGACTTGCCGCCGCGAATCTCTTCTTTGATGCGCTCATATATTATGACATTGGCGTCCACTGCCATCCCGATGGTAAGAATGAAACCCGCAATCCCCGGCAGGGTGAGAGTAAAATTAAGCCAGGATAGCACCGCAACCATGAAAATGAGGTTTAACACCACGCCCAAAGAGGAAATAATTCCCGAAAGCCTGTAATACGCTATCATGAAAAGCATCACCACGGCGATGGCGGCCAGGAGCGCCTTATAGCCCGACTTAATGGAATCGACCCCGAGGGAAGGACCTACGCTGCGCTCCTCCGCGCGCTCCAGATCAACAGGAAGGGCGCCCTCCTTGATGATGCTGATGAGAGTGTCCACTTCCTCTCCGGTAAAATCACCCTGAATCTGGGCATGCCCCGTAGTGATGTGCACATTGATCGACGGGGCGCTGCGCACCTTGTTGTCAATGACGATGGCGAGGCGCTTTCCGTGGTTGTTCTTGGAGGTAGCCTCGGCGAATTTAGCCGCCCCCTGGGTGGTGGTGGAGAAGCTCACGCAAAGCCTTCCATAATCGTCATGGGCCCGGTAGGCTTTGCTTATATCGTCCCCGGCAAGGGAGAGGTTTTTTTCCAGGGCCATGGGCCTTGCCGGGACAAGTTTCTTGGTATTGGGCACGCGCTCGAAAAAGAAGAGCACTTCGAGGTCCTCGGGGACCTTAACGTCCCTGGCGATTTGCTCTAAAAGCTCCCGCTGTTGAGCAGGTTCCAGAGGAAGGGTTTTTTCATTTGCCGCGAAGCTGTCCCTCAGCCATTCTTCGGCCTTCCGGGTAAACTCGTCGTTCACGAGGCGATATTCAACCCGCCCCGTGGTTCCGATGAGCCGTTTCACCGCTTCGGGGTCTCGGACCCCCGGAAGCTGTATTTCGATGGCTCCGGATTCCCTGCGGCGGAGCTGGGGCTCGGAGACCCCGAACTGGTCCACCCTGTTTCGAAGAAGTTCCAGGGCCTGCTGGCCCGCTTCATTCCTTTCACCGGAGTCGAGCTTTTTGCCTAATCTCCGCTCCAGGGCGCCAAAATTCGGTATGAGCACCAACTGCATTCCACCCTGAAGATCGAGCCCCAGGTTGATCCGCTTTGCGCGTATGGGCCGCTTCTCCGCCCAGTGAGTGACGAACTGTACGTTTTTCACGCCGGGGAGGGTCCTGGCCTCGTTCATGACGGCATCATTGAGCCCGTAACCCTTTACAGATACCGATTCTTCTTTTCTTATAACTTCGTGTCCTTCCCGGGAGAAACGGGCGGCAATCGCCTCAACCTGTTCCGCGGTGACATCATCCCTGAGAATGACATTCATTTCCCGTTCTCCCACGGTGGGAAGAATGAGAACAACCGCAAAGGCGATAAGCAGTATGATGAAAATTAGTTTATAAACCGCTCCTCGGCTCATCAAAATCCTCTTTCAAAGATAAATGTCAATGATACGCGTCCCCAAAAAAAATCCGTGAACCTCAAAAATTAATTTTTCAGGTCCCCACAAATCGCAACTACTGGCAGGCTCAGCACTTGGGCTTTCCAGCCCGCCGAAGGCGGGCGGAAAACTTAATAATTAAAGGTTGCCTGCTGGAAAAATCAGCACTTATATTCCCCGCCTATTCCCCGCCAGACTTCGGCGGGCCGGGACTAAATAATTTGAGCTTGCCATCCACAAATAATGATCTATACGGATCGAACGGGACATGTCAGGTTTTTTACTATTTCGGGCGCTGCGTGAGGGCGGGCCCTACCTGAAGCTCTTATGCACGGTACTACGCCTGGTTCGGGCCCGCATCCTATAAAGCACGAAAATGACGATGACGATGAAAGCCAGAAAACCTTTAGCGATATAATCGGTGGTCCTGGCGCTCAAGCCGAAGAGCCCCTTGCGCTGGGACAGGTCCGGGACTTCTTCGGCGGGCGGCGTGGAGGCGCCAATCTCAAATTCCTCGAGACCGGACTGGGCGGCCTCAGGAAATTTTTTCTCTGGGATCCGCCGATAGATAAAATCGCCGTCCTGGATGTCCAGAAGTCCCCCCGCAGCGACGGCTTCCACGGCGTTCTTAGGGCTCTCTGCCCGGGCATCGGCCTTTGCGGCCGCGGGACGTACCCGGGGCGAATCTACGGTTTCTTTTCCCGCCCCGGCGGCGTGGGACTTTTCATTTTTGACGGCGTCCGCCGTGGCCGATTCTGCATTTTCCTGGGACGTTTTTACGGTTTCATCGACAGGCTGGTCCTGCGCACGAAGTCCGGCCGCTCCCATCACGGCAAGTGCCAGCGCCACAATACAGTATTTTTCAAGGGACGCGCCCATCGCCTTTTCAGGAAATCTTCGATTGAATCGCGGATTTAGCGAATTCCACCTTCGTATTATCGCCGATTTTCAAAACGACCCTGTTCTCCTCGGGTTTGACGCTCATAACCACGCCATACATTCCGCCGACCGTAATGACCTTATCGCCCTTTTGAATTTCATCGAGGAGTTTTTTGCGCTCCTTTTCCTTCTTCTGCTGGGGCCTGATGAGGATGAAATAAAAAATGACAATCATGGCAAGCATGGGCACCAGGAAACCCTTCAGGAGGGACCCGCCCCCGCTTCCATCTCCCTGTGCTCCCTGGGCGGCGTTCTGCGCCTGGGCAAATGCATCAGCTATAAAAATAAACACGTATCTTCCTCCGATTGATAAAAAAAGTGCAGGATACCGCCGGGCTCAACCGATACAGTCGAATAATTGAACACTCCTCCCAAAAAAAGACATTTATGTCAACATTAAATCCTTCAGGAAAGTCCTAAAAATCAAGATTTTTCATTTCCCATAAAAAGTAACTACTGATGTATTCAGCAATAATGTTTTCCCGCCCGCCAAAGGCGGGCGGGAAAACATGGTTTTGGTGACTGCCCATAAGTTAGATTTTCCTCCCGGCAAAGGCGGGCGGGAAAACGTGTTTTGGTGACTGCCCATAAGATAGCTTTCCCTCCCGGCAAAGGCGGGCGGGAAAGCTATCTTAAGACTGCCTTTCAGTCCGGGGAAATTATTACCACGGTCCCCTCCATGACATAACGCTCGAGTTCGATAATATCGTTGTTGTACATGCGCACACACCCGCTCGTGGCCAGGTGGCCAATCGACTCCGGGTCATTGTTCCCGTGGATGGCGATGCCGTGTCCAATAGGGACCGGCGCTCCCCCCTGAAACGGGATCTCGTTTCTCTTCAGGGCTTCCCTGTACCGCTGACGGTCCCCCTCGCCTGGGAAGCTGAGGAGAAAAAACCGCGGGCCATAGGCGTTGTCCCCCAGGTCGGCCCGGGGATCGCCGAAACGGCCATGGCCGTCACGGGCCCTCCAGAAGACGGCGTTCATGGCACGGAGTTTCCTGTACGACGCGGTGGATCTGTCGGCGTCCATGCTCAGCATTTCCGTGACCCGATATGTCCCCTCGGGAGTCCTGTTGTCCCCGCGATAAAGTTTGGGCTTTCTATCCGGGTTGAGCCCGAAAGCAATGGGGAATTTTTTTACTACCTTGAGGTCCCGGTCGTAAACGTAAAGGACGAAGTCCCTCTTGCTGACAAAGAGAACATACTTCCCGGTAAATTCTCCGAAGGCGTTTTTGACCGCCATGCCACGTTTTTCTCCGCACGAAACCAGGAAAGCCGCGGCGGCAATTGATGACGCCAGGACGCAGGCGGTCCATGTCTTCATCTTTATCTTCATATTCTTCGTATCACCTCGACTGGGGGGCCTTCCGCGCCTTCATTCCCGACAGTTCCTGGATCACCAGTTCCGTGATGTCGTCCTCCCGGGGGGCATATACAAGGCCCTCGCCGATGTTGAAAACATAATCGATGCGCATCCTTCCGGCCACGGCCGTTACGGCCCCGTGTATTGTCCGATAGTATTTTTTTCTGATCAGGTCCTCCGCGGCGGTAACATCCTGGAGTTCCTCCCGGAATTTTTTGATATCGCTTTTCAAAACCGCCTCGGGAATTCCCTCCCCGCCGGACCCAAGCTTGCTTTCAAGACCGGCAATCCTTCCGCGCAGGTTTTCCCGCCTCTCATTCAAGGCCCCGGCTTCCCTGTCGTTTCTCGTGAGATAATCGAAAAGGGAGGGCAGATGTAAATACCTCGTCCGCGAAACCCGGGGTTCCTCTCTGGGCAGGAATGAACACGCCGCTGCGAGAACAAAGGGGAGGAATGCAAAAAGAGTGTTGCGGTATATCGCTCTCATCGGACGAAAAGCAATTCGGCTGCGGTCCATCAGAAACGCATATCGCCAATGCCGAACTGGAAATTGAAATTGCTTATTTGTCTGAAATATCCCTCATCGCGGCCCACCCATTGGAGTTTGCGGCCAAACCAGAAACGGAGCGGCATCATCGGTATCTGGATCTTGAAACCGAATCCCCAGGCGTAGCGGAAGTACGACATCACATCGACGTCGCGCCAGTCATGAATATCGTACACTTCCCCTGCAATTCTGTCGTCGGCGATGGTGGTGCGGTAATCTTCGATGAGGTGCCCTTCCCAGAACCGATCAGTCCAAACTGAACCCGCGTCGAAGAAGAAAGCAAGCCAAAGAATCTGCGGATGTATGGGAATGCGCAGTTCCGCACCGTACAGCACCCGGTGGAATAGGCCTATCCGCCAGGAATCGGGGAAGGCGGTATCAAAATAATCCCACCCACGAAGTGTTTCGGGCCCGCCTATCCGGAGCCTGTCCTCGGGCTCTATCCAGGGGTTCCCTTGCGGGTCCTGCATCCCAAGAACATGGTTGCGGCGAAGTGGAGGCTGGATGAAGCTGGCGTTCCCCCGAAGCTCAATTACAATGGGATGGCTCTTCAAAAACGGGATATGGAAGGGGCTGTAATATAAGAAAATATCGGGATCGTACTTGATGAAATGGTCGTCTCCCCGGAGGACGCTGCCGCCGGTAAAAGAGACCGAAATTTCCGCGCGCATTCCCTTCGTGGGATTCATGTAGTTGTCCTTCGAATCGCGGTACGCATAGAAGGTAAGCGTGTTCTTAAGCTGGATGCCGCGTGATTCCTGGATGAATATCTCATCCGAGGCGTTCCCCGTGGGATTGATATAACTTTTGAATCCCTGGTTCCAAACCGCCCCCAGACCGTAGTAGTCCCAGAACCGATAATAGGGCCCAACGCTGTAACCTATAGTCTGGCGCTGGTACTCAGCCCTGCTGTTGGAGTTGGGAAACATAGACGTCGTGGGAATCGTATTCAGCATATAATACACTGAGGCGTTCAGGCCGATGGGGACCTGGTACCCGAAAAGCGACTCGACTATCCATGGGTCACGGAAGCTCAGGGTTACGGAACGGCGAAGGGGCCCGTACTCGAAGCGGAGGCCCACCCGCTGGCCGTACCCCAGGAGGTTGTTCTCCGCCACGTCGGCGAAGATCGAGAAACCCGTCGTGGTTCCGTAGCCGCCGCCGAGGGAGATGGTGCCCGTGGGTTGCTCCTCCACCTCGAAAATCAGGTTCACCAGGCCCTCGCGGCTCCCGGGGCGCACGTTCACGTTGACTTCCTTGAAAAACCCCAGATTGAAGATCCTCTCCCGGGAGCGCTGCAGCCTGTAGGCGTCGAAGAGTTCGTCCTCCTGGACCAGGACCTCCCGGCGTATCACACGGGTTTTTGTCTTCTTGTTGCCCTTGATGACGATGTTCTCGATCTTGACCTTCTCCCCCTCCCGGATTTCGAAGTCGATCCTCACCAGTTTGCGGATTTCCCTCCCTAAAGGTCCCTGGAACTCCTCCTCGGTGACTGTTTTTCTGGGGATCACCCTGGAGAAAATATACCCCTTTGACGCGTAGAGCTGGGCGATCATCTGCATGTCTTTCTGGAAGGAGGTATAATTGAAAACTCTTCCCCGGGTGGTCTGCTCAAAGTTTTCTTCAAAGACCCGGGACTCGAAAATTTTGTTTCCGGACACTGTATACTTGTCGAAGTAGTATTTCTCCCCCTCCGTGACCTTAATGGTAATGAAGATGGACCTCTTCTTCTCGGTGAGCGGGTTTTCCCATTCGTACTCGACATTGTCATCGACGATCTGGGCGTCGAGATATCCCTTCTCCTTGTAGTATCCGATGATCTTCATTTTATCCTGGGCATAGACGTCCTTCTTGAACTGGCCTCCGCTGCCCAGGAAACCCCGCTCCGAGGTTTCCATTATGTCTTTCAAATCGGAGTCGCGCATCAGCCTGGCCCCGAGGATAGAGACCTTCGCCACGCGGATCTCCTCTCCCTCGTCCACGGTGAAGACAAGCTTTACGCTGTTCTCTTCATCGGGGTCTTTTTTTACTTCGTAAGTCACCACGGAGTTGAAGAACCCCTCGTCATCGTACTTTTTGCGGATTAATTTAAGGCTCTTTTCAACGAGGTCCAGGCGCAGGGGCTCGTTTTCCTTCAAGAGTACCACTGAGGCGAGGTCCATTTCGCTCACCTCGTCGGTCCCTCGATATTCGATCTTTACCACCATAGGCCTCTCGGTGCACCGGAACTTCACACGGACCCCGTCCCGGTACTCGTCGACTTCCACCAGGACGTTCTCGAACTGCCCTTCCCGGAACACCGTGCGGATGTCCTTGCGGACCTCGGAGCCCTTCAGTGGATACCCTTCCGCCGTGTCGATCTTGTCCAGGAGGTCTTCCGGGTCCACGTTTTTTGTGCCGGAAAACTCCACCTTCCGCACCATTTTTCCCTCGTATCTGGAAGGTTCCGAGGAGGCGCCGGTAAAAAGGGAAAACAGGGCCGACACGACGCCGAAGCACAGAAATATGATGGCGGTTTTTTTCATTCTATTCGCCCTTTTCGTCGCCCCTACCTGGAATTCCTTATCGGCCCCTGACTGTGGTCAGGGTGAATTTGGGGATCCCCGCCTGGTTCAGGTTGTCCATTATTTTCACAATCGTCTCGTAATTCGACTTCTTGTCGCCCCTTATGATGACCGTCCCATCTCCGAGGTCTTTCTTTATCTTTTTGAATTCCGCCGGCATATTCTCCGCTGCGATCTTTTTGTCGTTCACGTAAATCTCGTTCCGCTCCGTCACGGATACGACATAATTCCCCTGGTGATGGCTGCCGGTCTGCACTGCGCTCGGAAGGTTAACGATTATCGACGAGAGCATCCCCTGGCTCGCGTTGTACGATATCATAAAAAATATCAACAGCGAAAAGGCCAGGTCGATGAGGGGCGTCATGTCAATAAGCGCCCTGTGCTGAAACCGGCTTTTAAACCTCCAGGCCATCGGTCAAAATCCCATCATATACCCATTTGTAAAGAATGATTTACGAGGGTTTCATATTTTTATAGAAAGTCCTGAGAATAAAGGGCAGGCAATCTCTAATAATTAGATTTTCCCGGCAGTCAAACAAATATTATGTGACCATCCTTATAGTAGAGCAAACCTGGAAACTCCAAAAACATGAAAGAAAACCTCCCGGCGGATCATATCTGCATCATGCTGTCCGAAATATACTCCGTTTCCCTGATGAAAAACTCCACTCTGGACACCATGTAGTTGTACAGTATCCAGGAGGGTATCGCCACGATGAGCCCCAGGATCGTAGTGAGGAGCGCCTCGGCCACGCCGTAAGACAGGAGGGCCGACGCGTCTTGTCCTCCGCGGTAGAGGGCCACGAAGGATTTTAAAAGGCCCGTCACGGTGCCGAAAAGCCCCAGAAGGGGCGACACCGTGGCTATGGTGGCGATGGTACCCACGTTCCTTTCCAGGGAGGTCACGGCAGTCCTGGAAGTTCCGAGGATATCCCCCTCTCTGTCCTCTCTATTTCCATAGCCCGCCAGGACTCCCTTCATAATATCGACGAGGGGGCCCCGATAGCCTTCGCAGAAGGCCAGGGCCTCACCCGGTTTCCCGGACCTGGCATAATGTGTCACGCTTTTCACGATGGCCCTGTAGTCATGGTCGATTTTTCTGAAAAAGAGATACCGTTCAATGATAGCCGCGGCGGAAATGACGGAACAGATGAATATGGGCACGATGGTGACCCACATGGGAAAGGAAGTAAAAAAAGCGATCAATGTTTCACCGCTCATATCGTCCTCGCTCCTCCTTCAGGCGCCGAAGATAGCTTCGCACGGGGGAAACGTCCGAAGTTAAAGGCTCAAATAAGGATCCTGATACCGCCAAGGATGGTGACGCCCTGTTCAGGATACCCCTCCCTCAAATTGTAACGGTAATTGTAAAGGTTTTCTATCTTTATATAAGCAAAAAAGCTTTCAAGCATTTTTCTCTGCATGCCAAAATCGCCGATAACCACGTTTCCCAACTGAGTGTCATTATCGGGGCTTGTGTACATTTGTCCCACATAGCGGTTGTTCCAGTCGAAGGTCCAACGCAGTCCATTGTATTTCAGGGCGCTGGTGAAGCTATGGGAGGGACTGTAGGTAATGTAATCATCAGCGTCGTAGCGGACGAACTCGTAGGATAGGGCGTACTCCACCGTCCTGCCGAAAAAGGCCAGATTCAGGTCGAAACGGGACCGGTACGATACCACCTCCAGAGTGGCGGCACTTAGAACATTGCCCGCAATAGGACGGTAGTTGTAGTAATTGTCGTTGCTCTCAACAATGAACTGGGCGATGAGATTGAACCGGTCGTTCACGCGGAACTCACACCGCATGTCCCCATGATGAACCCGCCCCGGCGGAAGGTCGTAGGCGGGCATGATATATTTTTGCTGAAGATAGAAGATCTCGGGCCTGAACGGCATGAGGTCATAACGATAGAGGAAGACGATGGAGGCGTGGCTGAAATCTTTAAACGAGAAGCTCACCATGGGCGCCGCTAATGGGCTGTCATCGCGATTGAAGCAGAGAGTGGCCCCCAGAGACACGCCGATGTTCCTGGTGATGTGAAAATCGTCCACAACCTCACCATTGAAGAACTGGTCATATCCGGCATCATCATCGAGATAATCATAATAAAAATAGTGGCCTTTAAACTTGATTCCATTGGTGGTGGACCAGATGTATTCACCTCCCATCTTCACGTTCACCTGGTTCAGTCGGCTGTTTTCAGGCTCACCTCCAGCCGTGGAACGGAGACGGTGGACGTACTGGGCCCCACCGAGGGCAAAATTGACCTCAAAGGAGCGGGAAAGCTTCACGACGTTTTTTAACAAAAGCTTAGCCTTCTCTTTTTCCTCCCTGCTGAACACGGGATTGTCGAACATGCCCCGTGAATCGTTGGTAAGCTCCATTTCGAGAATGCTCCTCCAGCGATCCGTAGTATTGAGGTTCCCCGTGAAGCCAATATTGTTCTCATAGTAACTCGAATTCTGATAGGTTTCGCCGCCGTAGCCGAAGTCGTTGGAACGTTTGAAGTACGAAGTTATGAGATAGACAAAATCTTCCGATTCCTGTGAAAGGTTCACCGTCGAGAGCATGGTGTTGTACTGTCCATAAACCAGTTTCATGTCGAGGTTGACGTTTTCTCGATACTTCCGGGCCAGGTCCTCTCGATCATCCTCCTCGGCCTCTGGCGAGGCCGAGGAATGGTCCTGGGCGAAGGCCCGCCCCGGGTGCCAAGCAGCGGCCCAGGTGAGACACAGTCCAGCTATAATGATAAGCAATAGGGATCGCTTCATACATCTACCTAAAGGGAAACTCTAAAAATTAAATTTGGGAACCTCAAAAAATTAAATTTTTGAGTTACCCATGAATTGTAACTACTGGCATACTCAGCACTTTAAGTTTTTACCGCCCTCGTCGGTCGGGAAAACCAAATTATCACAAATTGCCTTGCGTTTCCCGTCCGCCAAGGGAGGGCGGGAAAACCAAATTATCACAAGTTGCCTTGTACTTCCCGCCCGCCCTCGGCGGGCGGGAAAACTAATACTTGGAGATTGCCTAAATGTATTTCCATTAAAAAGGAAGAAGGAACCGGCCTCCTCCATGCCCGTCGAAGAAAGGGCAGCACGGTATGGCGTCAGTCCCGGAGAAAGAAAGCGCGGAGCATCAATCCTCAGAACGCCTCACATCGCAGGCGCAACGTCGGCACTGAATTACCTCCCGGGGAACGCCGCAATCTACAAACACGTTCACCTGGTATCCGCAACGACATTTGTAAAAAAAACGCCTCATCTCGTATTTCATCTGTTCGCTCCGGCAGTAATATGGGACCCCGGACCCTTTTCTATATTGTCGGCACAAACATCGGTCCGATACAGCGCTCCATTACCGGAGGGGCACCGGGGACGGACCATTAAAAAAACGCATCCCCGTTCGCACGGGGACTGCGCTGCTATGACATCGGAGAATCTCAAAAAAATCAGTCTTTCAGCTCAGCCGCCTTGTCGGTCTTTTCCCAGGTGAAATCGGGGTCCTTCCTGCCGAAATGGCCATAGGCCGCCGTCTTCATGTAAATCGGGCGGAAAAGATCCAGGGTCTGGATGATACCCGAAGGTTTGAGATTGAACACTCCCTTGACCCTCCTGGCGATCTCTTCGTCAGGAATTTTTCCGGTGCCGAAAGTGTCGATCATCACCGAAACGGGCTCGGCAACACCGATGGCGTACGCGATCTGTACCTCACAGCGGTACGCCAGGCCCGAAGCAACGACGTTCTTCGCGATATATCTTCCCATGTAGGCCGCCGAACGGTCCACCTTTGAGGGGTCCTTCCCTGAGAAGGCCCCGCCGCCGTGCCGCCCCATGCCCCCATAGGTGTCGACGATGATCTTGCGGCCCGTCAGCCCCGTATCGCCGTGGGGCCCGCCGACGACGAAACGTCCCGTCGGATTGACGTAAATTTTGGTATCGCTGTCGATTAGGTTAGCCGGGACCACCTGTTTGATGACCAGGTCCACCATGGCGCTGTATATTTCCCCATGCTCAACGTCAGGGGAGTGCTGGGTGGAGATTACAATGGCGTCGATGCGCTTAGCCCTGCCGTCCACGTACTGGACAGTTACCTGGGACTTGGAGTCGGGACGGACGAACTTGATTTCTCCGTCCTTGCGCGCCCGGGCGAGGCGAAGGACCAACTGGTTGGCATAGTGGATAGGCATCGGCATCAGCTCTTCGGTTTCCGCCACAGCATAGCCGAACACCATTCCCTGGTCCCCCGCGCCCTGCTCTGAATACAGCCCCTGCCCTTCGGTGACACCCTGGGAAATGTCGGGAGATTGGGAATCGACGTACACCTGGACCGTGCAAGTCTTCGCGTCGAAGCCAATATTGGGATCGGTGTAGCCGATAAGGCCCGCCGTGTCCCGCGCGATTTTTTCGTAATCGACGGAGCAGGTGGACGTAATCTCGCCGGATACGATGATCCTGTCTGTGGTGCAGAGGGTCTCGCAGGCCACACGGGATTTTTTATCGCCCTTTAGATGGGCATCGAGTATCGCGTCGGATATCTGGTCGCAGACCTTGTCAGGATGGCCTTCGGAGACGGATTCGGAGGTAAAAAGATAATTTTGTAATGACATCACTAACCTCTACAATGAGTGATAAGCGGGACCGCCGGTGACCGCTTTACATACGGATGTTGCAGAATGATTAAATTTATTTCCAATGAATGCACTCGGCCGGACAACTGTCGATCACGTCCTGGATCTTGTCCTCGGAGGCGCCGTTTGGGTTATGGACCCTGCTCACCCCATCCTGCGTCATCTCGAAGACTTCCGGAAGCGTATCCACGCAAAGCTCGCATCCCGTACATTCCTTTTCATCCACATATACAGATTTTGCCATGACATCCTCCCTTTATTGGTTTTCTCCCTTCTTAGAGTTAAAGTCCTTCTTTGAGTTAAAGTCCTTCTTTACGCCGTCCCGGGCCGCTTCCGATGCGCTTTTTCCACCACCCTGCGCAGCGCCGGGTACAGCATTCTGCCGCGCGTCTTTCGCCTGCCCTTGCGGCGCCGAAACACCCTGGACGGCCGACGGCGCCGATCCCCCTCCCGTCATCGGATCGAGCGCCTGGGCTCGGATTCCGTCAAGGACGGAAATTCCCAGGGAACCTATCATGAAGAGGGCCACGAAGACGGTGGTGATTTTGGTAATCACGTCGGCCGTGGAAGACCCGAAAGTGGTTTGGCTTGAACCGCCGAGAATGCCCATCCCCGCACTCTTGTCGGACTGTAGAAGAATGATGATGATAAGCAAAATGCAGAGGATGAAAAACACGACAGTAAGCAGACCCGATACAATATGCATAAATATTATCCTTACAAGCTCTAATTGTAACTGCAGGCAAACTCAGCACTAAGGTCTTTTAGCCCGCCGAAGGCGGGATGTAAAACTTAAAAATCAGAGGTCGCCTTCAGGTAAACTCGTTCCTCATGTTTTCTGCCCACCCCGGCGGGCGGTAAAACGAAATGGAGGTCGCCAAATGCCAATTCCTCTCCGGGTGCGGTTAAAAAACCGGATACCAGTTAGAATTAAACATGAATAATGTCAAGGAAAGAATTTGCCTTGAGGCTTGCCCCTCCCACCAGGGCCCCGTCTATGTCCGGTGAGGCGAAGAGCCCGGCAATATTGTCGGCCTTCACCGACCCCCCATAGAGGACAGGCACCATGGCGGCGATTCCGGCTCCGTACAGTCCGGCAAGCTCCTTTCTGATGTAGCGGTGCATGGCATCGGCAATCTCCGGAGTGGCAACCTTGCCGGTTCCGATGGCCCAGACCGGCTCGTAGGCTACGACCGCCTTTTTCATCTGATCGGCGGTAATACCGTCGAAGGCCTTTCGAAGCTGGCCTCCAACCACTTTTTCAGAATCCCCGGCTTCCCGCTCGGCGAGGAGTTCTCCCACGCATACCATCGGTTCAATGCCGTATTCACAGGCGGCCTTCACCTTGCGGTTCACCATTTCATCGGTTTCGCCGAAAACATGCCTCCGCTCGGAATGGCCAATAAGTATATATCGCGCCCCCAGGTCCTTCACCATGACGGGCGACACTTCGCCGGTAAAGGCCCCTTCCTTCTCGAAGTACATGTTTTGCACGCCCACGTCGATTTTTCCGCGGCAGATGTCGGCCAGCTCCCGGGCGTGGACCGAGGGAGGAAACACCGCCACCTCCCGGCCCTTCAACTCCCCCAGACCTTCGAGGAGCCCCCTGGCCAGGGCCAGGGCCTCGGCGCGTGTGGTAAACATCTTCCAGTTTCCGGCGAAAATTTCTCTTCGTTGCATGATTCGCTCCTATCTTTATCAAGGGAACCTTTGGAACCTTTTTTAAATTTAAGGGCAGTCACAAAAACTTATGGCAACCCTGAATAATTGCGATTTTCCGCCCGCCGAAGGCGGACGGAAAAGCATAGTATTTACGGCTGCCCTTAAGGCTGGTCAGGAAATACGGTTTTCTCCGCTCGAGATCATTTAGAGACATACTTGATGAGGTCCACCACGCGGAGCGAGTATCCCCATTCATTGTCGTACCAGGCCATAACCTTCACCAGATTGTCGCCGATGACTTTTGTAAGGGGGGCATCGACAATGGAGGAGTGGGGGTTCCCCGTGAAATCTATGGAAACCAGCTCCTCCTCGCAAAACTGCATAATCCCTTTAAGCTTGCCGTTTGCGGCCTCCTTCAGGGCGGTGTTGACGTCCTTGTCGGTCACGGGCTTTTTCACTTCACAGACAAAATCAGTTACCGATACATCCGGAGTGGGGACGCGGATGGCGCCGCCGTCGAGCTTGCCCTTCAGCTCAGGTATCACCAGGGTAACGGCCCTGGCCGCTCCCGTGGTGGTGGGAATCATGGAGAGCGCCGCGGCCCGGGCCCTGCGCAGGTCCTTGTGCGGAAGATCGAGAATGCGCTGGTCATTGGTATAAGCGTGAATTGTGGTCATGAGGCCCTTCTCGATGCCGAAGGCGTCGTTGAGCACCTTCACCACGGGGGCCAGACAGTTAGTGGTGCAGGAGGCGTTTGAGATGACGTGGTGCTCCGCGGAGTTGTACTTGTCCTCGTTGACTCCTAGGACTATTGTTATGTCCTCCCCCTTTCCCGGAGCGCTTATGATGACCTTTTTGGCGCCGGCTTCGAGATGCAGGCCCGCTTTGTCCCGGCTGGTAAATTGTCCGGTGGATTCCACCACCACCTGGACCCCCTCGGCCTTCCAGGGGAGCTGCTTCGGGTCTTTCTCACTGTGGACAAGTATCTCCTTGCCGTTGACTGTGATCGATTTCTCAGTGTGGCTCACATCCCCTTTAAAAATGCCGAAAATTGAATCGTACTTGAACAGATGGGCCAGGGTGGCCGCGTCGGTGAGGTCGTTGATGCTCGTAACCTCGATGTCGCCGAATTTGCCGGGATTCTGGAAAATGGCGCGAAGAACGTTTCTTCCTATTCTACCGAAACCGTTGATGCCGACTTTAATGCTCATGGACACGCTCCTTAGATTATTATTGTTCTGGATGACTGCCGATTTCACCGCCTCCGCGAAGGTCCGATAAAATGAAAAGGCCCCGACAGGATTGCAGCACGGCAATAATACTAAACAAAATACCGTGAAAGCTCATTTTTTGCAAGAAAGCTAATTGTAGGCGGACAATTGAAGGCTGTCAATCAAAAATCGCCGTAAAACGGGTTTACCAGGAAGGCCTGGCCTCCAGAAAGGCCGTGGCTTCCCGGGCCTCCAGCGGTTTGGAGAACAGGTACCCCTGTCCGCAATCGCATCCCAGGCCCATCATCCCCCTGAGAGGGACGGGAGAGGATATCGCCAACGATGGAAAGGAAATGCCTTTTGTCGATGGGGAAGGGAATAAAATATCCCATCCCCTCTTCAAGCCAGGCCAGATACCGGCTGAACTCACATTCGGCCGCCGCCATGAGGAGCACCGGGGGGGCTTCTCCTTTCCCCGGGCCGCCGGAGAGCTCGCGCAGCGGAAAGATACCTCCGGCGGCGGAACGCGGAAAGGCCACCACGAGTCCATAGTCCCCCGCCTTCATAGCCGGGACGGCATCCGGGATGTCCACCTCGTGGACGGAAAAACCCTCATCTTCGAGGGCCTTCACCAACCCCGCCGCATCGGCGGGATCTTCCCGCACCATGAGAATTTGCTTGCCTTTCATCATATATCATCTATACAAAAACATCCTCACGGTAAACAATATTTTTTGGTGCAGTCTAAAAATTAAAGGCAGACATAAAAACCGCGATTTCCCGCTTGCCGAAGGCGGGGGGAAAGCCTGATTATAAGAGTTTGCCTTCATCCGCCCCAGGAATTTTTCACTTTCACCTCTTCCCGATATTCAATTGACAGGGGCCTCAAGGCGCCTATGATGGCGACAGGTAATTTTCCGCAAAGGAAACAGGCTAATGATTATTGAACAAATTCTGGTCACTGGAATGGCGGTCTTCTGCTATCTTATCGGGGATGAAAAGACGGCCGAGGCGGCGCTAATAGACCCCGCAGGTGATTTCGACCTCATCTTCAGCGCGGTAAATAAGCACGGCCTGAAGGTAAGCATGGTAATTAACACCCACGGGCATTTCGACCACACTTCGGGAAATGATCACATTATAAAGAAAACCGGCGCGGCCCTCCTCATCCACGAGCTCGAGGCGAAAAGCCTTGGAAGCTTCATCAATCGGATCATGTCGAGGTTCACGGGCGGAAAGGGCTCCCCTCCCCCCGTGCGGCTTCTTCGTGACGGCGACACCGTGGAAATCGGTTCGGTTAAGCTCAAAGTGATCCACACCCCCGGCCACACCGAGGGCGGGATATGCCTTTACACGAAGGGCCATGTGTTCACCGGCGATACCCTCTTCACCGAGGGCATGGGGCGCACCGACCTTCCCGGAGGCTCCCACAAAAAAATAATGGAATCAATCACTAAGAAGATACTCACCCTGCCGGACGACACGATAATCTGGCCGGGACACCACTACGGACGCTTTCCAAAGTCCACCGTGGCGGAGCAGAAGAGGTATTATCTATGAAGGCCCTCTCCATTGCTCTCGTGTTGCTCTTGGCGGCACCGGCTATCGCTTCCGCCGGAGACTTCCCGCCATGGAACGCCGACGTGGCCGTGGGAGACGAAATCCCCGCTGGGAAAGCAATTCCTCATCGGCCTCGCCCTCGCACTATATATAACGGCCCCCAGGTCGGGGCATGGGCCCTCATCCGTCTCTTTCAGGTGGTGATATCGCCCCAGGACGGGCCGAACTGCCGTTTCCAGCCCACCTGCAGCCGGTACGCCAGCGAAGCCGTGGAAAGATACGGGGCGCTCCCGGGGGCCTTCATGGCCGGAGACCGGCTCATCCGCTGTAATCCCTTCAACCCTCCCGGCAAGGACCCTGTCCCGCCCGCCCTGAAGTGAGCCCCCAACCGTGAGACACGCCATTGCCATCGTCTGCATCGTTCTGCTCTGTGCCGCGTCAGGCGCGGCCGATGAAACTTCTGCAGATTATACCCGCGCCCACCTGTCTTTCATCCAGGAGCTTTTCTCCGCGAAAAGATACTTCGATTGCATTGCCGAAACCCGACGCTACCTTAATTACGAACAGGGCATTGAGAAACGCCGGGAGTTCGAATACTTCATCGGCGCGAATTATTATCTCGGCGGCCAATACGCGACGGCGGCCCGACTTATGGAAGCCCCTCCTGACGGGGGAGAGTGGGACTCGTGGCGGCTTCTCCGGTCCCAGGCCCTGGCAAAGCTCCATCGCTCCGGAGAGGCCCTGAATGTACTGGAAGGCATTTCAAAAAACATTGAGGACCCATTTCTGCGATACGAAATCTTTCTGCGCAAAGCCGACCTCCTCATCTCCCTTAAACGGTATGGCGACATACAGAAGGAGATAGATTTCCAGGAAAAGTTTTTCTCCGGTTCACGGCGGCTCGCGGAGTTGAGGGACGACATTGCCGCCTGCGAAAGCATTCAGTACCGTGAAAAGAGCAGGGCCGCGCTCTATTCAGCGGCCTTCCCGGGGGCGGGCCAGGCATGGGCCGGGCGATATCTTGACAGCATCATCAGCTTGGCCGCCGTGGCGGGCGCCGGATACGGGGCCTGGTACTGCCATCGCCGGGGCGATGATGGCCTGGCCTACACTTTCATGTTCTTCACGGCCCTTTTTTACGGAGGCAATATCTACGGAGCGTGGAACGCGGCGGAATGGGCCAACAGCGCTGCCCATAAGCGCTTTGCCGCGGCCCTTCGCGAAAAATACATACCCCCCTATCATCCAACCAAGTATTCCGGAATACCGGGGGCCGGGCCGTGAAAATTCCATACGCATTCATTGCCGCCTTCCTGGCCCAGGCCCTCACCAGCGCATGGGCCCTCTCCGGCGCCGGGGACGGGGAAGCATCGATATTTCGTCTTGCCGAAACATATTACGAAGAGAAAGAATATTATCATGCAATTACTGAAACCATGCGCCTCCAATTTCTTTATCCGAAGGGGGAATTCCACGGTCGGAGCCTGATTCTACAGGGAAAAGCTTACTGGCGGGGCGGCAACCGTTCCGCCGCCCTGGATTCCATGAACCGTTGTTTCGAGAAATACCGCGAAAAAAAAGAAGGTGAGGAAGCACTTTTACTCGCAGGGCATATTCGGCTTCTTGCTGATTCGCCTTACTACGCCCACCGCACCTTCCTCACCTATGACTATCTTTATCCAAAAGGGGCCCTGTCCGAGGACGTGCAGTATGAGAAATGCGTGGCCATGGCCCTCATTGGAGAGCTCGACGACGCCAGGGCCGCAATAGCTGCACATAAAAGCTCCTGGAAAAGCAGCACATACGAATCAAGGCTCACGAATCTGGAAAAACTAATCGATAATGAAAAAAACAGGGGAAAAAAGAGCCTCCCGGCGGCCTTAGCCGGGTCCGCCGTCCTTCCCGGCTTCGGGCACTTCTATGCCGGCCGCTGGGAAGCCGGACTGGCGACACTGGCGACAAACGCGGTCCTGATTTTTCTCGCCTGGGACGGATACCGTGACGGCGACATGCTCAGGATGGTCCTCTTCGGCGTCGCGGAGCTTTCTTTTTATCAGCATTCCCTTTTTTCAGCGGCAAGAAATGTGCAAATTTACAACAGCAGGGAAAGCTTCAACAGGAAGGTCATGATGGGCTACAGCACGAGGTTTTAGTTATGGCCAAAAACACCCTTTTAGGCGGGTCCTTTGAACTTGAAACCGGCGAACTCCTGGACCTTGAGTCGCTCTTCAAGGAAAATGACTTTGAGATCATCGCCCAATCTCTGATTGAGGGGACCTTCAAGGCTTACGATCTTTTAAAAAAGGACTCCCTGGACAAATTCCTCGACTTCGTGACATTCAAGGTGAAAACCGGGCGGCCCCACATCATCAACCTCGCCTATCCTTCCATGCGCATGTACGATGAGGAACTGGAAGCAAAAGTGGTGCAGGTGATGAACTACCATCTATTCCCGGATATCATACTGAAAATTTTGAAATTCTTCACGCGGAACATCCACAATTCGGACGCGAACCTCCACCTGGCCTATCTCATCGAGTCCGACGATATCATCCGAGCGATCTATGAAACATTCGTCCTTTTCAGAAAGGACATCTTTAATACCGACAAGAACAGGAGGACCCTGAACGTTAAGCGGATCCAGCAGTACCCGCCGACGAAGGACAATGTCCATTCATCGCCCCTGGACGCCGCCTGCAGACTAAAGTATGTCCTGGAATTCATCTCCCTGAAACAGCGCACGGAACACCTTTACACTGCAGAGGACATTTTACTCTCGGCGGACATCGCTTAGAGACCGCCCCGGGGTATGCTCTCCACCACGTCCCCCTCCCTCATGTCCATCTCCTTCACATAGATGGCGTCGTACCGCCCCGAGTCGGCGTACTCCCGGCTGTTGTACTCCGGAGCGTACCTGGCGATGAGGACCGATAGAACGTCCTTCATGTCCCGGGGGGTGGTATCGACCACGGCATATCGCAGGAAAAGGCTTCCATCCAGGAGGTCGTGGGCAATCCCGGGGTTTTTGCTGTACTGGGGATCGAAAAGATATTTTATTCCGAGTCGGAGCCCCTCCCGCCAGCATCCATAAATAAAAAGAGGTTTTTTTTCTTCATCGCCTCGCCTGGAAAACATGGCGAGGCCCGGAAGTTCCGGCACCATTCTGGTAATGGAATATTTGTCGAAGGGGAAGGCGCGGGACCAGGCGATTGTATAGAAAGCCTCACGGTTACGTACGGTTTTTTTCATCGTTCTATACCTTTCTTTTTCTTGTAGGCCTCGATTATTTTTTCGAGAAAAGAAAAGAGGATGCGCGCCCTTTTCACCGGGTCGGCGGTTTTGACCAGAAGAACACGCCGGGAAAAACGCAGGATGAAATAGTTGGCTAAAAAATCGGTAAGGCGGCCCAGCCCCGCAATGTACTCAAGGAGGTTGATAAGCCGGTCTGAAGTGTCCACGTTGATAAGAAACACCAGCTCCTGGGCCTTGCGACGGAGTTTTTCGAGCCATTCCCGGTCATCGTCCCCGGACAGTTCGGGAACGCCGCGGCATAGGGCGTATTTCAAGTCGATGAGCTTGATAATTTTAACGCGCCCCAGGCCATACAATTCCACACGGCGATTGCCGCCGGATTCGCTCACCCCGGCCACCCGCGCCTTCACCGCCGCGCGCCCACGTGAAAAAAACGGCCCGAGAACGCTCCGCACGGGGACCACCGCGGCCTCATCGTTTTCACGCAGGTCCCCCGCCTGCCCCGGCTTCAGCGCCGCCTCCAGGGAACAGTGGGGGAAGAGCGCTTTCTTATACAGAAAAAATACCGGGAGGGTCACAACATTGTCCGCCTGTTTCGCATCCATTGCGCCGGTATGTTAAGGGGCGAACAATTCTCCTGTCCATCAGAAAATCTATCAGAAAATGTCCAGGCGGGCGGGAAAACCTGAGTCCTGAGTATGTCGGTAGTTACGATTTAACGGGATATCATCGTGGGGAAAATGAAACGAAACATCGTTTCGAAGGGCCTTATGGATGGGATGCCCGATGATGGTTTTGTCGAGGGCCCGCCGGAACAACTCATCGGCATGGTATGGGAGATCACCCGCGACGCCTGGGCCTTTACCGGAAAAGGGGATGCTGAACGAAGACTACAGCGAGATGTTACACATCTTGTCCGAGGAAGGCGTTGACTTCATCATCGTCGGCGCCTACGCCCTCGACGCGAAAGTCCTCCGGAGGGGGGAGAGGTAATAAGGGAACCTTTAAATATTCGCTTTTTACCGGACATGAGAGCGCGCGGGAGGGGTGTGGTGAGGGGCCGCATGCCTCCTCCCCACGGATGCCCTTTCCAGGCAGGATGAAAGGAGCCAAAACATAAGGCCCTCGGTGGCACGCAACGTTTGTTGCAAAACCACGGGGTGTGTGAAGGCGCGCAAACGCTTTCGCATTTTAAACCTTCAGCTTTCTGATTTCTTCAATAGGGAGGCCGGTTACCTCAGAAATGACCTTAATATCAATACCTTTTTTCTTCATAGCGAGGGCTGTTTCCTTTTTGCCGGTTAGCATGCCCTTCTGTATTCCCTTTTGCATGCCCTGCTGAATGCCCTTTTGCATGCCCTGCTGAATGCCCTTTTGCATGCCCTGCTGAATGCCCTTTTGCATGCCCTGCTGAATGCCCTTTTGCATGCCCTGCTGAATTCCCTTTTGCATGCCCTGTTTAATCCCCAGTTGAATGCCTTCATTAACCAGGTCTTTTCTTACTTCCTCTATTGTCTTTGCTAACATTGTTTTCGCCTCCACAGGTGATTTTATCCGCTTAATGCCTTTTTCTGCATCTTCTATGGTCGCGTTAACCTGAAGGTACTTTTTAAGCCACACCAGAAATGTTCTTACAGCGCTT